>NZ_CP036349.1:4030765-4644245 GCF_007753265.1 Botrimarina mediterranea
GCGTATCCGCGCGACGGTGCCGATCGGCCGCCGGCCGCCCGAAGATCGGATTCGTTAGGCGCCTTCTGTTGGGGCGTAAGGGGCTTCGCAGAAAGTGCGAAGTAGTGGCTAAAACGAGGTGAGTCTCACCGGCGTTATGGTAAAATGGCGGTTCTGTTACGGCTTCGTTCGTCGTAGCGCCATCCTTCCTGTTCAAACGCCTGCGTTGTGTCATGACGTTTCGGTCATCGTTCGGCATTTGCTTCGCGATCCTCACCACCTGCGCGGTCGCCTGCGGTGAGGCGCCGCGCCTTCCCGATCTGTCGAAGTACGCCAAGTCGATCGCGGGCTGGGAGGACGAGGTTTCGCGGCTCGAAGCGAAGGACGCGGTGAACCCCGACCCCGAGGACGCGGTGCTGCTGATCGGCAGCTCGAGCATCCGGCTCTGGAAAACCGCGGCCGAGGACTTGGCGCCCTACCCCGTCATCGAGCGGGGCTACGGCGGCGCGAGCTTCGCGGACCTCGCCCACTACGCCGAGCGGATCGTCTCGCCGCACCGGTACCGCGCGGCGGTGGTGTTCTGTGCGAACGACGTGACGGGCGGCGCCGGGGACCGTTCGCCTGAAGAGGTGGCGGAGTGGTTCGGCTACGTCGCCGACGTGCTGCGTCGCCACGAGCCCGACGCCCCGGTCATCTGCTGCGACGTGCGGCCGACGCCGTCGCGCCATCACGTGTGGGACAAGACCAAGGCGGTCAACGCCGCCCTCAAGGCCGAGTGCGACAAACGGGCTGGGGTTTACTACCTCGACACGGCCGACGAGTACCTGCTCGACAACGGCGACGCCCGCAGCGACGTTTACCGCGCGGACCGGCTGCACCTCAACGACGCGGGCTACGAGCTGTGGTCGTCGCAAATCAAGGCGGAGCTCGACCGTGTGCTCGGCGAGGAGTCCTCGGCAAAGATGCCGGTCTACAGCGATGAAGACGCAATCCCCGAGCCGGCGTCGGAGGACGCGGTGGAAGCGCTGCACTCGGGGACCAACCAAAGCAAGGTCGAAGCCGACCGCGCCGGCAAACCGCTGCGGGTGCTGCTCGTGGCGGGCCCAAAGGACCACGACGCCGGCGAGCACGATTACCCCAGCTGGCTCGACGTCTGGTCGCAGTTGCTGCCGCGATCGCCCGGCGTTGAGGTCGATTCGGCGTGGGAGTTTCCGACCGCCGAGCAAGCCGATGGCGCTGATGTGATGGTGTTCTACCAGCGGGGTCGTTGGGACGACGAGCGGGCGGCGGTGATCGACCCCTTCCTAGATCGGGGCGGCGGCTTGGTTTACATCCATTGGGCCGTCGATGGCCGCGGCGGCGAGCAGGCGATGGCCGAGCGGATCGGCCTCTCCGCCAAGGGGGGCGGCGGCATCAAGTACCGCCACGGCGAGCTCGACCTCGACTTCACGCCCGGCGCCGGCCACCCGGTCGCCCGCAACCTGCACCGCGCGCGGTGGACCGACGAGTCGTACTGGGCGCTAACGGGCGACCCCTCGCGGCTGACGTTGCTCGGCGCCGGCGTCGAGGACGGCGCTCCGCAGCCGCTCTTCTGGACGATGGAGCACGCCAGCGGCGGCCGCGTGTTCGTCTCGATCCCGGGCCACTACATGTGGACATTCGACGACCCGGTCTACCGCACGCTGCTGCTACGCGGCGTCGCCTGGGCGGGGCATCGCAACGTCGATCGGTTCAACGAAGTAGCGATGCTCGGCGCGCGGGTCGCGGAATAGCGCTCAGTTCGTTGCAACCTGCTCTGGGAAGTCTCACGCACAGCAGAAGAACCGGACGCTAAGGCGTGCCGGCTGATCTCTTGCGTAAAGGTTCATCCCTATCAGCCGCGGGGCCTTAGAACGCACGAAACGGAACCCACATCACAAATCCGTAGTCTTACTGCGCCGTCCCCGGGTTGGGGACCACGAACAGCATGTAGGTCGTGTCGGTGATCGCTGCTTCGTCGTCGGGAGCGACATGGGTCGTCGTCCCGGGCGTGTTGAGGTAGTTGCGGGCGAGGGCGTAGTTGAGCGCCACGGCGACGCCTTCGGGCTTGAGGAGCGAGGGCAGCCGTTCCAAGAAGCGTGTCGCGATCGTGCCGTCGTCGCCGTCGTGGAAGTTGCGGCTGAGGAAGTTCTCGTCGCTCGCGCCGGCTTCGACGAAGGGCATGTTCCAGAGGACGTAGTCGAAGTCTCGGAACGACTTGGGGAGTTCGATCGCTTGGAAGTCGCCCGCCACCGCTTCGAGCTCGAAGCCGCCCAGCCGCGCCGTGACGCGGGCGTTGAGCACCGCCAGCGGGTTGATATCGACGGCGTAGACCTTGCTCTGAGTCTTCAGCGCTACGGCCCACGAATCGGCGCCCGACCCTGTGCCGATCACCAGCACCTTGTCGCCGCGCTCGATGGGGCCCTCGGCGATCCAGTCGTAGTACAGCTTGTCGAGGTTGTCGGGCTGATAGACGGTAGGGAACAGCGGGACAGAGAGTTGCCGATCGCTCGCAGGGGCGGGGCCGAGCAAGTCTTCCAGGCTGCGATAGGTGCCGACGTAGCCGGTGCTCCAACCCTCGTCGTCGTAGCGGACCCAGTGCCACTTGGGATCGTCGGTCCACTCGTGCGGCGGCCAAGTGGCGTGCGACGGCCCGGTCGAGGGCAGATGCTCGGGCGCCGGCAGGCTGGTCGGGGCTTCGACCCACGCCCGCGGGATCAGCGAGAACGGTGACACCACCGCCACTGCCCCCACGACCCCTAAGGTAACGCCCAGCAAAAGTCGCGGAAGGTCGCGCGGCGTGAGGAGAGGCTTCTTCATCGCCCCATATTCGCCGACCGATCACGCCGCCTGCAACCAACTTTGGTAAAAGATTGTCGGCCCCGACGCGCAGCGACACGGCGGGCGCCCCCGAAAAGTGATGCGCCCGCCGTGTCTGCACGTCAGGTAAAGAGTACCGACCGAATAGTCGCGCTCACGCAACGGCCGCTTGGGCGGCTTCGGCGTTCACCTTCTCGGCGATCTGCGACAGCTTCTTGTCGGCGGCCTCTTCCTGGGCGATGTTCTGTTTCAGCAGCTTGAGGGCCTTCTTGTAGCCCAACGCCTCCGCCCAGGTGCAGAGCGTGCCGTAGGTGGCGATCTCGTAGTGCTCGACCTTCTGGGCGGCGGCGATGAGCAGGGCGTCCTTCACCTCGGGCGCGGCCTCCTCTTCCATCAGCTCCTCGCCTTCCTTGAGGAGGCCCTTCATCGCCTCGCAGGTTTTGGCGCGGGCCGATTTGCCCGTTTCTTCGAAGGCCTGCTCGACACGCTCGACGTGAGTCTCGGTCTCGGCGAGGTGGCTCTCGAAAGCCTTCTTGAGCTGCGGCGAGGTCGCGTTTTTCACCATCTTCGGCAACGCCTTGGTGAGTTGGCGTTCGGCGCTGAGCACGTCGCGGAGTTCGTCATGAAAGGCGTCGGCTAGGGTTTCCATCGACATGGTGTTGTCCTGATCGTTTGGGAGTGTGCGGTGAGGAGCGCGGCGTGACGTTGGCCGGCTCTCAGTCGCCGACATGGAAGCAAAGCCTGTACCGAACGCCCTGACTTTGGCGCGCAACGCGCACTCGTTACCTGTCAGCGGGCTTTCGTCGCTTGCGACAACGAAGAGCCTTCGATGTCGCGGCGTAGCGTGGCGGCAAAGCGGCCAGCCTGAGCGGGCGTGGATCGCCCGTGATGGAAGGCAGCCGTAACGCCGCTAGCGACTCGCCAGACAAACGTTTTGACAGCGGGCGCCGTCGAGCGCTACGATTCCCATAGCTGCCCTCTCACCGAGGAGCGACGCCATGACTCTCCTTTCTGAACCATTGACGCCGGTTCCCTCCGCTGAACGGCCCGGCGTTGCCGACCGCCTCGACTTGCCCGAGCCCCCGCGACGGGTCCCGCCGGTGAGGCGGGTGCAGACGTGCTACGCGCTGATGCACATCGCCGCGGGCGCCGGCGTCCGTGACTTTGCCGACGGGGAGTACACCGAGAGCGACACGACGCTGGAAGAGGGGATCATTCGCCAGAACGACTACCTGCTCGACGAAGTCGGCTGCACGCGGCCGGGCTTTCGGTTGCTGGAGATCGGCAGCGGTTACGGCCGGCTGCTGAGGCAGGCGCGCCAGCGCGGCGCCGTTGGCGTTGGCGTCAACATCTCGCCGGAGCAAGTCCGCGACTGCCAAGAGCAGGGCCTTGAGGTCCACTGTTGCAACTACCGCGACCTGATGGAGGCGCCGGAGTGGCAGGGGCGGTTCGATGGCGTTGTCGCCAATGGATCCCTCGAACACTGGGTGCAGCCCGAGGACGTGAAGGCAGGGCAAGCGAACGCGATCTACAACGAGGCGTTCGAGATCGCTCAACGGATGCTCGATCCACAAGACGCCGACGCACGCTTCGTGACGACGGCGATCCACGTCCCCGAGTCGCTCGACCCCGACGCGCTGCTGACCGACTGGCGCCGCCTGCCGAAGGGTTCGTCCGAACGGATGTTCAGCCTTCTGCACCACTGGTTCGGCGGTTACTACCCGACCTACACGCAACTCGCCGAATGCGCGCAGCCGTACTTCGCGCTCGAGAAGCAAACCGACGGCACCACGGGCTACGGCGCCGCCAGCCAGTACCGGATGAGCCGCATGCGGCGGGCGCTAGCGACGAAGCCCAAGGTGCTGTGGAAGATCGCACAGTCGCTACTGCGCCGTCCCCGCCGGACGTCCGAGTTGCTGTACGCCTACTTCATCGCCGAAGCGTGGGACTGGCAATTCCGCGGCGAGACGCCACCGACGCGGTTGCTGAGGCAGACGTGGCGGCGGAATGCGACGCTCGCAACTTGAGACGGGTCGTGACGGAGTCATTCACTCTCCCAGCTTTTTGACATCAGTTCGGTAACGGCGTTCTCGGCCTGTTGTAAACGCTCGGCATAGGTTCCATTCAGTTGCCGCCAATTAACTCTCCCCTCCGACAGTTGCTCGACAAACCGAGCGTGCATCCAGCTCCGGACCGACTCTCCGTCGCGAAACCCGTCTTGGACAAACGGCACATCGGGTGTTGGAATTAGGTAGAGATCGGCTTTGTCGGCAGCGCCGATCGCATCGACGGCTAGGCTTCTGTGGTTTCGATAGCGCTCGAACCAAGTGCCTGTTGCAAACGCGTTGGTGTCGCAGACCAGGACGCGGTTTGCCGACCTCGCCGCTAGGTTTTCTCGGGCCTGCTGCTCGTTCGCGATGTGGACAAACTCCTCATCAGTCCAGACCGGCAACGGCCCACTCATTGGCAGCCCCGCAACCTTCCTCTCCCAATGCTCTCGTCCGTACTCTGGCACCCAGGTTGTTTGCCATCGATCCGCCAGCATATTAGCGAGCGTCGTTTTGCCTGTTGATTCGGCGCCGATTAGTACGACTCTGCGGACAAAGAACGCACGCACGCACGGCTCAAGGAAGTCTAAGTTATCTAGCGGCGCTGAACGAACGGCAGTTCCTGAAATAGGTACGTCGGAACGGTTGCGATCGACCATGACATGCTGAGCCCCCATGAGCCTAGCGTATTCGTGGCCGTAGTCTTCGCTCGTGAAGACTACGTCAGGCGAACGGCCTAGATAACGCACCGTGAACTCGGCCCACTGCTGGCTGTCGTCGTCCAATTCGTCGGGGACGAGGTGAATCTCGCAGTCCGGGTGAATTTCCTCGAGCCACGCCTTGCGGAGCTCGCCAGGAATCTTCTGAGAAGCATGGTGCGCCACCATCACAATCAACTGATCAACCTGCGCACGCGCTGTGTTGATGAGATGCTTGTGACCGTGATGTGGTGGGTAAAACTTACCAACGATGAAGCCGAGGGTCATGTTAGAATGGCTTGGTATGCGCCACTATCCTCTTGAGCGTTTACCTGAAGGCGCCAGCTGTTCGTCCACGCTTTTAAGCCAACGACCGCCATCGCTAAGAACACAGCGTAGAGAAGAGCCGTTAGATAGAGCTCTTTGCAAAGATAGAGCGGCACGTATATGACATCGACGAGGATCCAGCCAAGCCAACTCTCGACCCGCTTGCGATTGAGCAGCCACTGCGACGCGAGACTAAGCGAGGTTGTCAACGCATCCCAGAAAGAAGCTGAGCCGCCGACGTTCGTGAGCAAACTCCAAAGGGCAATCGTCCCCAGAGAAACAAAAACCGCCGACAGAACGCATTCCACGAGCGGCGCACGAGTCACCTTTAAGGGCGACCGGTTTGCACCGCCATGAAGCCACATCATCCATCCGGCGACACCAAGAGCAAAGTACACGATTTGCAGACCGGCGTCGGCATACAACCTTGCTTGAAAAAAGACGACAGAGAAAGTCGTCACATTCACTAAGCCGATTGGGAAGTTCCAGACGTTCTCCTTCACCGTTAGCCAAACACAGGCGGCGCCAGTCACGAATGAGGTGGCTTCAAGCCAACTCGCCGCTCCGCTGGCGCCCCCAAACAAGGCGAGCACACATACCATCAAGGTCAGAATGCCTGTTAGCAGATTCTCACTTTGCAAGGCGGGCGACCTGTGGGCTAGCATACGCTGGTGTGCGTGCCGGGAATCAACTCGTTGGTTCATTCCGTTAGGAAGAACCCGTAGCGGAAGGGGTGGCCTACTGCAGACCCGTCACGCGCCGTCGTCTGACTCCTTCTCTTCCGACTTCGGCGTTTGCTTCCGCTCCGCCGGCAGAACCTCGGCGAGGCCGGGCACGTCGTCGGCGCCGGCGGGGACGTGGAGGCTTGAGCCTTCGAGGTCTTCGGCCGTTAGCGGTTCGTAGCGGCCGCCGAGGATCTCGGCGAGGAACATCTCGGTGACGGCGTTGAAGCTCGTCGAGTTCTCGGGGCGGGCGAAGCCGTGGCCCTCGTCGGGGTAGAGGGCGTAGGTGACGGGGATGCCCTTCTCCTGCATCGCCTCGACGATCTGGTCGGCCTCTTGCTGCTTGACGCGCGGGTCGTTGGCGCCCTGTCCGATGAGGAGCGGCTTCTTGATGGCGTCGACCTTGTTGAGGGGCGAACGGGCTTCGAGCGACTTAATACCTTCTTCGGTGGTCCAGTCGCCGACGCGTTGCTTCATCACCGGCATGAACTGGAACCAGTACGGCGGGACGTTGTTCAATAGCGTCACGAGGCTCGACGGGCCGACGACATCGACGCCGCACGCGAACACGTCGGGCGTGAACGTCAGGCCCACGAGCGTCGCGTAGCCGCCGTACGAGCCGCCCATGATGCCGACCTCGTCCTGCTTGGCGACGCCGCCCTCGACGGCCCACTTCACCGCGTCCAAGAGGTCGTCGTGCATCTTGCCGGACCACTCGCCGTCGGCGGCGTTGACGAACTCTTTGCCGAAGCCCGTGGAGCCGCGGTAGTTGACGCTGAGCACGGCGTAGCCCCGGTTGGCAAGCCATTGATGCGTCGAGTTGAAGCCCCAACCGTCGCGGGCCCAAGGGCCGCCGTGAACGTCGAGCACCATCGGCAGCGGCTCGGCGGGGACGCCATCGCCATCGGGGTCGCTGCCGACCGGGAGCGTCAGGTAGCTGACGAGCTTGAGCCCGTCGCGGGCCTCGATCACCGGCGTGTGCATCTTTGCCAGCGGGTACTCGGCGATGTCGTCGCGGCTGTTGAAGAGGAACCGCATTTTCGCGTCCCCTTCGGGCTTACGGTCGTAGACATAGAACTTCATCGGGCCGTCGTCGAGCACGTAGGCGACCGTCCACTTCGAGTCGTCGAGCGTCCGGCCGCTGACGATGAACTCGCCGTCCGAGCCGTCCTGCTTGCCGAAGGCTTGGAGGAACTCAATGTCGGGGCGAATCGCCTCGTCGAGGATCTTCCACTCGGTCTTGCTATACGTGAACGAGACGGCTTGCAGCGTCTTCTCGGTCGGGTGCGACATGACGCCGCCTACGTCGGCGCGGGGGTCTTCGGCGACGAGCTTGGTCTCGTTCGTGTCGAGGTTGCGCGAGAAGAGGCCGGCCGTATTGCGGTCGCGGCTGTCTTCGTAGAAGAGGACGTTGCCAGTCTTGTCGAAGCCCGCCGGTCCGCTATTCATCGCATCAACGCTGGTGAACTCTTCCATCGGCTCCCAGTCTTCGTAGCCCTTGAGGCCGGGCTCGTCGCTCTTGGGCTTGAGCCACACTTGGCCGGCGTCGGGGGTGAAGGTCACGGCGAGGCGCACGTTGAAGTCGTCGTCGGTCACGAAGCCGGCGACGCCCGGGTTCTCTTGCACGAGCGACTTCTCGCCCGTCAGGACGTTGACGCGGTAGATGTCGTGGAAGCGGTCGTCGCGGTCGTTGAAGCCGATGAGCACCTCGTCGAGGAAGCGCTCGCTCGAGCCGGAGAGCTCGCCGCGGACGCCGTCGATCGGCGTGAGGTCGCGGGTCTCTTTGGTTTCGACGTTGGTGGCGTAAACGTGCCAGTTCTCGTCGCCACCCTTATCCTGCGTGTAGAGGATGTACTTGCTGTTGTAGGCCCAGCCGTGCGAGCGGATGCCGCGGAGCTTGTCGTCGGTGACGGGCTTGGCGGCGTCCACGTCGTCGGCGGGCCCGACCCAGACGTTGAGCACGCCATCGACGGGCTTGAGGTAGCTGAGGTACTTGCCGTCGGGGCTGAGGCGGGCCTGCGCGCGGTCGGGGTTGCCGAACAGCACGTCGCGGGGGATCAGGGGCGTGGAGTTGACGCCCTCGGCGGCGGCGCCGGCGTTTTTGGTCATGGGCTTGGCGGCGACATTCGTCGTCTTAGCGGGGGCCGTCTTGTCGCGAGAATCTTGCGCGGCGGCGACGGACTCAATCGGCCCTTCGGCGCAGCCGCTGGCAAACAGAGCGAGCAGTCCGAGGAAAGCGGCGAGCTCGGTTAGGGTTCGCATCGAAGATGACGCCTTGCGGCGTGGTGCGCGGGATGGGCGGCGGTGAGACATGGCGAAAAGTCCTCCCTGAAGCGGCGGCCGCTCGCCGGGCCTTCGTGGCCGGCGACGACATGGTGAGTGCGGGTCTTCCCTGACCGCCGCGATTTGGAGCTGCGCGGGCGGCTCGGCCCCCCGCATTGGGGCCTAGCTGGCGATCCTACCGCCAACCGGGCCCCGTTGCCTACCAGGGAGAAGCGCAGCCCTATCAGGCAACAGCTTGGCTACGCGGGGCAATCTGGCGAGGTTCGCCCGGCTGCGGCGTGTCGGGCGGGGATCGGGCGATTAAGCTGCCGGTCGTGACGCCTGCTAGCACGCCCGCCGCCTCGCCCCGCCGCGCCGCTGAGATGCGGTTAGCGGAGCGTCGCCTTGCGCCACGCAGCCCCGCCGACCTGCCGCTGATCTGGGTAGGCGTCGCCGTGGCCGTTGGCGGCCTGCTGGCGCCCGCAGCGGTGTGGCTGCGGCCCGAGTGGCTCGTGTTGTTAACGGTCGTCTTGGCAGCGACATGGGCGTGTTACGTCGCCGCACGAGCGAAGCGCTGGCCGCCGCCTGGCTGCTGGGAGCCATCGCGCTGCTCGCGGCGGCGTGGTCGGGCGCGTCGTGGCGGCTGTTTGCTCAAGACGACATTGGGCGCTTCGCGCACTTGGAGGCGGAGCCCGTGTGCCTTGAGGTCGTCGCCACGGCGCCGCCGACGCACTACCCCGCCGAGACGCCAACGGCCTTCCGCGCGATCCCCTCAACCGATCGCACGGTCGTCGCGGCGCGCGTGGTTAAGCTGCGTAGCGCCGCCGACTGGCGCGAGGCGAGCGGCCAGTGCGAAGTCACCATCGCTGGAGACGCGGAGAACATCCGGCCGGGCGACCGGTTGCGGGTGTTCGGTCAACTGAGTCGTCCGCTCCCGGCGATGAACCCCGGCCAGCGCGACAGCGCCGCCGCCGATCGCGCCGAGCGTCGGCTGGCGCGCGTCTGGTCCGAATCACCCGAGTGCGTGACAACGATCGACAGCGGCGAGGCGTCGGCGTTCGCTCGATCGATCGCTTCGCTGCGGCAAGGTGCGATCGACGCGTTCGACAAACGACTGACGCCAAGGGCGGCGCCCCTGGCGCGCGCGATGTTGCTCGGCGACCCGTCGGGGCTGAGCGCCGAGGACTTCGACGCGTATCGCTACACGGGAACCGTACACCTCTTGGTGGTGTCGGGCTTCCACGTCGGGTTGATCGCGTTTACGCCGTTCTTATTCTTGATATGCGGCTTAGTATCGAAGCGAACCGCGAGCTTGTTGGGCATCGCACTCGTGGTGGTCTACGTCGCGATCGTCGGTGGTCAGTCGTCGGCGTTGCGGGCGGGCATTGTCGCGATCGCGGCGTGCGTCGCGGCGCTCGCGGGGCGGCGGCCGATTAGTGTGAACACGCTTGCCGGCGCGGCGGTCGTTGTGTTCGCGTTATCGCCGGGGGCGTGGGTCGCGCCGGGGACGCGATTGAGTTTCTTGGCGACGGCGACCCTGTTGGAGGTCGCGGGGTACGCCGCTAAGCGGGAAGCCGCGGTGACGCCGCCGTTAGAACGTTTGATTCGCTCGACACGGTCACCATTGGACCGACTGACACGCGGCGCCTGTCGTTGGATTGTTTGGGCGCTCGCTGCATCCGTTCTTGTTCAAATCACCACGGGTCCATTGGTGGCGAGCGAGTACCACCTCGTTTCGTTCGCTGCGGCGCCGTTATCGTTAGTGCTGACGCCCTTCGTTTACCTTCAAATGATTGGCGGCGTTGGCACGCTGTTCTGCGAAATATTCGGCTTGAACTGGCTGGTCGCGTTGCCGGCATGGTTGGCGTCGGTCTCTTCGGAAGGGCTCGACAGCGCGGTCAAGGCGACGGCGACCTTCGACGGGTCGAGCATCTGGACCGCGGGGCCGGCGCCGTGGTGGGTGTTGGCGTGGACTGTGTGGCTCGCTGTGGCGTCTGCGATTGCGGTGTTCTGGCCCACCCATGGCTGGGTGACGACACGACTAGGCCTAGCCCTTCTAGCGGCGGCGTTCGTTCCCTCGCTGTGGAACTTCGTCAGCGCGAACGATGAACTTCGGTGTTCGTTTATCGCGGTGGGGCATGGCTCCTCGACCTTGATCGAAACGCCCGATGGTCGTGTGGTGCTCGTTGACGCCGGGGCGCTGACGGCGCCAGACCACGTGGCGGACGTCGTTGCGAGGACCCTCTGGGCCCGCGGCGTGCATCGGATCGACACGCTTGTGCTCACGCACCCCGACACCGACCACTACAACGCCGTCCCGGGGTTGCTGGAGCGGTTCGCGATCGGCCAGGTGCTGACGACGACGCTGATGTTCCCGATGTGGCTCGACCCGGACGACCACAGCGGCCCGACGGAGCTCGCCCGAATGCTCGACGCGGCGGGCGTGCCCGTGCAGACCGTCGAGATGGGCGACCGCTGGCGGGTCGGCGAGGCGGAGTTCCTGGTGCTCCATCCCGACGAAATCGGCGTCGCGGGGTCGGACAACGCCAACAGTCTCGTGCTGGGCGTCGAGTACGCAGGCCGGCGCGTACTCTTGCCCGGTGACCTGGAATCGCCCGGCACTGAGTGGCTGATGCGTCAGGAACCTTACGACTGCGACCTGCTCTTAGCGCCGCACCACGGGAGCGCACGCAGCGACCCCGCCGGCTTCGCGGCGTGGTGCTTGCCCGACCAGGTGGTCGTCTCCAGCGGTGAGGCCCGCACTGTGGCCCAGGACTCGTTCACGGCGAGAGGCGCCTCGGTCTGGGAGACCTATGAACGGGGCTTCGTTTCGGGCGCCGTTAGCGGCAGTGGTGTGCGGGTTTCTGCCTGGCGATGACCGCTAGCTTCGCAAACCGTTCGAAACGTTCATGCTAGGCCGCGACCGATCGCCGCAATTGGCCTTGTTGGGGTAGGCAGCCGGGCTTGCCACGCCTAGCTTCTACTGAGACGATTTGCCCGAATTTTCGGAGCCGATCTCCGAATAAAGTTGGCGATCCGGCACACCAACTGCGTAACAGATGCTTAACCTCGGACCGTCTCGCACGCGAGCGGTGGTCCCTACAAGAAATCCTGCGAAGGCTTATTCGCATGTCGCTACCGTCCTCTGATCTCCCCTCGACCGGCGCTTCGGCGACCACGGTCGCCCCCCGCTCCAAGACCCGTCCCGCCCAGCCTGTCGATCGCGGCCCTGTCGATCGCGACAAGGACGCGATGGATGCGATCAATCCGCCGGCCAATAGTTGGGCGCTGTGGCGCCGCGGCCTCGACTGGCCAACGGTCGTCTGGATCGGCCTGGCGCACCTGGCGGCCCTAGCGGCGCCGTTCTTCTTCAGCTGGCAGGCGCTGACGGCGTTCCTAGTGCTGTACGTGCTCACCGGCTCGCTCGGCATCTGCATGGGCTACCATCGGCTGCTGACACACGGCAGCTTTCAGACCTACAAGCCGATCCGCTGGCTGCTCGCTTTCTTGGGCGGGCTGTCGGGCGAGGGTTCGGCCCTGACGTGGGTCGCCAACCACCGCAAGCACCACAAGTACAGCGATAAAGACGGCGACCCGCACTCGCCGCGGCACGGCAAGTGGTGGTCGCACATGTTCTGGTTCATGCCCAACCGCGGGTTGAAGTGGAACGAAGAGCTGCTCAAGCGTTACGCCCCGGACATGCTCAAAGACAAGGGGATGCTGGTGCTGCACAAGCTCTTTCTCCCCTCGCACCTCTTCCTGGGCGTGGTGTTGTACGCGGTCGGCTACTTCGGCACGGGGCTCGGCATGGGCGGCCATTGGTACGGCTGCTCGATGCTGATCTGGGGCCTGGCGCTACGGATGGTGTACGTCATGCACGTCACGTGGCTGATCAACTCGGCCACCCACCTCTGGGGCTACCGCACCTATGAGACGACCGACGACAGCAAGAACCTGTGGTGGGTCGCGCTGTTGGCGTTCGGCGAGGGCTGGCACAACAACCACCACGCCTACCAGCGGATCGCCTCAGCCGGCCACAAGTGGTACGAGATCGACATGACCTACTGGTTCATCCTGGCGATGGAGAAGACGGGCCTAGCCTGGAACGTGGTCCGGTTGCGGGACATCCCGAAGGGGACGCCGCCGGCCTGATTGTTGGTGGGGGGTTGAGGGACTCGGGACGAGAGTAGGGCGAGCCGGCGACGTTAGTCGTCGGTGGCAGCGGGTATCTCCTTCCAATCGACGACTAACGTCGCCGGCTCGCCTATGGCCACTTCTGCGCAAAGCCGCCGCAACCCCTGTTGCCCATACCCCTCTTGCAATGGGCAGGCCTTCTGCTACCTTACGCGGCTTGCGAAGCGTTTATTGACATCCGTAAGGTTCGTAGGAGCCGGGGCCAACGGTGGTCCCCGCCCAGGAGCAGGTGCAGCCCCCCCCGCCGACATCCCGCGAAAAAGGGATCACGGCCGCGAGGGAAGCAGGCTCCAGACCGAGAAACGCGGCTTGGAGGCCCTTCTTGGCTTAACTGCCTAAGGAGAGCCCCCAGAGCCCCAACGAGACACGCAGGCAGTACCAGGCAATGGCGTTGACGACCGAAAAGACCGGCGAAGTAGTGAACGAGTTCGGCCGCAAGAGCGACGACACCGGTTCGCCCGAGGTTCAGATCGCCTTGCTCACCAGCCGCATCCAAGAGATGACGCAGCACATGCAAGTCCATAAGAAGGACTTCTCGAGCCGCCGTGGTCTCTTGCGGATGGTGAGCCGCCGCCGCAGCCTGCTGGACTACGTGAAGGGCAAGAACCCGCAGCTGTACCTCGATCTGTTGCAGCGGTTGGGCATCCGCAAGTAGCGCCGTGCTGCTTGTGCGGGCGCCGATCGGCGGCGCCCTGCCAGACCGAGAGTCTTCTTTCTGACAAGCGGCTCCTACGCACGCCTCGTGGGCGTTGTCGTGCCGTCCCAGCCGCGCCTTGTCGCGACGTCAATGATGCGTTCACCCCGTCGTGGGGCTTGGGCGCACTCGGCGTCTTTCGGCTGCTTCTGCTCCTTGGCGCCCACCCGCCCCTGCGACTCCGGACCGCCCCCGCTGAAACGGGGCCTGCGGCTCTTATCGATCGGACTTAAGCGATCGGAGCCAGCGGCCCGCTACTCAAGGAACTACCAAGTTGCAGAAACACATCGTTGAACGGCAGATCGGCGGCGAGACGATCCGCATCGAGACCGGAACCCTAGCCAAGCAGGCCGCCGGCGCCGTCCTGGTGAGCCTGAACGACACCGTCGTGCTGACCGCCGTCGCCACCAGCGCCCCGCGTCCCGGCATCGACTTCTTCCCGCTCACTTGCGACTACCGCGAGCGGACCGCCGCGGCTGGCAAGTTCCCTGGCGGCTTTATGAAGCGCGAAGGGCGTCCCACCACCAAGGAGACGCTCACCAGCCGCCTGATCGACCGCCCGATCCGCCCGATGTTCGCGGCCGGATTCAACGACGAGGTCCAGATCCAATCGTTCGTCATGTCGAGCGACCGTCAGACCGACGGCGACGTGCTGGCGATGATCGGCGCCTCGGCCGCCCTGACGATCTCGACGCTGCCGTTCGAGGGCCCGCTGGGCTCGCTCCGCGTCGGCAAGGTCGACGGCAAGCTGGTCGCATTCCCGACCGCCGAGCAGCTGGAGTTCAGCGAGCTCGACCTGATTGTGTCGGGCACGAAGGACGCGATCCTGATGATCGAGGGCTTCGCCCGCGAGATGCCCGAAGACGAGATGACCGAGGCCCTGCTGTACGCCCACAAGCTCATCGGCGAGCTGTGCGAGTTGCAGCTCGAACTACGTGAGAAGGTCGGCACGCCGGCCAGCAGCTACGTCTCGCCCGAGCCCGACGGCATCTTCGAGAAGCTCGAAGCCGCTTACGGCGAGAAGCTCAAGGCCGCCAAGCAGATCGTCGGCAAGCAAGATCGCGCCGAGGCGTGCAGCGCGCTGAAGGCCGAGGCCCTGGCCGAACTGGTCCCCGACCCGAAGGCCGAGGACGCCCTCGACATCGGCAAGGTCAAGAGCGCGTGGCACGACCTCGAAGCGAAGGTCATCCGCCAGACGATCCTCGAAGGGAAGCGTCCCGACGGCCGCGACTCGAAGACCCTGCGTCCGATCCACTGCGAAGTGGACCTGCTGCCGCGCGTCCACGGCTCGGCCCTGTTCCAGCGTGGCGAGACCCAGTCCTTGGTGACCATCACCCTGGGCACCGGCCGCGACGAGCAACGCGTCGATGGCCTCTTCGACGAGTACAGCAAGCGGTTCATGCTGGACTACAACTTCCCGAGCTTCTCGGTCGGCGAGTGCCGCCCGATCCGGGGACCCGGTCGCCGCGAGATCGGCCACGGCATGCTCGCCGAGCGGTCGGTCAACCCGGTGCTGCCGGACCACGACTCGTTCCCCTACACGATCCGCGTGATCTCCGACATCCTCGAGTCGAACGGCTCGAGCTCGATGGCCTCGGTCTGCGCCGCCACCCTGGGTCTGATGGCCGCCGGCGTGCCGATCACCAACCCGGTGGCGGGCATCTCGGTCGGCTTGGTGAAGGAAGGCGAGGATTGGACTCTGCTCACCGACATCCTCGGCGACGAGGACCACTTCGGCGACATGGACTTCAAAATCGCCGGCACCCAGAACGGCATCACGGGCATCCAGCTCGACCTGAAGATCATGGGCATCAGCGAGGAGATCATCCGCGCGACGCTCGCTCAGAGCCGTGACGCCCGGATCGAGATCCTCCGCAGCATGCTCTCGGCCATTCAGCGGCCGCGTGAGTCGACCGCTTCGTCGGCGCCGCGTCTGGTGCGGACCTCGATCGACCCGCAGAAGATCGGCCTCCTCATCGGCCCCGGCGGCAAGACGATCCGCGGCATCCAAGAGGACTGCGGCGTGCAGATCGACGTGGAAGAGGACGGCACGATTACGATCGCCGGCCCCGACCAAGAGACCGTCACCGCCGGTCTCGGCCGAGTCGAGGCGCTCACCGCGAGCGTCCAGGTCGGCCGCGTCTACAAGGGGAAGGTGTCGAGCATCAAGGACTTCGGCGCGTTCGTCGAGATCCTCCCCGGCAAGGACGGCCTGTGCCACATCAGCGAGCTCTCCGACGGCTACGTCGCGAGCGTTGGCGACATCTGCAAGGTGGGCGACGTCATGGAGGTCAAGGTCATCGCCGTCGATGACCAAGACCGCGTGAAGCTCAGCCGCCGCGCCGCAATGGCCGACGCCGCCGGCCCCGCCGAGGCCGAGCCCGCCGAAGCGGACGCCTGATCGCGTGCGTGTGATTGACAACTAATCGAGAGCCGGGCTTCGCTTGCGGGGCCCGGCTCTTTTCTTTGGAACCGCCAAGACGCCAAGAGCGCCAGGGATCGCCAAGAGCATGTTGAGAGCTTGATCGTGCCACGACCTGAGTACCAAGATATTAACGTTGAGTGCTGGTTGCATGATGGCAAGCTTAGCTCTATGACACGGTCGGTTTGTCTCTTTCACAGTGACGCCGAACGGGGGACGCAGTTGCGTAACGCGGTAGCCGAGCTTTCCGAAACACAAACGCGATGCTTACTGTCGTTCGAGGCTTGTGATCGACCGCAATCGGTCAGTTCGCTTCAGCTCCGGTGGATGAAACCAACAGACGATTTGGCCGTTATGCACGTCGAATCCACTTCTAAGGGTTCGGTGACCGTGACTGTTACATCGCATGGCGCAGACGCTTTGTGCCAGGCGTTTGAAAAGTGGCTTCAAGGGCATGAAGACTTCGCAGTCGATCCAGAGTGCTCGGGTATATCTCGCCGCAACTTGAAGGCGCTCGATCGATCTTCACTTGATATCTGGTTTTGGGGTCCGCGCTACGTCAACCCCTAGAATTGACTCTTGGCGATCCCTGGCGCTCCTGGCGTCTTGGCGGTTAAATAAGTCCCATGAGCGACCCCACCACCGACGAGACGGTCCAGCGGCTGATGGACCAGTACGCCGAGATCGCTCGGCTCGCCGGGGGGCTTGCGCACGAGATCAAGAACCCGCTGTCGACGATCCGGCTCAACATGCAGCTGCTCGCCGAAGACGTGCTCCCCGAAGACGTTGAGGATGAAGCCCTGCTCTCTCCGCAGCAGAAGCGGGTCGCCAAGCGGATCGCGGCGGTGCAGCGTGAGTGCACGCGGCTGCAAGACCTGCTCGAGGACTTCCTCAACTACGCCAAGGTGCGGCGCGTCGATCTCACGCCGCGCGACCTCAACATCGAGATCGCCGAGGCGCTCGACTTCTTCGAGCCCGAGTGCGAGCGCGCGGGGGTGGAGATCGTCCCCTACCTCGACCCCGACCTGCCGACGGTGCGGCTCGACCGCGAGGCGTTCCGCGGGGCGCTGGTGAATCTGCTCTTGAACGCGGTGCAGGCGATGCCCGACGGCGGGCAGATCGTCGTGCAGACGCGGGCCCTGGGCGATCGGGCGGCGGTCTACCTGACCGACACGGGCCTGGGCATGGACGACGCGACCGCGAGCAAGATGTTCGAGGCGTTCTTCAGCACCAAGCCCGGCGGCAGCGGCCTGGGCCTGCCGACAACGATGAAGATCATCGAAGCCCACGGCGGCGCGATCAGCGTGCAGAGCGAGCTAGGACGCGGGACGCGGTTCGCGATCGAGCTGCCGGCGGTGGCGCGGCTGCCGAAGGCTTCTAGTGGTTCTGGTAAAGAGCCGCCGATGGACGCGGATGAGCGCAGATGATGTGTAGAAGATGGTGATTGTGTCCGAGCCGCGACCGTCAGGGACGGACCAAACCGTTCAGCTACCAAAGACCGCCTTGTATTCGAGATCATGCGATGACAGACAACGTTAACGATTCGGAAGGCGCCGAGGTGGACGCATGGTACGAACGTAAGTCTGAGCTCATGGCATCAGTACTTGGCAAGCCTGAAGATTGGGTAATGCACGCCATTATCCCATACGATGTTGGTGGAAGGCTTGATCAGTACTTTTACAGGTCGTTCCAAACCGGCACGGCGATGGCGACGAAGGAATTGTCGCTCTTGCCAGATCAGGGGTCATCGAATGACAGACTCACGACCTATGAGATGGTTGGATTCATGCGTCCACCATTCACCGGTGAAGACGCTGGCAATCTTGAGACAACCTCGGGTCGAATCTATCGACGACTCGACATCTTTATGAATGCGTTAGCGCGTTACAGCGAGCAGGCGACTCTGAATCCATATGAAACTAGCGCGGTTCCGAAGGTCGATGAGAGCGAATCCGATTACCCCTTGGTAATCTTCGACGAGTTTGCAAAGTTCGATTTGGGTGACAATCAAACCTTTGGATTGCTCGCCGTTATCGAGATTTTTCCCAGCGAGTTTGAATACAAGCAAGAAAATGGCGGTGACGCCCTGATTGACTTGTTGAAGCAAGAGGGCGTCTATCCCTTTACGGACCCGAACCGCTCACCCGTGGTCTAGTGTCTGGTCGCTCCCTGACGGTCGCGGCTCGGATACGAACCTCTGCTCACTCTGGAGCGTAGAAGCGTTCCCACCGTAAACCGCGTCGCTACGCCAACGTCCCACCTTCCTCTCGTGAGTCTCTCTCATGGATCTCAAACTCAAGGGCCGTACGGCCTTGGTGACTGGTTCGACCCTCGGCATCGGCGCGTCGATCGCCGAGACGCTGCTTCGAGAAGGGGCGACAGTTCTGGTCAATGGCCGTGACGAATCTCGCACCACCGCGGCGGCGGAGAAGTTGAAGGCGTTTGGCGACGCGCGGCCGGTTGCGGGCGATGTGTCGACGGGTGAAGGGGCTGAGCAGGTCGCCGCGGCGGCGCTGGCGCTCGGCGATGTCGATATCCTTGTCAACAATGCGGGGGTCTTCACGCCGCAGCCGTTCTTCGAGATCCCCGACGACGAGTGGGAACGGCTGTTCCGGGTCAACGTGATGAGCGGCGTGCGGATGAGTCGGCTGCTTGCGCCCGCGATGCGTGACCGCGGCTGGGGGCGTGTGCTGTTCATCGCCAGCGAATCGGCCCTCAACATCCCCGTGGAGATGGTCCACTACGGCATGACGAAGACGGCCCAACTCGCCGTGGCCCGCGGCCTCGCGAAGACGCTCAGCGGCACGGGCGTCACCGTGAACAGCGTCCTGCCGGGCCCGACCTGGACCGATGGCGTCGAGGAGTTCGTCCGCGAGATGGCCGACGCCGAGGGAGTCAGCGAGGAGCAGATGAAGAGCGACTTCGTTCCCAAGAACCGCCCGACGTCGCTGATCCAGCGCTTCGCAACCGCCGAAGAAGTGGCGTCGCTCGTGGCGTACCTGTGCTCGGACTTGGCGAGCGCGACCAGCGGCGCGGCGATGCGGGTCGATGGGGGGATTGTCGATACGATCACTTGAAGTGGGAAGTTGGGGGCCGAGCCGCGACCGTTAGTGAGCGTTTTTGAAAGGGGAATGCGGAAAGGGGAAAGTGGAAGGTTCGATCGCTTGCCCAAGCGATTCGCTCGACTTCACTCGCTTTGATGCCCCCTTTCCGCTTTCCCTGTTTTCTTCAAGATTCTTGAATCCTTTAGAGGGTTGCCGAGCACTATTACGACGTCATTGCGTTTCTTCCCCTGGGGGTGTCGCGTGTTGAGTCGTCTGTGCGCCGCCGTGCTGCTCGCGGGTTGCCTCCCGACACCATCAAGCGTGGCGGCCGTCTGGGCTTCCGCTGTGCTTTCGCCGGCCACGCTAGTAACGGCTCGGGACGGTCGGCCGCTCACGGCTCGGCTGAGGACCTTCCGACTTTCCACTTCCCACTTCATACTTTCCGGTATGCCCACCCCCACCACCCGCGCCGCCGCTGGACCGCCGATCCGGGTCTTGGTGGTCGATAACGACGAGGGCCACGCCGAGGCGATGGCGGAGTCGCTCGGCAAGATCGGCTACGCCTGCGACACGGCCCTGTCGGGGAAGGCCGCCGTCGAGCGGATGGAGAAAGGGGGCTACGAGATCGTCGTTACGGACCTCGTGATGCCCGGCGGCGCCGGTGGCCTGGAGGTCCTCGCCGAGGCTCGGCAGCGGCTCCCCGAGGCGGAGGTGATCCTCGTCACTGGCCACGGCACGATCGAGTCGGCCGTCGAGGCGATGCGTCGCGGGGCGTTCAACTACCTGCTGAAGCCGCTCGACCTCGGGCAGCTCCGCGCGGTGGTCGACAACGCCGCCCGCAGCCAGCACCTGCGCCGCGCGAACGCCGAGCTGCGGAAGCGGCTCGATGAGAAGTTCGGCTTCGAGGGGGTGATCGGCGAGTCCGAGGCGATGCGCAGCGTCATCGAACGGCTCAGCCGGATCGCGCCGACCGACGCCACCGTGCTGATCCAAGGGGACACGGGCTGCGGCAAGGAGCTGGTGGCCCAGGCGATCCACCAGAACAGCCCGCGGAAGACACGGCCCTTCGTCGCCCTCAACTGCGGCGCGCTTTCGGAGAACATCCTCGAGAGCGAGCTGTTCGGCCACATCAAAGGCGCGTTCACCGACGCGTCGCACGACCGGGTCGGCAAGTTCGAGTACGCCGACGGCGGCACGCTGTTCCTCGACGAGGTCGGCGACATGCCCCCCGCGACACAGATCAAGCTGCTGCGGGTGCTGGAGAGCGGCGAGATCACCCGCGTTGGGTCCAATGAGGCAAAGAAGGTCGACGTGCGGATCCTGTCGGCCACCAACCGCGACCTCGAAGCGGCGATTGCCGCCGGGACGTTCCGCGAGGACCTCTACCACCGCCTCAAGGTAGTGACGGTGCGGCTGCCGCGGCTGGCGGAGCGACGCGAGGACATCCCGCTACTGATCGAGCACTTCCTCAAGCTGCACAGCAAGCGGCACTTCAAGAAGGTGAAGAGCGTCGCTCCGGCCGCGCGGCGGCGGTTGCTCGCTTACGAGTGGCCCGGCAACGTGCGCGAGCTGAAGAACGCGATCGAGAGCATGGTCGTCGTGGACCTCGACGGCGTGCTGGACCTGGACGACTTGCCGGAACAGTTCACCGGCGGCTACGGCGGCGACGACACAGCGGCGGCGCCGATCACGACAGGCGGCTCGCTCGCCGAACTCGTGGGCAAGAGCATGGCCGACATCGAAGGCCTGTTCATCGCCGAGACGCTCAAGGTCACCGCCGGCAACCGCGAAGAAGCCGCCACGATGCTCGGCATCGGCGAGCGGACGCTGTATCGGAAGATTAAAGAGTACGGACTGAACTAAACTGCTGAATGACGAAATCCGAATGACGAATGACGAAGCTGCTTGTAGCGGCTAGTACCCTCCGACAGGTTCGTCATTCGTCATTCGGGCTTCGTCATTCTCATCGCAAGGATGACGATGCCCACGATCCGCCCCTTACCCCAGCTCGTCGTCAACCAGATCGCCGCGGGCGAGGTGGTGGAGCGGCCGGCGAGTGTGGTGAAGGAGCTGCTGGAGAACGCCGTCGATTCGGGGGCGACGCGGATCGATGTCGCCATCGAAGAAGGTGGCGCGGGGCTGGTGCGGATCGTTGATAATGGTTGCGGCATCGGCGCGGACGAGCTACATCTGGCCGTCACCAACCACGCCACCAGCAAGATCGCCTCGGCGGAGGAGCTGTTCCGCGTCGGCACGCTGGGGTTCCGCGGCGAGGCGCTGGCGTCGATCGCCTCGGTAAGCCGGCTGGTGATCCGTAGTCGGCAGGAAGGGTGCGACGGGGCGGAGCTGGTGATGTCGGGCTCGGCGACGGCCGACATTTCGCCCGCCGGGTGCCCCGTGGGGACGACCGTCGAGGTCCGCGACCTGTTCTTCAACACGCCGGTGCGCCGCAAGTTCTTGCGCACCGCCCAGACCGAGGCGGGGCACGTCAGCGAGGCGTTCGCGCGGGTGGCCCTGGCGCACCCGTCGCGGCACTTCACGCTGAGCCACAACGGCCGCCTGTTGCACGACCTCCCCCCCTGCCCCGCTCCGCCGGAGGAAGGCGAAGACCGGGCGTGGCGGGACCGCATCGCCGCGCTCTTCGGTGAAGACTTGTCGGCGGCGCTGATCGCCGTTGAGAGCCGTGACGAGCGGACCGAGGGGCTGGTGCGGCTGTCGGGGTTTGTCGCCGACCCGAAGGAGACCCGCACGCACACGCGGATGCAGTACCTGCTGGTGAACGGCCGGGCGATCCGCGACCGCTCGCTGCAGCACGCACTCGGCGAGGCGTACCGCGGGCTGATCCTTACGGGCCGCAAGCCGATCTGCTTCTTGCGTCTCGAAATGCCGCCGGCGCTGGTGGACGTGAACGTGCATCCGCAGAAGCTCGAGGTGCGGTTCGCCGACTCGGGGCCGCTCTATAGCCAACTGCTCGGGACGCTGCGGTCGCGGTTCTTGTCGTCGGACTTGCGTGTGGGGGCGAGCAACCACATCGGCAACGACGAGGACGACGCCGTCGGCGATGCGACAAGCGGGCTGGTGGATTGGGCGAAGAACGAACTCGGCGAACGGCAACGGCGTTTCGATGACTCGGCGCCGATGTCGTACGCGCGGCACACATCGGGCGGCAGCGTCCCCGCCTTTCGGCCGTTCCCCTCGGGGGGCGAGTCGCTGTCGATGCACCGCTTCATGGGCCCGAGAGCCGCGTCGTCCCCGACCGCGGCGGAGGGGGAGTCGGTCCCGATGCGCGCCGCGGTCGGGGACGACGCGGCTCACGCATACTCGGAAAGCGACGACAATGCTGCTCCGGTCCGTGCGTTGCAGCTCCATAACCGCTATCTGATCGTCGAGACCGACGCGGGGATGGAGGTGATCGACCAGCACGCGCTGCACGAGCGGGTGCTGTACGAGCAACTCCGCACGCGCGTGCTTGCGGGGCCCTTAGAAACGCAGAAGCTGCTGGTGCCCGAGCCGGTGGACCTGTCGCCAGCCGAGGCGGCGGCGGTACTCGACGCGCGCGAGCTGCTGTTGTCGGTCGGCCTCGATGTGCGCGCCTTTGGCGGCGACACGGTGCTGGTGCACTCGTTCCCGGCCATGCTGCGGCGGCTGACGCCGGGTGAGACGCTGCGGGACCTAGCCGCCCAGCTCGCTTCGGAGGCCGGCAAGGCGCCCGACGCCCGCGACGTGCTCGACGAGCTGCTGCACACCATGAGCTGCAAAGCGGCGGTCAAGTACGGCGACCCCTTGAGCGACGAAGAAATCGCCGCCCTGCTCGCCGCCCGCCCCGCGACGGAGAACCACCACCACTGCCCCCACGGCCGGCCCACGTCGCTGGTTTTCACGCGGGAAGAGCTGGACCGGCGTTTTCAGAGGATTTGAGGGGGCTGACGCCCTGCGGACGAGGGGCTAAGGGACGGGGGAGTTTTGGTGGCGGGTGGCGATGGGGCGCTGCGGTAGACAGAATGGGGGGCTGGGTTGCGCTGCGCCGTGGGCTGCCGCCCTCGGCTGAGGTCTCCTCCAAAGAATCCGTAATCCGAAATCTCCAATCCGCAATCGTTCTTCCCTCGTTCCCCGTCCCTAACCCCTCACCCCTCCCCCATGATCTGCGTCTCGATCGGCCGCAGCCGGCACAAGCACATGCTGGCGGAGCACAAGCACCTCGCCGAGCAGGGTGCGAAGCTGGTCGAGCTGCGCTTGGACTACATCAGCTCGCGCGTGAACCTCGGCCGTCTGCTGACCGACCGGCCGACGCCGGTGATCGTCACCTACCGGCGTGAAGAGGACGGCGGCAAGTACGCGGGCTCCGAGGAGCAGCGGATGAAGGCGATCCGCGAGGCGATCGTCCTCGGCGCGGATTACGTCGATATCGAAGAGGACATCGCCGACAAGATCCCGCGGTACGGCAAGACCAAGCGGATCGTCAGCTACCACAACTTCCGCCACACGCCGGACGACCTCGAAGAGCTTCATGCGCGGATGGCGGCGATGGACGCCGACGTGGTGAAGATCGCCACCATGGCCCAGCGCCCGCGAGACAACGTGCGGATGCTCGAGCTGGTGAAGAACGCGACGGTGCCGACCGTCGGCATGTGCATGGGGGACATCGGCACGCCGTCGCGGATCCTCGGCGCGCGATTCGGGGCGCCCTTCACGTACGCGACGTTCCACCACGAACGCACCCTCGCGCCGGGGCAGCTGTCGTTCCAGCAGATGAGCGAGGTCTACAATTACGAGAAGATCGGCCCCGAGACGGCCGTCTACGGCGTCGTGGCCGACCCGGTAGCGCACAGCCTCAGCCCGCACATCCACAACGCGGCGTTCCGCGCGCACGAAGTGAACGCGGTGTACGTGCCGTTCCGGGTGCCGCCGGACTCGTTGGGCGAGTTCATGGAAGACGCGCCGCGGCTGGGGCTGCGGGGGCTGTCGGTGACGATCCCGCACAAGGAAGCGATCGCCGCCCACCTGACGAAGGTCGATCCGGCCGCCAAGGGGATCGCCGCGGTCAACACCGTCGTGATCCGTGACGATCAGGTCGTCGGCTACAACACCGACTACAAGGGGGCGATGGACGCGCTGGAGCACGGCTTGCGCGGCCCGAACGAAGAAGCGATCGCCGGCGCGGCCAGCCCGCTGACTGGCAAGCGGGTGATGGTGCTCGGCGCCGGGGGCGTGTCGCGGGCCGTTCTTTACGGCTTGCAGAAGCGCGGCGCGCAGGTGACGATTTCGAGCCGCACCAAGGCGCGGGCCGAGACACTCGCCAAGGAGTTCGGCGCGCGGGCGATCGAGTGGGCCGCCCGACACAACCCCGACGTCGACGTGCTGGTCAACGGCACGCCGATCGGCATGCACCCCAACGTCGATGAGTCCCCCTACGGCAAGGCCCACCTGCGCCCGTCGATGGTGGTGTTCGACACCGTGTACAACCCCGAATCGACGCTGCTGGTGAAAGAAGCCCGCGACCACGGCTGCCGCGTGGTGACGGGCGTCGAGATGTTCATCCGCCAAGCGTCGCTGCAGTACCTGTTGTTCACGGGGGATGATCCGCCGTTCGATGTGATGCGCGAGACGCTGAAGCGGATCATCGGACCGGTGAAGTACTAGGCAGGGGCTAGGGGTTGGGGGTTAGGGGCTGAGGGATTTACGGATTGGATTGGAATGAGGCCTCAGCCGAGGGCGGCAGCCCACGGCGCGCCACGCGCGACGCAACCGACCGCAAACGCTTTATGCACCGCCTCTTCCTCATCGGCTATCGCGGCAGCGGCAAGAGCACTGTCGCGAGGCTCTTAGCGGAACGGCTTGGCTGGGCGTCCATCGATTCCGACGACGAGGTCGAACGCGAGGCGGGGAAGTCGATCGCCGCGATGTTTGCCGAGGACGGCGAGCCGGCGTTCCGCGACCTCGAAGAGCGGGTCGTCGCGTCGCTCTGCAACCGCGACAAGACGGTGATCGCCCTCGGCGGCGGCGCCGTGCTGCGTGAGGCTTCGCGACGGCGGATGACAGCTGCGGGGCAGGTCGTCTACCTCACCGCGCCGGCGGCGACGCTCGCGGCCCGGATCGCCGGCGACGCGACCACCGCCAGCCGCCGACCTAGCTTGACCGGTCTTGCGGGCCTCGAAGAAGTCGAGCGCGTGTTGGCCGTCCGCGAGCCGATCTACCGAGAGTGTGCTACGGTTGCGATCGACGTCGATGGCCGGGCGCCCGAGGCGATCGCCGACGAGATCGTGGGCCACTTCCAAGTGAAGTGAACCGCCAAGACGCCAAGAGCGCCAAGGGTCGCCAAGAAAAAGTGTCAGAGTGGATTAGCTGGATCGACGGGATGGCTTTGACTTCAACTCATCCTGTAAATCCTGTCGATCCCGTCTAAAAAATCTATCCCTGGCGATCCTTGGCGCTCTTGGCGTCTTGGCGGTTAAAAATGAACCTAGCTCTAGCCGTCGTCTTTGTTGTTGCGGCGGCAGCGGCTTCGCTCGCTAACGCGGCGACCTACGAATGGGCGTGGAACCGCCGCCGCTTCTCGCCGTGGCAACCGACTCCCGAGGGCGTCGCGCCGCGTGGCTGGCTTGATCGGTTGCCGATCGTCGGTTGGCTGCGGCTGCGACGTGACTCCGGTCTGCTCGGTCGCGGCTTCTGGGTGCGGCCGATGGTGGTCGAGCTGTTGTTCGCCTCGGCGCTGGCGTGGCTCTGTTGGTGGGAGGTCGGCGCGCAGGGTCTCGTCGCGAAGCAAGTTGGTTCGTTAGCGATTGAGGCGCCGACAGCTTGGTTATGGGCGACATTTGCTTTTCACGCTGTGCTGGCGTGGTTGATGCTGGTTGCGTCGCTTATCGATCTCGACGAGAAGACAATCCCCGACGAAATCACTGTGCCGGGCACGCTGATCGGACTGTTGCTCGCGACGTTGCTACCGATCGGGCTCTTGCCAAACGTCGAGGACCGCCCTCAGCGGCCTGTTATGGGTGTCGCACTCGAGGAGCCCGGCGGCGGACAGCTCGTCGGCTCCTTCGGATTGAGTTGGCGCGTACCGACTTGGCTCGAACCCACGCACCTTGCGGCGCCGAACGATTGGCCGCGATCGCTGGAAGGTGGACCGAACAATCACCGTTCGCTGCTATTGGGACTCGGCTGCTTCGTCGTCTGGTGCTTCGCGTTGACGCCCCGGTTCTGGCGCACGCGTAAGGGCGTCGGCTTCGGTTTTGCGGTGATGCTGCGGCGTGTTGGCCGAGAGCTTCTGCGGCGGCCGCTGCGCGAGATTCTATTGCTCGGCGTGCTGTGGATCACGGCGACGTGGTTTACCGGCGGCGACGCGTGGCGCGGACTGCTGACGGCGCTGGTGGGGATGGTCGTCACCGGCGGCATGGTTTGGGCCGTGCGGATCGTCGGCTCGCTCGCGCTTCAACGCGAGGCGATGGGTTTCGGCGACGTGACGCTGATGATGATGATCGGCGCGTTCGTCGGCTGGCAGGCGGGGCTGTTGGTGTTCTTCTTGGCGCCGTTCGCCGCCGTGCTGATCGCGGTGGCGCAGCTGATCCTCAAGCGCGACGACGAGATCCCCTACGGCCCCTACCTCTGCCTGGCGACCGGGGGCGTCGTCTGCCTGTGGGCCGTTGTCTGGCCGCGGAGCGAGGCCCTCTTCGGCATGGGGACGGTCCTGCCGGTGGTGCTGATTGTGTGCCTAGTGATGCTCGGCGTCCTGCTGGCGATCTGGCGGCAATTCAAGATTAGGGTGCTCGGTATGAGCGAAGATTGGGGCGACGAGTAGTTTCTTGTGGGAGGGGTCTCCAGACCCCGATTACGCGCACCGCGCCGTTTCGGAATGCCTACCGTAATCGGGGTCTGGAGACCCCTCCCACAGCTCCACTTCGTTTCGCCAACATGCCCCTGCTCGAAACCATCACCGACCTCACCGCCGGCGCGGACGCGCTCTGTCGTCGGCGGTACGGTGTGATCGAGACGCGTGGCGGTGAGCTGGTGAGCGTCACGCTGCGTCCCTGGCCGCACCTGCTTTCGCTGCGGGAGTTGTGGCCGTTGGGCGACGATTGGCGCCCCCCAGGACCGGCGGACCGCTGCCGGCTCTACTACAACCAGCCCTGCGGCTGCGAAGATTTTCTGGCGTTGCGTTACGCCGCCTGCACCGCTGGCGCCAGCTACAAGACGTTCCGAGCGGCGTTGACGGTCCTGGACGAGATCGCCGTCCTCAAAGGCTGCCGGGCCATCGTCTGCGACGCCGCCAACCGCCGCCTCTCAGACCGTATCTTGCGGCGAATGGGCTGGGAACCGCACGCCCCGATGTGGGGCCGCCGCAATTACATCCGACGCTTCGCGTCAGGGGCTAGGGGTTAAGGGGCTGAGGGGCTGAGGGGGAGTGGTAGCAGCGTCTTCCCTCAGCCCCTTAGTTCCTCAGCCCCTCCCCAAGCTCTCTTGGCCCCTCGGCGAGTGGTTGCTAGTCTCCCGCCGCTTGTAAGAGCAACTGCTGCCGCCGGCCCCCTGCCAAGCGTCATGGCTCGATACTCGGTTCCCTGCCTGTGCCTCTGCCTGTTGTTCGCAACGGGATGCGGTCGGGTTGTGTTCCGGCCCAACGGCACAGCGCCCGGTCAGCCCCAACCGGTGACGCTCACCTACGACCAGCAGCAGCAGATCGCGCAGCGTGAGCAAGACCTGCAACGCCGCGCCGATCAGCTCGACCGCGACAACCAAGAGCTCGAGTCGCTCTTGGCCCAGTCGCGTCAACAGGTGCAATTGCTCGGCGACCAAGTGACCGCCACGCAGGACCAGCTTCGCGCCACGGCCGAGCGGCTCGCCTCGACGCAGAGCGACAACACCCAGCTACAAAACCGCACGCAAGAGCTGCTCGCTTCGACTCAGGCACAGACGAAGACGATCGGCTTCGCGCCGAACAGCTCGCTGCTGCAACCGATCCAGCTCCGCGGCCTGACAGGCGTCGATATCCGCCAGGATGGCGACGTGATCCGCGTCGCGCTCCCCGCGGACCAAGTCTTCTACACCAACACGGCCCAACTACAGCCGACCGGCGAGCGACTTGTGACGAACGTCGCCACGCAGCTAATGGAGGCCTACCCGGGCCACATGATCGGCGTCGAGGGCCACACGGACGGGGCGCCCAGCGCCTCGGCCCAGTTCCCCACGGCCCAGCACCTGTCGGTCGCCCAAGCGACAGCGGCTTACGACGCCCTGCGGCGCACAGGGGTGCCGGCCGCCCAGCTCTTCACCGTTGGCCAAGGCGCCAACCACCCGCTGGTCTCCAACGCCACCGAAGCGGGCCGGCAGAAGAACCGCCGGCTTGAGTTGGTGGTGTATCCCGAGACGGTCCGTCGCCGCTAGGTAGCGTCCGCTGGGTGGACCTTGGCGTTCGCTTTCTCCTGCTTTGTCACTCCGCTTCCTGACGGGCGCGGCTCAATTTAGTTGGCTTCTTTGAGCCGCGCCCGTCAGGAAGCGGAGTAGATCGTACGACCAACCGCCAACCACGGTACGCCCGGCATCTGGTCACCAGGCGAACCCCGGGCGAGAATAGGGGCCCTTTGTTGACGCCCCGCAGCGTTACCCTCAAACCCGCCGCCTCAAGCCTCACCGCCTCCCTTGCTCGCGATCGTCGATTACGGAATGGCCAATCTCCGCAGCGTGCAGAAGGCGCTGGAGAAGGTGGGGCACGCGGCGACGATCACGTCCGACCCGGCCGACGTCGCCCGCGCCGAGCGGGTCATCCTGCCGGGCGTCGGCGCCTCGGCGGACGCGCTCGCCGCGGTGCGGACGCAGGGGCTCGAAGGCCCGCTCAAGGACTTCATCGCTTCGGGCAAGCCGTTCCTGGGCATCTGCCTGGGGCTGCAGATGCTCTACGACTGGAGCTACGAGGACGGCGAGCACCGCGGCCTCGGCGTGCTGCCCGGCAAGGTGGTGCGCTTCGAAGTGCCCGCCGAGCTGAAGGTCCCACACATGGGCTGGAACCAGGTGCGGTTCGTCCACCGCCCGCCGATCTTCGAGGGCATCGAAGAGGGCGCGTACTTCTACTTCGTGCACTCGTACCACGTCGTGAACGACGACCCGTCGGTCATCGCCACCGAGACCGATTACGGCGGTCCGTTCTGTTCGAGCGTTTGGCGCGGCAATCTCTTCGCCACGCAGTTCCACCCCGAGAAGAGCCAAACGGCGGGCTTACGGGTGTTGAAGAACTTCGCGGAACTACCGCTGGGTTGAGTGCAACCGCGTCGTTACCGGCGCCAGCGACGGTCGAGCCGAGCCGTCAGCGTCAGCGCCCCGTGTGCGCCAACACGCCCTTACCAGCGACCGGCGCTCGACTCCGACCACTGACGCAGCCGGCTCGCTTGCGGATTGCGGGTCTCACAACCGACGGCGGCGCCGCTCGTGACGGTTATGCGGGGCTGAACGCTTGGCGTTCATTCATCGCCCCACGTCCCAAGCCAGGGCATGACGTAGGTTTGCCGTAGGCGCCGAGAGGTATTCCGGCGCCCGGTCCGCGCTTGCAGGAGCCGCTAGGCATGAACGCCCGCCGAAGAACGTACATCGATCCCGAAGTGCAGGGCGCGCTCGCGCGGCGGCTCGTGCTGCACTGGGCGATTTTCATCATCGCGGCGGCGATGTTGATCTTCGGTATGAACTGGCTCAGCGACCCGTTCACTCCGGCCACGACGCACTTCCAACGGATGACCAGCGACTACGGGCCGGCGCTGCTGGTGCTCGTCTGCCTGGCGCCGATTTTTGTGTTCGATGCGGTGCGTCTCAGCAACCGCTTCACGGGACCGATGCTGCGGTTCAAGAACGCGGCGAAGTCGCTCGCCTCGGGCGAGAGGCCCGCCAAGATACAGCTTCGACGCGGAGACTTTTGGCAAGAGGTCGCGGCCGACTTCAACCGGGTGATCGATCGTTTCGATCCCTCCGCCAAGCCGGACCACCAACCGCCCTCCACCACCAGCCTGTAGTGGCAGCCCGTAATTGCAGCCTGCAGTAGCAGCCTGTCGTGGCGCCAGTAGCCTCCGCGAAGAGACCAGCCGCCGTGTTCCATCCCAACCGACCAGCGCGACGTGGCGTCGCGGCGACTGAGTTTGCCGTGTGCCTTCCCGTGCTCATGCTGTTGCTGCTGGGGACCATCGAGTGTTGCTCGATGATCTTCCTGAAGCAGACGCTCGCCGTCGCCGCCTACGAAGGGGGGCACGCCGCGCTCGCCCCTGGCGCGACGTCGGCCCAGGCCCGCGTGGCTGCCGAAGCAATCCTCACCGAGCGCCGCATCGCGGGCGGCTCGGTCGAGATTGCCCCCAGGCCGCTGGAGTCGATCGCCGAGGGCGAGTTCTTCGATATCCGCGTCAGCGCACCAACCAACGCCAACCGCATCCTGCCGCTCAACTTCTTCGGGGGTCGTACGCTGACGGCGACGGCCTCCTTCATGAGAGAGAACCTCTAGGAACGACCACGTGCGTCCCCCCCTCGTCTACCGCCGTCGATCACGCCGCCCTCAACCGCGTCGCCGGGGCGCGATCCTCGTGCTCGTCGCCGTGCTGATGCCGGTGTTCGTGCTGATGGCCGCGTTCGCCATCGACCTCGCCTGGATGCAACTGGTGCGGACCGAACTGCGGACCGCCACCGACTCGGCCTCGCGCGCCGGGGCCAAGACGCTGTCGCTGCGTCAGAGCGAAGCGCTGGCCCGCACCGCCGCCGTCCAAGCCGCCGCGCGGAACACGGTCGCGGGCACGCCGCTTACGGTTGACCCCGCCGACGTGACGTTTGGTCAATCGACCCAAGCCAACCCGAACGCCCGCTTCGCTTTCAGCGTCGGCGGTTCGCCTGTCAATGCGGTGCGTGTCCAAGGGCTCCGCACCGCCAGTTCTGCCGACGGCGGCGTCAACCTGTTCTTCGGGTCGATGCTCGGCTCGGAAGAATTCGAGCCGCGGCTGACCGCGACCTCCACGGTGCTTGACCGTGACATCGCCATCGTGATCGACCGCTCGGGCTCGATGGGCCTCGACATCAGCATCCCCTACGACGCCAACGGCCAGAACTGCGGCCCGATGGGATCACGAACCCGCTTCGCCGCGCTCAACTCCGCCATCGGCGTGTTCTTGAACGAGTTGGAGCTGACGATCCCTAACGAGCAGGTCGCCCTGGTCAGCTATAGCAGCAGCTTCAACACACGATGCGACAGGGGTCGGCTCCGCTACGACACAGCAAACACCGACCGTGCTTTGACATTCAACTACAACCGCATCACGTCGTCGATGGACGACTTCATGACCAACGGCATTGGCGGCGGCACGGCGATCGGCGAAGGGCTGCGTGAGGGCATCTCGGCACTCGAAGACGCCCGACCCTACGCCATCAAAACCATCATCCTGATGACCGACGGACGCCACAACACGGGCGTGTCGCCCGAGTCTATGGTTCCTTCCGCGCGCGCCGCAGGCATTACCATCCACACCGTCACGTTCAGCCCCGCGGCCGACATCAACCGCATGCGGGCGATCGCGAACTCGGCCGGCGGCCGCAGCTTCCACGCCGACACGTCCGGCGACCTTTCCAGCGCCTTCCGCGACATCGCCCGCACCCTCCCGGTGCTGGTCACGGACTGAGCCATGTTGACGAAAGACTCAATGACGAATGACGAAACCCGAATGACGAAGGCCGCTGGCCGTCGCCGCTCCGCGCTGGGTTCCCGCTCCGCACCGGGTTCCCGCTCCGCATTGGGGCGCCGCTGGGGCCGCAAGCGACGGATGGGCGCGACGACTGTCGAGTTCGCGCTGGTCGCGCCGGCGTTCTTCCTCGTCATCATGTCGATGTTCGAGTTCACACGGCTCAACGTGCTCCGCCACACGGCCGACAACGCCGCTTACGAGGCGGCCCGCGTCGCGATCGTCCCCGGTGCGACGACGGCCCAGGCCCGCACCGAGGCGAATCGTCTCCTGACAATCGTCGGCGCCCGCGGCGCCTCGGTGAACTTCAACCCCGGCACGATCACGCCCGAAACCGACTCGGTGACGGTCACGGTCACCATCCCGCTCGACAGCAACGGCTGGGTCGTCCCCCGTTTCACGCGCGGCCGCACGCTGACCTCGTCGGCGACGATGCGCACCGAGCGCGTACGCTCCCGGTAAGGGAACCGCCAAGACACCAGGAGCGCCAAGGTCGAAGAACTTGGACAGGATCGACAGGATTCTCAGCATGAGGGCTTGCCATGCAATGCCTTCAAACTGCTGTCAATTCGTCGTGTTGATCCTGTAAATCCTGTCAAGTAATACTGCATGGCGATTCCTGGCGCTCCTGGCGTCCTGGCGGTTCCACTCTGGACGAGGCGGATCGTCTGGCACAGACTCAAGGCGGTATTCGCCCAAGGTCATCCACAGCGCCGCCCGTGCCGTCCAACATCGTTTCCGCTGATATCTCCGGCCAGTTAGTCATTCTGGGGACCGGGACTAGCGTCGGCGTGCCGCTGATCGGTTGTGGCTGCCCCGTTTGCACGAGCACCAACCCGAAGAACAACCGCACCCGGTGCAGCGTCATTCTCGGCCTCCCCGAGGGGAACCTACTGATCGACACCGCGCCCGATATGCGCCAGCAGCTGCTGCGTGAGGGGATCGGCTTGGTGCACGCGGTGGCTTACACGCACGAGCACGCCGACCACCTGTTCGGACTCGATGACCTGCGGCTGATGCAGTTCTACCTCGGCGGGCCGGTGCCGCTGTACTGCGAGGAGTGGACCGAGCAGCGGATCCGCAAGTCGTACGACTACGCGTTCGAGCGCCGCCCGAACCTGCACAGCGGCGCGGTTCCGGAGTTGCAGTTCGAACGGATTGGCCCCGCCGACGGGGGCTGGCCCCCCTTCGACGTGCTCGGCGCCCGCCTTATCGCCGTGCGGCAGCAACACGGCCCGAACTTCAGCACGCTGGGGTTCCGCATCGGCAACGTCGCCTACTGCACGGACCTCAACGCGATGCCCGACGCCAGCAAGGAGCTGCTGCATGGCCTCGACGTGCTGATCCTCGACGCGCTGCGCGAGACGGGCCACTCGACACACCTCAGCTTGCCGGAAGCGATCTCGCTCGCTGAGGAGCTCGAGCCCAAGCAGGTCTATTTCACGCACATGTCGCACGACCTTGAGCACGAAGCGACCAACGCCGCCCTGCCAGCAGGGATGGCCCTGGCGTACGACGGCCTGCGCGTGCCGCTGACTTAGGGCCTGGCGCAGAAGGGATCGCACGGACAAAGGCGCCCCTGTTTGCTTGAGAAGAACGCGGGGCTGGTTTAGGCTGGAAGGGTTCTGCAAACGCTTGCAGTCCCGGTCGGCGCCGAGGTCCCACCCGCGCCTGCGCTTGTCCTGCATTTCCGCCATGCGTCTCCCCACCACGATCGCTCACGGCGTCTTTGGCGCCGCCGCCTTCGCGGTTGCCTCGCTCGCGCTGGGCCAAGCGCAGCCCAACCTGCTGCTCAATCCAAGCTTCGAGTCCGGCGCGACCGCTTGGCTCGTGAGCGGGCCGGCGCAAGTGCAAGAGGCCGAATGGGCCGCCGGGGCCGGAATGCGTGGCGTCTGGGTCCGTGGCTTTAATCCGGGCTTCGCGTCGGTGTCGCAAGCGGTCACGGCGCCAAGCGCCGGTGACTACGTATTGCTCTACAAGTCGAAGGTCGAGGAGAACTACTTTGCCGCCGCGGACAGCCTTCACGTTGATCTCACCGGGCCAGCGTCTTCGGTCGGACGCGCCTACTCCGCCGCCGACGCGGGCGGCTATCGGACCAACGCCTTGAAGCTGTCGGGCGTGCAGGCGGGCCAGCAACTGTCCGTAGGGGCGTACGCTTCGCATGTCGGCGGGACGGGGGCCCTGCGATCGGCGTTTGTCGATAACTTCTACCTCGGCAAGTCGACCAACCTGCGGAGCACGCCGCTGTTCGACGGTGAGCGACGTGACTTCGATAATCAGGGCGCCCTCGTCAACTACTTCGGCGGCGGCTTCAGCGCCGGCAGCACCGGCGGCGTCACGCGTCAGTCGAGCGTCGTTCGCAGCGGTAGCGCTGCTTACCGCGTCGACCTCGGCGCGATGACCGCTGGGCAGTCGAAGTTCTTCCAGACCTTCGCCACCGAACTCAAGAGCGCTAGCCAGCGCAACACGCGCGACCTCGGTTACTTCGACGCGTTCGAGACCTACGTCCGCAACGACACGGGCTCGCCGCTCACGGTGACGCTCGAACTCAAGGACTATCGCGACTCGCTCGCCCACTCGGCCACCAAGGACTTCGTCGTCCCCGCCGGCGCCGCCTGGTCCCCGATCAGCACGTCGCTCGACCTTACAAGCGGTTGGAACGTCAACGGCTCGCCACAGCTCGACCAGATGTACGCAATGTCTTTCGGCGTCAGGCCGCAGCAAGGCTTTGCGTCGGGCTCGATCTACTTCGACGACGCCCGGCTTATCGAACCGGGCGCTGCGATCGACCCACTCACCGCGCCGATCTACGACGTGGCCGAGGCCCTTGCGCAGCGGACGTTCCGCGGCCTCTGGGGGCAGCGCAGCCGGCAGTCGGGCATCGTGCCGAACACCTCTATCGACGCCGACACCGGCGCGCTCAACACCACCGCGGGGCTCGTCTGGGCGCTGCCGTCGGCGGTGCGCCGAGGCTGGGTCTCGCAGACCGAGGCCGACGCCTACATGTCGCAGCTCAGCGACACGCTCGTCCACACGATGGCGGGGACAACGTACCTGCCGAGTCGCTTCGTCGGCCTCGCGACCGGCGACGCCTACACGGAGGAGAGTTCGATCGACGCGGCGTTCATCGCCCTGGGGATGCAGCTCTACCAGTCGCAGCCCGGCGTTGCGCCCGCGGTGCAGCAGAAGGTCCACGATACCGTCAACCAGTTCAACTTTGCCGCGTTCGAGGCGAGCGATGGGTGGCGACTAGCGTACTCGGCCGGCGCTGGGTTCTCGTCGTTCCGCTACAAGGGTTACACGGGCGAGGGCAAGACGATCTCGCTCGCCGCCGAGCTCGCCGACACAAACCACGTCGACCTCGAGGACCAGTGGCACTCCGACACGCTGCGGACGCGGGACTCGCTGGCCGACGACGACAACGACGTCGTCACATACACCAGCACCGACCACCGCGCGCCATTTGGTCAGGCGCTGGTCAACCTGTTCGTGGACGTCTCGGACCGCGGCCTCGACACCTATCCCGACGCCAATCTACGCACCAACAGCTGGCAGAACTTCAAAGACTTCGAGGTCGACTCGGGCGAGTACCTCGCCCAGCAAGACCGCCCTTACTTCTATCAGCCCGACGCGGCTCGCGGCGGGCCGCCCTCGGGCTATAAGGCTTACAGCCTGTACGACCTCCACCCCGCAGGAGGCTTCACTAACGAAGACCTCTTCATGCCGTGGAGCGCGACGCTCGCCCTCTTGTCGGGCGACGAGAACGCCGAGTTTGCGCTGCGGCACCTCTTACAGAGCGACCTGCACGGCCCGCTGGGGATGGCGGATGGCGCCCGCTGGACCACCGGCGCTGAGGGCCCGTCGATCGTCAACGCCCTGCAAGACAACTGGAACCTGGCCCTCTCGCTGATGGCGTTGATGCGGTACATCGATGGGCCCGAGAGCTCGGCGCATTTCGTCGCCGATCTGCCGCAGGTCTCCGAAGCGCTCGACAACTTGTTCTTCGAGCAACTGGCGGGCGACTACAACCGCGACGGCGCCGTCACGCAGGCCGACTACGAGGTATGGCGTTCCACCTACGGTAGCGGCGACCTCTCGGCCGATGGCAATGGCGACGGCGTCGTCGATGCGGCCGACTACACCGTGTGGCGAGATCGGTTCGCCATCGCGATGGCGAACAGCGTCGCAACGCCAGAACCGACGGGCGCAGCGCTGGTGCTGTTAGCGATCATCGGTGCGGCTTCTAAGAACCGCCATCACTAGAGCGTTCTTCAATTTGCCGTAGCGTTTCGCACAGAGGCGCTGAGACAGCAGAGTTGGATGACTTGAAGACTCACGCAAAAGCGCGAAGTCGCGAAGGGCACGCAAGTGCGCGTTCGTCTGCCGTTGCGGTCCTTCTTCTACCGATCCTTAGCTTCGCGTCTTAGCGGCTTTGCGTGAGTGTTCATCGCAGGCATTCTACGTCTCGGCGTCTCTGCGCGAAACTTCCCGCACAGTCGCTTAAGGCTAGAATCGCTACCCCTATGTGAAGCACGCTCTAAATGAAATGTGGGAGGCGTCTCCCGACGCCGATTACGCGCACCATACCGATTCGGAATGGATACCGTTATCGCCGTCGGGAGACGCCTCCCTCCGATTTCTGTCGAAGGCGATCTCCGCCGCTCACCGCGCCACGGCGAGCTTGCTCGCCAGTAGCGTGCGGATGTAATCGACCGTGATCGCCATCGCCTCTTTGTTGTAGTGGTCCTCGATGTCGAAGACCGGGCGGTCCGAGTCGTTCAACTCTTCGCTGATCTCTTCGGTCTCCTTGTCCGCGTCGAGTTGCTTACGCTCGGCGAGGAACTCCTCGAGGTTGAGCGAGATCTCGGTGCGGTCCTTCTGGGTCTCATACTTGTCGATGCGGCGGATGTCTTCGCTGAATTCCTTCGAAGCGGCGACGCGCTCGTCTGACTGCCGTTGGAGGTGGTTGGCGATCTCGGAGCCCGCCATGCCGTGGAAATCGTGCCGCAGCGGTCGGACGCGGTCGAACGCCAGGGCAAAGTCCATCTCCGCCTCGGTGATCCCCTTGAGGTGGTCCGTCAGGCACGGGATCTTCACGTCGGCGAGCACGCCGCGGTTTTGGGTGCTGTCGCCGCCGGGGCGGTAGAACTGCTGGATGGTCAGCTTCAACGCCCCGAGCTTGGAGTTGCCGAGCAGACGCTCGCCGAGGTCGAACAGCTGTTGCACCGTCCCCTTCCCGTGCGAGGACTCGTCGCCGACGACGATGCCGCGGCCGTAGTCCTGGATGGCGCCGGCGAAGATCTCGCTCGCCGAGGCGCTGAAGCGGTTGGATAGCACCACGAGCGGTCCGTCCCACTTCATGCCGGGGAGTTCGTCCGAGTAAGGCGTGACGCGGCCGTCGGTTCCCTTCACCTGGACGACGGGGCCCTGATCGATGAAGAGGCCGGTGAGGTTGACCGCCTCGGTCAGTGAGCCGCCGCCGTTGAAGCGGAGGTCGACGACCACCGCATCGATCGGCCTTCCGGCCTGGCGTTCGGCCTCGAATCCGTCGAGCAACCGGCGGACGTCGCGGGTGGCGCTCTTGAAGTCGGGGATGCCGGCGCGGGCGCCGTCCATGTCCATGTAGAAGCTCGGCAGATCGATGACGCCGATACGGTAAGGGCGCCCGTCGGGCTTCTCGCCGGTCTCGATGATCGCGCTGCGGGCCTCTTGGTTCTTTAGTTCGATGCGGTCACGAGTGATGACGTACTCGACGATCTGGTTGGGGTTCTCGACCGGCTTCACTTGCAGACGAACGACCCGGCCGCGCTTGCCGCGGATGAGCTTCACCACGTCGTTGAGCTTCATGTCGACGATGTCTTCGATCGGCCCATCGGTGTCTTGGCCGACGCCGATGATGGTGTCGCCTTTCTTGAGCGAGCCCTCGGTGTCGGCGGCGCCGCCGGCGATGATCTCGGCGACTTCGGTGTAGCCGTCGACGCTACGCAGCGACGCGCCGATGCCGTCGAGCTCCAGTCGCATCTGGATGTTGAAGTTATCGAGAGTCTCCGGCGACATGTAGCTGGAGTGGGGGTCGAAGCTGCTGGTCATCGCCGTGACGTACAGCTCCAGCAGCTCGTCGCTCGAGGTCTGTTCCCAACGCTTGGCGAGCGAACTGTACCGCTTGCGCAGACGGTCCTTTGCCTCGTTGAGCTTCGGGCCCGAGTCCTCGGGGAACTCGACGTGCTCGCCGACTTTCCAGCCGAGATTCTGCAGCGGGTCGATGGGATTGACGACGTTCTCGACGAGCTCGGGCTCGGCTTCGGAGAGCTTGATCATCAGGTCGAACTTGACTCGCTTGCGCCAGCGCTCGTCGGCCTCCTCGGGCGTCCTGGCGTAGGTCGCGGTATCGGCGTCGGTGACCATCGTCTCCTCGACCGTGAAGTCGTGCTCGGCGTCGACCCACTTCAGCGCGGTTGCGGCGCGCTCTTCGACGCGGGCGAGGAAGACCGCGAAGACCTCGTGAGGGAAGTCGATCTTGGTCTGACGGAACTGGTCGTCGAGCTTGTCGCGGTCTTTGGCGAAGGCGTCGATGTCGGACTGGTAGAAGTAGAGCTTGAGCGGGTCGAGCGTCTCGAGGAACGCGTCGAAGGCGCGCGCGGACATCTCGTCGTCCACCGCGTGCTTTGAGATATGCTTCCGCTCGAGCTCGCGCCGCACGAGCATCACGATCGTGTTGTCGGTGCGGGTCGGCGGCTCGGGCCGCGCCAAAGCCGGCGCGACGATCACCGCGACGCCGAGGGCGACCAGGCCGGCCGAGGTCGTCCAGCCCCACCGCCTTGGGCGCGGCGAGGCGATCGCTTGTGAGGGGGAAGACAAGGGACGCGCGCGGCGGGTTGAATCGGTCATGCCGTAAGAACTCGACGGTTTCGAGCAGCCTGGTCGGAAAAAGACGGCTTCGGGGCGATAAGGACGGTTTCGGCGTCGCCCGATAGGAGGCATCACCGCGATTGGTCACCGCGATGAAGATGTCCGGCGGGCGACTCCCGGCTCATTGCCTTAAGCCAAAATCTGCTAACGACTTGCAGCTTATCGGGGAGTTTCAAACGGGGCAAGATCGCGTATCTGTAACGATCAGGCGCAAGACGCTACGCCGCCCCTAACCCACGCCTACGCCCCAAAGCGCCCGCGGGTTCGCTCCTTGCATCGGAACGGTCATTGCATCGGAACGGTCGGCGCCGCCGGGGCGTCATCGCTGCGACGTTCGTCCCGCCGCAACAACCGCATCAGCCGCCGCGGATTCACCTCGATCGACACCGCCGGCTTCTCGGGCGCGTCGGCCGCCTCGACCCGTTCGACAGGGGTGCGGCCCGATTCGACCAAATCCGTCACCGACCAGAAGGTGCGCCGCCCGCTGGCGTCGAAGTCAGCGGCAGACTCCGAATGCAGCCCGCCGGGGGCGTCGGCCGAGTAAACCGCGGTGCGTTCGGTACGCGACCCGCTGGGGTGGGTGATCGTCGTTCTGACCTGCCACGAGCGGGTCAGTTGCTCCGCGTAGATGACGGGCAGGCCAAGTCGGCTGACGTTCGCCGTCACGGTCGACCCCGGCGTCCCCCCGACCGAGGTCGCCAGGCTGCGGCGCAACACGGCGGGATCGGAACCGACCGCGACCGCTAGCAGCTCTTCTTCGGTCGCCCCCTGCCCCGTCATGGTCACCCGCCATGTTCGGCACGGCACGACAACCCCGCCCGAACTGATGGTGGTCGGCTCGTCTTCTTCGATCGTTGGCGTCGTCAAGTCGGCCGATCGGTCGGTCAGCAGCGAGAGGTGACGGCTCTCGACGGCGCCGGGCGTCGCCAGGCCCGCCACGGGCGCGAGGTTCTCGACTTCGAGCGTGTAGGTTTCTTCGTCAACGGCCACCAGCCGTTCGATGCGCTCAGCGGAACTGACGCCGGCGGACTCGCCGGCGGCGTCAAACGACTCGGTGACGACGCGGAGCCGCCGCCAAGCGCCGGGCTCGAAACGGGCCCAGGCGTGCGTGCGGCGGAGTTCGGACCAGAGGACGTCGGCCCCGTTGTCTGGTTCGTCCTCGGTCGCGTCCTCGGCGTTGTTAGGCGACGCGTCTTCGAGCGGGCCGGCTGACATCGGTTCCGCCAGGATGGACGCTTCCTCGGCCGGTTCTGCTGGCGACTCACCGGCCGGCTCAAGGAGGGGGGCGTCAACGGTCGAGGCTCGGGCCGGCTGCTGGCCCAGCGCGGCGCCGCCGGCCGCAACGCACCAAGCGCCGAAGAGGAGTCGTGGGATCAGGTGTTCGAAGCGGCGGCGCATCACTGCCTGTCATGGAGGCACGGTTGGGGGGAGTTAGGCTCCGGAGTTTGGCGGAGCCCCGCATTGTAGCCGGTCGGCGAGCCCGGTTTGAGCCGCTAAACGGACCGGCTACGGAAATCGACCCGCGCCCGTTGGATCCGGGGCTGTCCACTGGACCCGCCCAGACCCGCGCCAGATCGCCCAGGATGCGTCTTAGCGGACGATTGCGCGCTCGGTGGACAAATGTATCGAACCACTCCAGCGGACGCAAATTCAAGCCATTGAGCAGCCTTCGCTGAGTTGGACCTGGTTTTCTCGGGATTGGGAGGGCCCAGCCCACGTCCGGGGGGTCTCAGGCAGGCGGGGGGGACGCTTCCGAGGACGGTTCACCGCTGCCGGGGTCGCCGCCGGTTGTGTCACCGCTGGTGGGCCGCTCGGGGCCGATCGCGGCAACCAGGGCGCTGTCCTGGCCCGGGTACACCGTCGAGAGGTCGAAAACCACCGCGGACTCCGCTATTTCAGCGAGCACGGCCGGCTCACTCGTCGCCAGGCGCGTGCGGAGTGCCTCGGCGTCGCCGCCGGCGGGTTCGACGCGGATCGCCCAGGTGGCGGCCCCTCGAGCGCTGCTGGGCCGCTCGAAGGCCGCCGCGGCGGCGACCCCCTCGAGGGCGGCGATCCGCGGGGCGAGCCGCTCGGCCCGCGTCCGCAGGTTCTCCACCGGAGCGTCGAGCAGCTGGTGCAGCGGGTGGGTGAACCGCAGGTCGCCGGGCTTCTCGAACAGCCGCAGCGTCGCCCCGAGGGCCGCATCAACCGCGGGGTCGATGGCGTCGATCTTCGCCGCCAGCGAGGCGTCCAGTCGCTCCACAGCGGCCTGGGTCCCCACGGCGACGCCGGCGACCGGACCGCCCACGAGCCCCGCTGCGTCGAAGACGACCAGGTCCGAGCCGCAGGCGGCGAGCTCTTCGACCGTCAGCGACCGGTCGCCGTAGGCGGGCGTGTCGCGGCGTAACCGGGCGCCGCCGCCGTCGATCAGGACCGTGGCGCCCGCCTGGTGGGCGGCGGCGACCACTTGGGCGAGGAGGTCCGCGTCGGGGCTGCCGAGAACGGATTGCCTCAGCAACACGCACGCCGCGCCGCCGTCGGGCGAGCCCACGCCCTCCAGCGCCGCTTGGAAATCCCCCGCCGAGGCCGCATCAGCGGCGCCGACCTCGCGCAGCGTCGCGCCCGCCCGACGGGCCACCGCGTCGATGCGGACGCCGGGCGCCAGCTCGGTCATGTCGCCGCGGGCGACCACGCAGACGCCCCCCGCCGCCAGGGCCTCGATCGCGGAGGCGATGGCCTGCGGCCGTGAGTTGAGGACCTTGCCGCGTTCGGCGCCGACGAGTTTGGCGGCGATCGGCGCGGCGCTTTGGAAAGGCCCCTGGCGGAAGCCGTCCGCGGCGACGCGGGCGGCCTGGATCGCGGCGGCGGCGATCGGCGGGCGGAGCGTCGGCGCCAGGAAGTACGCGCCCGTCGCGTTGACGCACGAGGCGCTGGAGGTCGGCCGCGGGAACTCCAGCTGGCGGATCAAGCGGTCCAGCAGCTCGCCGGCGCCGAGCGACGGCAGCCCCTCGGTGCGGCGGGCGATCTCGGCGCCGAGGCTGTGGATCGCCCCGCGGAGCTGCACCACCGCGGTCGAGCGGTTCACCCGGTCGATCGTCTTAGCGACGCGGGGGTGCTCGAGCAACTCCTCGATCGAGGGGAGCTGCGAGAGGAATTCGGGACGGGACATTGGGGCGCGAGTCCGGCGGGGGAGCGGTCAACCGTGTCCACCGGTTGTAGACCGCCGTCCCCTGCTGTCAAAGCGCCGCTGTGGCGGATTCATCCCTCTCAGCGGAGCGTGCCGACACGATCCTGAGCGATGAACTCCGACATGGTCTCGGAACCGCGCGGCTCTTCGGCGGGGCTGAAGAGTCGGGTGAAGAAGCCGGGTTTCTCTTCCTTCTGGGTGACCTGGGCGTTGCCCTTGCCGCCGAAGGGGAGCTTATCAACCGCGGCGCCCCAGGCGTTGCGCACGTTAGTCGCGGCGTTCTTCGACGACTCGGACACCTTATCCAGGGCGCGCGAGATCGGGTTCCCCTCGGGCGTCAGCGCCGACTCGCCCGTTGCCGGCGCCGTGTCCCCCTTCCAGGAGAACTTGGGCATCTCAAACTTCGGCCAGCTGAGCTTGAAGGCCGACGAGTCGACCATCGCTGGGTCCTCGGTTGCGGCGCCGGTTTCCTGCGCTGCCGCCGACGACACGCCGCCGGCGAGAGCGAAAACAGTCGCCGCCAAGGCGGCGAGGATCGGTAGTCGATTCGTGCGAAGGGCTCGCATCGTGCGTCCACTCCAAGATCTTTGAAGGTGTTCTGGTCTGCCCACTTAACCCCTTATCGGCGTTTGCGGGCAATAAGTCCGTGCGGAGAGTTCGCAAAATGTGCGTAATCTGTCCAGACCGAACCCGCCGGGACGGCCAGAAGGGAGTTGAAGCGTCGCGGATTGAGGTGCGGGAGGAGGTCGCCTAGCATCAGTGCAGGCAAAGCAATGGATTTCAAAACCCCGGGCGCCAGCATGGCAAGCAACGGTGAGATCGAAGGCGTCGTCGGGTTTCTCGGCGCGGGACGCATGGCGCAAGCCCTGGCGGCGGGGTTTGTCCGCGGCGGCTTGGTGAGCGCTAGCAACCTGATCGCCTACAACCCTTCCCCGGCGGCCGGCGAGGCTTTCATCGACGCCGTTGGCCCCGACGGCAGACTGGCGGCCTCGCCGAGCGAGCTCGCTAAAGCGGCTCGGATCGTGTTCTTGGCGGTCAAGCCGCAGAAGGCGCCCGAGGCCCTCGCCTCGGTGGCCAAGGACTGGCGCGCCGGGGAGCAACTGCTGGTCTCGGTCGCCGCGGGGGTGACGCTGGCGGCGCTCGCCGCGCCACTGCCGAAGGGATCGGCCGTCGTGCGGGTGATGCCCAACACGCCGAGCCTGATCGGCAAGGGGGCGAGTTGCTACGCCCTCGGTGAGCACGCCACCGCCGAGCATAGCGCCGACGTGGGCCGCCTGCTGTCGGCCGTCGGCTTCGCCAGCGAGACGCCCGAGAAGCTGCTCGACGCGGTGACGGGGGTCTCGGGCTCCGGACCGGCGTATGTGTATACGATGATCGAAGCAATGGCCGATGGCGGCGTTCGGGCAGGATTGCCGCGGGCGCTCGCCGCGGAGCTGGCCGCGCGGACCGTCGCCGGCGCCGCCGAGATGGTCATCACCACGGGCGAGCACCCCGCCGCGCTACGCGACGCCGTCGCCAGCCCAGGCGGCACGACGATCGCCGGCCTTGCGGAACTCGAGCGCCACGGCATACGGTCAGCCTTGATCGAAGCGGTGACCACCGCCGCCCGGCGCTCCGCCGAACTGGGACAACAACAACCGGGACAAGGCAACAAGTAGCTAGGGCTCGCCACAAGGTCCCTAGCCCCCAACCCCTCAGCCCCCAACCCCTCAGCCCCTAGCCCCTCCCCCCGCCATGTCCATCCTCTGCCGCGTCGATGACAAGCACGTGCCGCTCTACCGTGTGATGTGGGTGGCGGCGACGCCCCACTTCTGCGGCGAAGAGGACTGCCTGCGCGAGGGCTCGTACGAGGTGCGGCTCGAACAAGACGAGTCGCTGTGGGCCACCACCGCCGAGCGCGACAACCTGGTCGAGATGCTCGAATCGTGGCAGGGCGGTCTCGGCCCCGCGGATGAACAATTTTAGAGGGGTCAGGGGCTGAGGGGCTGAAGGAGTCTCGGGCCTTCCAGACGAACCGTATTAACCGGCGCGCGTTCGACCGCCGCCGCTGACAGGAAACATGATGGACGATCCTTTCGGATTCGAAAGCGCTGGCTCGGGCGACGACCTCGAGTGGCTCGAGACGTATGTCGTCTTCTTCGAGTCCGCTGCGCGGCCGACGCTGACGCAGGTCGAGTCCGCCATCGGCGAGGCGGGGCACCGGCTGCGGATGGAGCGGCTCAAGGCGAACGACGACGGGCAGTTCAAGTCGGTCCTCGTCCAAGCCGCCGAAGACAACGCCGCCATCGACATCCGTTACGAAGAGGGCGACGCCGTCAGCGACCGGGCGATGGCCCTCGCCAAGCAGCTGCGGGAAGAACTCGAAGGCGAGCAGCTGGCCCAGCTGCTGCGTAGCGACGCCTGGCTCGAGGTGATGCACTTCCAGCGCGTCGCCGCGACGGATGAGTGGGCCGACGAGCCCGAGGAGGACTTCATGGGCCCCGGCGGCCTCGACCCGGCGACGCTGATCACCGTCGTGGAAGCCCTGGCAAGGCTCACCGGCGGCCTGCCGATCGATCCGGAGGCGGGGGAAGTCTTGATTTAAGGGGCTAGGGACGGGGGGCTAGGGGCTGTACAGCTACGGGATGGGGGGAATTACTGGAGTGGCCTCCAGTGGAGTAACATTCCTCAACTTCCCACTTCCCACTTCCGTCTTCCCACTTCTCCTCGATGCTTGGCAAAGACATCAAGCCCGGCGCGATGGTCGTTTACAACGACGCGCCGTGTGTTATCGAAAACATCCACGTGCAGTCGCCCTCGGCCCGCGGCGGCACGACGCTCTACAAGTTCCGGGCGCGGAATATCGTCACGAAGAACAAGGTCGACTTCGCGATGAAGGGGACCGACATGCTCCCCGAGGCCGACTTCAGCCGCCGCGACGTCACGATCATGTTCTCCGACCTCGAGTCGGTGCACCTCTTGGACTCCGAGTCGTACGAGCAGTACTCGGTGGCGCGCGAGGACGTGGCCGAAGAGATGCAGTGGATCACCGAAGCCACGACCGGCATCATCGCGATGATCTACAACGACGAGTGCGTGGGCATCACGATCCCCGCGTCAGCGGCGCTAAAGATCACCCAATGCGACCCGGGCGTCCGCGGCAACAGCGCGACCGGCCGCACGAAGCCGGTGACGCTCGAGACCGGCGTCACCATTCAGGCGCCCGAGTACATCGCCGAGGGCGAGGTGATTAAGGTGGATACGCGGACGGGGGAGTTTTTGGGGCGGGCGTAGGAGGAATTTAAGTGGGGCACGACTCATCAGACTCTCCGTCGCCCGAAGAACTGTCGCAGCGGGAATTGTGGATCGAAGAGTATTCCGCTCGGGTCAACGCCCGGCCGCGCGACCTGCCCTTGAGGTGCCCGTGCTGTGGGTGCCGGACACTGACTGAGCGGATCGCATTCGAAATCTGCGATGTCTGCTTCTGGGAAGACGACGGACAAGACGACGGCGACGCGAACGAGTGCCGGGGTGGTCCGAACGGCTCGCTAAGTCTCCGCCAAGCGCGGGCTAACTATTTGCGTTTTGGGGCGTGCGAGGAGGCCATGATCGAAAACGTTCGACCGCCACGCCCGGATGAGCTGCGTTAACAAAGCAAGTAGGGTGGGTCGTGATCCACCGGGAAGCGGGTACCAGCATTCGGCGGGTTGCAACCCACCCTACGAACTAGAAGTGCAGAGGAACGGAGAGACATGTGTTCCAAAGAACCATCTATCGTCCTCGGCATCCCGGGTGCTTGGAAAGATCGCTCCGAATTAGTGAAATCGATCGCCTTGCACAGCGGGGGCTATCTGTTTGCTGGCAAGGTCTTGATGCACTCCGAGAGCAATACGCACTTCGGATTGGAAGTGTATGACCACGACCCGACTCTCGTAGAGAAGGTGCGTTCGGGTAGCATGGGGCAAATTCCGGAGGATGTCCTCAATGCAATTCAAGCACATACGTTCACACTCTACCTCGTGTCCTACGAGACAGGCCGCGATGTCGTCGAGCGTATGGTGGATGCCGCGGTGGGCTTGCTCGAATCGGGCGGGCTAGCGGTTAAGGTGGAGTTCGCCGGATTCTCGGTCAATGCAGCCCAATGGCGTGAACATGCATTGACGAAGGTTGCGTATTCACTCTATCGCTCCATGGTTGCCCTAGTTGGAGACGACACCCGACACTTCACATGTGGCATGAGTGCCTTCTCGCTTCCAGATTGCTCGGTTCAGCAAGGTGACCTGCGGACCGCGTTCGAGGTTGCAACCGAGTTCTGCTGCTATTTAATGGATGAGAGTCCAGCACTTGCAGACGGGCACACTTTCAGCGTCCCGGATGGAACGGAACGTTATCGAGTTTCATTCGAAGAGCACGGATTCTATCCACCAGGGGATATGTTCCATAACCCGAATGGACTTTGGAAACTCGAACCAACTTCCGTTCCGTAATCCATAACGCCAAACGGGCAGGATGGGCTCGGGAACGTGCGTCGACGCGGAAACGGCTGCGGGTGGCCGAAGAAGCGGGTACCAGTATTCGGTGGGTTGCAACCCACTCTACGTACTGCCGCGAGGGCTACGACTGCTGCCTCCGACCCCGGCCACACGCCGCGTAATTGCGAGAGAGGCATTCAGGCCAGCATCCCGAGGGAACCGACCAACAGGATCGATGACGTGATCAGTGCAGTCCGTCCGATTGCCGAAGTGCGTGTGATGATTCCGAGAACAATCGCAGCGACGGAGAAGGCGACAAACACACCGTAACCGTGCATCGTAAAATCCTGGGCGTTTAGCCGACCGCCGATTGCGATCAGCACGCCCAGCACGACTCCAGACAAAGACAATCCCAGGGCGAGACGGTCAAGAGGATAGGGACGCTCTTCTGTTTTCATGCGTGAACTCCGTCGCGGCGAGGTTTTTGGACCTTATCACTCTTCGTCGTCCGCATCCAAATATTGTGCACGAAAACAAGAAGGGGGGGCGTGACCCACTGGGAAGCCGGTACCGGCATTCGGTCGGTGGCAACCCACCCTACGAACTTGCCACCACCAGTTCTTAGTGACGGCGGGTTAAGCGTGCGGTCACTCCCAACGCCAAGAGCACCAGGCACGACGGCTCGGGGACCGCGAGCGCTGTTGACGTCGCCAGCGCGGCGCTGAGCGCGGCGAACATCGCGTCGGTGTCGGGCTCTCGCTCGCCGACCTGGGCGCTCCAGAGTGCGTGTTCGGTATCCCAGTCCGGCGGGAACGCCGCGGGATTCGATTGCAGGTCGCGCATCACCGTGTAGTCGGCGGCGTCGATGACGCCATCGCTGTTCCAGTCGGCCCAGCGTCCTTGGTAGGCGAGCGCCTGGAGCTGGTAGACGGGGTAGTCGGCCGAGTAGGGGGGCGGCGTGGTCTCACCGTAGAGGTACATCCAGCGACCATGGATCGCGGCGTACAGATCGACCCTCGACTGCTCGAGCGGCGACGCGGCGGCGCTCGTGTTTCCCAGGCCTTGGAAGTGGTAGACATCGAACGGCGCGCCCAGCGGGAGCAACTTGCCAGCGAGGCCTTCCAGGTTGAAGAGGTCATCGACGTCGTAAAACGCCGGCAGCATCTCGCCCAATGGGGCGTAGACGTTGGCGTTGTCGAACTCGACGACCCGCTGCTGGGGGTCCCCCGGAACGCCGGGGGTCCACAGCTGGAGGAAGTCGAACTGCCCGTGCACCCGGTAGCGCTGCGTCCAACCGGTGAAACCGCCGCTCTCGATCAGCGTGCTCTTACGCGGGACGATGCGGTAGCGGCTCACCCAATCGGGTGGGTCGGCCCAACCGGCGGTGGGAGCGGCCGCGGTCAGAAGTAGGGCCAGTACTGAGACCGTCAATCGATGGCGCATCTTGGTCACCTCCACCGGAGAGAAGAGAGATTCCCTTACCCCAACTGTGGCCGAATCGCCGCTTGGTTTGCAACTCTTTTTTCGTGCTGCACTCCCCCGACTGGCGTCGGGGGCCTCCGAAACGATCCTAAAGGCGGGGCTATTTCTTTTTCTTTCCTTTCTTCTTGGCGGCCTTCTTCGGGGCGGCCTTCTTAGCGGTCTTCTTCTTGGCCGACTGCTTCTTAGTCGACTTGCCGCCGCCGAAGGCCTTCTCCCAGCCGCTGGCGTACTTTTCGTTGGAACCGACGCGGATCGTACTCAATTGGGGGCTCGCTTTTGGGAAGGAGATGGGGGGAGGGTGATGATAGGGGAATCGCAGGCGGTGTGGACGCCGTCATTGCTTGGCGACGCGACTTAGCGAAGCGGACTCTCACCTATTGAATTTCTTGTTGTTTGTGGGAGGCGTCTCCAGACGCCGATTACGCGCACCGCGCCGTTTCGGTAGGGAGATCGTAATCGGCGTCTGGAGACGCCTCCTACCGATCAGTGCCTGATCTTTTGAAAGGGATACAGAGGACATCGTGCGACTTGGCGGCTCGCAGCATCGGCACACCGTGCCGGCCGCTTGCGATCCCCCCTATCACCAACATCCCCCCTATCTCCTTTCAGCAACGAACCACAGGCTAACCGCTAACTCTGTTCGAGCTTCTTGTAGCGGAAGCGGTGGGGTTGGTCGGCGTCGATGCCGAGGCGTTCGCGGCGTTGGTTCTCGTAGGTGTAGAAGTTGCCTTCGCACCAGTGGACGTAGCCGTCGCCCTCGAACGCCAGGATGTGCGTCGCCAAGCGGTCGAGGAACCAGCGGTCGTGGCTCACCACGATCGCACAGCCGACGAACGTCGCGACCGCTTCTTCGAGCGACCGCAGCGTGTCCACGTCGAGGTCGTTGGTCGGTTCGTCGAGCATGAGCACGTTCGAGCCGCCGCGGAGGAGCTTCGCCAGGTGGACGCGGTTGCGTTCACCGCCGGAGAGGACGCCGACCTTCTTCTGCTGGTCGGCCTTCTGGAAGTTGAACTTCGCGACGTAGGCCCGGCTGTTGATCTGCTTCTTGCCCATCTCGATGAGGTCGAGCCCGTCCGAGATCTCTTCCCAGACGGTCTTGTCCGGGTCGAGGTGGTCGCGGCTCTGGTCGACGTAGCCGAGGGCGACCGTGGGGCCGAAGTTCAGTTCTCCGCTGGTGGGCTGTTCCTTCCCCATGAACATCTTGAGGAGGGTCGTCTTGCCGGCGCCGTTGGGCCCGATGATGCCGACGATGCCGCCGGCAGGGAGGCGGAAGTTGACGTTCTCGAACAGCACCTTGTCGCCGAAGCTCTTCGACAGGTTGACCGCTTCGATGACGCTGTCACCGAGCCGGGGCCCGGGCGGGATCTGGATTTCCAGCTCCTCGGGCCGCTCTTCGAACTCCTCGGACGCCATCTTTTCGTAAGAGCTGATCCGCGCCTTGCTCTTCGCTTGGCGGGCCTTGGGCGAGCTGCGGATCCACTCCAGCTCTTTGGTGAGCGTCTTCTGACGGGCCGACTTCTTCTTCTCGTCCATCTCGAGCCGTTTGGCCTTCTGCTCGAGCCACGACGAGTAGTTGCCCTCGAACGGATAAGCGCGGCCGTACTCGATCTCGAGGATCCAGCTGGCGACGTTGTCGAGGAAATACCGGTCGTGAGTCACCGCGACAATCGTGCCGTTGTAGTCGGCCAAGTATCGTTCGAGCCAGTTGATGCTTTCGGCGTCGAGGTGGTTGGTGGGCTCGTCGAGCAGCAGCAGGTCGGGCTTCTCCAGCAGCAGCTTGCAGAGCGCGACGCGACGCTTTTCGCCGCCGGAGAGGTTCGTAATGCCCGCGTCGCCGGGCGGGAGGTTCATCACGTCCATGGCGATCTCGATCTGGCGGTCGAGTTCCCAGGCGTTTGCTGCGTCGATCTTGTCTTGCAGCTCCGCTTGGCGGGCCATGAGCTTCTCGGTGGCGACGGGGTCGTCGGCAACCTCGGCCATCTTCTCCCAGCTGGCGTTGTACTCGTCGAGAAGGGCCTGTGTCGCCGCGACGGCCTCCATGACGTTGCCCATGACATCCTTCTCAGGATTCAGGGGCGGCTCCTGCTGGAGCATGCCGACGGTGAAACCCTCGGTCAGCCGGGCCGAGCCTTCGAACTCCTTGTCGATGCCGGCCATGATCTTCAGCAGGGTGCTTTTGCCGGCGCCGTTGCGGCCCAGCACGCCGATCTTCGCCCCCGGGTAGAAGGCGAGGTCGATGTCTTTGAGGATCTCGCGCTGCCCGTGCTTCTTGTTGAGGCCGGCGATCTGGTAGATGTACTTCTGATTGGGCGGCATACAGCGGGGCCGCGTGGGCGCGGCAAGCGGAGGGACTTGGTGGGTGAGACCCATGTTTTACCAAAGCTAAGCCGCGGATGGCGCCCCTGATGGGCCCTTGATGGGCCCTTAAACGGGATCGCCTCAAAAAGGCACAGAAGAGACACAAGGACTGTGCGCCCCGCGCTTTTTGCGCCTTCTGTGCATTTTTGTGGCTAGCTCCGCGGTCCAGCGACGAAGAGCCGCCGTCCCCTATGCCATGGTGGTATTAGCCCATGCGTTACCAGATCCGACAGCGGCTGCTGACGTTCACCGCTCATTACGATATCGCCAACGAAGCGGGTGAGCCGATTCTCGAAGCGGTCCGCGAGTCCTGGTTTCGGCCGCAGATCGTCATCCGTTCCAAGAACGGCGTCGAGCTGGCGTGTTTGCGGCAGAAGTTGCTGACTTGGCGGCCACGGTTCGACATCACCCGGGAGGGTCTGCCGCTGGCGACCGTCGTGCGGCGGATGACGTTAAAGCCGTACTTCACGGTGGACCTGGCGGAGGGGGGGAGGCTGGAAGTGGCCGGGTCGTTCTGGGAGCACAATTACCAATTTACGGAAGGCAGTCGCGTCATCGCGGAAGTCTCGAGCAAAATGTGGTCGCTCCGCGACGTCTATGGCGTTGAGGTGCTGGAGGCCGAGTACGACGCAATCGTCCTGGCGACGGTGATCGCGATCGCGGCCCTCAACGCCCAAAGTAAGCAGTCATCCTAAAGGGGCGGCTTTCTTGCCCGGCGTCGCTTGCCCAGAGCGCCTCGCCCGCATATGGTCCGGGGACTGTGGGCTGAAACACCTCCATCGGGTCTCGACGAGAATCGCCATGACGCGCCGCTTGCTTGCCCTCGCTCTAGTGACTGCTACCGCCTCGGCGATGGCCTCCGACTGGCCGCAATGGCTCGGCCCCGACCGGGACGGCTTGACCAAAGAAACCGGCATCCTCCAGGAGTGGCCGGAGGGCGGCCCGAAGCAAGTCTGGCTCAGCCGCGAAGCGGGGCTCGGCTACTCGGGGCCGGCGATCGTTGACGGCAAGCTCTTTATCCTCGGCTCGCGCGACGGGACCGAGCAGCTGATCGCCTTCGACGCCATGACGGGCGACGAACTGTGGGCGACCGACATCGGCGATGAGTATGAGAACGACTGGGGCAACGGCCCGCGCAACACGCCGACCGTGGACGGCGACCGCATCTACGCCCTCGGCGCGCGAGGCAACTTAATCTGCGTCGAGATCGCCAGCGGCAAGGAAGTCTGGCGCGTGGCGATGCAGGACTTCGGCGGCAGCATCCCGCAATGGGGTTACGCCGAGTCGCCGCTGGTCGATGAGGACCGCGTCGTCGTCACCCCCGGCGGTGACCAAGGCGCCATCGTCGCGCTCGACAAGGCGACCGGCGAACTCCTCTGGCAAGCTGCCGAGCTCAAACCAACCGCCCATTATTCCTCGATCGTTGTCGGTGAACCTCATGGCGAGAAGCAGTACATCCAGTTGCTGCAGGACCAACTCGTCGGCGTCGATCCCGCCAATGGCAAGCTGCTGTGGACCGTCGGCTGGCCCGGCCGCGTCGCCGTGATCCCGACGCCGATCGTCGATGGCGACCGCGTCTACGCGACCATGGGTTACGGCGTTGGCTGCATGCTCGTTGAGATTTCCGAAGACAATACGGCGACCAAGGTCTACGAAAACAAGGTGATGAAGAACAAGCACGGGGGCGTCGTTCTCTTGGATGGCAAGCTCTACGGCCACTCCGACGGCGTCGGCTGGGTCTGCCAAGATTTCGAGACCGGCGAAACCGTCTGGCGCGAACGCAGCGCCCTTGAGATGGGCGCCATCGGTTACGCCGACGGCCGTTTTGTCTGCCTTGGCGAAGACTCCGGCGAAGTGGTGCTCATCGAGGCTTCGCCCGAAGGCTGGAAAGAGCACGGCCGCTTCAAGCTCGACCCGCAAACCGAACAGCGCAAGCCTCAAGGAAAAATCTGGGTCCACCCGGTGATCGCGGGCGGCAAGCTTTACCTGAGGGATCAGGAGCTGCTGTTCTGTTTCGATGTGTCGGCGGACAAGTAAGGGCTAGTCAGCCGGGCAGGATCAGTGCGTCGTTTTCTGGCGCCGTTGCCGAGTTGCCCAAAGAATGGCGAGCCACGCTCCAACAACGGGGCCGCCAAGAATCGTAAACGGCGCGACGATCAGAAGGATCATCGAGTTTGACGGGCCATTGGGATTGGGGGCCAAGTAATCGATGATTTCGCCACCGACGTACGGGATCGCAAAGCCTGTGACGAGGCCGATCGCCGCTCCCAATAACCCCAACAGCAATACACGCAGAAGATACACGGCATTCCGCTCCAGGCCCTAGAAGCAACCTGCGACGAGCTTTTCGGCTCGTCGCAGGTTGGACAACTCTAGGCCACGCCACGCATGCCCGCGGCGGATATCTCAGCCGAAAATCCCATCACGCCGAGGCCGCCGGGATCATCCCGTGGGGGTCGATCACGAACTTCTTCGCCGCGCCCTTGTCGAAGTCCATGTAGCCCTTCGGGGCGTCTTCGAGCGAGATGACCTCGACGTTGCACGCCTTGGCCGGGTGGGCCTTGTCGTGAAGGATCGACATCATCAGGCCGCGGTTGTACTTCATCACGGGGCACTGGCCGGTGGTGAAATGGTGGCTCTTCGCCCAGCCGAGGCCGATGCGGATGCCGAGCATGCCGATCTGGGCGTTGGCGTCGACGCCGCCGGGGTCGCCCGTGACGTAGAGGCCGGGGATGCCGATGCCGCCCGCCGCCCGGGTGACTTCCATCACGCTGTTGAGCACCGTGGCGGGCTTCTCGGCGCCTGAGTCGTCGCCGTGGCCGCGGGCCTCGAAGCCGACACAGTCCACGGCACAGTCAACCTCCGGCACGCCGAGGATCTGTTCGATCTGCTCGGCGAGGTTGCCGTGCTTGGCGAGGTTGATCGTCTCGCAGCCGAACGACTTCGCCTGGTCGAGCCGCTCTTGAATCATGTCGCCAACGATCACGACCGCGGCGCCGAGAATCTGGCAGCTATAAGCACAAGCCAAACCGACCGGGCCGGCGCCGGCGACATAGACCGTGCTCCCCGTCGTCACGCCCGCTGTGTAGGCGCCGTGGTAGCCGGTCGGCAGGATGTCCGAGAGCAGCGTCAGGTCGCGAATCTTCGCCAGCGCCGCGTCACGATCCGGGAACTTGAGAAGGTTCCAGTCGGCGTACGGCACCATGACGTAGCGAGCTTGCCCACCGATCCAGCCGCCCATATCGACGTAGCCGTAAGCGGCGCCGGGGCGGTCGGGGTTCACGTTGAGACAGACGCCCGTGTCGCGTTCCTTGCAGCAACGGCAGCGGCCGCATGCAATGTTGAACGGGACGCTACAGATGTCGCCCTTCGAGATGAACTCGACATCGCGCCCAACTTCGATCACTTCGCCGGTGATCTCATGGCCGAGGATAATGCCGGCCGGCGCGGTGGTGCGGCCGCGGACCATGTGCTGGTCGCTGCCGCAGATGTTGGTGGAGACGATCTTGAGAATGACGCCGTGATGGCACGGGCGCGTCTTCCCCTTGTAATCGAGCTCGAGCTTCGGGTCGTCAATCGACTGGATCTCAACAACACCCGGCTTGACGTAAGCAACGCCCTTGTTGTCCGACATGGCGGAGGTCCTCCGTGGATGAGTGTGGGAAGCGGACGCGTGTGAGTGTAGCAGAAAACTAGAACTGAGGAGTTGACCAAGAGCCGACGACGCAAGTCGTCGGAGTGACGTAACTCCCACGACTTGCGTCGTGGGCTCCCAGTCTAAACGAGTTGAAGCCGCTCTTTCTCGCAATTACTGTGCGAGCCATGTGGTATTGGCTCCTCACTAGCACGACTTACGGCACGTGGCTCCCCGGCGACGCGCGCGGGAGTGTCACGTCAGTGCGAGACTATCGCCCTGGTGACGGAAGTCCAGCGACTCGCATTGAGCACGCGCGATACGGAGAAGCGTGGGAACCGCAAGCAAAGGGTTTGCGGCGAAGTGCGGAGAGCACTCTGAAAGGCCCGCCGGTGCTACTCACCCCCGAACAAGCTCAGTGCCTTTTATCCGAGTTCCAGCGTACGGCGTCGCACCACGGCTGGCGTCTTTCTGCGGTTGCGCTGATGGCTAACCACGTCCACCTCGTAGTTGGTTTGCCGCGGGAAACGTCGTCGGTTAAGGCACTACAAGAGTTCAAGTCGTATGGTAGCCGCGTTCTGAACAAGGACTTTGGCAAACCGAAGTCTGGCACTTGGTGGACCAAGAGCGGATCGCGGAGGTTACTCCCCGACGAAGAGGCCTTAGTGGCAGCAATCAACTATGTTCTCCATCGCCAAGCAAATCCCTTACTCACCTGGAGCAACAGCCCTCACTCCAATTGACCGGGAGCCGCCGACGCAAGTCGTCGGAGTTAAGCAGGCACCCGGCGCCCACCGACCACTGACGTGGCCGGCTCGCCGACAAAAGCAGCACATGATCACCTAATGCCCTTTTGTCGCTTCTATTCTCCAGTCAAGGGCTTCTCGGAAATCGGTGAAGCATTCACCGCAAATCCAGCGGTCCTCATCGTGGAGTTGCGTTACCCAGCCGGACTCTGCGTCTCCGCCCTCTTCCATGATCTTCTTCCAGCAACACTCACAATGGTCGTGATCCCAGCTCGCTGGTCGATAAGGGCCGATTTTCGGGCGGAAGTATCGAGAGAAACGGAAGATAAGTCCTCCAAGGTCATCCGGTGCAAAATTCCAACGCCCATCTTCGGGATCCGGCTTGGCCATCAGGTCACTCCCACTCAATCGTCGCCGGCGGCTTACTACTAATATCGTAAACCACCCGATTGACGCCCTTCACCTCGTTGATCACCCGCGTGCTGATCCGACTCAACAGATCGTGCGGCAGGTGGCTCCAGTCGGCGGTCATGAAATCGTCGGTGTTCACGCATCGCACCGCAAGAGCGTTCTCGTAGGTGCGGCCGTCGCCCATCACGCCGACGCTTTGCACCGGCAGCAGCACCGCGAATGCCTGCGACGTCTGTCGGTAGAGGCCGGCGGCCTTGATCTCGCCGACGACGATCGCGTCGGCCTCGCGCAGCGCGTGCAGCTTCTCGGCCGTCACTTCGCCGAGGCAACGCACCGCCAGGCCCGGCCCGGGGAACGGGTGGCGCCAGATGATCTCTTCCGGCAGGCCGAGCTGCAGGCCCAAGCGACGCACTTCGTCTTTGAACAAGTCTCGCAAGGGTTCGATCAACTCGAAGCCCAGCTCCTTCGGCAGGCCGCCGACGTTGTGGTGGAGCTTGATCGACGCCGCGGGGCCATCGGGGCTACCGCCCGACTCGATCACGTCAGGGTAGAGCGTCCCCTGAGCAAGGAACCGGGCGTCTTCGACTTTGGCGGCCTCTTCCCTGAAGCATACGATGAACTCGCCGCCAATAATCTTGCGCTTGGTCTGCGGCTCGGTCACGCCGGCGAGCTTGGCGAGGAACCGTTCTTCCGCTTTGACGACGTGAAGGTCGGTCTTGAAGTGCTCGGTGAACTCACGGACGACCGCGATCTCTTCGTCCTTACGCAAGAGGCCATTGTCCACCAGGATGCACGTGAGCTGCGGACCGATCGCCTTGGCGAGTAAGGCCGCCACAACCGCCGAGTCGACGCCGCCCGAGAGGCCGCAGATCACCCGGCTCGTGCCGACGCGCTGGCGGATTGCGTCGACCGCTTCGTCGGCAAAGTCACCGAGGCGCCACTGCCCCGACGTCTTGCACACCTCGCGCAAGAAGTTGCCGAGGATCCTCTTCCCTTCGACGGTGTGCGTCACCTCGGGGTGAAACTGCAAACCGTAGATGGGCAACCGGTTGTGACGCACCGCGGCGAAGGGGCACGTCGCCGTTTTCGCCAGCGCCGTGAAGTCGCCGGCGATCTCGGTGACTTGGTCGCCGTGACTCATCCAGACTTCGGTCTGGGCATGAACGTCGCGGAAGAGATCGCCCGAATCGACGACCTCGCAGTGAGCGCGGCCGTACTCACGGACGGTGTGGCTCTCGACCTTGCCGCCAAGCGCCTTGCAAGCGAGCTGCATGCCGTAGCAGATGCCGAGCACGGGGATGCCGAGCTCGAAGATCTTCGGGTCGCATTGCGGCGCACCGGCTTCGTAAACGCTGCTCGGCCCGCCCGAGAGGATGATTCCGACGGGGGAGAGCTCGGCGATCCGTTCGGCCGTGAGGTCGTGGCGGACGATTTCGCAGTAGACGTGCTCGTCGCGGACGCGGCGGGCGATGAGCTGGGCGAACTGCGACCCGAAGTCGAGCACCAGCACCTTCTCCGCCGCGAGGCTGCTCGAGCCGCTGGGAGGTTTCTGGTGGGTCGCAGCGGGGGTCGGGGTCGCGGTCATGCGGTCGTTCCGTGACGGAGAGGCGCCCGTGGGGGTCGAGTGGCGCCGGTTGTGCGGTCGTGAACGCGGATTCTAACGGTCCCGGCGCGGCCCGCCCAGCAGCGGCTCCCCCGATGCTTTCGCGCAAGTGGCGAAGCCGCTTATCATGGGTTCGAGACCCTTCTCCTTCCATTCCGTTGTGGGAGGGGTCTCCAGACCCCGATTGCGCGCACCACGCCGTTTCGGAATGGATACCGCAATCGGGGTCTGGAGACCCCTCCCACAGATGACGACCCCTGCGGCCTCACGCCTCAAGCATCAACACCCGTGCGAATACTCCTTACCAACGACGACGGCATCTACGCCCCCGGCCTCGCGGCGATGCGGGCCGCGCTCGCGCGGTTGGGCGAGGTCCATGTGGTCGCGCCGGCGACGGAGCAATCGGGCGTCGGGCACGGGATCACGTTTCTTACGCCGCTGATGGCGAGCCAGGTCTTCGATGGCGATGAGCCGCGCGGCTGGGCCGTCGAGGGATCGCCGGCCGATTGCGTGAAGCTCGCGCTCGCGAAGCTCTGCGTCGATGCGAATGGCGAAATCTTCCGGCCTGACCTTGTCGTTAGCGGGATCAACTGGGGCCTGAACGCGGGCATCAACGTCCTCTACTCCGGCACCGTCGCCGCCGCGACCGAGGCGGCTCTGAACGACCTGCCGGCGATCGCCGTGTCGCTAGAGTGGGAAGACCATTCGCGCTTCAACGCCGCCGCGGCGATGGCGACCGACGTCATCGCCCAGATGCTCGAGCGCAACGCTTGGCGCGAGCACCGGCTCTACAACCTCAACATCCCCACTGTCGCCACGCTCCCCGAATCAACGCCCGAGTTGCGGATCACGCGAATGGGGTCGACGCGTTGGGACGCGGCGTTCGAGGAGCGGCTCGACCCCAAGGGACGCCGCTACTTCTGGACGATCGGCACACCACCGACCGACGAGCCCGGCGCCGACACGGACATCATCGCGATCCGCGACGGCGCCGTGTCGCTGTCGCCGTTGATCGTCGATCGCACCCGCGACGCGATGCTCGGCGAGATGGCTGATTGGAACCTCCAATTCCCCGCCGGCTCATTTAATACAACCAACCACTAGTCCTTGGACGGAGTCCGCGATGAATACGCTATGCGATTTCGGTAAAGAACCGCGAATTGACACGAATCTTCGCGAATCCTCATTCGCGCAAATTCGCGTTTATCCGCGGTTCCTCCTCATTGCCCTGTCGGTGGTTTCGCTGACGGGTTGCGGTGGGTCGAGCAGCAGCGGCGGGAAGTCGAGCCTCGATGCGATGGCCGAGAAGCTCAACCAAGGGGCCGTCCAGGAGAAGCAGGCCGCCAAGGAAAAGGTCGCCGCCGACGCCCAGGCTACCGCCGACGCCAAGGCCGCGGAGGCCGAGCGGCTCGCCACCCAAGGCGGGACCGAGGTCACGACCGACGACATGCAACGCGGCAGCAAAATGACCCGCGGAGGCTACCTGCAGACCACGCTCAAGGGCGGCATCCGTGCCGAGCAAAAGCTGAACCTCTACACCGTCCAACACGCCATGAACCTCTACTACGGCGAGCACGGCAACTATCCGAAGTCGCACGAAGAGTTCATGGAGAAAATCATCGACTACAACGGCATCGTCCTCGAACCGCTCCAAGAGCCCTACGAGTACTACTACAACGCCGAGGACGGCGAGCTCTACAAGGTCGCCAAGCAAGAAGCCGTTGAAGCGGCTCAAGCCGAAGCCGCGGCCGCCCAGGCCGAGGCCGACCGCAAGGCGGAGGCGGCCAAGCAGTAGTCCGCAGTTTCTTCTCTACAACCCTCCTTACCCGCACCGCAACCGTCATCCGGCATGCTTGTTGCTCCTTAGTACCTAAACGTCCCCCGAGCCCCCGAAATCTTTTCGCTTTTCCTCAGCTGCCCCCTCCTCTTCGCAGCGAAATGATGATGAACGCCAAACTCGCTCCGCTGTGCCGCAAGCGGCTGGTGGCCCTGATCGCCTGCCTGTGCTTGGGCCCGGTTGAGGCGCTCGCCGAGGCCAGCTGGGCCTTTGCGCCCGGGGCCTATACGCACAGCCCGGAGTCGGGGCAGCGCGTCGTGCAGTACGCCCAGCACGAGCCTGTCGAGGGGCTCCCCGACCCGCGGCAGACGGTGAGCCGTTACTGGCGTACCCGCACCAATCTGCAGGGCGTGAACGGTTCGAGCGACGCGATCTACGAGGTGAGGAGTTTTGGCAACACGCTGGGCGGATTTGATGCCCAACGTGAACGTGGCCACGACGCGCAGCTAGAGACCCTCAACGCGTTGACGCCCTTCCGCAACAACCCGTTCTTGTTCTTCGGCGGCATGCAGGGTTTCGGTTACGGCTACCCGGGTTACCCGGCGGCGCCCCCCGGAACGCCCGTCCCGTCACAGAACGGCTACGCTCCGCAAGGGAACGGAAACTGGGCGCCACCGATGGCCGCGCCTCAACCTTCCCCCGGCATGCCCGGCACGGCGTGGCCCTACGCGCCACAATCTGGCTTCGTGGCGCCGATGCCCTACGCCGTTCCGTTCCCGTACTGGGGCGGCGACTGGGGTGGTGGCGGCTGGAACGGCGGCGGCTGGAGTGGCGGTCAGCACCCCGGTTGGCGTCCCCAACCGTGGTCGGGATACGGCCCCGGTCGGCAATCGCACTTCCAGGGCGGCGGGTGGTGATTGCGCCGCGGTGCGTGAACGCGTAAGGTTGGTGAGTTTGGTTGCGCTGCAACTCCGGGCGCTGACGCTTACGGCTCGCCTACAGCGAGCTGGCGAGCCGTAAGCGTCAGCGCCCGGAGTTGCAGCGCCTTTCATCGCCCCAACCGACTCGCTTCCTCACGCCAATTCTTACCTTCAGCCGGCCGGTATGCTTTTACCAGCCACTCGTCACCACGGCGCACGAAGTCCATCTCGAGCCGACCGTGGTACGGCCCGACGGCGCCCGACTGCTTGTGCTGCACACGAATCAGCGGCTTGAACTTCGCCACCGCGACGGCGCCGTCCGTCAGGGGGTCGGGCAGCTCGACCGTCACCTCCCCACCAAGGCTCGCCGCCGCGACGTTGAACATCGGCATCAGCATTTGGGCGTCGGACTGCACGTCGGTCGCGCTGGGGTCAATACTCCGCAGCACGCCCGGCAGGTCGTTCGAGCGGATCGCCTCGAAGAGCTGACCGAGCGATTGCCGCACCTGCTCGCGCGGCGTTAGCCACCAGCGCTCTAACGCGATCCCGCCAGCCGTCAGCAACATCGCGGCAACTAGCAGCATGAACGCCCCGCGCGACCGCGTCTGCACATAGGGAATCGCCGCCATCGTGACGAGCAGCAGGCCCAAGGCGCCGACGGCGAGAGGGCTTTCGAGGAGAATGCTCATAGGGTGCCTGAGGCAAAGTGAATGACGAATGTCGAAGCCTGAATGTCGAACCTCTCGGCACAGTTATCCGCCACCGGCAGGTTCGTCATTCGTCATTCGTGCTTCGTCATTCTAGCCGTCAGGCGGCCTTCAGTCCCGTTTCTTGACTGAGCTTGTTGTAAAGCGTCTTCAGCGCGATGCCCAACTCGGCGGCGGCCTTTGGCTTCGAGCCGTCGTTGCGCTCAAGGGCCTCGTAGATCGCCTCCATCTCGAGCTCACGCAGCGTGATCGGCCCGCGGCTCGCCTTCGCAGCGCCACTGAGCTGCCGGCGGTTGAAATGTTGCGGCAGGTCGTCGGCGGTGATCGGGCCTTGGTCGCAGAGGATCGTGGCGTGCTCGATCACGTTCGCCAGTTCACGGACGTTGCCCGGCCAGACGTGACCTTTGAGCGCCGCGACGGCGTCGTCGGTGAGCTGCTGCTCAATTGGCTTGGCGTGCGGGCGGAAACGCCGCAGCAGGTGCTCGGCGAGGTTCGGCAGGTCGTCGAGCCGCTCGCGTAAGGCCGGCAGGTGGATCTCGAACGTGTTGACGCGGTACATCAGATCTTCGCGGAACTCGTCCGCGGCGACCATCGCCGACAGGTCGCGGTGCGTCGCGCAGACGACACGGACGTCGACGTTCACCGTCTTGTTCTCGCCGACGCGGCGGATCTCGCGGCTCTCGAGCACCCGCAGGAGCTTAGCCTGCATCGCCTTGGGGAGTTCGCCGATCTCGTCGAGAAAGATCGTCCCACCCGACGCGACTTCGAACAAACCAACGCGGTGGTCGTCGGCGCCGGTGAACGAGCCTTTGGCGTGACCGAACAGCTCGCTCTCGATCAGGTTCTCGGGCAGCGCGCCGCAGTTGATCGCGACGAACGGCTTGTCGGCGCGGGGAGACTGGTTGTGAACCGCGCGGGCGACGAGTTCTTTGCCGGTGCCCGTTTCGCCGAGAATCAGCACGGTCGATTCGGTCGGCGCCACCTTGTCGATTAGCGCCTTTACCCGCGCCATCGGTCGGCTGTCACCGACAAGCGTCGGCGCGCCCTCGATGCGGTCGAGCCGTCGCTGCAGCGCCGTGAACTTCTGAGTCAGCTCGCGCTTCGCGGCGATGCGACGCAGCAGGGCTTCGATCTCCACCAGCTTGCAAGGCTTCGTCAGGTAGTCGAACGCGCCGTAGCGGAGCGCGGCGATCGCGCTCTCGGTCGTGCTCTTGCCGGTGAGGACCACCGCTTCGGTCGCGGGGGACATCTCCTTCAGGCGGCCGATCACCTCGACGCCGGTCATGCCGGGCATGTCGAGGTCGACGATGATCGCGTCGTAGTTATTCTTCTCGATGGCGGCGACCGCCGTCAGCCCGTCGGGGCAAACCGTGACGGTGTGCCCCATCCGCGGCAGCTCGAGCTTCATCAGCTCTTGCAGCGAGCGCTCGTCGTCGGCGAACAGCAGCGACAGGCTGGGGGTCTTCGTCTTCTTCACGTCGGCGGGCATCACGCTTCCTTACGGTCGTCGGCGGCCATCCTTGGCCGGTTCTTCTAATCGATTCACCACGGAGGCACAGCGGGCGCGGAGGAAGGCACGGAGACGAGATGAACAATCTCTGTGGGAGGCGTCTCCAGACGCCGACTACGGTCTCCATTCCGAAACGGTATGGTGCGCGTAATCGCAGTCTGGAGACGCCTCCTCCAAGATCCTGCCTCTGTGCTTTCCTCCGTGCTCCCTGTGCATCTGTGGTAAAAAAATCTCTCACGCCGCCATGGCGGCGGCGGGTTGTTCGGTTGGCAGCGTTACGGTGAACGTCGAGCCCTGGCCGGGGCCTTCGCTGTCGGCTGCGAGTTCGCCGTGGTGTTCTTCGATGATGCGGTAAGTGATCGACAGCCCCAGGCCGGTCCCCTGCCCTCCACGACGGCGGGTGAAGAACGGCTCGAAGAGGTGCTTCTTCACTTCGTCAGTCATGCCGCAGCCGTTGTCGCGCACGGCGATCCGAGCGTGGCGCCCATCGGTCATCAACGCGGTATCGATCTCCACGGTCACGCGACCGCCGGCCTCGAGGCTGTCGAGGCCGTTGGTGACGAGGTTCAGCAGCACCTGCTTCATCTCTTGCGCATCGACCTCGGCGATCACCGGCTCGCCCGGCAACAGTTCGACGTCTTTGTGCTTGTACTTGCCCAGGTGGCGGACCATCTCGATGACGCCGTCCACGAGCTCGCGTAGCTCGGTCGGCCGGCGTTCGCGATCGCCCATCCTTGAGAAGTCAAGCAGCTTCTCGGTGATCTGCTTGCAGCGGAACGATTCCTTACCGATAGTCTCAAGGTAGCTGTGAACGATGTCCCACTCGGCGGCGTTGGACGGGTCCTCGTGCAGATCGACCAAGCGGCTCTCAAGCGACTCGCTGCACATAGCGATCGCTGCGAGCGGGTTGTTGATCTCGTGGGCGACCCCCGCGGCGAGGAAGCCGACGCTCGCCAGCTGCTCGCTGCGGATCACCTGGTTGGTTCGGTCACGGACCTGCTTGTCGAGTTCGTCGCGGGTCTGCTTGAAGCTGGTCATCATCCGGTTCATCGCTTCGGCGAGCTCGCCCATCTCGTCGTTGGAGTCGAGCGCGACGCGATGCTGGTAGTCACCGGCCGCCACCCGCCGCGCCGCGGCGACGAGGTGGCCGATCGGCCTGGCGACGGACGACTGGAAGACGTACATCGCCAGCGTGAGCAGGCCGAGGGCGGAGATGAAGGTCGTCCACGACAGCACCATCGCGACGTGGTACTGCGAGCGGACCTCGCCCGAAAGCTCGCCCAATCGCTCGTGCAAGTGGCTGGGGAGTTGCGCCGCTAATTCGCGCAGTTGTTCGAGAGCCGCTTCTAACGACGTGGGGCCGCCCCGCAATTCCTCGTAGAGCAGCGTGTCCGAGGTTCCTTCGCGATGGATCTTCTTCAGAACGGTGTCGATCTGAGCCAGGGTCTGGCGTTCTGGTTCGTCGTCGCCGATCTGCGATGCTTCCGTATCGTTGTTGGCGTCGAGTCGTCCGCGGTAGTTGTTCAACGTAATCGCAAATCGGTCGAGCCCGTTGCGGTACGCGACGTAGAGGAGACGCAAGTCGAAAGGTTCGGCCGAGAGAGCCGAGTCATCGGTTGGTTTGCTCTCCGTGAAACTGAACGGCGCTTCGGGGGAACTCTCCGTCGCGTGTTGCAATAGAATCGAACGCTCGCGCGCCGTGCCGTAGGCGACGCGCAGATCGGCGACGTGCTGGCTCAGCTCGTTGGCGATCGGCAACTCCGCCGCCCGAGCGCTCAGGGTCTTGACCAGGTTGCGGTAGGCGTAGAGCCCGTGGATCGCGGCGAAAAAGAGCACAAACGTGCTGGCCCCCAAGAGGCCCACGCCGATGCGCAGCTTAACGCCGATGGAACGGTGCGCGAGCACGCGCGACCTCCTTGTCGCAACGGAAGGTTCGCTGGGCATCCATCGCCCGGCGGTCGGCGAGCATAACAGGACCCGCGCGGGGGCGGCAACGACAGAAAAAGGCGAGCCGTAAGCGTCAGCGCCCGGAGTGGCAGCGCGTTCTCCGCTACTACTCCGGGCGCTGACCAGGATTATGCAAGGGCTAGCACGGTCCGATGGCGAAGAGGGAGTCCGCGTCCCATTCTGCATGGAGAGATTCTATTCCTTGCAGGGGGAGACGATCCGATGGAACGCGAACTCTGGCGGTTATTGTACCGTTTGGTGAAACAGTTGGACGTGGGATGGGGGAGTTGGAGGTACTCCACCGGCGACATCGTGGTGGTTTACCTGTGGGCGGTGGTCCACGACCGCCCCACCGCCTGGGCCGCGTGCCCCGAGAACTGGCCCACCGACCTCTGCCCTCAACCTTTGCCGACGCAAGGCACGCTGAGCCGACGCTTGCGTAAGCCCGCTTGCGTGCTGCTGCTGACGGCCGTGGAGCAGCGGCTGATCGGGCTGCTGAACCTGGGCCAGGGGATCGTCAAGAAGATCGATGGCAAGGCGCTCGCGGTGAGTCTGGTGAGCAAGGACCCCGACGCGGGCTACGGCCGTGGCGCCGGGGGCAAGCAGCTGGGCTACAAGCTGCATGTGATCTGGGGCGATGGGCCGATGCCGCTGGCCTGGGACCTCTCACCGATGAACGTCAGCGAGAAACGCGTGGCCCGCTGGTTGATCGAAGGGCTTGCCGGCGGCGGTTACCTGCTGGCGGACACCGAGTACGACGCCAACCCGCTCTACGACGCGGCCCAAGCCGAAGGGTTTCAGCTGGTGGCGAAGAAACGCAAGGGGAAAGGCTTGGGCCACCAACGACATTCGCCCAGTCGGCTGCGGAGCATCGAGCTGTTGGGGACGGCGTTCGGGGCGGCTCTCTACCGCCAGCGGACGGCGATCGAGACCTCCTTCGGGACGCTGGTCACCTTCGGCGGCGGGCTCGCCTCGCTCCCCGCCTGGGTCCGACGCTTCCACCGCGTCCGACACTGGGTCCAGGCCAAGCTCCTTATCGCCGGAACCCGCTCGCTCGCAAAGAACCCTCAGCTACTAGTTGCATAATCCTGTGACGCTTACGGCTCGCCGCCGATTGTTCAGTTCCTCACCACCCGCCGCATCATCCACAGCCCCCACAACGCTAGCACCGCGTTGCCAACCCAGACCGCGATCGGCGGCACGTCTCCCTGCTTGGCGTGGTCGACGCTCACCATCAGCAGCGGGTAGTAGACCAGCAGGATCGGCAGGAAGCAGAGGAAGAAGCTGGCCAGGAACTCGCCCTTCTGACGCCAGATCGCCATCGGCACGCCGACCATGACGAACGCCAGACAGCTGAAGCCGTTCGCCCAGCGACGGAACGGCTCGACCGACAGCCGGCGGTAACGGTACTCTTCGCCGGCAATGGTGTTGGTGAGCGGGAACCACGACTCGGCCGACAGCCGGTCGAAATCGCCGGTCATCATCGCCAGCGCTTGTTCGGTCGTCTCGCGGCGATGGATGTCGGCGATCCGATTGCTGATGATGCGTTGCTCCTGATCGATCTCTGACAGGGCGTAGTTCGAGGGGCTACGCGAACTACTCGACTCGCCGAAGAGCTCTTCGAGATCGATCTCGCGCTCGACGGTAGAGTCGATGACGGCCTTCACCTCGCCTTCCAGAGCAATCCCCTCGAAGCGGACGATCAGCTTCTTGCGGTCGGGGGACGAACTGAGCTGGGCCGAATCGGATTCGAGCTTCCAGGCCTCATTGTCACCCTGCGCCTGCACGATGACGGTCGGGCGTACAAGTGTCCGATCGACGACGTGCTGCACGCTGATCTGCAGGCCGCCTTCGGCGTAGCTGCGGTGTAGGCGGAGCTGGCTGTAGATGACTTCTTCAAGCGATTCGACAAACACCCGCTGCACACCGAGCCGGCCCCACGAGACGGCGATATCGTTAAGCGCCACCGCGCCGAGGCTCGTCGCCGCCGCGAGGATCATCGTCGGCAGGGCGAGCTTCCAGGGCGAGATGCCCATCGCCTTGATGGCGATAATCTCGTTGGTCGCCGAGAGCCGGCCGTAGACGCTGGTCGTCGCCAGCAGCATCGTCGCCGGCACCGCGAACTGCATCGCCTGAGGCAGCATGTAAGGCGTCATCCGCAAGAGCGGCCCGAGGCCGAGGCCCTTATCAACCGCCTCCTTGCCGATCAAACCCACGAAGATCAGCGCCGTCAGTCCGGCGAGCGTCAGCAGGAAGACCTGCAACAGCTCGAGCAAGACGTACCGGGTGAGGAGCTTCACGGGTGGCGGCGGGGCGTGGCGGGAAGTCGACCGAGAGAGGCCGAGAAACGTACCAAGCCACCGACGTTGTGAGAACAACGGTTTTGCTGGCGAGCCGGGGACGCGAGTCGACTAACTTCAGAGTGCTAGCTAATCACTCCATCGCCGTGGGCGGCGTAGCGTCGGGTGTTGTCGTCGCCACGCACTAGAGCCATCGCGTCCGCGATGATCTCGGCGTAATGCTTGATGGCGCCGAGGTGATCGCCGCGTTCGAACGCCGCGTCGGCCGTCTGCTGCAGCGCCCGGAAGGGCTCCCAGTCGAGGTAGTAGGGCGCCGCCTTGGGGTGGCCATTGGTCGCGGCGTCTTCGGGGCGGACCGTGTCTTCCTCCGACCGGAGCGACGATAACTCGCGCACCAAGTCGCGGAGGTCGCCCGCGGCGGCGGCGTGGTCGCCGCACTCGGTTCGTCGGTAGGGACCGTTGCCCAGGGCCTCGCCGAGCATGGGCGGCAGCGCGGCGGCGCGGGTCGGTTGTCGTCGCGCCAACGTATACATCAGCGCCGCGCCCAATCCCATCGCGAACAGCAGGGCCGCGCCGAAGGCCCCGCTTGAGATCGACACCAAGATCGCCACGGTGCAGGCGGCCGCCAAGGCGATCCCCGCAGCGGGCAGGGTGTCGCTGCCAGCGGCGCCCTTGTGACAGCAGCCCGCCGCGCTTTGGGACTTCTGGACCCGGGCGACGATCACCGAGATGTTGTCGGGCCCTCCACGCAGATTCGCCAGATTCACCAAGGCCTCCGCCGCTGCTTCCGGCTCTAGCACGCTGAGGAGGCTGCCGGCCATCGGGTCTTCCACAACGCCGCTCAGGCCGTCGCTGCACAGCAGAAAGATGTCACCGTCGCAAAGCTCGTGGGGTCCTTCGAGATCGATCATCACCGTCTCGTGCGGGCCGAGCGATCGGGTGATCACGTTCTTCGGGATGCACGCCGGGACGCGGTCGGCCGAAACCTTGCTGGCGGCCGCCATCTCCCAGACCAGGCTGTGGTCGAACGTCAGCTGCTCGAGCACGCGGTGACGCAGACGATAGACGCGGCTGTCGCCGACGTGGCCAACGATCGCCGCCCCCTGCGTCAGCACCAGGCAACTGCAAGTGGTGCCCATGCCATGGAACTCGGTGGACGAGCAGCCTTTCTGATGGATCTTGTCGTTGGCCTGCCGGATCGCTTGCCGGAGGGCGGCGGGTGGGGCTTCGCCGCGCGACTTGGCGTAAGCTAGGGGGATCGTGTCGACCGCGATCTTGCTGGCGAGCTCCCCCGCGGCGTGGGCGCCCATTCCATCGGCGACCATCAGGAAGGCGTCCCCCTCGATCGGGGATTCCCCAGCGGGAACCACCGAGACGGCGTCCTGATTGGTCGACCGACGCATGCCGATGTCCGTCCGCGAAACGGCGTGGACGACCAGTGCTGGCGGTGATGGTGTCGTGCTCGGCATTGACGGCTCCTGTCTTTGCATCGTAGCCAGCGGCGCCCGATGGTGACAGCGTCTCGCGCCGCCGTTGGCCTGGAGCCGCAAGGCGCCGCCCGCTAGACTCCGCCGCCCTTGTTTTTCCTGTCATCGGTCGCGGTCCGCCCTTGCTCGCCATCCGAATCCATCGTCGAAGCTCCCTCGCGGCGATCGTCGTGCTGCTGGCGGTCGTCTCGGCCACGGGCTGCGTGCGTCGCCGGCTGACGGTCCGCAGCAACCCGCCGGGCGCCGTGGTCCACGTCGATAACCAGCGGATCGGCACGACGCCGTGCTCGGTCGACTATGTCTACTACGGCACGCGCGAAGTCCGCATGTCGTTGCCGGGCTACGAGACGCTGACCGTCAATCAGCCGCTCCCCGCGCCGTGGTACCAGTGGCCAGGCATCGACTTCATCAGCGAGAACCTCGTGCCGGCGCGGATCGAGGACGCTCGCACCGTGAGTTTCAACCTCCAGCCCGCGCGGATTGAACCGGCCGAGCAGATCATCGCCCGCGGCGAGGACCTGCGGCGGCAAGTGACGCCCGTCGGCGCCGCGCCGGTGACGCCGGCCTCTGCGGTGGACCCCTTCGGCGGCTTCACGCCGCAGACGCCGAGCGATCCACCTCCTCCCCTTCGCTCAGAACCGCCGGCGTTATCGCCGACGACAACCTCGCCGAACTCGTTCCGGTATTGAAGGGAGGCGCCGCGACGCGAAGGATTGCATTACTTCAAGCCGGGCCCTTTATTCAGCGCCCCACCGACGAGGCGGCCGGGCTCGCGGGCGATCTTGTCGGTAAACACCCGGGCGTCGTCGAGGATCGGCCGCACTTGCTTGAGACGTTCGTCCATGTGGTAGAGCACCACGTTGGCGTTCGCCACGACACGTTGCACTTCGTCGTAGAGCTCGGGGTCGTTGAGCAGCCGGTTGAGCGTGCCGCGGCTGGCGGTCATCGTCCCGACGAAACGTGACGCGTCGGCGAGCGTGCGGTCGAGGTTGTCGATCGCCGAGACCAGCTTCTGCGACAGCTCGGCGCCCTGGTCGCCTAGGGGCTTGGTGAAGCCTTCGAGGTTACGCAGGTTCGTCTCGGCGCTGTTCACAACGCCGCCGAACTGATCGAGCGTTTGCGTCGCCTTCTGCACGGTGGTGCGGGCGTCCGTGAGGAGAGCGGGGATCTCGTCGACACCACGCTGCAGGTCGGGGTCGCTCACCAGGGTCTCGACCTGCTTCATCGTCCGCTCCATCACTTGCATCGTCGCCTGAAATTCGCGCATCGAGACGGTCATGTCATCCACGAGACTCGTCATGCGTTCGCCGCCGAAGTCGTCCCCTAGAGCGCGATTCACCTTGGTCGTCAACTGTTCTACGGCGGTGGCGGCGCGGCCCATCGACTCGATCGTCGGTCCCACATCGACCTGCAAGCTGGTGAGTGCTTCGATCGGGTCGGGGAGTGAAGAGGCCGCCACGAGCGAATCGGGCTCGAGCCGCTGCGGTGGCATGGTTCCGTCGCCAGCGTAGGCGAAGTTGATCACCGCGTCGCCAAAGAGAGACGAAGGCCGGATGCTGCAGGTGTCGGATTGGTAGATCGGCGCCCCCGGCTGGATATCGGCCGTGATCAGAACGCCCCCTTCGGGTAAGAAGTCTGCGCTGGTAACACGGCCTATCGCGACGCCATCCTTACGCACGGGCGTGTTCTCGCCCACGCCCGGCGCGCGGTCGGTGCGGATTTTAATCTGGTAAGTCGACGCCCCAAGCGGCAACGACACGCCGGCGCCAAACGTCGCCAGCACGGCCGCAATGCCCGAGATGACGAGCGTCACAGCGCCGACACGCAGTTCTTGGTTTCGGTTGGACATTTGGAGTGGGCAGTCGGCAGTGGGCAGGTAAAAACCGCTAGGCGATTTGTAGTTCTTCGAGGCGATCGCCGGCTTCGCCGCGGACGAATTGGGTGACGCGTGGGTCGCTCGATTTCTCGATCTTCTCGGCCAGGCCTTCGTAGACGATCTGCGATTCGTCTCCCTTGAGACGCGGCACCGGGTAGAGCATCACGATCCGGTCGGCGACCTTCCTCGCGCTGTGCATATCGTGCGTTACGACGATGCTCGTGACGGGATTCTCCGACTTCCGCAGATCACTGGTCTTGAGGATTAGTTCATTCACGACGTCACTCATGATCGGGTCGAGACCGGTCGTCGGTTCGTCGTAGAGCAGCACATCGGGGTCCATCATCAACGCCCGCGCAAGGCCGACCCGCTTACGCATGCCGCCCGAAAGCTCCGCGGGCTTCTTCTGCATCGCCGATTCGGGCAGGCCGACCTGACGCAGGTGCTCGAGCGCCTTCGCGCGGGCCTCGTCGGGCGTACCCCGCCGGTGTTCCAAGAGCGGGAACATCACGTTCTCCGCCACCGTTTGCGAGTCGAACAGCGCCGCTTGCTGGAACACGAATCCGAACCGCAACCGGGCGGCGGTCAAGTGGCGGTCGTCCAGTTCATTTAGCGTCTGACCATCGAAGACCACACGGCCCGAGGTCGGCCTTACCAAGCCGATCAGCGTCTTGAGTAGCACGGTCTTGCCGCACCCGCTCTCGCCGATGATCGCCAGCGTCTCGCCACGGCGGACGCCGAGTGACAGGTCGCGCAGCACCGTCTGCGATCCGAACTGGACCGACATCCGCTCGACGGCAACCAGCGGCTCTTCGGTAGTTGAAACTGGCGTAGCCGTCACATCCCGCTCGGCGGCCAGAGGAAGTCGTGCATCCGGTCGAGCCCGATGCTCAGGAAGAGATCGAGCACCAAGATCGTTACGAACGATTGCACGAACGAGATCGTCGCCGCCTGGCCGACGCCCTCGGCGCCGGCGCTGGAGTGGAAGCCGCGGTAGCAGCTGATGATCGCGATCGCGGCGCCGAAGAAGAAGCTCTTGATGACGCCGTACGCGATGTCCCAGCGCTCGGTCCCTTCGCGGGCGTTCTCGAAGTAAAAGAACGGGTCTACGCCGAACACGTAGATGCAGTAGAACGCGCCGCCGAGCACGCCCATCGCGATCGCAGCGATCGTGAGCAGCGGGATCATCGCCAAGCAGGCGAGGAACCGCGGCGCTACCAAGTGTTGGATAGGGCTCGCGCCCATCGACGCCAGCGCGTCGATCTGTTCGGTCACTTTCATGGTGCCCAGTTCGGCGGCGATGGCGCTTCCGACCCGGCCGGCGAGCATGGTCGCGGCGAGCACGGGACCCAATTCGCGGAACATCGACAGGTTGATCATCACGCCAAGGCGTGACTCCATGCCGAACGCGCGGAACTGGTAGTACGACTGCACCGCCAGCACCATGCCGATGAACGCGCCGGTAAGGCAGATCACCGGCAAGCTCGAGACGCCGATCTGGTGCAAGCTCGCCACCAAGAGCCGCCGACTCGGCCAGCGCGCGACAATCCAGGAAAGTGTCTGCAGGAAGAAAATCGCCATGCTGCCGAGCGTCGCAACGCCTTCGAGCACCTTGGCGCCAACCCATACAACGCCATCCAACAGACCTAAGCCCGAACGCGCGGCGGCAAGCGGCGAAGCCATCGGAAGGACTCGGGCAGTGAATCGAGGCACGGACGAAAGCGCGGCGCAGGGCCATCGAATGCTTTCGACTTTGCCGGCTGGGCGACTTGAGCAAAATTTGCCGACGATGACGTTATTAATCACGTCTTACAGCAGACAGCAGCCGGCGGGTAACGAACTAGTCGCGCTTGCACCAATGGCGAGTGACGGAGGTGTCCATCCAGCCGGCCGCCCCCCCTCGGTGAGGGGTTCTTGGGTCCCAATTGCTACGGCGGCCGCTAACTCGATAACAGGCGGCTATTGGTTGATTGTGGCCCAATTGTTGACCGCATTTTGCAACGCAACTACCCTGCATTTGCTCTCGATGCTGGAGGCGAGGTCTCTGGGAGGGACTTTCTGGCTAACGCATCTTCGCTGATTCCCTTCGGCTGTCCCCCCTTGCCGCGGCCGAGACACGCTGCGGCCCTCTTTCCACCCGCCTTCCTGCCTGTCGTTTAGTTGCGGATCGACTCAGGCGATTACTCAATCACTGTAAATTGATGGCCTATCCCGTAAGCAAAATCACCCAGATTCTCACCGCGGTCGGCCTGATCCTCACGATGGCAACTGCGGCGGACGCTGTGCCCTTGCGCGCAGAGTTAGTCGCAACAACGTCCGGATTGCCAATCTACCTTTCGGCCACTCAATCGGATCCCAACAACATCTACTACGCGACGCGGGCGAGCGGCTTGATCAACGTGCTCGACCGGACGACTGGGGCTCTCAAGTCGACGTTTCTCGACCTGCCCAATTCGACGGGGATTCAAGACGGCTTGTTGTGTTTTGCCTTCCACCCGGATTACGAGACCAACGGCCTCTTCTACACCTACGTCTACCGTGACACGGACCCCTTTGTCCGTGTCGTCGAGCGGAAGCGTTCTGAGACCAATCCCCTGCAGGCTGACCCCACGTACGAGCGTCAGATTATGGAGATGCCGAACCGGGGGAGCCACAACGGTGGTTGGCTCGGCTTCAGCCCCGTCGATGGCTACCTCTACGTGACGACGGGTGACGGCGGAGCCAACAACGGCGTCGATAACGGCTTGCCCGCCCAAGACCCGAACGATCTACACGGGAAGGTGCTGCGACTCGATGTCAGTGGTGACGATTTCCCCGAGGACAGTACTCGCAACTATGCGATTCCTGCCAACAACGCGTTCGAGCCGGGCGAGGGCGCGGCGGAAGTCTATGCGCTAGGCTTGCGGCATCCTTACCGCGCGTCATTCGACCAGGCCAACGGCGACCTCTACATCGGCGACGTGGGCTCGAACATTTACGAGGAAGTTAATCTCTTGCCCACGGGGCAAAGCGGCGCCAATTTCGGATGGCGGGCGCTTGAGGGACCATTCGACGTCCCGTACGTAAATGACCCGGCTCCTCCCGACGCCATCGACCCCATCTACTACTATCCCTCCGTTTCTGGTGGCGTCTCGATCACAGGGGGAACCGTCTATCGCGGCGATGCGATCCCTGCCTTACAGGGGGAGTACGTATTCGCCGACTTCAACCAGCGGTACGTCCGTTCTTTTAATGTCGATGACGAGACGATCAACGTGATTGATCGCGGCCCTGAACTCTTCCCCGACTCTCTCCCCCCGCGCATCACCGCCATTACGGAAGACGCGATGGGCGAGCTCTATCTGGTCGATTATCTCGGCAACAAGATTTACCGTGTTGTCGCCGACGTACTTGAGGGTGACTTCAATGACGACGGCGTCGTTGATGCGGCGGACTACACCGTCTGGCGCGACAACGTTGGGAACGACGCCAGCCTTCTGCCTAACGACATCGACGGTGGAGAAGTCGGCGCCGCCCAGTACGATCGCTGGGTCGCCAATTACGGCCGCACCGACATCGCGTCCAGCGCCATCCCGGAACCGGCCGCCATCGGCATGGCGTGCCTCGGAGCCGTTTCACTGCTGTGGCGCCGACGGCTGCCCGGCTGAGTTGAAGAGCCGGACGATCCAATCAAACGCCGCCCCATTAGTGCATGCTAGTGGGGCGGCGTCGTTCTAGAGCGTGCTTCACTTGGCCGTAGCGCTTCTAGCCTCGCTCTGATCCACGACGCAATGTGGAGAAGTCTCGCGCAGAGACGCAGAGACGCAGAGTTGGATGCCTTCAAGACTCACGCAGAGGCGCTAAGCCGCAAAGAACGCGTTGCTGTGCGATCGTTTACAGCTACGCTCATTTCTCAACGACTTTGTCTTTGCGCCTTGGCGGCTTGGCGTGAGTCTTCGCTGCCTACCCTCCGCGTCTCCGCGTCTCTGCGCGAGACGCTACAGCAAAATAAAGTCCGCTATAGAACACCAACTCTGCCGTTAGATGCGGTCGCCTGAGACTAATCGAAGCACGACGCCTTCGAATCGAAGGTGTTGATCAAGCAAAAAGGCGGGCCGCACTCTGCGGCCCGCCTCGATGGTTGCGGTACTCAGGCGTCCTGCGGGGCTCAGCCCTCGGTCTCTTCGCCTTCGCCGCCGACGCCGGCGCCGACGGTTTCAGGCTCCGATTCCTTCGTTTGCACCCCCTCGAACACGAGCTGCTTCTTTTCGCCGACGGTCTTCACGTCGACGCGGATCGTGTCCTTGCCGGCGAACTCGCCCTTGAGCAGCTCCTCGGCCAGCGGGTCCTCGACGAACGACTCAATCGCACGACGGAGCGGACGCGCGCCGTAGTCGGTGTTCGAGCCCTTCTTCACGAGGAACGCCTTGGACTCGTCGGAGAGTTCGAGCACGAGGCCCTTCTCTTCCAGACGCTGGCGGACCTTGGCGACTTCCAGCTCCACCACGTGCTTGAGGTTCTCTTCGGTCAGGTGACGGAAGACGATGACGTCGTTGACACGGTTGATGAACTCGGGACGGAAGACCTTTTCGATCTCGTCCATCACACGGGCCTTCATCGCGTCGTAGCTGGCGTCCTCGTCCGGCTTCTGGAAGCCGAAGGCGGACTCGTTCTTGATCGCTTCGGCGCCCGCGTTGGTCGTCATGATGACGATCGTGTTGCGGAAGTCGACGTTACGGCCGAACGAGTCGGTGAGGCGCCCCTCCTCCATCAGCTGGAGGAGCATGTTGAACACCTCGGGGTGCGCCTTCTCGATCTCGTCGAGCAACACCACGGCGTACGGACGGCGGCGGATCTGCTCGGTGAGCTGACCACCTTCCTCGTAACCGACGTACCCGGGAGGGGCGCCGATCAGTCGGCTGACGTTGTGCTTCTCCATGTACTCGGACATGTCGATCTGGATCAACGCCTCGGCGTCGCCGAACATGAACTCCGCCAACGCCTTAGCGAGCAACGTCTTGCCGACGCCGGTCGGACCGGCGAAGACGAACGTGCCGGTGGGACGCTTTGGGTCTTGCAGGCCGCTGCGGCTGCGACGGACCGCCTTGGCGATCGCCTTGATGGCCTCGTCCTGGCTGATGACCTTCTTGTGTAGCTCCTCTTCCATCCGCATCAGGCGGAGCGAATCTTCGGTGCTCATCCGCGTCAGCGGGATGCCGGTCATCTTCGACACGACTTCGGCGATGATGTCCTCATCGACGACGCCGCCATTCTCACGTGACTTTTCGCGCCAGTCCTTGGTGATCTGGGCCTTCTTCTTCTTGAGCTTGTCGGCCTGGTCCCGGAGGGCGGCGGCCTTCTCAAAGTCCTGGTTCGCGACGGCCTCTTCTTTGTCGCGGTTGAGGGCCTCGACCTCTTCGTCGATCTCTTTGAGATTTGGCGGCTTCGACATCGTCTTCAGACGGACCCGCGCGCCCGCCTCATCGATGACATCGATCGCCTTGTCTGGCAGGCAACGGCCGGTGATGTAGCGGTCCGAGAAATCGACGGCAGCGTCGATTGCGTCGTCGGTGATTTGCACACGGTGGTGCTCTTCGTACCGCTCACGAAGGCCGCGGAGGATTTCCTTGGTGTCGTTGGCCGTGGTCGGCTCGACGAGCACTTCCTGGAACCGGCGGGCGAGCGCCGAGTCCTTCTCGATGTACTTGCGGTACTCGTCGAGCGTCGTAGCGCCGATGCACTGGATCTCGCCACGGGCGAGGGCCGGCTTGAGGACGTTCGACGCGTCGATCGCGCCCTCGGCGCCACCGGCGCCGACGAGCGTGTGCAACTCGTCGATGAACAGGATCGTGTTCTTGGCGCGACGGACCTCGTTCATCACGGCCTTGATCCGCTCTTCGAACTGGCCGCGGTACTTCGTGCCGGCGACCATCATCGCCAGGTCGAGCACCACGATCCGCCGATCGAGCAGCAGTTCAGGGACGTTGCCGTCGATGACGCGTTGGGCGAAGCCCTCGACGATTGCCGTCTTACCGACGCCCGCTTCGCCAAGCAGCACCGGGTTGTTCTTCGTGCGGCGGCAGAGGACCTGGATCGCGCGCTCGATTTCTTTTTCGCGGCCGATGACCGGGTCGAGCTTGCCCTGACGCGCCAGCTCGGTGAGGTCACGGCCGAAGCTGTCGAGCGCGGGGGTCTTGCTGCGCGAGCCCTTGCGCCCGCTGCGGCCTTCGCCACCTTCCTCTTCGCCTTCCTCGGCGGTCTCCATGCCGGCACGGCCGCCACGCTCGGGCTCACCCCCCTCAATGCCGTGGCCGAGGAGGTTGAGCACTTCGTCGCGGACTTCCTCGAGCTTGAGACCGAGGTTCATCAGCACCTGAGCGGCGACGCCCTCTTGTTCTCTAAGTAGTCCGAGCAGGATGTGCTCGGTGCCGACGTAGTTGTGATTGAGGTTCCGCGCCTCTTCCATCGAGTATTCGATGACCTTCTTGGCGCGGGGGGTCTGCGGGAGCTTGCCCATCGTGACCATGTCGGGGCCACTCTGAACGAGCTTCTCGACCTCGAGGCGGATCTTGCGCAGGTCGACGTCGAGGTTCTTCAGAACGTTCGCCGCGACGCCGCTTCCTTCCTTGATGAGGCCGAGCAGCACGTGCTCGGTCCCGATGTATTCGTGGTTGAAGCGCTGGGCCTCTTGGTTGGCCAGCTGCATCACCTTGCGGGCGCGGTCGGTGAAGCGTTCGTACATGGAGTGTCTCCGTTGCGATAGCGAGCCCGGCGGCTCACTGGTTGGATCGGTTTAGCTCGGCGGGCTTGTCTTTCCGTGCCGGGGTCGCTTGTGGACGTCTTTCGGTAGTGTCGCTGTGCTGTCGTTGATGCGCTGTATTGTAGGCCTTTGTTCACCTTCTCACCAAGACGGTCCGCCAAGGCGGCGAACTTTCAGGCCACCCGACGCTGACCGGCGTCAGCCGAGGGCCGGGCAGAATCGATCGGCAGGATGGTGGGGTCCTCGTCTCTTTCGTCGGCCGCGGGCCGCAGGAACTCGTCGAGGCGGCGGTGCTCGTCGGTGATCTCGTGGCGCCAGGCGACAGCGGCGTCGAGCCGTTCGACCCGCCGCAGCAGCCGTTGGGCGTGGCGGTGACGCCCCGCTGTGCGGAGCACACTCACCAGCCAGAACCGGGCCTCGAAGTCGTCGCGGTCGCGGCGGATCGCCTCGCGGAGCTTGCGTTCCGCCGTGAGCCAATCGCCCCGCAGGTAGCTCGTTTGCGCCTCGCCCAATAAGGAGTCGTTCAGTAAGGAGTCGTTAGGAACAGGCTTTGATCGGTCGGTTTCGGCCGGGTCATTGCCGTCGATTGCCTCGCTTTCGGCGGCCTTGCGTTGGGCGGCCAATCGACGGAGCTCGCCGCGCGTTTCCCATAACGCCGCGAGCCATAGCGCAACGGCCGTTGCGCCACATGCAAACTTAAGCCGTGATTCCAGCCACGCGGGCCAAACTAGCGTCGCCAGAACCAGAACGTTCAGCAGCACCGAAAAGGCCAGCGCCAACGTCAGTCCCGCCAGTGAGCCCCGCACCCATAAGTGCGGCAACCCGGGCCACAGATAGGCGGCCCAGTGCAGGTGGCGGCGGGGCTGACGACGAGGCAAAAAACCGGCCCTTTCGGGTAGCCGCCGGCTTCATCGAAGCGGCGGCATGGCTAGTGAGTATGCAAATAGCGGGGCGCATCGACGGGATAGGCCGATCCGTCCCGTCGTAACGGCGGCGCGGAGTGTATCGGTCGCCCCGAGGGGTAACAAGACAAACCCAACGGCGAAGGGGGTTTACGGCGAAACAGGACCGCTAGCAGCGCCCTCGCTGACGGCCTCTACAAACGTACGCCGCCGGTTGGATGTGGGATTCCACATCGTGCGGATTCGCCGCCAATGTGGCAGGCGAAGGTGAGGCGCCCTGTCTGGAAGAGGTTGAAGGGATCAATAACCAAGCCCCAATGACCAATTGAAGGGATCTGGGGCCGAAAATGTGGTGCTGTCGCCGTGCGCACTACAGCATTGGTCATTGGGATTTGGACATTGGTCATTAACTTCATCGCGCCTTTGCGTGAGACTACGACCTGAACTCTCCAAGCACGCCCGGCCCATGAACCACCCAAACACCCTAAACCACCGCGTCATCCGGCTCCTCGACGCTTCGCTCAACCGGGCGAGCGAGGGCGCGCGGGTCGTTGAGGACTATGCACGGTTTGTGCTCGACGACGCTCACCTCGCACGGCTCGCGAAGGAGCTGCGGCACGGCATCGCGGCGGCGGGGGGCATTCTGCCGCTAGCAGACCGGCTGGCGTGTCGTGACACGCCTGGGGACGTGGGGACGGCGATCTCGACTGCTAGCGAGGGCCAACGCACCGACGCCTGGGCCGTCTGCGCCGCGAGCCTGGGTCGCTTGCAGGAGGCGATCCGCTCGCTGGAGGAGTATGGCAAAACGATCGACCCGGCCCTCGGCGCCCGGTTCGAGCGGCTGCGGTACGACGCCTACACGCTCGCCTCCGGCCTCGGCGGGACTCAACGCGGCCGCGAACGCCTCGGCGATGCCCGACTCTACGTCCTTATTGACGGCTCCGAATCGTCCGAAGCGTTCGCCCGACGTGTCGAGACGCTCTGCGAGGCGGGCGCTGATGTGCTGCAGCTCCGTGACAAGTCGCTCGACGATCGAACCCTCGTCGAGCGGGCTCGCCACTTAGCGAGTCTCTGCCGTCGGCACGGCGTCACGTCGATCATCAACGACCGGGCCGACATCGCCGTCGCCGCCGGGGCCGACGGCATACACGTGGGGCAAGAAGAACTGACCGTCGCCGACGCCCGTTCGGTTGTTGGGCCGGGGCGATTGGTGGGCGTATCGACGCACTCGATCGAACAGGCCCGCACCGCGGTGCTAGCCGGGGCGGATTATCTGGGCGTTGGGCCGACGTTCCCATCGACAACGAAGGCGTTTGCCGAGTTCCCGGGGCTCGATTTCGTCCGCCAAGTCGCGGCAGAGGTCTCGCTGCCGGCGTTCGCGATCGGCGGAATCACCCCGGCAAACGTTAGTGAGGTCGTCACCGCGGGCCTGCGTCGTGTAGCCGTCAGTGGGGCCGTATCCGGAGCAAGCGATCCGATAGCCGCCGTGGAATCGCTCGTCGCAACGCTCGGGGGCCAGTCGGCGGGATAGAGTTGGGGCGTTAGAGTGTGTTGGCTCTTTCCGACGGCTCCGACTCCCTCACGGTCGCGGCTCAAAAAACTCAGCCCACTGCCCACTTCTTCATGCTCCACGCGATCATCATGGCCGGCGGGTCCGGCACTCGGTTCTGGCCCGCTAGCCGCCGCGACAGGCCCAAACAGATGCTCTCGCTCGTGGGCGATGAGACGATGATCCGCCAGACCGCGCAGCGGCTCGGCGATGTCGTGCCGCCCGAACGGCGGATGGTCGTGACGAATCAGCGGCTCGTTGCCGATGTTGCAAAGCAACTACCGGAGCTCCCCGCGTCCTCGATCGTTGGCGAACCCTGCAAGCGCGACACGGCGCCGTGCATCGGCTTGGCGGCACTGCTGGTGGCGAAGGCTCGCAAGGACCCGGACGGGACGATGATCGTCATGCCGGCCGACCATGTGATCGCCACGCCCGAAGTCTTTCAGGCAGCGGTGAAGCAGGCCGAGGCCCTAGTGGACGCTGAGCCATCGCGGATCGTCACCTTCGGCATCAAGCCGACCTACCCCGCCGAGATCTTCGGTTACATCCAACGGGCCGAAGCGCTAACGGACACTTGCGGCGACGCGTCAGCGTTCAAGGTCGCGCGATTCCGTGAGAAGCCCGACGCGGCGACCGCCGCCGAGTTCCTCGCCTCGGGCGATTTCTATTGGAACAGCGGCATCTTCTGCTGGCGGGCTTCGACCATTCTCGACGCCCTGCGCGAACGCCAACCGGAGACGCTCGCCCACCTCGAAAAAATCGTTGACGCCTGGGACACGCCCGACGGGCCGGCCGTGTTCGAGCATGAGTTCGCCGCCATCAAGGGCGTGTCGATCGACTACGCCGTGATGGAGCACGCCAAGAACGTCGCCGTCATCGAGGCGCCCTTCGAGTGGGACGACCTCGGCGGTTGGCAGTCGCTGCCGCGCCGCCTCGGCGCGGACGACGCCGGCAACACGATCGTCGGCAAGCACCTCGGCCTCAACACCACCGGCGCCATCGTCCGCACGACGCCCGACCACCTCGTCGTCACGCTCGGCTGCGAAGACCTGATCGTCGTCCACACCCCCGACGCCACCCTCGTCGCCAACAAGCACGACGAAGAAAGCATCCGGGCGATTGTAAAGGAGTTGGAGACGCGCGGGTGGGAGAGCTTTTTATGAAGGCGGAAAGTGGAAAGGGGAATGCCGAAAGCGACGATGCCAATCCGCAATCCGCAATACGCAATCCGCAATTGCAGCGCGGTCGCATCGGCGGTATCGATTACGGCACGGTCCGCATTGGCGTGGCGATCGGCGACCTCGAGGTCGGCATGGCTTCGCCGCACGAGAATTACAACCGGCGTAGCGAGCGGCTCGACGGCGAGTACTTCGCGACGCTCGCGCGGGAAGAGCGACTGATCCGCTGGGTCGTCGGCCTGCCGGTGCACCTCGACGGCGGTGAGAGCCAGAAGTCGCTTGAAGCGCGGCGCTTCGGCAAGTGGCTTGCGGAGAAGACCGGCGTGCCGGTCGAGTTCTTCGACGAGCGCTACACGTCGTCGCAAGCCGAAGAGATTCTGCAGGCGGCGAACCTCACCAGCAAACGCCGCAAGGCGCGGCTCGACGCACTCGCCGCACAGATCATGCTGACGGCGTATCTGGAGAGCGGCGCGAAGGGCCAAACCGACCCCGGGTCGATCGGATGACTGCCATGTACCCAGATGCCCTTGATGCTGAAAAGGTTGGCAGTTACCCCGCGAGAGCCGGAGCTGGAGGAGGCCTCGTATGGGATGCGGTCCTGGAGTACCGCGTTTGGATGCATCCTGAACACGGCGCCCCAGACATAAGCGAGGGTGGAGACTACTACCACGCGTTTGCCACCTACGACGAAGCTGCATCGTTCGCCCAAGCAAACCCAGGTGCAGAAGAGCCGCTTGCGCTCGTCCTGCAACTAGAGCATCTGAACGAACCCAGTCCCGGCGTTTACGAGCACGTGACCGCGCCCCGGCAAGTCGAGTGGCCGCCCAAGTTCCTTGTGCGGCCAAAGCGAACTCCAACGACAATCCCAAACTTCCTTGCGGCTGACGCACCGCCAAATCGGCTCGATATCCTGCGCGGAATCGCTTAGCCGTGTGGTGCTACCCGTGTAGGGAGCAATAACGCTCACCTCTTCGGACCCTTTCTCGAAAGGTTCTCATCGATCTCGACACAGCCGCGTCCGCTGTAATTAGAATGGCGCCTGTCAGGGGCAGACGAGCAGCAATTCACGCGGTTAGCACTTCCTTTTCGCTGGAGGGTGAGTTGATGGCGATTCGCGGTCCGATTCGTTCTCGTGCGTGGTCGATCTTACTGGGTCTGTTGGCGGCGGGAGTCGTCCAGGCTCAGCCCGTCCCCTCACCCGTCGCCAAGCCGCTGCCCGCGACTTCGGTTGTCGTGTCGCCACTGTTCTTCGTCACCGGTCGGGCGGGAGCCCCGGGCGCCGACGACATCGAGCCCTTCGGCATGTGCGAGGACTTCGAGTTCACTATCGGGGGCTACGCACCGGGAACGATCCGCATCGGCGTTCTCGATAGCCGGATCGGCGGGTCGAGTCGTCTCTGGCACGCGACCACTTGGCAGGCCGCGCTGACCGCTTCGCAGCTGCTCGACTACAACCCGCGCGCCACGCAGGCGACCCTGGCGGTCAGCGGCAACATCGACGGCCCCAGCGCGGGGGCGCTGCTGACCGTCGGCGTGCTCGCCGGCGCCCAGGGTCACACGCTCGATCCCGCGATGACGATGACCGGCACGATCAACCCCGACGGCGAGATCGGCGCCGTCGGCGGCATCCCCTACAAGCTCGAAGGCGCCGCCCGCGCCGGCAAGAAGGTGGTGCTCATCCCCAAGATGGCGCCGCTGGAGTTCGACAAGCGCGCGGACAAGGTGGTCGATCTGGTTGAGCATGGCAAGGAGCACGGCGTCGAGGTGCGGCTGGTCCACAACATCTGGGAAGCCTACGAAGCTTTCACCGGCAAGCCGTTGCCGCGGCCCGACGACGTCAGCCCCCCTGCTCTGCCGCTTCAGGCGAGCCGGCGGATGGAGAGCCGGATCGATCGCTGGCTCGCCATGGAGGCCTCAGCCCGCCAGACCTATGAGTCGTGGGGCGTTCGCGGACAGAACGATTACGCCGACGCTTTGCTCGAAGAGGCCGCCGATTGCCGTGAGAAGGCCGAGCGTCTGCGGCGACAGGGGCAGTTCGCCGCCGCTTACGCCGACGCCCAGTGGGCGGCGATCAACGGCTCCGTCGCCCATCAGGTCGGCCGCTGCGAGTACGTGTACGCCGACGGCGGGCTCAAGGCGGTCCAAGCGATGCTCGCGCAGAAGGATTGGATCGAGGACGAGTCCGAGAAACTGCAGGCCGCGCTGAAGTTCTTCCGCCCGACCACGCTCGAGCAACTGCCGTACTACATGTACTCGTGCGATCAGTTCCTCGTCGGCCTCGCCTATCGAGAACTCGGCGAAGCGATCGCCGAGAACCTGTCGGAGGACGACGAAAAGGCGACCATCCGGATCGTCGATGCGGCCGAACGCCAAGCGATGGCGTGGCTGGCGATGAAGCTGTCTTACGAGTACTTGGAGCTCGCCAACCTCGAAGGGGGCCATCCCATCCCCGACGACGCGCCGCTCGAGGAACTCACCGAGCTCTACCTCCGCTGCGCCGAGGCCAACCAAGCCGTCGTCGACGAGCTGGTGCTCACCCCGGCGGCCAAGGAGCTGCATGCCTCGCAAGACATCATGAAGGGGCGGCTATCGATCGCCGACCCCGTCTACGGAACCAACGCGATCGTGATCGGGTCGATGCATTCGCGTCTGAACGAGGTCTTCGGTCCCACCGAGCAACTCAAGTACGCCCGGCTCGGCGCCGCGCTGAGCCTCAACACCCGGTCGGCGATGCTCATCGCGAAGTACCATTCGCTCGGCGCCGAGCTCGACGAGAACTTCTTGATCACGGGCATCAAGAACGAGCCCGCCGTGAGCGACTGGCTCGACGACAGCCGTAGCCAAGCCCGGCGGGCGATTCACTCGCTCGTCGACTCCGGCATCGATTACACGGGGTGTGTTCACCTCTACTCGATCGCCCGCGTCGGCGAGGGCCGCGATCTCGACGACCGGTTGTCGGCGTTGCAGTACTACTTCGACATCAATGTGATGTCGCAGGTGCTCAAGCGCATCGCCGGCAAGTGAACCAACCGCCCGGTAAGGTCCCCTGAGCGAACCGTTCGTTGCGGCTTGCGCTAGAGTTGATGCAAGCTCTTACCTACGGCCCGCACAGCAGACCCTACTGCCCCCAGCGCCTTCGGCACAGTAAGTGCCCCTTCCCCTTTCGGCTTTGCCGCATATCTGACAGGCTCTACAGCCTGCCATCCGGGCAGGTCACTGCCGATTGATGCATCGAGTTGGGGCGAGTCCTGCCAATCGACGCTGAGGATTGGTTGAACGACGACCGCCTATTCACTTGCCCGTGAGACCCGATCATCAATAGCGAACCCTCCGCGCTCGAAGCCGTCACCCCCAGGTCGGCCGCAGCGTCCGTCACGACTCCGACGACCGAACCGCCCCGGACGCCGGCTTCGTTGGGGAAACGCGTCGCGACGATGATCGCCATCGTTGTTCCTCTGGCGGCCGTGCTGGTGACGCCGCTCTATGTGTGGGAGTGGGGCTTTCGGTGGAGCGATTTGGCGGTGCTCGTGGGGATGTACGTGCTGACGGCGCTGGGGGTCACCATTGGCTTCCATCGGCTGTTCGTCCATCGCTCGTTCGAGACGTACCTGTGGGTCAAAGTCGTTTTTGCCGTCATGGGCTCGATGGCGCTGCAAGGCCCTCTGCTGAGATGGGTCGGCATGCACCGGTGGCATCATCAGCATAGCGACACGCCCGACGACCCGCACTCGCCGCAGCACGGCGGCGCCGGCTTCGTCGGCCTTATGAAAGGGCTTTGGCACGCGCAGATCGGCTGGTTCTTCGAAGCCGATCCGCCGAACCTGGCGCGCTACTCGCAAGACCTCCGCAAGAGCCGCACGTTCCGGGTGATCAGCGCGTTGTTCCCGCTATGGGTGGCGCTGGGTCTGTTGTTGCCGGCGGTCGTTGGCGGGTTGCTTTCGCAGAGTTGGATGGGCGCGCTGAGTGGCCTGATCTGGGGCGGGCTCGTGCGGATCTTCTTGGTCCACCACGTCACGTGGAGCGTCAACTCGGCGTGTCACCTGTGGGGGAGTCAGCCGTTCAAGAGCGACGACGAGAGCCGCAACAACGCGCTGTTCGGCGTCCTCGCCATGGGCGAGGGCTGGCACAACACGCACCACGCTTTTCCAACGTCGGCACGGCACGGGCTCCGCTGGTGGGAGATCGATCTGAGTTACTGGGTGATCGACGCGATGGCTCGGCTCTCACTGGCGTGGGACGTGAAACTGCCGACGCCGGACGCGCAGGCGAAGGTTCGAAAGATGGCTTGAGCGGCGGCCGTCAGTGACCCCGTCCAGGCCGCCTGCGCCGGTCCAAGTAGCGGACCCAAGGGTGGCTAAAAGCAAGCGAAAAGCCGCGAGAAAGCCCGAAGAAGTCGCCCCCGCGCCAGAGGCTCTCAGAGGCCCATTTACGCGATTCCTGGCCGACCCCCGAGATGGGCAGCCGGACACCGCGCGCGGGGCTGTACGTGGACGCTAGGGCCCCTCACGGGCCCGTTACGGCCCGCGCCTCGGAGGGGTGACGGAGGCGTCCGAGGGGCGCCCATTTTATGGCGGGTACCCGCCACCGGCGCGGGACCCGGCGGCTCGGCAGCGGCGATCGGTCGGAGCCGCGGGCTTGGGTGGCCGCGACTGTCGTAAGCGACCCGTTCACCATGCGAGAAGGCATACCACGAACGATTGTCGGTTCCACCCGCGCGTAATTCAAAGAAGCCCCGGAGGGGCGACAGCGCGTAGCCAGGGGCGCAAGCCCCTGGACTCAAACGCGATGCTGGGAAAAGCCCCGGAGGGGCGACAGCAACTTAGCAAGCCAAACTGCTGTCGCCCCTCCGGGGCTCGTTCTTCACAACGCTTGGTTCCAGGGGCTCGCGCCCCTGGCTACGCGCTGCCGCCCCTCCGGGGCTGTCGCCAACCGTTCGGGTGGCTGGGGTCGCAGCGTAGCGGAGCCCCCAGCGAATCACGGTAAGACGCTGAATCCCTACGTGGCTGGGGGCTTCGGCTGACGCCTACGACCCCAGCCGCACGCCGCACCCAACCAACTCACTTTTTTGCCCCATTCCGTTTCGGACCTTCGTACATCCAAACGCCATCTGTGGCGACGCCAGATTCTGAAGCGGCAATGATTCTGGTGTCATGAAAGTTATCCGGGTCTGCCTCTACTACATGCTGCGAGTACTCCTTTCCGATCCGCTGAACTAAATCGTCCGTCGAATAGTAGAAGGACGCGTAGCCCGCATCGCCCTTTTTCAATACTTGAAAATCCTCCACGCTTTCAACAGGAATCCTCAGGCTTCCGCAGTAGATATGCTCGTCGTCTCTGGCGTAGGGAAACGTCAGAAGGCGAAATGAGCCGAGATCAGCCCCAGAGATAATTCTCTGCAAGAAATAGGCGTGGTGCTTATCGATGGCGAATCCGTCCCTGCCTCGAAGCTCAAATGTAGAAGCGTCAGCTTCAACAAAGGGGCGCCCATTCACATAGACGTTCTTGCTGTCTTTCGCGTAGCTGGGATCGGACAGCACTTCAAACGTCCCTACATCTGCGTTTATGGAATGGACCTGCCTACCAACTGCCGCATTGATGACAACATAATTCCATTTGCCATTGATCTTTTGGTAGCCGCTATCGCAACCGGTCACCAGCAACAGCGCGAACAGGGGCAACAGATTGCTCGCCGAAGACCAACTCGTAGCAAACATCATGTGTTTCGCCTCCAACGCTCTGCCCTACTGGGGAGTTGGGTAACAGTAGCTGCATACTGGCTAGCCCACGGTCCGCACAGCGGACCCTACACCGCCGCCGGCGCCTCGATCGCCTCTTCCGGCAGTTCCTTCACCTTCGGGCGGCGCTTCTTTCGGACCTTCTCGGGCACCAGGTCGCGCATCGCGTCGAGCTTGCCGAAGCAGAGGAGGCGGTCGCCGGCTTCTAACGCGCGTTTGAGTCGGGGGTTGGGGATCACGCTCGTGTCGCGGTAGAGCGTGAGGACGTTGATGTCGCGGTCGGGGAGGCCCGACTCGTCGATCGTCTTGCCGACGTAGTCCGAACCCTCGGGGATGCGGATCTCCGTGACGCCGTAACCCCGGCTGACCGTCAGCCGCTGGCGGATATCGACCTCGGGGAAATCGACCTGAGCGGCGAGGTAGTCGATCACCGCGCCGGCGATGTCGAGCTGCGTGCAGCGTTCGATCCCCTCGAGGCCCGGCGACGAGTTGACCTCCATCACCTGCGGGCCTTCGTTCGCTTCGAGCATGTCGACGCCCGCGATCCGCAGGCCCATGATCTGCGCGGCGCGGACGGCGAGGTGCTTGGCGTCCTCCGAGAGTTCAACCGGTTCGGTCGTGCCGCCACGGTGGATGTTGCTGCGGAACTCGCTGCCGACGGCGACGCGGCGCATCGCGGCCACGACTTGATCGCCGACAACGAACGCCCGCACGTCGCGGCCGCGGCTCTCGGCGACGAACTTCTGCACCAGCACGTTCTGGTTGGTGCTCTGCAGGGTCTCGATGATCGCCTCGGCGATCTTGGTCGATTCGGCGAGGATCACGCCGACGCCCTGCGTCCCTTCGATGAGCTTGATGACGACCGGCGAGCCGCCGACGCGCTCGATCGCCGGCAGGATGTCCTTGCGTTCGCGGACGAACGTTGTCGGCGGCATGCCGATGTGGTGCTTGCTGAGGATCTGCAGACAGCGGAGCTTGTCGCGCGAGTTGGCGATGCCCGCCGACGAGTTGCCGACGAAGACGTCCATCTGCTCGAACTGCCGCACGACGGCCGTGCCGAAGTACGTGATCGACGCGCCGATGCGCGGCAGCACGGCGTCGTACTGGCTGAGGACTTTGGATCGGAAGAACAGCTCGGGCTCGCCCTGGGTTAGGTCGATCGAGAACTTGAGCGTATCGAGCACGCGCACCGTATGCCCACGGCCCTCGGCGGCTTCGCAGAGCCGCCGCGTGCTGTAGCAGTTGCGGTTGCGGGAGAGGATCGCGAGCTTCATGGCGGTTCCGGGGCGCGGCGGCAACGTCAGTGAGACAATTCTACGGCCGTAATCGAAGCTTACGACTTGAACTTTCGCTTGGGCTTGCCGCACACATAACGGCGGCTGGGATCGACGACGAACCGCCCGGCCATCGCCCGGCGGCCTAGCAGCATCGGGAACCGCATGGTGGTGCGGTCGGTGAGCGTCAGCTCGATCGTCCAACGGACGCGTTGGATGACGTAGGTGGTTTCGATGACGACGCGCAGCTCTTCATGCCCCGACGAACTCTTCACGTGGCGTTCGTCCTTGACGGGGCATTCGCAAGCATAGACCCCTTTGCGGGTGCGGACGAGAAACTTGGCGACGTGGCGGCCGCCCTGATCGACGATCTCGAGGTCCTCGGCGTGGAGCGACGAGGTCCGCGCGCCGGTATCGATCTTTGCTTGCAGCAAGGGGATGCCGAGGCTGGGTAGAGCGCACCACTCGATCCAGCCAAGCTCGGCCAAGAGGGGGGCGTCACTCATCGGAGGGGCGTCTCACCTTGGGGCGATCAAGTGCGACAGCCCTTCCTTAAGGGGGAACTCTGGCTGTCGCGGGCTTCGATGAGTGTATCGGACGCCGCCGCGGGGGGATACGCTAGCAATCAACCTCCCTTTCACAATGGCTAAGGCCCTCACGACGGTTAAAGGCGGCACAGGTGGCGACACGACTCGTTTTCGGTTGCGGATACCTCGGTCGCCGCGTCGCCCTGCGGTGGCGAGCGGCGGGCGACCGTGTCATCGCCGTCACCCGCAGCGAGCCGACCGCCCGACAGTTCGTTGAGCAGGGACTCGAGCCGTTGGTCGCCGACGTGACGAAGCCCGAGACCCTGCGGGGTCTGCCGCAGGCCGAGACGCTGCTCTACGCCGTCGGCTACGACCGCAGCGGTGGGCCGTCGATCGAAGAGGTCTACGCCGCCGGATTGGCGAACGTCCTCGCCGCCGCGGCCCGATCGACCGAGCGCATCGTCTATATCAGTACGACGGGCGTCTACGGCGACGCCGACGGCGAATGGATTGACGAGACGACCCACCCCGCCCCGAGCCGCGACGGCGGGCGGGCGTCGCTCGCCGCCGAGGAGATTCTACGGACAAGCCCGTTCGCCACCCGTGGCGTGTCGCTGCGGCTGGCGGGGATCTACGGCCCCGACCGGTTGCCGTACTTGGCTCAGTTGAAGGCCGGCGAACCGATCGCCGCCCCGAGCACTGGCTGGCTGAATCTGATCCACGTTGACGACGCCGCGACCACGGTGCTCGCCGCCGCCGACCAGGCCGCCCCGCCACCGATCGTCTGCGTCAGCGACGGGCAGCCGCCGCTGCGGAGTGACTACTACGCCGAAGTCGCCCGGCTGATCGGCGCCGCGCCGCCGACCTTCACCGACCCACCAGCCGATTCACCTCGCGCCGCCCGGGCGGCGGCGTCGAAGCGGGTTCGTAGCGACCTGTTGGCGGGTGGATTGGGCGTTTCGCTGCGGTATCCGAGCTACCGCGAAGGACTGGCGGCGATTCTGGGGCCGGCATGACGTTAGCCACGGTCAATTAACCCCCGGTCAATGACCGGGGGTTAAATGGGATGGAACCGCAACGACGCTGGTCGTTCCGCGCCGTCGTTGGTTGCGAGGCCCCCGCTTGGGCCCGTATCATCGGGGGCCACGCCCCCCTCCCTTATCGCCTGATTGCCGCCGAATGCTGCCGCGTACGCCGATATTTCCGCACGTCATCGAGCTCAACCACCAGGCCCGCCGCCGGGTGACTTGCAGCGTTTACCTGATTTATGACGACGACGCCTGGACCCTGATCGACATCGGCTACGAGGACGCCGTCGATGAGGTGCTGGAGCTGATCCGGCAGCTCGACTTCCCGTTCAGCAAGTGCGTCGCCCTGATCGCGTCGCACGCCGATGTGGACCACATCCAAGGCTTGGCGAAGGCGAAGCAGGTCCTCCGCACCGAGGTCGCCTGCCACCCCGTGGCGGCGAAGAAGCTCGAAGAGGGGGACCGCATCGCGACCTTCGCCCAGATCAGCGCGCAGGGGATCGACCTGGCGATGCCGCCGGTGAAGACCGAGCGGCCCGTTACCGATGGCGACATCATCTGCGTCGGCAACCTCGAGCTCGAAGTCTGGCACACGCCCGGCCACACCGACGGGCAGCTCGCCTTCCGCCTCGGCAACCTACTGTTCTCCGGCGACAACCTGTTCCGCGACGGCTCGGTCGGCGTCATCGACGCCCACCACGGCAGCAGCATCCCTGACTTCATCCGCTCGTTGGAGCGCATCCGCGACAGCGACGTCGAGTGGCTGCTGCCGAGCCACGGACCGGTCTTCCGTAAAGACAACGCCCACATCCAAGCGACCATCGCTCGGCTAGAGGGCTACCAGAAGCTCGCCGACTTCGGCACCTGCGCCACGAGTTGGCCGCTGATGGAAGAGTGGGAAGACGAACTCGTCGAGGGGCGCTTGCCGCAGTAGACGCGCCGCTGCGAGTACAATTGAAGAGGGTTGCGGCGCCCGCGTCTGGAACGCGCGGGGACGCCGCCTGCCGCACGTCCATCCAATCAGGAGCAAGGGGCATGTCTCGTCGATACCCGGTCGCCTTGGCGACACTGGCCGCAGCGCTGGCTTGCGTCGCGAACGTCAGCGCGCAGTCGTACGAAGCCGGCGAGCAAGAGCCCGCCTTGCGGCTACCCACCGACCCGCGTTTGTGGCACAACTCGCCGCCGCTCACGCTCGAGTCGCTCAAGGGGAAGGGCGTGGTCTTTTATCTCTTTGAGGAGGAGAGCCCACGGATCGCCGCCAATTGGCCGAACCTGCAAGGGCTGTCGAAGCAGTACGAAGGCAAGCCCGTGCTGTTCGTCGCCGTCAGCTCGGGGACCGACCCACGGGTGTTGAAGCGATACCTCGGGCAGTACCGCGTCGGCTGGCCGGTGATCCACGACTACGACCGTTCGCTCGAGCGGGCAATGGCGGTCCCCCAACTCAACCCGGGCGGCGATGAGTTTGCGTTCCGCTACGTCGCGGGCGATGGATCGATGGGTCAAGGAAAAGGCGCCGACGTGGCCGGCACAGCTGAGGCCGCGTTGAAGGGCGCGGCGTGGCGCGTCGATCCCGCCGAGGTCCCGGAAAAGCTCAAGGGCGCTTGGCGAGCTGTCGAACTCGGCAGCTTCACAGCGGCGGCCCGGCCGCTCACTCAAGCCGCCGAGTCCAAAGACGACGAACTGAAAGCAGGGGCTGAGAAGCTGCTCGCCGCGGTCGAGGAAGAGCTGACCAGCGCCGCCAAGGAAGCCCAGGAGTCGCTCAATGAGGGAGACGACTGGCACGCCTACAAGCTACTGGAGTCGATCCCGCAACGCTTCGATGGCTATGAGTTCGACCTCATCGAGCGGGCCGAGGACAAGACCAAGGAACTCGCCAAGTCCGACACCGTGAAAGGCCAGATCGCCGCGGCAAAGATGCTCGGCAAGGCGATGGCGACCGCGTCTCGCGGCCCCAGCGGCGTCAACCGCGCGAAGGGCTTGCTCAACCGGCTTGTCGAAGAGCACCCCGACACCGAAGCCGCCGTCAAGGCGCAAGAGCTGCTCGCGTCGATCGGCAGCTAAGCGAGTAGCCACCAACAAGAAAGGGCGAGCCCCCAACATCAGTCGGGGGAGGGACGCGGTTCCCTCTCCCGACTAACGTCGGGGGCTCGCCTCTTTTTGGTTGGGTCGCGCCTCGCACTTCGTCTTATCTGTAGGAGGCGTCTCCAGACGCCGATTACGTGCACCATGCCGTATCGCATCGCAGCGCGAAATCGGCGTCTGGAGACGCCTCCCACAAGGCGCGTTCTCAGAACACGTCCAGGATAAAGTGGGGCCCTGAATGGCTGCGTTTCGGCGCGGCGCGGCTTGGCTACGCCAAGACCTTGCTCGCAACGCAGGGCATCAGAACACGTCCAGGATAAAGTGGTGTCCTGAATGGAACTTGCGCGGGCTTGGGTAGTAGTTGTGCCAGCGCTTGTTGTAGACCGGGATCCGCATCTCGGGCGGATAGCGGTGGTACAGGCTGTCGGCCGAGCGGTAGTAGTCGCTGCCCCAGTAGTTCTGGGGATAGTAGACGTACGGGTAGTGGTAGAAGCGGTTCCAATCCGTTTCGGTGTAGGTCCCGCTGAACGCCCGGCCGTAGGCGTTCTGGGCTTCGGCGCGGTCGGCGAAGACCGTCGTCAAGGCGGCCGTCGCCACGGCCGCGCACAAGAGTTTGCGGATCATCGGTTTCCCCCCCGGAAGCGACGAGGCGAGTCGTCGCGCGAACGCGGCGCGCCTCTCGGCCGCCGCGCGAATCGATACGCCGGGCGCCGCGCACGGCTCCCTGGCTAGGGAAAAGATCGGCCCGCGGCACATCCGGCATTGAGGGAAAAACCCTCGCCATCGGGACAATCGCGCCGGGGGCCCCGGGTACGCGGGGAGCGGCGAACGCCTACACTGTGGGGAGTTCGTGCTGGGGAATGACCAATGTCCAAGCCCCAATGACCAATGAGGGAGCTGCCGCTCCGCTGGCATTGGTCATTGGGATTTGGTCATTGGTCATTCACCACCACTGGATTGCCCACCACCACCCTTTCGCCCTGCCGTTACCCGATGCCCTCCGCTGACGCTATCAAGTCCGTCGTTGATTCGTTCCCCGATCCCGAAACGAATCGCCCCCTGGGCGTGATGGGGCAGACCGGCGCCGTCGAGATCGATGGCGATCGGGTGCGTGTCGAGATCGGGCTAACAACGTGGGCGGCGCCGCTGCGCGACGAAACCGTCGAGGCGCTGCGCGAGAAACTCGTCGCGTCGGGGGTCGATCCCAATCAGTGCACCATCGACACAACCACGCACCAGCGCCCCGCCGACAAACTGGGTCAGATAGGCGTCACAGCGAAGAGCGTCATCGCCGTCGGCAGTGGCAAGGGTGGCGTCGGCAAGAGCACGATGGCCGCGGCGATCGCCTTCGGCCTCCACAACGCCGGCTGCAAGGTCGGCTTGATGGACGCGGACGTCTACGGGCCCAGCGTGCCGCACCTCTTGGGCGTTAACGAACGACCCACCGCGGTCAATCAACGTTTGCAACCGATCGAACGCTCCGGCCTCCGTGTCATGAGCATGGGCTTCATGGTCCCCGCCGAGGAAGCCGTCGTCTGGCGTGGCCCGATGCTGCACGGGGCGGTCACCCAGATGCTCCGCGACACCGATTGGGGCGACCTCGACTACCTGATCATCGACATGCCGCCGGGCACGGGCGACATCGCCCTGACGTTGTCGCAACTCATCCCGCTCACCGGCGCCGTGGTGGTCTGCACGCCGCAAGACGTGGCGCTGCTCGACGCGGTGAAGGCGATCAACATGTTCCGCAAGGTGAAGATCCCGCTGCTGGGCGTCGTCGAGAACATGAGCTCGTTCATCTGTCCGGGCTGTAGCGAGCGGCACGACATCTTCGGCACCGGCGGCGCGAAGCGGAAAGCCGAAGCGATGGACGTCCCGTTCCTCGGCGACGCTCCGATCAACGTCGACCTCCGCAAGCGCGGCGACGACGGCCAGATGGCGGGCCTCTACGACGACCCGGCGATCGCGGCCCCGCTGATGGAGATCACCCGCGGCATGGTCCGGCAGATCGTCGCCCAGCGCGGCGGCCAACCGGCGATGCCTTCGCTGCCGGTGCTTTGAGGCTGAGCGGTTCGTCGTACCTAAGAAGTCAAACCACAATGGGCACAAAGAGCACGAAGGATGTTCTTGCAGGACATCAGTCCCAATGACAGTTCTTCGTGTCCTTTGTGTCCTTTGTGGTTCCCATTTCGTGGCCTGGGGAAACGGCCTCTCCCGGCAAAGTGCCGGTGAAACAACGGAAAAAGCCGCGTGCTCTGCGAGAGAGCACGCGGCTTTCGATGTTTCCGAAGGCTGACGGCGACGCCGATCAGGACTTCTTCGTGGTCTTCTTCTTGGTCTTTTTCTTGGCGACCTTCTTCTTGGTCCCCTTCTTCTTCTTGGCGACCTTCTTCTTGGCCGCCTTCTTCTTCTTGGCGACCTTCTTCTTGGTCCCCTTCTTCTTCTTCGCTACCTTCTTCTTGGTCCCCTTCTTCTTCTTGGCGACCTTCTTCTTGGCGCCCTTCTTCTTCGCGACCTTCTTCTTGGCCGTCTTCTTCTTGGCGACCTTCTTCTTCTTAGCCACGTTCTTCCTCCTCAAAACGAGTCGCGGTGATCGAGCGGCTGCTTTGCGTTAGTTTGGGCAACCCTCATCACCCGCTTTTGAAAACGAGCCGCTCTTCCGCAGCGACTCTCAAGTAACCGACGCAGTGACCAAGGCGCCCGCTGCTTCGCGACGACGACGTGAGTCACAGGGACTTGTATCGTGCGTCGTGGTAGTCGAGCGCGTTGGCGTTGACCTTATCGGCTACACCTGCGTTGCTACTGTAAGCATTACTTCAATCCCTGCAACAGGTTTTTCGAGAATCGTAGCGCGGATTCTGCGTCGCGCGCGTCATGATGATCGCGCGCGATGATCGACGCACCGCGCGCTGCGCGGTTGCGCGACGTCCCGCGCGCGTCACCAACCGCCGCGCGAAGCGCGGTACTGCTGCATCGTCTCGTAGCTCTGATAGGCGAGCAGGCCGAACAGCGCTGTATTCCAAATCGATTGGGTCTCAACCCAACACCACAGCGCTAAACCCGCAGCAACTACCGCAGAAATCGCGAGCGAGACGACGATGCCCGTCGATGGCTTCATTAGCAAAGTCAATACTTCGCGCGCGACGCGCCCGCCATCCAAGGGCCAGATCGGGAACAGATTGAGCACGCCCCAAACGATGTTGATGAAGAGCATGTCGCCCACGAACACGCGCGCTAGTCGGGCCTCGGGCTCGCCCGCAAGCTCGACATAACCCCACACAAGCGCCGCCAAAAAAAATCCGGCAAAAGGTCCCGCCAACGCGATCAAAATGTTCCGCCACCAGCTCTCGCGCACCCCGTAAGCGGACGCGTAACCGCCGAAGGCGTAGAGAACGATCTCTGGTTGGCCGCCGAACGCACGCTGCAAGACCGCGTGGCCGAGTTCGTGAACGAGGATCGAAACGACCACCGCGACGACCCAGACGATCGCGAACTCAGGCGGCCGACCGCCTCCTAAGAACAACGCGACGATCCAGAACACCGGCGCAATCCGCACCGGAACGCCTAGCAGCGAGAAACGCACGTCGTAGGGACCGGGGGCGGCGCTGGTGAACAGCATTAATCGCTAAATCGTTGGCGGAAAGGCGTTTAGGCGGCTTTGGCGACACCGCTCGCACCGCCAAGCTCCCGCAAGACATACTCCGCCGCGCGCTCCGAAGCGCCGGCGACCGCCACCTGCTGCTTGAGCGTCGTCATCCGCTCTACGAGCTGCGCGCGGGCCGCTTCGCTGTTCAACCATTGTACAGCGTGATAGGCGAGGTCGTCCGACTTGTCTTCATAAGTCAGGTACTCGGGCATCAAGACGTGCGCGTCCTTCGAGTCGCGACGGTCGTAGACGCCGACCTTGTCCGGAAACAACTCGGGCGCCGTAAGCAGATTGACCAGCGTGATGTACGGCACGCGGCGGAAGACGCTTTGCAGCCAGTACGCGAAACGCGAGACGTGGTAGAGAATCACCGTTGGCTTGGCGTGGTGCAGCAGTTCGAGCGACACCGACCCCGACACGGCTACGCAGCACGTGGCCGCTTCGATCAGCTCGGGCGTCTTGCCGACATAGATCGTCGGGCCTTCGCCGCGGACCATGCCGGCGTCGCGGATCGCCTCCTCGGCCATCGCGACATGCTTCTCTTTGAACGCCGCCACGGCAAAGCGGGCCTCGGGCACGCGGCGACGGACCTTCTTCATAGCTTCGAGCTGCGAACGGAAGTTGTTCCGTACTTCCTGAGTGCGCGAACCCGGCAGCAGCGTCACCAGCGGCTGCTTGGGGTCGCAGTGCTCGGCGATGAACGCCTTGTCGAGTACCCGGCTGTGCAGCTCGTCGAAGTACGGATGGCCGACGTAGGTCGCGTTGACGCCGCGTTCGCGCAACCATGCTTCCTCGAACGGCAACTTGCAGAGGGCATGGTCCACGTACGCCCGCAGCTTCTTCACGCGCCACGCGGCCCAGCCCCACACCTGCGGTGTACCGTAGTAGAAGACAGGGATGCCGTGCTTCTTGGCGACCTTGGCGATGTGCCAGTTGAAGCCGGGGAAGTCGATGAGCACGACCGCGTCGGGCCGGTGCTCGGCGAAGTACTTCTCGGCGAGCGCCTTGAGACGGAAGAACTGCGGCAGCTTCCAGAAGACCTCGATGAAGCCCATCACGGCGAGCTGCGTGAGGTCGAAGAGGAGGTCCGCCCCTTCGGCCGCCATACGTGGACCGCCGAAGCCGACCGCGCGCACGTCAGCGCCGCGCCGCTGGAAACTGCGGATCAGGTTCGCGCCGTGGAGGTCGCCGCTGGGTTCGCCAACGGAGAAGAAGATCGTTTTCGCCATCGCCGCATCGCTTGAGGGTTTGCACAAAGAGCGCAAGCGCGGCGGGAGTATTCCAAATCGGGCCAGGCGACGCAGCGCCAGTTCCTGGGGCACTTTAGGCCGTAACAAGCACCAACGAAGTTGCGGCGGCGTCAGGGTATTTGGTGCTAGGCCGGTTCTGCCGTAACTGCGCTTGTTACGGCCTACAGGTACGAAAAGTCGCCGGGCTCCCCGTTCTGCAAGAACGCGGAGCCCGGCGAGGAGGCATGGTTGTTGGAAGGATTTGGTTGGAAGTATTGGATGGAAGGTTTGGAATGGAAGCCGGCGATTGATCAGGCGCCGGGCCAGTTCGTGGTTGGACTCATTGGCATAGAGATAAGAACGACTCCTTTCGTTCGGATGGACCCGGCGCCGCGTCGCCGGCGAAGTAGGGGAAACGTTGGCGACGACTCGCGTCACCGACGGAACCATAAAGCAACCCCGGCGCCAAAACGGGCCGGGTCGCCAGAACCGCGGAAAGAACGCGGCGCCGCTTCGATCAGGCCGTGTCCTCTGCGACATCCTTACAAAGACCGTTGTAAGCCTGACAGTCGCCAACCTCTTCGGCAGAAAAATTAAAGTCACCACGACGGACACGAAGAACAGGACGGGCAACTCGGAAAAGCTACACCGTTTCGGTAAGCAGCCAATTCGACTCGTCGTGCTCTTCTTGCCCGTCGTGGTGACTATTCTTTGGTCCGGGTCTCAGCGAGCCAGAGCGACTGCACGCCGCCTGCCAGCAGGATCGTCGCCATCAGCACGAACACCGGCGCTGCGCCGAGCCACGCCACCAGCACGCCAACGATTGGCGACATCACGATCACCGGCAGCGCCAGGCAGAGGCCGATCGAGCTGCTGTAGAGCGTGTGGTGCTCGCGGCCGACGAGCTCAAGCGTGTAGTTGAGCAGCATCTTGTTGGTGACCGGCGTGCAGCCCAGCGGCAGGAAGACGAGCCAGAAGGCTTGGCCGTCGCCAAGCCCGGCGCCCTTCGCCAGGAAGATCGCGGTGAACGGCGCGAGCGCTGCGCCGAACATCGTCATCTGCACCGCTCTTCGCGCGCCGAACCAGTCGGCGATCGGTCCGGCGAGGAAGCTGATCACCGCGACGGCCGTGTGCTGCGTGATCGTCCAAGTGACGAGCGACTGGATGTTGAACGCCTCGCCCGCCGACTCACGCGCCATCGCTTGGTAGTGCGGGAAGAGCGTGAACGCCGCGCTGTAGAGCACCGCCGAGATCGCCACGGGGCGGAGCTTGGGGTCTTCAAATGCTAGTCGTGCCGCGCGCACGAGCCGTCGCCACCCGGGCTCGCGGACTTCGGTGTAGCTATCGCTGGTTTCCCGGATCGCGAGCATCGCTAAGCCCGACAAGAAGAACAACACCGCCGGCGCAGCGAAGATCAGCGCAAATCCGTCGGGCCGCGCCAGCCAGCCCGGCATCAAGAGCCACACCGCCAGGATCGACAGCGGCGAACCGATCACAACGCCCGCCGTGAAAAGCCGACCGCGGAGGTTCGCGCGAACGAGCTTACCTTGGATGACTTGTAGCGAGAGTTGGTTGAGCCCGGTGACGACGAAGAACCAGGCGTACATCGCCAGGAAGAACCACTTCGTCCACGGCGCCACCGAGCCGTCGGCCTCGCGCCACACTTCCGACCACCACACAGCGGCGATGATCGCGAACGGCACGCCCGACCCGGTGGTCGTCGCGTAGAGGCTCCAGCGCTTCTGCTTCATGAGCTTCAGCCGCCGCGCGTAGAGCGCCGGCGGGACGCTGGCGCCGAGGCGGTTGAGCACCATCAGCAAGCTGCGGATGATCGGCCCGCCCCCGATCGCGTCGAGGAAGTAGGGCATCACGATGCTCTCGGTCTTAAAGACCCAGCCGATGCGGAAGAGCACCTGGTGCATCACCAGCAGCGCGAAGTTGCGTTGGTCCGCGCCCGGAACGCCGCCATGGTCGGGGTCCACCACCTGCGCATCCGTCACCAGATCGGGAGCGGAGGCAGAAATCGGCGGGGCGACGCGCGACATGGGGCAGGAGAGGTGGGCAGAGCAAGGCGGGAGCCCTCACTCTAAGCGCCGCCATCGCCAAGGACCACCAGCCGTAGTCGGCAGCCCACGGTTGATCGCGCTGCAAGGCCGTGGGCTGCCGCCCTCGGCTGAGGCCCATCTAACTAGGAACGCTTTGTTATCAGCATTTCGAGGTAGCTGCGCGGCTCCGCGTCCGTTAACCCAAGTTCAGCCGCGAGCGCCAGTACCGCGTGCTCGGCAGCGTCGCGCGAAGCTTCGTCGGCGAGCGTCTCGACTTCGGCAAACGCGCCGAGGCCTTCGACCTCATCGATCGTGAACTCGAACGCCCTGCCGTCTCGTTCGAGACCAAACAGCTCTCGCCGCTTCCGCACCGTCGCGACCGCACGGAAGCCGAGCCGCGTCAGGATCTCGGTCCAGCCGTCCGTTGTCTGCACCGCAAGTGGCAGCTCGAGCTCGAAACGCGTCTTGGCGGCGCTTCCTTGCTTCGGCCCTTTGTAGGTCACAAACGACTCGTCACCGACAGTCCTGAGCCGCAGCGCCTCGTCGGTCACAGCGAAGTCGCGCGCCGGGTGATTGAGGTAAGCGTCGCTCTGCGCGACCACGCCCATCGCAACGGCCCCAACGCTCACCAACCGCTCGCGCAGCGAGCGGGCGTCATCGAGCGGGAACTTGAGTTCGACTTCGAGCATGAGGAGTTGGCGGTGGGCAGTCCGTAGGAAAAGGTGTGAGCCGCGTCGTCCCCGACCGCGGCGGCCCTGAGAGTGAACCACGAAGAGACGAAGGACACAAAGGAGGGGCCAACGACCCTGCAATGGCGGGGCGTCCTTTGGCGCGAGGGCGAGGTGTTCACCGTCCGGCATGCCGATTGATTACTTTATGCTCGGAAATGGCCGCGCGATTTCGTATAATCATGTTCACAAGCGACAAAGCGGATGGCAGTTGCCGGAAAGCTTGCCGGCGTTTGTTTCAGCCGCCAGCCGTGGGCCCCCCTTCACCAAGCGGATGCTGCGAGGACAACGTATGCGATTCGGCAACCGCGACCTGATCGGCCTACTGGCTCTGATCGTGATTTGCCTGACGGCCTATGCGCTCGCCCCCGTACGCGAGGCGCCTGGCGTACACTCGGCCAATCTGATGCTGCCAATCTTTGCCGTCGGTGTCGTCCTCACGATCGTCAGTCGATACCGAGCCGGGCCGCGCCTCGCTTCCTGGCGATGGCGGCCGTTGACATGGGTCCTGTTGACGCTGGCGCCGGCATTCCTGCTGTCGATGGCGATCTTGTTCAGGCTGGCCGAGCAAACCGTGCCGGCGCCGCTGGCAGTGCTCTTCGCTGTCAGCCCCGTGATCGTATGGATCGGTTCCGTCGTGACAGTCGGGTCGAACGGAGTCGCTGCTGGCGCGGGCTTCCTAGCGTGGGATCGATATGAGTTCCGACTCCGAGAAGGCGATCGTCAACTCCGTTGGCAGCGCCGACGGAAAGGGAATGGGTTTACAACCGATTGGAGCCTTGGCGTCCCGCGCGACCTTATCGACGAAGTCCAATCGATCATCGCCGCCAAGCAAGTAGAGGGAAACCACGGATGAACGCGGATCAATCATCCGCGTTCATCCGTGTCCATCTGTGGCTCCCAAATCAGTTCGCGAAGGCTCGAAGAACACATAGGAGGGGCGAGCAGATACACTGCATCGACAGGATTTCTCAACTTGCGGAATGCGCTATGCGAATCAATCTTGCCGACGTACTGGCTATCCTCACAATCCTTGCTATTTGCTTCGGGACGGCGATGGTGATCAGCCAGCTTCAACCAGAACGATCGATCAGTGTCTTGGGAATTATTGGCGGCGCTTTGATAATGCTGATGTCTGCCTTACGTGCGGAAGGTAGTGCAAGCAATATGGCTCGATTCTTCCGCTGTCCCATCCAGCTCCAAACATCGTGGCCGGTTTGTACCTACGTGGTCACTGGACTCGCTGCTATTTCTGTAGCTGGACTCGCTATTCGAGCCGGTCTCGTCTTTGAAGTTTGGTTGGGCATGGCATGCGGCTACGCGATTGGCGCCACGCTTGCTCGCCACCGCGATGGAGCATCGATCACACAATCAGTAGAGCCACCGATGAACGCAGATGCACACGGATAGCCCTTCCGTGTCCATTTGTGGCTGACTTCTTAGTCCCGCAGATAGGTGTCCTTCTCAAGCGCCGGCGGCTGCTCCGCCACGCGCTCGGCGACGCCTTCGGCGTCGAGCGCCCAGAGGGGGCTGATCTCGACGGTCACGTCTTGAGGGACGTGGGCGCCCGCGGCTTCGAGCCAGCCGCGGTGCTGGCCGGTCAGAAACCGCTGCACGTACTCGGGCGTGTCCTTCGCGGCCCCGGGGGCGTTCTTCAAAGGGGCGAAGATCTCTTCCTCGGCGTACTCAACGACGATCGGACGCTCGGCCTGCGGCAAGAGGTCGAAGATAAACCGCTCGAACTTGAGAGCGTTGTTCTCGGCGGGTTCGACTTGCTCCCCCTGCTCGTTGATGTGGGGAACCTTCTTCTTCGCGATGTGGAACGGGAGCGCGTCCCTCATCGAGAGCATCCGCTCCAGGAACGCCACGCCGAAGACGTGGACCGCGATGCTGCCCGCCCAGAAGCGTAGACCACCGCGGCCGTCGTCTTGGTCGGCCACGTCGTCCGGGAAGTCGCTGTACTCGATGACGCAGAGCTTGCCGTCAACCATGACGAAGTTGCCGAGCTTGTCTTGTGGCTCTTGCTTGGCGACGGCGACGCTCGTCAGTTCGCTCTTGGTGGCGAGGTGGTAGCCGATCAGCTCCGCATCGCCTATCGGGATGATGGGGTTATCGACTTGCAGGTAGAAGAGGTTCTCGACGCCGCGACGCCGCATGTGGTCGATGGCGCCTTCGCCCTTGGCGTTCTTGAACGATGCGAGCGCAGCGATCGTGCCGCCGTGGCCATCGGGGCTGAGGAAAAGTTGGCCTTTCTCGGCGAGCAGCAGCTTGCCGGTCGCCATGTCCACGGCGGGCATCGTCCCCTGGCAGAAGATGAAGAGGTCGTCCTCGGCGAGGCCGAAGCGGTTGTTGGCGTTGAGGAACTCGATCGTGTCGTCGTGCGTGACGGGGCTCGTCATTAGATAGACAGGCACTCCGACGCCATGCCGCTTTGCGAGGGCAACGGCTTTCTCCAAATGGATCTGGAAGAGCGTCGCGTCGGAGACGGGGCCGATCGGGAACATCCCCTTGGGCTTCTCGAACCCAAGGCGGCTCCCCTGCCCGCCGGCGACGAGCAGCACGCCCACCTTGCCGGCGTCGAGCGCGGCCTTGCCGAGCTTCTTCGCCTCGGCGGGCGTCACGCCGAGGCCACCGCCCTGCCCCGAACGGCGATCGGCGAGCCGCATCGCGACCGGCGGTTCGGCTCGGCGGGCCAGCTCGTGCCAGTCGGGTTGGTCCATGTCCCCTTTGTAGAGGGCGGACAGTTCGTCGAGGTCGATCGCGTTGAGCTGTGCGGCGAGTGCCTGCTGGTCAGCGGCGGTGAGCGAGTCCCAAAACATCACCGAGTGGTGCTGGCCGTGAGCGGTGAGGCGATCGACGAGGTGGCTGGGGGCAGGCATTGAAGTGACCAGGGTCGTTGCTATTGAGCGGCGGATTCAACCGAACGGATAACGGTGGGAGGCGTCTCCAGACGCCGACGACGAGCACCACGCCGGTTCGGGATGGATACCGCAATCGGCGTCTGGAGACGCCTCCCACAGTTTTGTGATTCCACAGGCGTCGTTGGATATCGTCGGCCGCCGATTGTGACACAGGATGGTCCGCTTTGCAGCCGGATTCCCGCTCCCCCGGGGCGTTCACAGCCGATGGATAAGCGGTTATTCTACTGGGCTACCGCTGTCAATCCTCGGGGCCCCGCGACGGCCCCTTCCGCGTAGCGTTCCGTAAAAGGAGTTCACCCCGTGGCGTCTGGCAACTACCTCTTCACTAGCGAGTCCGTCAGCATGGGCCACCCCGACAAGGTGGCCGACCAGATCTCCGACGCGATCGTCGACGATATTCTGGCGAACGACCCGGACCCGGCCAACTGCCGCGTCGCGGTGGAGACGCTCGTCACGACCGGCCAGGTGGTCGTCGCCGGCGAGGTCCGCACCACGCATTACGTCGATGTCCAAGAGGTCGTCCGCAACACGATCAAGAAGATCGGCTACACGCACTCGGACATCGGCTTCAGCTACGACTCGTGCGGCATCCTCAACGCGATTCACGGCCAGTCGCCCGACATCGCCCAGGGCGTCGACAAGGCGTCGGACGTTGACGGCGAGCAAGGCGCCGGCGACCAGGGCCTGATGTTCGGCTACGCCTGCAACGAGACCGACGTCTTGATGCCGCTACCGATCCACCTGTCGCACCGCATCGTCGAGAAGCTCGCCGAGCTGCGTGCGTCGGGCGAGATCGCTTGGCTGCGTCCGGACAGCAAGAGCCAGGTCACCGTCGAGTACGGCCCGGACAACAAGCCGATCCGCATCCACACCGTCGTTGTCAGCACGCAGCACGACGAGTCGATCCTCGCCCCGTGCGGCACGAAGATCACCGAAGAGGCCAAGCAAGAGGTCATCAAGAAGGCGATCGAGCCGATGCTGCCGGCCGAGTACGTCAGCGGCCCGATCAAGTACCACATCAACCCGACCGGCAAGTTCGTGGTTGGCGGCCCGCACGGCGACACCGGTCTGACCGGACGCAAGATCATCGTCGACACCTACGGCGGCCGTGGCCGTCACGGCGGCGGCGCCTTCAGCGGCAAGGACCCCTCGAAGGTGGACCGATCGGCCGCGTACATGGCCCGCTACGTGGCGAAGAACCTCGTCGCCGCCGGCCTCGCCGATGAGATCGAGGTACAGCTCGCCTACGCTATCGGCGTCGCCGAGCCGGTGAGCGTCAACGTCGACACGTTCGGCACGGGCAAGATCGACGACGAGTCCCTGATCCAGCTGATCCGCGACAACTTTAAGCTGACCCCGCGCGGCCTCATCAAGGAGCTCGGCCTGACCAAGCCCGTGATGGGCGTCACCGCCGCCCACGGCCACTTCGGCCGCGAGCCCGGCCCGAACGGCGAGTTCAGCTGGGAGAAGACCGACAAGGCCGCGACCCTGGCGAAGGCGGCGGAGTCGATGGCGGTCGCCTCTTAGTTCCTTTTTTGGAACCACAGAGACACTGAGAACACGGAGGAAGCACAGAGGTTAGTAGCCTTTGTGTTTCCTCTGTGCGTTTACTCAGTGCTCTCAGTGGCTCCGTGGTGAACTTCTTTATGAACCAACGAATTGGACTGGGCGAAGACCGGCACCGCCTCGATCAGCCCGGCACGGGGCCGCTGCGGATTGGCGGCGTCAATGTGCCGCATGAGCGTGGGCTCGTGGGGCACTCCGACGCGGACGTGCTGTTGCACGCCATCACCGACGCCCTCCTGGGCGCGATTGGCGAGCCCGACATCGGGCAACTCTTCCCCGACCACGACGACGCCAATCGCGGCCGCGAATCGCGGGACTTCCTGCACTTTGCGATGGAGCGGGTCCGGGCGGCCGGCTACGAGCTGGTGAACCTCGACTGCGTAATCCTCGCTGAGAAGCCGAAGCTAGCGCCCTACAAGGACGCCATGCGGCACGCGATCGCGGCGATTCTCGAAGTCCCCGTCGCGGAGGTTTCACTCAAGGCGAAGACCGGCGAGGGCGTCGGGGCCGTGGGGCGTGAGGAGGCGATCGACGCGCGGTGCGTGGTGCTGGTATGCCGTGAGCAATCGGCCGATTGATGTCTCCTCCCAGCTGGCTTTCCTCCGCAATTAGCCCCCGGTCAATGACCGGGGGCTAAATGGGCGGCGACGGTCAGCTCGCCGCCTGCTCTTTCCCAGATCGCCCCGAAAGCCGTACCCTTACGGTTTGACTGCTTTGTGTCGGCACGACGCGACTCGAACTACGCGCGTCGCTCGCTGATGCTTACGACGAGCCGCCGTCGGGGACGACGCGGCTCTCGCAGTGGGTGAACGTAATCCGCAATTCAAAATCCGCAATCAGCAAGTCCGTTATGCCTGCCGCCTCGCCTTCTACCGTGTTCAATCCTGCGACGAGCGCCGGTCCGCATCCTACGCTGACCATCTACAACACGCTCTCGAAGAAGAAAGAGCCCTTTGAGACCGTCGAGCAAGGCAAGGTCGGCATCTACCTCTGCGGGCCCACCGTCTATGGCAAGGCGCACATCGGCCACATGGTCGGGCCGGTGCTGTTCGACACGATCAAGCGCTATCTCACGTTCAGCGGCTACGACGTGCAGTGGGTGGTCAATATCACCGACGTGGACGACAAGCTCATCAAGGCCGCCAATGAGCAAGGCATCACAATGGCCGAGGTCGCGGACCTCAACATCCAGGACTACAACGACAACCTCGCGGCGCTCGGCGTCACGGAGATCGACGACTTCCCCAAGGCCACCGAGTGCATGGGAGACATCGTCGATTTCATCGAGAGCCTCGTGAAGGAAGGCGTTGCATACGAATCGCAGGGCGACGTTTACTTCGATGTCGCCAAGGACGCCGACTACGGCAAACTCAGCAACCGCACCGTCGAAGGGATGCAGGGTGACGGCGGCGGCGCGGCGGACCGCAAGCGGTCGGCTGCGGACTTTGCACTATGGAAGAGCGCCAAGGCGGGCGAGCCGTCTTGGGACTCGCCGTGGGGCAAGGGCCGGCCGGGCTGGCACATCGAGTGCTCGGCGATGAGCAAGAAGCTGCTCGGCGAGACGTTCGACATCCACGGCGGCGGCCTCGACTTGGTGTTCCCGCACCACGAGAACGAGATCGCCCAGAGCGAGTCGTGCCACCACAAGCCGATGGTGAAGTACTGGGCCCACAATGGTTTGCTACGCAAAGACGCCGCGGCAGGAAAAATCGGCGGTAAGGCCGAGCGAGAAGAAGGCGCAGCCGCCGATGACGCCGGCGGCAAGATGAGCCGCAGCAAGGGCGCCGGCGGCCTCGCCGACCTCATCGCCAAGCAAGGCGGCGAACGCATCCGCTTCTTCCTCCTCCGCACGCACTACCGCAGCACCGTCCTCTTCAGCGAGGATGCGATCGAAGAGGCCGCCGTTGGCTTGGAGACGTTCTACCGCCTCTTCAAGCGATTCACACGCATCACGAAGGCCGACTTCTACGCGCTGACGCCCCCCACCAGCCGCGGCGCGAGCACCATCGCCCTGGGCGACGACCCAACGCTCAACGCCGCCGAGGCGTGCCGTGACAAGTTCATCGCCGCGATGGACGACGACTTCAACACGGGCGGCGCGATCGCCGAATTGTTCGAGCTCGCTCGGATCACCAACAAGTACTGCGAAGACCACAAGCTCGAAGAGTCGGCCGACCCCGCCGACGTGGCTTCGCTCGAGCTCTTGATGACCACCATCAAGGAACTCGCCAACATCCTCGGACTCTTCCGCGTGCCCCCTGCGAAAGTTGGCGGGGGCGACGAGCTGTTGGCGAAGGTCATGGGGGTCGTCATCGACCTCCGCGCCGACGCCCGCAAGGCGAAGAACTTCGCCGTGGCCGACGCGATCCGCGACGGCCTCAAGCCGGCGGGCCTGACGATCGAAGACCGCCCCAGCGGCGCCGAGTGGACCGGAGGAGGCGATGGCGCCACCGAAGCGGTGATGCAGATGCTGATCGAGCTCCGCGCCACAGCCCGCAATAGCAAAGACTTCGCCACCGCCGACGCGTTGCGCGACAAGCTGGCGGCGATCGGCGTGACGATCGAAGACCGAGCGGGCGGCACGGAGTGGAGCGCCAAATAGTCCCCCAACCTGCGGAGTCAAAGCGATGCGGTACAAAGTCTCACTGGAGCGTAGCGACGAAGGCGTCGCGGCTTCGGTCCTCGGCCTCCCGGGCTGCCACTCGCAAGGCGCCGACGAAGCCGAGGCGATGGCGAACATCCAAGACGCGATCCGCGAGTACCTGGAGGTGCAGCGCGACCTCTGGGCCGACCGCGAAGTGCGTGAAGTCGAAGTGGAGGCGTAAGCGTTGCCCAAGCTCCCCGGCGTCAACCACAAGGATGCGATCCGCGCCCTTGAGAAGGCGGACTTCGTCGTCGCTCGCGAAGGCAAGCACACCGTGATGACCGACGGCGAGCGCATCCTCACCATCCCACGACACAATCCGGTCAACGCCCACACAATGGGCGGGATCGTCCGTGACGCGGGGCTAACGATCGAAGAGTTCCGCAAGCTGCTGTAGCTATTAATTTCTAGCCGCAGATGGACGCAGATAAGCGCAGATGTCCTTCGTACTGCCGACTCGAAACGGGTAGCAGTGAGATTAGCATCTGCGTTTATCTGTGTTCATCGGCGGTTCCCTTCCTCAAGCCTGTAGCCTCAAGCCTCACCCCTACCCTGTGCGTATCCTCGGCGTTGACCCCGGCCTGAACATCACCGGTTACGGCGTTATCGACGCGTCGCGTGCCGGCGTGCGGCTGGTGGAGGCGGGCGTCGTGCGGGGCACGAAGGGCAAGTCGCTTGCGCACCGGGTTGGCGAGATCCACGCCGGGATCGCCGAAGTGATCGCAGCTCTTAAGCCCGAGGCGATGGCCGTCGAAGAGCTGTACTCGCACTACGAGCGGGTGAAGACCTCGATCCTGATGGGCCACGCCCGGGGCGTCATCGTCCTGGCGGCGACGCAGGCCGACGTGCCCGTCGCGCACTACGCGGCGACGCAAGTCAAACGTATCCTCACCGGCGCCGGCCGCGCGCCGAAGTCGCAGATGCAGCAAGCGATCCAGCGCGAGCTGGGCCTTGCCGCCGCGCCCGAGCCGCCCGACGTCGCCGACGCGCTGGCGATTGCGGTGACGCATTGGTACTTGAGTGGGCAGCGGGCAGTGGGCAGCGGGCAGCTGTAGGGCTCGAAACTTCTCCGAGAGACACCATGGATCTTATCACCGCTACAAAGTACGCCGAGGTCGCCGTCGGCGTTGGGCTGGTGCTGTACGTGCTTTGGCGGCAGACGATCCAGAAGCGTTCGGGGCCGCCGACGGCGGTTGAGAACTTCGGGTGGGCGGTGGTGGTGCTCTTCTTCTGCGCCGCCAACGCATTGCAACGCGACTGGATCGGCGTCGGGATGTGGATCGTGTTGGCGGGTTTGTTCTATGTCCGGTGGCGGCGGGAGAGCGGGGCGCCGAAGCCCGGGCTGTTCGAGCCGCCCTCCCCCGACTAACGTCGAGGGCTCGCCATTACTGCCCACTGCCTGCTGCCCACTGCCCACCCCCTTGATCACCAAAATCACCGGCCATGTTGTCGCCGCTGCGGGCGACGCCGCCACGATCGCCGCGGGGCCCTTCGAGTACGAAGTGCTCATCCCCGAGTTCTGCCGCCGGCGGCTGTCGGGAATCATCGGTAACGAAACCTCCCTGCACACCATCGAGTACCTCGAAGGGGACGCGGCGCGTGGCAAGCTCACGCCGCGCCTCGTGGGCTTCACCGCCGCGGTGGAGCGTGAATTCTTCGACATGTTCTGCCAGGTCGACGGCATCGGCGTCCGCAAGGCGCTGCGGGCTATGGTGCGGCCGGTCGAAGAGCTGGCCGTCATGATCGAAGAGCAAGACGCCAAGGGCTTGGCGACGCTTCCCGGCATCGGCCCGGCAACCGCCGAGCGCGTCATCGCCAAGCTACGGCGCAAGGCGGCGAAGTTCGCCCTCCTGGTCGGCCGCAAAGAGACGCCGCTGGGCGACGTCGAAGGCGACCTCCTCAGCGAAGCGTTCGAGATCCTCCGCACCCTCGGGCACAGCGACGCCGACGCCCGCCGTTTGATCGACGGCGTCGTCACCCGCAGCAAGTCGAAGTTCAAGGACGTCGAGGCGCTGCTGCACGCGGTGTACGAGCATCGGAACGATTAGTGGGCAGCAAGAACTCAGGCCGAACGCGCTAGCCACAAACAGCACTGCAATTTGGATCAGCGGCGAGCGCCGTCGGCTCAATTGGGTCGGAACACTCAAAAACCCCACTGCGGGGCCGTGATTTTGCTCCGCCGCCTCCGATCGGCTAGGATATGCGGCGGAACATAGGTAGGGGCCGGCGCTGGCGGCTGGGATCGCGTCTGGGGACGTAGGCCGGCTGGGCGCTCGGACTCTAGCCCCTCTCTTCGCTATGCGTTCGCTCGCTTGCGCTCTGTTTGGCGTACTGGCAGTTACTGCCTCAGTCGCATCGGCCCGAACATGGACCAATGACGAGGACCAGACGCTCGAAGCCGATTTCGTCCGCTATCGCAGCAGCGACCGCACCGTGCTGCTCCGTGGCGAGAACGGTAAGCTCGTCCCGGCGCCAATCGATCGGCTCAGCGAAGAAGACCAGCAATGGGTCGAGGCATACCGCGACTTTGTGGCGCCGCGCATCTGGGGCGACCCGGCGAAACGCCAGCGGGGCCGGTTTCAAGTGCTCCGCGACGACCACGTCGAGGTGCGGCTGGCGAGTGAATCGCTCAGCATCCCGCTCAAGGACCTCACCGCCGAAGACGTGGCGCACCTTGAGGCGTTGTACGCTCATACCGAGGAGGAGCTGCCGGCTTATTTTGCGACCGTCAAGCGCACCGCTGTGGCGAGCCGGCCGCCCGACGGCGCCGTGGAGCGCGACTGGACCGACGCCAAGGGGCGCACCATCACGGCCCTCTACGGCGGCACCGAGGGTGATCAAGCCGTGCTGTGGATCAAGGGCAAGCGATATGTGTACCCGCTAAGCCGCCTCAGCGCCGCCGACCGCACGTGGGTCGGTCAGCAGAAGCTCGGGCAACTCGCTAACGATCTAAAAGGGGGCTGGTCGGCGGCCTCCACGATCGCAATGACCGGCATGGCAAAGGCAATGATGGAAGGCCGGACGCCCCCTACCATGCCGCCGATGGGTCAACCGGGCATGGCCCCGCCGGGCGGGAATCGCGGCGCGCCGTACAGCGACCCCCGCCAGATGGCGTCGAACGGATTCAATCAGCCTCCCTACGACCGCGGCTACCAAGACCCTGCTGGCACGGCCGAAGCGTCTGACCCGTCCTCCGAGGTGCAGGCCTATCAGGCGTCCGAGCCGCCCGTCGATATGCCGCCGCCTGAAAACACCGCGACAGTTGTCGATGGGGCCGCTGGCGACCAGGGACGCGGCGACCCACCCTGGATCTCGAGTGTCGATGAGCTCAGCGGAGACGAATACGATCGCCGACTCGATGAGGCTTTCGCGTCTTATCCCGAGATCAACTATGACGACGCGTACGCCGATGCCTATTGCTCGCATTGCGAGGGCGAGTACGTCGTCCCGGTAGGCTTCAGCACCGGGACGCCGTGCCCGTTGTGTGGCGTGGCTCTAGCAGAGGGTGACATCAGTCTGCTCGCCGACATTGATGACGGAGATTCCTCCGGCCGCCCCTGGTATATGTCGCGAACGCTGAGGCGATTGGTAATCGGGACGATCGTCGTTGTCATCGGTGTCGGCGTGAAGCTCGCCCGCAGTGGCATTCTGAGCGGCGGCGACGAAGAGGCTTGAGGACGAGATGCCGAACTAAGGCATCCTCGAGAAGTGTCCCATCTCCGTCGAGAGCCGGTAACAGGTGACCACAGAGCTACAGAGAACGCGGAGGAAGGCATCGAGGAGATTGCTCAGTGTCTTCCTGTGGCTCAATGGATAGACGCCGGACGGCTCGCGACGCCTGCCCTCCCCTAGCCCCTCCATGATGGGGAGGGGAATATAGCGGATGTGACGTCCGCTCTCTCGTATCGCCGCCGCCTCGGGATCATTGCCTTAGGCGCCGCTCGGCTCGGCGCGATCGTCTATCTCTCGATCCTGCTTTTGATGTCGTTCTTAGAAACGCGGCTCGTGTTCCCGGCGCCTTCCGCGGCGTCAGGCAATTGGACCCCCGCGGGTGGGGATTACGAGGAAGCCTGGATCGACGTGCCAGCCGCCCCCGGCGCCAAGGCGGCCCGCATCTACGGCTGGTTCTTCGACGCGCCCAACGCCAAGCACGCTGTTCTCTACTGCCACGGCAATGGTAACGATATTTCCGACCTGCCCGAGCTGGCGCGGCTGCTGCGGGATCGACTCGACGCGGCGGTGCTCGTCTTCGATTACCGTGGATACGGCAAGAGCGAAGGGACGCCTGACGAGGCCGGAGTTATCGCTGACGGCCTAGCCGCCCAGCGTTGGCTAGCAGAACGGACGGGCCGCACGCCAGTCGACATCGTCGTCATCGGCCGCTCAATCGGCGGCGGCGTCGCCACGGCGATCGCCGCCGAGCAAGGGGCCGCCCTGCTCGTTTTGCAGAGCACGTTCACGAGCCTGCCGGACGCGGCCGCGCGGCATTATCCGTGGCTTCCGGTGCGGTGGCTGATGAAGAATCGATTCGACTCGCTTGCGCGGATGGCGCGCTACCAGGGCCCCGTGCTCATTAGCCACGGAACGAGGGACGAGGTCGTCCCTTTTGAGCAGGCGCGGCAGCTCTACGACGCGGCCGCGGGACCCAAACGGTTCGTTGAACTCCCCGAGGGGATGCACCGCGACGCCCAACCGCTGGCGTACTACGACGATATCCTGGCGATTCTTACGGGCAACCACAACTGATCGCCCGTTGCGCAATCGATTGATCTCCCTACGACCAGGGTGGTCTAGGCGGAGTAGGCGGTCCCGCTAGAGTCGGCAATGCGCCAAGAGTTAATCCGCCCACAGTACTCGCCATCTTGCCGCGCTGATTGGGCGTGCATTCCCTTCGCTACGCTCGCCGATAACGAACCACGGACGACTATCGCTGCGTAGCAAGCATTGCTCGCGCGACGCTCCGCCAGAGGCTGGCGCCCGGATTGCATTGGTCGCCGACTCCACGGACCCAGGAAGAGGCCCCGCTGCCGCTACCGAAGTGATACTCAGCACCATAGAACGATCGCTGGTCTACCCCGCCCCCCCGTTCAATAGGGGGAATTGGGAGACTCGCTGGATCGATCACGAAGACATCTCGATCACGTCAATCGGACCCGGTCGGCAAAGCCAACGCTTGCACGGTTGGTTCTGCCCTCACCCGCGGTCGCGGCGGGTCGTGCTTTATTCGCATGGCCAAAGTGAGCACGTGGCGAGCCTCGTAAGCGTCGTGGTCCGATTGCAGGACGCACTGGACGCTTCGGTGCTGATCTACGACTACCGCGGATATGGCAAAAGCACTGGCCGGCCAACCGAGGCGGGATGCATCGCCGACGGACTCGCCGCGCAGCAATGGCTCGCAGAGCGCACTGGCAGGCTTCCCGAAGAGATTGTCCTGGTAGGCCGCTCACTTGGCGGGGCGGTTAGCGTCGCGGTCGCCGCCACGCGCGGCGCGCGGGCCTTGGTGCTTGAGAACACCTTCAGCCGGCTGACGGATGTGGCGGCCTACCGGTTCCCCTGGGCGCCCGTGCGCCGTGTGATGCACGAGCGTTACGACTCTATCCAGCGTATCCGCCAGTACGATGGCCCGCTGCTCCAACTCCACGGAACGCGCGACCGCATCGTCCCAGCGAAGTTCGCCCGCGAACTCTTCGCCGCTTGCCCGAGTGAGCGAAAGCGCTTCGTCATCCATCGCGGCGGCCAGCACCACGACCCGGCGCCGCTCGATTTCTACTCCCAGCTGAATCGATTCTTGGAAGAAACAGAGACGCCCATCCCCCTACCCGTAGCGGGCTGATGCGTTTGAGACCCTTGGCGCCAGGCGCGGGTGACGCCGAGCTTGCCTCACCAATCCCACGTCACGGCGAGCCGGCGGTGTGGGTGCGAGACAAGCCCGACGCCAGTGGTTATTCTGAATCCCGCGGAGGAGGTCCGGACCCTCCCCCACAGTGCGATTCATGAATGGGGCGGTTCACCTTGTCTCTACGACCCTCTGATAGCTCTTGGCGCGCCCCCTTCGTGTGGTTGGTGGCCCTCGGCCTTTCGTGCCAGGCCGCCGCGCAGTCGCTCTCTTTCGACCACCAACAACTCATCAGCTGGGGCCTAGAGACACAGGCCGAAATCGAAGCGACGCTCGGACTCGCCAATAGCCCCCTTTACGCCGAAACTGCCCATCTCAATGGCAGTCAGTCGGGCGGCGCCGGCGGCGTCGCATTCGCTTGGCCGCTCAGCACACAGTTCCGTGTGCTCAACAGCTTGACGCGAATCGACCCGGTCACCTACGCGCCTCAGTTGCGGGCGTTCTCCGACCGGTTCCACGACGACTTCTGGTGGCCGCAGGGGAGCGGCGGCTACTCGTGCTGCGAAGGTGGCAACGATCGCTACTACGACGACAACGCCCATATCGCCTTAGCGCTGATGGAGTCCTACCGACTCACGGGCGACGATATCTACGCCCGCCGCGCCCGAGACGTCTATCGCTTCCTGCTTGCCGGCGACGTCCCCGGCTACACCGGCGGAAGCTACTGGCGCGTCGGCGACGATTCCTTCATCGACTCGGCCGCCGTGCTGCAAGGCGCTCGCGCCGGCTTCATGCTGTACGAAGAGACGGGCTCCACCGGCTATCTGAACGACGCGATCGAGCGCGTCCAGTGGGCCGAAGAGTACACTCAACTCCCCGAAGGGACCTTCTACGAAAAGTTGTTCCTCACTGGACCTCAGGCCGGTACGGCCGGCAACTTCCCGCTTGTGAACTTCGCGGGATTCGGCATCTCGGCCAACTTGGCTTGGTTCGACGCCACGGGCGATCGCACCCGCCTCGTCGAAGCACAGCGGATCGGCAACGCCTCGCTCAACCGCTACATCAACAAATCCACCGGCGCCCTCAACGACGAAGGCTACTGGACCTTCGAACTCGTCGACGCTCTGGTGGACCTCTACGAGCACGACGGCAACCCCAAGTGGGTCAACGCCGCCGGCGACGCGTTGGAGTGGCTGCACGCCAATCGGCTCGACCCCGAGGGCCACTACGGGGTGCTTTGGGGCCGTGGCGGCGTGCAGTCCGCGACCCTCACCGAGTGGAGCCTCAACGACATGGCGTCGGTCGCGCGGTCGTATCTGCATGTGGGCCTCAGTTCCCCGCTGGGCCTCGCTGGAGACTACAACGACGACGGCGTCGTTGACGCCGCTGACTACACCGTCTGGCGCGACGCCCGCGGCACGAACGCCATCCTGCCGAACGACCACGGTATCGGCGGCGTCATCAGCCTCCGTCACCTCAATCAGTGGCGCACCAACTACGGCGCGACGCAGACCGGGAGCGCCGCGGTCCCCGAGCCGACCGCGATGGCCATCACCGCCTGCGCGGTTGTGCTATCAATATCGCGGCGTCGCGCCTAACGCAGCTAGTGGCCTGGCGCCCGTTCCACACCGACGGCTGGCGTCGCCGACTCGCCTTTTTCCGCGAATGCCCGCGGATTTACCACTGCTCTCCGCGGCCGGGCGTGCATCTGTTAAGCTGTTCACTCCGCCGCTACGCACCACGGAGGGCGCCCGATGCCCCGCGAAACCATCCTCACCGCCGCCGACAGTGACGCCGCTGCCGATGACCGCGTCGAGCCGACGCGACTCGCTGCCGAAGCGCCTCGCACCGACCTCGCCACGGTTGACGATGTCGCCCTGCGGCCCAAGTACCTGCGCGACATCATCGGGCAGCGCGCGGTGTGCGAGCGCATCCAGATCGCCGTGGACGCCGCTGCGGGCCGCAAGGAGCCGCTCGGGCACGTGCTGCTCGATGGGCCGCCGGGGCTCGGCAAGACGACCTTCGCCACCTGCATCCCGCGCGAGCTCGACGTCAGCCTTCAGATCGCCAGCGGCGCCGCCCTCTCCGCGCCGAAGGACCTGCTCCCCTACCTCACCAACGCCGAGGAGGGCTCGGTCCTCTTCATCGATGAAATCCATCGGCTCCCCAAAGCGGTCGAGGAGTTCATGTACCCGGCGATGGAGGACTTTCGGATCGACATCACGCTCGGCGAAGGGATGAATGCCCGCACGCTGAACATGAAGCTGCGGCCGATGACGATCATCGGCGCCACCACGCGCAGCGGCATGCTGTCGGCCCCGCTTCGCGACCGCTTCCCAGTGCGTGAGCACCTCGACTTTTACTCGATCGCCGAGTTGACGCGCATCGTCGTCATCAACGCCAAGAAGCTAGGCCTGCCGATCGATGACGACGCGGCCGAGAAGATCGCCACCGCTAGCCGCGGCACGCCGCGCATCGCGAACAACCGCCTGCGTTGGGTCCGCGACTACGCCCAGAGCCGCGCCGCCGGCGAGGCGACGCTCCCCGTCACCGACGACGCGCTAGGAATGCTCGGCGTCGACCAAGCGGGCCTCGACCCGCAAGACCGCAAGTACCTCTCGACAATCCTGCGCGTCTTCCACGGCGGCCCAGCGGGCGTCGAAGCCATCGCCCACACGATGAACCTGCCCGTCGATACGCTGACCGACGAAGTCGAGCCGTTCCTCTTGCGCAGCGAGCTCGTGATCCGGACACCAAGAGGCAGAAAGCTAACAACGAAGGCTTACGACCACCTCGGCGTCGAAGCGCCAAGCGAAGAAGACGCCCCGCGCCTCTTCTGAGCCGTCGGCGCTAGCCGCTCGCTAGCGCCACGAGCAACTCCACCATCGCATCGTGGCGAGCCGGCGACGTTAGTCGTCGGTGGGAAGCGGGTACCCAGGTTCCACCGAGGACTAACGTCCCCGGCTCGCCGTCCATTGTGATGCTCAAGTGTTCGTGGCGCCGACGCTCTTGTCGTGCCCGACTGCGATTGGCGTAGCGACCCTCCGGGCGTCATACTTCGGCCCGACTGGTTGGGACACCACTTCTCAAGGATGAACAAATGCGTACACGAACGGCGCTGGCGGGGATCGCAGCTTGGCTGCTAGGTCTGGGAACCGTATCGCACGCGGCGTACACCGTTCCTGCGGTCAACCTGCCGGCGCAAACGCCCGACATCGTGCGCGACCGGGTGGCCCGCTCGCTGGCGTCAACCCGCGACCAAGTCGGGCGCGTGCTGCATCCGTTCCGCGGGGAGTTCCACGGCCTGGGGATCGGCGCCAGTAGGTATAGTTTCGCCGCCGATCTGTCGGGCGATGGCCGCGTTGTTGTGGGATACGACGTGACGACTTCCTTGGAGTCTCGTCCCTTCGTCTGGTCACCAGCCACCGGCAAGACGGCATACAACATGCAGCCGAGCGGCGTCTTGGGCAACGCATTTCCCACTTCAATTTCGGCCAACGGCGTCTATGTCGGCGGGCACGTTACGTCGTCCAACTATTTTTCATCGGGCTTTCTGTGGTCGCTCGCGAGTAACCAACGCCTCCCTACAACCTTGGACCGCAGCCGTGAAGTTAACGCACTTTCGGGAGACGGTAAGATTGCAGTTGGCACGCAGTATCGACGTTATCACTTCCCAGGAACTTCAGGTCTGGGATACCATTCGGACGGAGCTTCCGATATTGGGCCGGATGCGAACTATGCCGGCGACCTTGAAAACGATGATGATGATACGCCCTCCCAATGGGCCTACCGTTATACGCGCGGCGGCGTCCTCCAAGAGCCGGGTGTGCTAACAAGCGGCGCAGGCTATTACCTTAACTCCGCGGCGGTAGATGTCACCCGCGACGGACGCACCGTACTCCTCAATGGCAGCAATCCCACAATACCAGGACGCAGCGAGCCGTTCCTTTGGGCGGCTGATGGGACTGTTAAGGCGCTATGTGGTTACGATCATCTACAAGGAGAAAGCCACTATTACGACTCTTTCTACACACAGGCCTATGCAATTTCTGCCGACGGCACGACGGTCGTAGGTTCCGCCGAAAATTTCTACTTCGACGTTGGATGGCAAAGCGCCGCCGTCTTCTGGCGTGAATCGATCGGCTGGACCAATCTTGGGGAGATCCGCACACGGCCCGACCAATTCATCAACAGCGCCGTCGCGACCGGCGTTTCCGGCGATGGCAGCGTTGTGATCGGTGAAATCTCGAGCAGTTCGTATAAAGGGCAATGCATCGACTGTGAGTCTACCCCCTTCCTCTGGGACGAAGCCCGCGGCATGCGCGAACTCTCCGCTGTCCTCCAGCTCGACTACGGCCTCGACCTCTCCGGCTGGACGCTCAACGAAGCGACCGGCATCAGCGACGATGGCACGACGATCATCGGCAACGGCCGCAACCCCACCGGCCAGAACGAAGCTTGGCGCGCCGTCCTCGCCCGCACGACACCGCTGGGCGACATCGACTTCGACGGCGACGTCGATCCGCAGGACTACGCCCAGCTCAAGTTGAACCTCGGCGCCAACTCGGCCGACAGCGCCGTCTTCTACGCCGACGGCGACCTCAACGCCGACGGCCGCGTCGATCAAGCCGACGCCGACACGCTACTGAGCCTCTACCAGGGCCGCAAGCAAGGCGACTTCAACGCCGATGGCGTCGTCAACATCGCCGACTACACTGTGTGGCGTGACCACCTTGGACAGTTCACTGGGGGCCTCGCCGACAGCAACGGTAACGGCTGGGTCAACCACGCCGACCTCGCCTCTTGGCGGAGCCACTTCGGCAGAGTGCTCGGCGCGCTGCTGCCGCTATCGATCCCCGAACCCGCCGCCGCGCTGCTCGCAGCAACGTCGCTCGCCTTTGTGAGCCAGCGGCGCTAGCCGCGGGTGGCGTGACGAATGACACGTTGTTATTTAACTCTGCCGCGGCTGGGCGAGCTTCTTCGACCGACGCCGTCGGACGACATTTAACGGCATTTCATCGTTTCCCTGCGGGCCAATGCCGTTACACTCACGGTTGCTGGGCCAACTAGGCGGCCAGGGGCTAGCTATCGGTTGGGAGACGGTGCGATGCGATTACATGCCTTGGGTTTCTTCGTATTGGCATTCGTGCCGATCTCGGCGTTCGCCGAGGTTCGCACTTACGACGGAACGGGCAACAACGTCGCCATTCCGACGCGGGGCGCCGCCGGGACCGGGATGATCCGCTTCGGCTACAGCGCGGAGTTTCTTGACTCGACCGGGGCGATGATCACCGACGCCCAGCGCGCTAACGCCCGCGACATCAGCAATGCGATTTTCGCCCAGTCCTCAAGCGTCAAAAGCATGCGGGGGCTCAGCGACTTCGCCTGGGGCTGGGGGCAGTTCGTCACCCACGACATCGAGCTGCTCAAGACCGACAATGGACCGGTCATTAATGGATTCGCACCGATCGCGGTGAACAATCCCGCCGACGTTCTGGCGCCGGGTCCGATCCCGTTTGTGCGCGCCGACTTCACGACCATCCCGGGTCGCGGCGGCGGCAGGTCGCCCGTCAACTATGTGTCGAGCTACTTGGACGGCTCGGTCGTTTATGGCAGCGACGCGACGCGGGCGGCCGCCCTCCGTGACACGGGGGGAAAGCTGCTGCTCGACCCCAGTGGCTTGTTGCCTCGCAACACGGCCGGTCTGGAAGTCGAGAACAACGGCCCCCTCCCCTCGACCAGCATGTTCCTCGCCGGCGATATCCGCGCAAACGAGAACCCGCTGCTGACCTCGCTACAGACCGTGTTTGCCCGTGAGCACAATCGGCTGGTCGATGCGATCGCCGTGCAACGGCCGGGTCTCGATGACGAGGGCCGCTACCAACTCGCCCGTCAACTCGTCGGCGCCGAGATCCAGGCAATCACCTACCGAGAGTTTTTGCCCGCCCTGATCGGCGGCGGCACGAGCACACAGAATCTCGACAACCACCAGTACCTGTCGGGCCTCGACTCCTCGGTCACCAACGCCTTCGCCAACGCCGCTTTCCGTCTCGGCCATAGCCAGGTGTCGAGCGACCTAACGCTCGTCGATGAGACTGGCGTCGATTCGACCCTGCCGCTACGCAACGCCTTCCATAATCCCGCTTTAATCGACGCGGACCCGTCGCTTGTCGATACCTTCCTGCGGGGGGCGGCCAGACAACGATCCGAAGAGATCGATACGCTTGTTGTCGACGACCTGCGGAACGCATTATTTGGCCCTCCCGGTTCGGGCGGGCTCGATCTGGCGGCGATCAATATCCAACGCGGCCGTGACGCAGGCCTTCCCAACTACCGCAACCTCAAGTCCAGCCATGGCGCCGGGGGGGTCCAGACCTTTAGCCAGATCACCTCCGACCCCGAGTTGGCTGAGGCCTTGGCGACGGTCTACGGCAACAACCTCAGCAACATCGACGCTTGGGTCGGCGGACTTGCCGAAGACCACGTCGCCGGCGGCAGCGTCGGGCGGATGTTCCACGCCATCATCGACAGTCAGTTCCGCCGTCTCCGCGATGGCGACCGACTGTTCTACACCGGCGTCGCTGCCGGTTTGTACATTGAAGGCGAGCTCGACCCGCTGATCCGCTCCCTGGTGGACCTCGACACGGTAACGTTGGCGGACATCATCCAGGTCAATACCGGCGTCACGAGCCTGCAAGATAATGTGTTCTTCGTCCCCGGCTTTACCGATCTCGCCGAAGGCGACCTGAATGGCGACGGCGTCGTCAATGCCGCTGATTACACCCTGATCCGCGATGGCGCCACCTCGATGACCGACGACGCGATGGCGCTCTTCCGTACCCACTACGGCTACCACCTCGGCGCCTACCCTAGTAGCGGCGGCAATCGCAGCGTTTCGGTCCCCGAGCCCACGGCCGCCGCGCTGCTGGCGGCAGTCGCAATCGCCACCGTGAGCCGTCGGCGCTAGCCGCGGGTGGCGTTGCAGACGGCGCGACTCACAAGAGCCGCAGCGAGCCGGCGACGTTAGTCGTCGGAGTGAATTCGAAGCAACTCCAACGACTAACGTCGCCGGCTCCTGATTACTTCGCTGCGTCCTCTTCCGGCGCTGTGTCGCTCGCCACCGGCTCGTCGCCCGTCTTGAGTGAGTCGCCCAGCAGCCGCAGCGTCTCGGTATACTCCGCCGATTCGCCTTCCCCCTCGGGCCGCACGTCTTGCACCATCAATGCAAAGACGCCCTCGGTGCTGGCGAACGTGAAGAGGTTCTGCACCGTCACGGTGGCCGGAGATTTGCCCCGGGCGGGTGTCGTGTAGTTGAACTGCAAGCCATCGTAAGCCCGGCCAGGCGTCGTGAGCCGGACCGTCTTGGGCTTCTCGGAATCCTTGCCGGCGCTAGCGACGAGATTCTCGGCGAGCACATCGCGTAGCGACTTGGCGTCGAGGTCGTCGCCGTACTGCTGCAGCATAACGGCCGTGGTGCGGCCCTGGAGGGTCCAGACGCGTACGCCTGCATCGCCGGAGGACTCGCCCGCTTCGAGGCTCATCGGATAGCGGAAACTCACTCCGGCCGCGTCGAAGGCCTTCTCGTCGAGCATTTCGATCCGTAACGTGACGCGCTCCCCCGCGACCCGCACCGCGAAAGCCTTGCCCACCGGCACGTTGTAGACTTTCTCTCCAATCGTCAGCCGCGCCTGCTGCGGCTCAGCGGCCAGGGCCGTGGTGGCGGTGAGGAGTGCTGCGAGGGCGAAGCGGTGCATAGTGGGCAGTCAGCAGTTGGGCAGATAACTTGAGCCGTATGCGCCGGGCGTTGTCGGCTTTCCGTCACTTGCTTGTTGAGTACGTTACGTGTTCTTCAATCGTTGCTGTCGCCTCACCATCGTCCTGCCCACTTCCAACTTCCCACTTCCCGCTGCCAATTTCCCCCGCGTCTTCGCGGATCGTATGGCCATTGTGCAGGAACTGCGCGCCGCCTCCCTTGGCGCGAGCGCTGTAGAGGGCCGAGTCGGCGCGGCCGAGCATCGCGGCGGCCGTATCTTCCGCAACCGTCTGGGCAAGTCCGCAACTGATCGCAATGCCTGCGTCGCCGAGCGCTCGCCGCACACGTCGAGCGAACACGCTGGCGCCGTAGAGCCGTGTGTGCGGCATCACGACGACCAGCTCGTCGATCCCGTAGCGTGCCAGCACGTCCGATTCTCGTAATTGAGGACGCAGCAGCTCGGTTGCTTGGAGGATGCGGGCCTGTTGCTCGCTGCGGGACTCGGGCGTCGCGTCCTTCGATGGATGGACGCTGATAATAGCGATCGACAGCTTGCCGCCTGTGGCGGCGTGGCCGGCGAGTTCGATACGCAGCAGCTCGCTCAACGCCCGGCTGTTGCAAAGCCCGGTGAGCGTGTCGGTCCGCCCGCCGCTGAAGCGAGCGAGGGCGCTCGACTGGCGGCGTATCTGGTCGTAGGCCGCCGCGACGCGCGACACCAGCCGCAGCGTCGGCTCGAGGACGCGGTCGGCTTCGTCGCGCAGCACCGTCCACGAGGCGTCGTCGCCCGCTCGGCCGCTGGCGCTGAAGACGGTTTTCTTGAAGTGCTCGACTTCGGCGCGGTGCATCGCCAAGTCGCTCCGCAGAGCGGCGGCGATCGCTTCGAGTTGGCGGGCGATCTCCGCGGCGCGGATCACCTCGATCGGCGCGTCGGCGGGAATCTCGTCCTCTTCACGTTTCTGACTGCGGCCGAACAGATAGCCGACGAGAGCCACCGCCGCTAGTGCGACCGTTTCCGGCAAACCGAAGCCACCCCCCCATATCGACACGAAGTTCATAGCAGGCCTGCCGCCCAGGAGGGTCGGGTGAGTTTTTTTGGGGTGAGCTTCAGCAAGGGCCGCGCTGGCCCCAGCCTTTGAGGAATAGAAAGCCGACCGCACAGCAGGCCGCCAGAACGATGAGCCACTCCTCCCGCGACAACGAATCGAACCACACCCAGAGGTCGTGGATCCGATCGCCGGCAAACGAGATCGCGTAGTCTTGCCATTCGAGCATGGCGTCGCCCTCAGGGCTGCAAAGGTGGAATCACGGCGGCGGCGGGCCCGAAGAGGCCCTGTGCAACCGTACGCCACGGCGATCCGCAGCTATGCCCCGGCCCGACTTGCGTCGCCACGAGGCCCGCGGCGTAACCGGCCCAACCCACCCCACCCGTCCAAGCGGCGAAAAAAAGGCTTGCCGAGAAGCCCCAAGACCCCCGATTGACGGGCCCGCCCATCCGAATAAGATTACGAATCTCGACCGAGCGAACCGGTCGCCGCAGGGCGTGTCATTACGGCAAGCCCCCAGGCGTGGGCTACTCTTGGTCGAGTGAGGCGCCGTAGCTCAATTGGTTAGAGTACTGGACTGTCGATCCAGTGGTTGCGGGTTCGAGCCCCGTCGGCGTCGCTCAGGAAACCCCGCGAAACAGCTTGTTTCGTCGGGGTTTTTTTGTGCGCCGGGCCCGAGCGGGTTCGTTCGCTGGCGCCGTTGGTGTCACACTTGCTATCGGGGAAGGTCGTCGCGACCGAGGTCGGCGCCGCCGAGGCGTCTCCCCTGTCCTGGCTATGGCCCCACTATCTTCCTTCTCTCGACATCAATTGTCGCTTCGTATTGAGACGCGGGCGTCGGCGTCGACAACATGGGGCATCCGGGAGACTTGTCAGCGCTACGCCGATCCTTGTCGCGGCCTCCAAGTCGCGGCCGCTTGCACTGGGAGGACGCTGCGGTCACTGGTCCAGGAGCGGAAGTCTCCACGTTACATGGACCGCGAAGTTTCGACTCAGAAGTTCGGAAGGGGACGCTGGCCGCTGTAGCGTGCCGACGCGGTCCCCTCTGGGGGACGGACCCTGAGCCAAGCTCGCTGGCGTCGGATGATCGGCCGCATTCTCTACATATTTCTACGCGATCGGCCTATCGCTCGACGACGACGACGCAGATAGCCTGCCTGTACGTGTCGGCTCCCCAATTGGCCTTATGCAATGCCCGTACTCCAAGCTGATTCTCTGCCTCCCGCCCCGATGGACCCCCCCGCGTATCGAGACGCTTCGCTGCCTATCGCTGAGCGCGTCGCCGATTTGCTTGGTCGAATGACGATCGGCGAGAAGGTCGCGCAGATGACGTGTCTCTGGAACGAGCGGCACACCAAGTTGCTGGGGCCCGACGGCCGATTCGACCCCGACGTTGCGGGGCGGCATTTTGGTCGCGGCGACGGCCTTGGTCAGATCGGCCGGCCGAGCGACGCCGCCGGGGGGGCGAAGCCGGGGCTCGTCCCCGCCGAATCCGCCACAGAGTCCAACGTCATCCAGCGATGGTTCATCGAACACAGTCGGCTGGGCATCCCGGTGATGTTCCACGACGAGGCGCTCCACGGCCATGTCGCCGTCGGCGCGACGAGCTTCCCCCAGCCGATCGGGCTGGGAGCGACCTTCGATCCCGATTTGGTCGAGAGGCTCTACCAAATGACGGCGGCCGAGTCGCGCTGCCGGGGCATCCATCAGGCTCTCGGACCGGTCGTCGATGTGGCCCGCGATCCCCGCTGGGGCCGTGTGGAGGAGACCTTCGGCGAGGACCCTCACCTCGTCAGCGAGCTGGGGGTCGCCGCGGTGCGTGGCCTGCAAGCGGGCCTCGGCGAGGGCCGCGGCGTGGTCGCGACGCTGAAGCATTTCGCCGCTCACAGCCAACCCGAGTCGGGCAACAACTGCGGGCCGGTCAGCGTTTCCGAGCGGCACCTCCGAGAAACCTTCCTCACCCCGTTCGAACGCGCCATCCGGCTCGCCGACGCACGGAGCGTGATGGCGTCGTACAACGAAGTCGACGGCGTCCCGTCGCATGCCAGCAAGTGGCTGCTCGGCGCCGTGCTGCGTGGTGAATGGGGGTTCCGGGGATTCGTTGTTTCGGACTACTACGCGATCAGAGAGCTTGCCGAACGGCCCGAACTCTACGGGCATCACGTGGCCGAGGATGGGCTCCATGCCGCTGTGCTTGCGGTGCAGGCCGGGGTCAACGTCGAACTCCCCGAGGCAGACTGCTACCGCGAATTGCCGGCCGCGTTGGAGGCGGGGCTCGTCAAAGAGTCCGAACTCGACGCGCTCGTGGCGCCGCTGCTGGCGATGAAGTTTGAGTTAGGCCTCTTCGAGAACCCCTACGTCGATGAGTCGGCCCCGCCGACGATCGTTGGCGCCGCCGCGCATCGAGAGCTCGCCCTCGAAGCGGCCCGCAAGACCGTGACGCTGCTTGAGAACGACGGGATTCTCCCGCTTCGGATCGAGTCCCTCCGGACGATCGCCGTGATCGGACCGAACGCGGACCGCCCCCTGCTGGGCGGGTACAGTGGCCGGCCCGCCGCGGTCTCGACCGTGTTGCAAGCCATTCGGGAACGCGTCGGTGGCTCGGCCGAGGTGCTACACCACGAGGGGTGCAAGATCACCGTTGGCGGCAGCTGGTGGGAGGACGAAGTCGTCCCGAGCGACCCCGAGCAGGATCGCCGCTCGATCGCCGAAGCGGTCCGCGTCGCGCAGCTAGCCGATGTCGTTTTGCTCGTCGTCGGCGGCAACGAGCAGACCTCTCGGGAAGCGTGGATGTCCAACCACCTGGGGGACCGCACGAGCCTCGAACTCTTCGGCAGCCAAAACGACTTGGTGAACGCCTTGGCCGAGACCGGCAAGCCGATCGTCTCGGTGTTGTCCAATGGGCGCCCCTTGGCGGTGGCGAATTTGGCGTCGAAGAGCGCAGCGCTGCTTGAGGTTTGGTACCTGGGCCAAGAAGGGGGGCGCGCCGTCGCCGAGGCGATTTTCGGCGACTACAGCCCCGGCGGGAAACTCCCGGTGACCATCCCGCGGTCGGTTGGGCACCTCCCGGCCTACTACAACTACCGCCCCTCGGCTCGCCGCGGGTATTTGTTCGACGACGTGACGCCGCTCTACCCCTTCGGGTACGGCCTCAGCTACGCCCGGTTCGAGTTTTCGGCGCCACGCCTGTCGTCGGAGCGGATCGGAGTTGATCAGGCCGTCACCGTTTCGGTCGATCTCACCAACGTGAGCGACCGCCACGGGGACGAGGTCGTGCAGGTCTACGTACGCGACCTCGTCAGCAGCGTGACACGGCCCGTCAAAGAATTGAAGGCGTTCCAGCGGGTGACGCTTGGACCCGGCGAGACGCGCAGCGTGTCGCTTGAGTTGACGCGGGAGAGCTTCGCCTTTTGGAATATCGACACGCAGTTCGTTGTCGAGCCGGGTGATTTCGAGGTGATGGTCGGGCCGAGCTCTGCCGACCTCCAGACCGTCCGACTAACGATCGAGTAACAAGCAAACGTCCGCTGGCGGACGGCGTCGAATGCGATGAGTCGATTGCGGGCCTCGGACCGGCAGGGGTCGTTACTCCGTCGTCGATGTGAGTGTGTCGTCGATGTGGAAGTAATCGAAGTCGGCGTGCCCCCCGGCCGCTTTCGTGGCGAAGTTGAAGAGGCCGAAGCGGTAGCCCATGAAGTGGGGGAGGGTGTAGCGCATCGTGAGGCCATCGCCGATCGGAGTCCACGACTCGCCGTCCAAGCTGTAGGAGAAGTGGGCTGCGTCGGCGCGATCGCGGAAGTCGCACGTCGCTCGGAGGTAGACCCGCTCTTGGGCGAGCGGCATCGACTCGACGACGCGCACCGTGGGCCCGTCGGTGGGGTTGCGCTCCGCTCCACGGCGCTGTGGCGCCGCGCCGCCTTTGACCATGACGACCCTGCGTTGGTCTCCGACCACCTCAACGCCGACAAAGCCGTAGTTCTGCTGCAACAGGCAGAGGCCGGCCGCGTCGCCGTCGCGCATGCCCGCGGTATCCAAGGAGATGGTCCCCGTGCACTCGGGCCCGATGGTGCGTTGCGTGAGCGTATTGCGCGCCGCGACGAGGCTCTCGTCGAGACGCGACGTCGTGAGACGCAGATAGCCGGGGCGATCCGTCAGCGACCAGTGCTGCGGGTCCGGGTTGTGGTTCCATTGCCACACCAGCGGGAGCGCGGGGTCTCCCTCGGTGCGATCGAACTCGTCCGAATCGACGACGCCCGGTATCAGCCCCTTGCTCGCCGGCAGGTCGAGCTGCATCGGCGTCTTGCCGTCAACGCCGAGGACGGGCCAGCCCTCTTCCCACGTCACGGGGACGAGGTACGGGATGCGGCCGACGGCGCCGTGGTCTTGGAACAAGTAGGCGTACCAGTCGCCGCCTGCCGTTTCGATCAGGCCCCCCTGAGCGACGCCTTGGTCCTGGAACGCGACCCGGCCTTCGTAGGGGCCTTCCAGTTTGTCGGCACGGTGGACGAGCACGGTCCGCATCCCGCCCCGCGGCCAGACGATGTTGAACAGATAGAACTTGCCGTCGACCTCGAACAGCTGGCTCCCCTCGGCATTCAGCATGATGTCGTCGCCCGCCGGCGCGCTGGCGTTCTCGATGATCACCTTGTTGAGGCCGCCTTCCTTGATCCCGCTGAAATCGGGCCGCAGCTCGGTGAGCCGCAGAGCGCCGGCGCCCCACAGCATGTAGACCCGACCGTCGTCGGCGAAGTAGAGCGAGTGGTCGTGCAGCGAGGGCGTGAACGAACGCCGCTCCCAGGGCGTCGTCTCGATGTCGGGAGTGCTGAAGACGTACGTCTGGTTCGTCGTGGCGCAGAACGTGGTGACGTAGTACACGCCGTCGTGATGGCGGAGGCTGCTGGCCCACGAGCCCCGGCCGTAATCGCTCTCCCCGTTCTCCAGCCGCAACGCGTCGGCGTCGCCCAGTGTGTCGTAGGCGTAGTTGAGCAGTTCCCAATTGACGAGGTCCTTGGACTTCATCAGCGGAAGCCCGGGACTCATGTGCATCGTCGTGCTGCTCATGTAGTACGTGTCGCCAACGCGGATCATCGCCACGTCGGGGACATCCGCGAACAGAATCGGATTGGCGGCTCGCTCGGACCGAGCGTAAGGAGCTACCGCGACGACGAGCGCGGCGACGTGCGTAAGGAGTAACCGTCTCATGCTGTAATCGAGTTAGGACGCGTAGAGGTCCGGTAGGGGAGCGTTCCGACTCTCATGCCCCGAGTCAGAAAATCGTTCTCATTTGGACAAGCTAGTCACTGTTGGGATGCAAAGTCATGTGAACCACGACGGACACGACGAGCACGACGGCTTGCCTCTTGAGGCAACGGCGCCTTAGCAGGCAGGCCGTCGTGTTATTTGTGCCCGTCGTGGATAAATGTCTGGTCGATGACTTTGTTCTGTAGCCGTCCCAATTTAGGAACGAACTTCCAGCACAGGAGACTAGCGTTCGAATCGCCAAAGATCGACGTTCGGAAGGCGATCCCCATCGCCGACGAACTTGAGCCGCAAGTCCTGAACGCCCTTGACGCCAGAAACGTCGCACGAGACTTCTTGCCACTTATTCCACCCGCCGGTGTTGCCCACGTCGCAGGTCCCGAGGAGCTTGCCGTCGTCGCCTCCCAAGTGGACCTCGATCTTGCCGCTGGCGCCGTCGCTCGCCACCCGGGCCATGAACTGGCTCGGGCCCTCATCGCCGAAGTTGACGCCGACGAGCTCGACCCAATCGCCGCTCTGGAGATCGGTGAGCGCAATGCCGGCTTCAACGGGTTCGGTTTCGACGCCGTGCTGGGCGTGGAAAGTCTCGGCCTCCACCGTCTCGTAGGGATCGAGATGGCCGACTTGAGCGACGCCGTCCTCGGTGTAGGTCACCGGCTCGATGGCGCCGTCTTCGGTGAATCGCATCTCTTCGATGGCGAGATTACGGCGGAAGCCGGTGGGGATGCCGGCCGCTTTGGCGACGACGCGGTTGTGATAGACGTGGAACCAGCGGTCTTTGAAATGGAACTGCGCGGCGTGGTTGTTGTCGTTATTGATCGGCGGTTGCTTGGCGACAATGCCGCCGTACTCGAAGCCCTCGATCGGATGGTCGCCGGTCATGTAGTCGATCCGCATCTCGGCGCGGGGCGTTGTCGAGTAGGTGAAGTAGTACTTGCCGTCGTGTTTGAATACCCACGCCGCCTCGAAGAAGTTGGGGGCCTTCATCTTGATCACGTCGCCATCGAGGCTGATCATGTCGCGATTCAATTTCGCGACGCGGACGTTGTCGTCGCCGTTGCCGCCGAAGTAGATGTACGCCTGGCCGTCGTCGTCGATGAAGACGCCCGGGTCGAAGAGCCACATCCGTTCGGCCGGCTGGACGCCCGGCGTGCCGTGGTTGATGAGGTCCTTGCCCAGCGGGTCGGTGAAGGGGCCGGTCGGCTTGTCGCTCACCGCGACGCCGATGTTCGCGCCGCCGTTGCCGAAGTAGAGGAAGTAATTGCCGTCCCGCTCGATCGCCGCGGGCGCCCAGGTCTTCTTCGCCCAGGTGGTGCTGTCCTCGGCGCGGAAGACCGATCCGTGGTCCGTCCAGTTCTTCATGTCGCTGCTCGAGACGCAGACGACGTTGGGGATGTTGTACGACCCCTCGACCGGGCTCTCATCGTCGTTCGAGCAGTAGATGTAGACGCGGTCGTCGGTCACCAGACAGCTCGGGTCCGCCAAGTACCGGTGCGACACGATCGGGTAGTCGGCCTGACACGCCGTGGCGAGCAAGAGCGCTGAAATTATGGCGGACGTGGCGCAGCGGGAGTTGTGTAGCATGGCGTTCGACGGATAACGATGAGGCATGGATGGATAAAGAAGAGTAAGCCGTCAGAGACAACAGTGGTTGCGCTGGCGTCGTAGCATGCCAGCGCCCAACAGCGGCAGCAGCAACACGGCTCCGGTCAGCTCGGGCGTCGATTGGGAAGAAATTAGACTGATCGTCGCGCCATAGTTGCTGCTCCAGAGCTGGTAATCCAAGAGCGTGACTTCGCCATCGCCGTCGCCATCGGCGGAATCGTACGCTGCCAAGCCTGTGGTCCCGAGGTTGTCGCGCCAGACGGTATAGTCCGCCGCGTCGACCACGCCATCGCCGTTGTAGTCGCCGGGCAAGAGGGGCGCCACCATCGCGTATCCGATCCCATCGAACCAAGTTCGTGAGGCGTTCCCGTTGAGCGTCTGCCAGTCGTCGATGAACACTTCAATGCCACCGCCCGTCTCGACGCTCTCCCGACCCAAGTAGGCGCGGTAGAGCAAGAGGTCGTTGTTGTTGGCGGCGACCGTCACGGCGTCATCGAACTGCTCTTCGAACTGATCATCTGGGGCGTGTTGCGAGCCGTACTTGCGGAAGTCCAGCAGGTTGTCGCTTTCGAGTCCTGCGAGCAGACGCCAGTCCTCGTCATTGTCGCTCCAGAAGTAGGCGAACACGTCGTAGACGCCTACCTCTATGCCGGAAGCAGTGGTTCTCAGCGTAGGGGCGTTCTCGGCGCCCGACTCGTTCGAAGTCAGCACGCTGCCGCCGTTGCCGAAGCCGGTGCGCTCGTGCCAGAGGTTGTCCGTCGCCCCGGCGGTGCTGCTGGCGGAGGTCGGGGCGATCGGCGAACCATCCATTCGGGCGGTGTTCGTCGCTGTCGCGTCCACATAAGTGACGAGCCTGCTCGGCCCGATGTCGTCTTGATCGATGATCCCGACGACAGCCGCATTGATGTCGTGGGCCGACGTGTAGTTGCCGCGGAACCAGAACACCGTTTGCGGCCCCACGCCGTGCGTGTCGGGCGCAATCGGTCGGAGGTTATCGACCGAGGAGTTCTCGGTGACCGCGTTCCAGTTCCATTGCGACCCGTCGTACTTGCCCCGGTAGATCTCGTGATTGGCGGTCTCCGTACTCCCGGTCGCGTCGCGCGGATCGATGTACGTCGAGATGTAGAGCGTGTTCTCATCGCCAGGGATCAGCGCCCCGATGCCTGTGTAGTCTTGCTCCGGGCCATACAGACGATCCCCCATCCGGGCAATCTCCTGGTTCTCCCAACTGGAGGTCGCGGGGTTCCAGCGGGCGAAGTGCAGGCGATGGTCGATCGGGTTGCTCGTGCTACCGTCGTTGGTCAGGCCGTCGGGGTTCCACCGCGACGTGTAGAGCAGCATCAGATTGCCGTCAGAGTCGAGCGCTGCGTCGGACGTCCAGAGGCGGTTGGTCCCTTGCCCTAACGGGTCGGGCGCTGCGACCGGCGTAAAGTCGGTGACGTCCGGCACGGCGCCGGCGCCGGCGCCGGCGGTCACGTTGCTGTCGAACAGATTCTCGTCGATGACATTGCCCAGCAAGTCGAACGTCTGGCCCCCTTCGATATAACCCGCAAAGATGCTGTTGTTGTAGTTGCGAGGGTGGGTCTCGGTGGTGGCGAAGTAGATGCGATCGACGCCGTTCGAGACGTACTTCGGGTACGCCGAGTACCCCTGCGCCGCGCTCTCCAGAAGTTGCCCTCCCCACTCGACGCTATTCGTCTCGGGGTCGTAGCGGAGCACATTGGGCATGTTCTGCGCGGCGCCGTTGGTCGATAGCAGGCCGTAACTGCGGGAGATGTTGTAGACCTGATCTTCTTCCGAAAGGTAGAAGAGATTGTGGTAGCTCACGTTGGCGAACTCGGCGGTCCCGCCGGGATGCGTGTTGGCGCCGGGGACGTTCTCGAACCAGTTGTAGAGTTGCTCCTCCGACCAGGACCTGCTGTCGCCGGGGTTTCTGGAGACACGGTAGCGAGTGAACTCGTCGCCGAGGCCGCCGTTGTTCCCGTGGTTGGCGTACATCGCCAAGTAGCGTCCGTCGGGCAGCACCAAGAGGGCGCCGACGTTGTGGTCGTCGTTCTGGATGGCGGGGTTGGTTGTCTGGTTCGACAATCGCGTCACGACGCGACGGCCCGTTGCGGGATCGAAATCGACTACGTCCACGTTGCCCGGGTAGCCGCCTCCCTGCACGGTCTCGTCGAAGCCGACCGAGTTGACGAGCACGCGGCCATTGTTTGGATTGACGATCGCGCGCTCGTCGGTGTACCAGGTCCAGTTGCCGTCGCTATCGAACTGGATCAGATTGCCGCGCACGATGTCGGTGATGGGCGCCGGCCCTGAGGGGGGCAGGAGGCTGGCGGAGATGGCGTCGAACGCGATGTTTCGCTGCGACCCCACGCCGGTCCGCTCGGCGCCGAGCGAGACCCGCAACCGCGCTGCGCCGGACGGGACCGCAGCCGCCTGCATGTCTTCGACATGGACCCACCCGCCTCCGGCTTGGGTGTCGCCGGCGTAACCCGCCCCGAGCATGGCGCCGCCCGCGTCGTAGAAGTCGTACGAGATCGTTCCGAGGTCGTTCGTGTCGATGTCGAAGTAGGCGTACGACAGCCCCAAGGACCAATCGCCCGCGCCGATCTGAGAACCGTAAGGCGTCAGGTCGATGTCCTGGTAAATCCGCGCGGCGTTCGCGTCGCCGCCGATCAGCGGGCCCGACCCGCTGTAACCGCCGTAGGGCCAGTTCGCCGAGATGAACTGATTGCTGCCCGCGTAGCCACCACCGGGATCGGCCCCCGCCAGCGAGCTGTCGCCAACCCAGAAGGGATTGAACCCGTCCGCCACACTCCAACCGGCAGGAATCGAAAGCGGAGCGCCCGACTCGAAGCCGCCATTGATCACGCTGAGGGCGATCGGACTTTGGGCCGCCGCCGACGTGAGCGTCAACAGGCACGCCAGCGTGAAACCGACGCTTCTCGTCATGACGCTTTTACACGGTGGTTGAAGGCATGAGCGGACGATCGTTGGTCGTTTCACCTGGATCACAAAGCCACCGCCAAATCCGCGGCTAACTCATCGAGCCATGAACTCTCTCCTTCGCCGGGCTCATCGCCCGATTCATCTGCTAGAGAGATAGTGACTCTGTCAGCGTCAAAGGCTTCGTCCCGTTGTAACGAAAGCAGAAGCAGCGTCTGCGTGTCGGTGATGGTCGGCGTCGTGACGATCCGGGCGATCCCGCCGCTGCCGGTGATGGCGCTGGCTTCGAGGCTGTTGAGGCTTTGTCCGAAAGCGTTGACGGCGCTGATCACATAGAAGTAGGCCGTGCTCGACGCCAAGCCGCTGTTGCTAAAGTTGGTCGAGGTGACGCCCGTGGCGACGACTTCGTACGGCCCACCGCTGACAGTGGAACGGTAGACGTTGTAGCTCGTGGCGCCGGAGGACGGCGTCCACGCCAGGTTGATCTGCGAACTGGATGCGCTGGTCGCCGTCAAACCGCTCGGCGCCGACGGCGCGAGGCTTTCAGCCGGGCCGAAGCCCGTGGGCGCCGGCAAGGCGTCGAGTTGGAGGACGAACTTATCGAGGCGGGTTCCGTTCTCACGGTAAGCGATCTGGAGCACATGGTCGCCGGCCCCGAGTGCGTTGACCTGCGCGTTGTCCGTCGAGAACCAAGCCCCGATTCCCGAGCGGTTGTTTTCGAGGTTCCAGCCCCCGTTATCGATCCGCCAGAAGAACGAGTCGTCCTCGGCGGAGTTGGTCATCATCCGGAACCAGAACCGGTAGTTGCCCGCCGTCGAGACGTTGAAGCTGTAGCTGACGATGAACTCGTCGGTCGTTCCCGGGGGCGCGTTGCCGGTGTGGTTGTAGGCGGGATCGACTTCGATCGACGCGCCGCCCGAAGCCGAGGTGTCGCTCTGGATTGTCCAGCGGTCGCCGACAACGCCACTTTCCGTCTCCATCGAGACGACGCCGCCTACCTCGACGAAGAGCCGCTCGGTCTTCGCCAGCGCCTCGGCGCTGATCAGGCTGGCGCCGCCGGGGCCGACGGCGCTGACGACGTAGTAGTAGTCGCCCGGCGCGGGGGCGGGGTCGCTGAAGCTAGTCCCGGTGACGCCGGTCGCAATCGTTACATAAGGGCCCCCAGCGTTCGGCGCACGGCTGACGTTGTAGGCGGTGGCGCCCGGCGAGGGATTCCAGGAGAGCTCCACCCTGCGAGCGGGCGTGCTGCCGCCGTAGTTCGCGGCCCAGAACGCGTGGTCATTGGAATCGACAACCCCGTCGCCATCGCCGTCGGCGCCTTGGCCGGGCGTCGCTACGACGGTGTTGACGTTGTCTCGCCAGACGGCGTAGTCGGCGGCGTTGACGACGCCGTCGCCGTTGTAGTCGCCGGGCGTCGCCTCTTCGACGCCCCACGTTGCGGTTAGCCCCGTTGGGAAGGAGGGCGAGCCCGGCGCGACGATCGCCCACTGCTGGGCGGCGTCGTTCGAGGTTTCGAGGAACTGAGCAAAATCACCAACGACGGTCGAGCCGCCCGCCATTCCCACGCTGTAGCCTTGATCGACGACGACAATGTTAAAGAAACCATCGTCGGCGGGCGAAAGGACGAACCGCCGCGCCGACGCGTTGTCAAAGCCCCACGGCGTCAACCCCAGCGGGTCGCTCCCTTGCTGCGAGAAGACTGGGGCGTAGGTGTTGCTCCAACTCCAATTGCTGGCGCCTACGTTGAGGATGCTGTACTGGCCGGCGCCGCGGTGAACGAGGCTCCACTGCTCGCTAGTGGACCCGGTGTACTCGTTCTGCACCACCACGTCGCTCCCCTGCGACGTTCCGCGCTCGAGGGCCAAGCCGCTGTTACGATTGATCAGCTTGTAGACGCCGTTCGGGAGCGAGCCCGTCGCCGACGGCGTCAGCTCGATCCAGTTGAGGTTGAAGCCGCCGGTGACGACCTCCAGACGAAGCTTCTGCCTCCCCGGTTCGAGGTAGACCACTCTCTCGACGGTCGTCCAGTTCTGGTTGCCGCCCGTAGCGGGCAACTGCCAGACGCCGGTCTTGTCGTCGTCGTGCATCAAGACACGCACGGCTCCGCCAACAGAACTCGCCGTGCGCAGCCGGAGCGTGTAGTACCCCGGCTCGCGGACGTTGAGCGTGTACTCGAGCCATTCGCCCGACACGGTATCGGTGACGTTGAAGTCGCCGAAGCGGTCGTCGGTCAGTTCGATATCGACCCCCACGTCGGGCCGCAATGCGCCGCCTAGGTTGACGCCGTCGGCGTCACTGTAGGCGACGCCCTCGGCGCCCGTGTCGAAGTGTTCCGCTTCGATGCGGAGCGTTCCCGAGAGGCCAGTCGTGTAGCGCGGCAGACCGCCGTTGCTGTAGACGCCTCGCTGGGCCGGGAACGCGCCGAAGTCGGGCGTCCATGAGAGGCCCGCCCGCTCAATCAGGTCGCTGTAGGTCCCGGGAGCGAAGATCGAGGAGGAGATGAAGTTCGGCGGGATGTGCTGAAACGTCAGCCAGGAAATACCCAGCCGCTCGTACTCCGAAATCTGCTCCACCACGAGGCCGTGGTCCAAGGAGCCCCACTCCTCGCCGGCCACCTCGGTCATGAACACCGGGTAGCCGGCGTTGATGATCGCTTCCACCGCGGGGATGGTCGCCATGCCCGCGTAGCCGTGGAACGCGACGCCCGTGTTCGACCAGTCGATCGACGCCGCCTGCGAGACCGTGTTGATGTCGGCGATGGCCGACGCCCCGTCGCCCAGCACCGCGATCGAGAACAGCAGGATCGGCGTCTCTGGCGCCAGCGAGCGGATCAGCGTGTAGGCGTCGGCCTGCATCTGCAGCGCCGGCGCTGGGTAGGGCGTTGACCAGGCGTGAGGCTCGTTCTGGACCTCAAAGATGACGTGGGTCTCGTCCTTGTAGCGATCGGCGTACAAGGCCCAGAAGTCCATCACATAGTCGTTATTGAAACTCCCGTTGTTGCCGCCGTTGCCGATGGTGAGCACGAGGTACAGGCCCTCGTCGCGGGTCATCTGCACCATCTGGTCGATGCGATTCATCGCGTAACCCGGCGCCGTCCCCGAACCGGGCACGCCCGACCTGTAGTCAGGGTCGAACACCTCGCCGTAGAGGTGGATCGAGTTGGCGCCGTAGTTCTTGATCTGTTGGATGTTGGCGAGCGGCGGTGGATTGCCCCATTCGGTCGAGGCGAACGGCCCCCGTAAGAGGGCGCCGTTGTCGGCAACGAAAGTTGTCCCCGTGGTGTTGAGCGTCGGCCTGCCGCGCGGCGCCGTAATCGCCGCCTCCACACCGTCTTCTAAAGCGGCGGCGACGATCCGCCCCACCCCTTCCTCGACCGGCGTGACGGTGAGCTGATCGAGGTTGCCGCCGCTGGAACCGGTCGCCGTCAGCCGCACGGTGTTGACGCCCGCGACGAGGGCGACGACCTCCGCGACCGACGTGTAAGCCCCCCAACCGCCCGTCGGCGCAAAGCTTAAGCCGCTGTTGACGATCGCGCCGTTGACGGTCAGTCGCAGCGGCCGGTCTCCCGAGGCGCCGCTGGCGTAACGAAAGGCCAACTCGTAGGCGCCCGCCGCCGGTGTGTCGAAGGTCCACTCGACGTAGTCCCCGGTCGCGCTAACGAAGTCGGCGTACCCGCTGCCGGTGAAGCCTGCCCACTCGGTGCCGACGACGGCGCCCGAGAGCAACGCGTCTTCGGCCTCGAGGACGAGCGGGCCCGCCGCCAGGGTCGCGCTCGACTCGGCGCTGAAGGGACTCTCGCCGGCGCCATTGATCGCGCTAACGCGGTAGTGGTACGTCGCGCTGGTCTCGAGGCCGGCATCGCTATAGCCGTTCGCCGGCGCGCCCGCGGCGATCAACGTGTACGGCCCACCGGCGACCGCCGATCGGTAGACGTTGTAGCCCGCGGCGCCAGGGGCGGCCGTCCAGGTGAGGTCGATTTGGGCAGCGGTTGCGGCCGTCGCAGACAGGTAGGTTGGTGCGGCTGGCGCCGGGTCGTTCGCGTTGGGCAGCGTCGCCAACAATTGGGGACGCGAACCGGGCGCCACGCTCTCGCTCGAATAGAAGCCGACAAAGTTGTTGCCGACGTTCGGCATCGACAGCCGCAGCGACAGCACGCCGTCGTTCGCCGCTTCGCTGAGAACGGCGTTGGTGATGTCGATCAACTTCGGCTGACCCACCACGAAGCCCGACACAACCGCCAACACGTTGCCCGAACCCGATGGCTGGTTGTTCCAGGTCGTGCCCGACTCGCTCCAGCTGTCGTCCGTCATCAGCTCGACCCACATCGGGTCGCCGCTGTCGATCTGGAACGGCGTCAGCGACAGCAGCACGCTCGACGCGTTGGCGAGATCGCTGACGTCGAACCGCAAGAAGGCGTTGCGGGTAAAGCCGGCGCCGCCGTCGTTCTTGACAACGATGGTGGTGTCGTTACCGAAGTTCGCGTTGACGCTACCGCCGTCGCGCACGAAGGTGTCCGCCACCGGTTCAAGCGTCGCCGACGCGGGCGTCGAGACGCTCGCCTCGGCGCTGGCGGGGCCCTCGCCGACGTCGTTGACCGCGGCGACGACGTAGTGATAGGTCGAGTCGGCGAACAACCCGTTGTCGGTGAACAAGGTCCCCGCGACGCCGATCGCCACCGTGACGTAAGGGCCGCCGCTGCTGGTCGCTCGCTTGACGGTATAGCTCTCGGCGCCCGGCACGGCCGACCACGACAGGGCAGTCGCGTTGTAAGCCAAGGCGACCGCCGACAAGCCGCTTGGCGCCGCCGGGGGCTGGGTCGTCTTGGTGATCGCGCTGACTTCGACGCTGGGCGTGCTGGAGCCGTTCGCATTGACGGCTACGACGACGTAGTGGTAGCCGGTGAGTTCTTCGAGCCCTTCGTCGCTGTAGTCAGTCGCCGTCACCCCAGTCGCGACCGTGGCGTAGGGGCCGCCGCTACTCGTACCGCGGAGGACGGTGTAGCTGTCGGCGCCCGGAGTGGGCCACCAATCCAGATCGACCTGCGAGGCGGTGACGCCCGTCACCGCGACTCCGACCGGCATGAAGGGCGCGTCGCCCACGGTCCAGGTCGATGCGCCGACGACCTCGAGGTGGTCGATGTTGGGCAAGCCGTTCGCGCTGGTCGCCACAAGCTCGACCGCCGAGACGCCCGCCGGCACGCTGGCGTAGGCCGTGACATATCCCCAATCGGAGAGCGAACCCGTCGGAGCGAAAAGGATGTCGGAAGCCACCGTCGCGCCGTTCACCACCAGGTCGGCGGTTTGCGGGGTCGTCCCGGCGTAGCGGAACGTGAACGACTTGACGGTGGAGGCGTCGAAGTCGAGCACCCAATCGACGCTGGCGCCCGCGGCGTTTTGGGCGTCGGCGTAGCCGGCGCCGCTGTAGCCTGAATGGGTCGCGCCGATGACGCCGTCCACGCCGGCGAAGCCGGGCGCGCCCTCCTCGATCACCAATCCGCTGCCGTAGGCGGTGGGGACCAGCACGAGGTTATCGAGGTAGAGGCTGGCCGCCCCGTTCGAGCGGGCGCGGAGTTCGATCGTGTTTTGGCCCTCAGCGAGCGCGATATCGAGCGTTGTAACGGCCCAGTCGCTGGTCGAGGCGGTTGGTGTGAACATCGGCGTACCGGCGAAGACGCCGTTGACGTACACATCGATTGTCGAGACCGTCGCGCCGGTGACGGAGTACCGCGCCTGGAGCTCGAACACGCCCTCTTGGAGGACGTTGAAGGTGTCCCGCACCGCGGCCGACGGGTTCGTCCCGAAATTCAGGTAGCCCTGCCCCGTGTAGTTGCGGACCCCGCCCCACTGGCCGGCCGTAGTGACGCCGCTGATGTTCTTGTAGTCGAACACCTCCGCCTCGTGCTGCAGCGCGCCCGTGTAGGCCATCGGCCGATCGGGGGCGACGATCGTCGCCGGCGTGAACTCGGTCAGGCGGTCGGTCGCAGCGCCCGCCGCGTTGATGGTGATGTCGATCGCGCCGTTGTGCTCGACCGTCAGGATAAACACCCCGTCGGTCCAGTCGCTGGTGACGACGCTCGCTTGGTGGCTCGCCCGGTCGGCGTAGGACCAACTCGGTTCGGTCGTCGCGCCGTAAATTTTGATCGTGTCGGTCTTTAGCCCGGTGTCGATGACGTTGTCGTAGTTGTTGAGATAGAAGGTCAGGCTGTCGGCGTGTTCTTTGACGATCCCCGTGGTGTACTGAGAGAAGGTCAACTCCATCCGGTCGCTGGTGTTGTACTTCAGCGGGATGCTGGCGCTGGCCGTCTGACCCGTCTTGAACGGGTTGTAGACGACCCACCCGTTCTCGTGCCGGCCGGCGTAGAGGTCGCCCGTGGACTCTTCGGGGAAGAGCGCGTTTAAGTCGGCGACCTTGTCGCCGACGGTGGGCCAGAGGGCGTTGTAATCGGAGCGGTTGACCTGGACCTCGAACGACTGGGCGAGGTCGTCGTCCAGGTCGAACACCGTCGGGATCGTGGGGTAACGGCCCGACGACTTGAAGAAGCTCTTGTTATTCTCGTAGCTGCCGTCCATGGCATAGAGCCCGTCGAACAGCGTCTGCGGCGAGGCGTACACCTGCTCGGGCGTGCCGGTGTCGACGTCGTTGACGACCACGACCTTGGTCCGCTCGATCACCTCTTCACGGGTCGGGATACGCACCGTCCCGTCGAGGACCTTGCGGAACAGATCGAAGCTGACGTTGTCGAACTGCGAGAACGTGTCCCAGTTGCGCTGCGTGTAGCCGTCGCCCGCCGGGATGCGGCCCGTCTCGTAGAAGTTCTGCGTCCAGATCAGCTCGGGGCCATCGACCACGGTCTGGCCGGTGAGCATGGCGTGCTCGAGTTGCGGCGCGGCACCGGTCACGAGCGTGAAGTTCTCGTGGTTCCCGTTGGCGTCGGTCCAGCCCGTGTCGTCGTAGCGGATGCCGTAGTTGCCGCTGTAGCCCGACAGGTAGGCCCCCAGCGTGACGCTCTCCATGTCGAGCTGGTACGACTGCTGGGTGTACTTCTCGAAGAGGATGTAGTTCTCCGTGTAGTCGCGGGCCGCCTGCGCGAACTCGGGCGCCCGCTTCATCATCGCGATCGGATTGATGTTCTCGTTCCACTGGTTGCCGCACCAGCTGACGATCAAATAGCCGCCGTACTGGTTGCTCAACTCCAGCAGGTTCGCGAAGTGGTCCATCCGGTCGGTCCACTGCGCCGACAGCGGGTCGTTCGGGTCGTCGAACCCCCAGAACTGCTCGGCATAGCTGAAGCCGATCAGGTTCGGGTAGTCGCGGTAGAACTCCTCGTAGACCGAGAGGTCGAAATCCGAGAACTGAGCGAACCCGCCGCTGGAGTGTTGGATCACCGCCCACATCTGGTTCTCGGCGCACACCCGCAGCCACGACTTGGCGATCTCGTAGCCGTACTCGGCGACCTGGAACTGGCTCGTCTCGGCGTCGTGGCTGATGGACAGCGAGATGTTCATCACCACATAGGGACGCAGGTCCTCCGGGATCAGGTCGATGATCTTCTGTGGGTCGGCGTAGTTCCATGTGTCGATGTGCACCAACCACATCGGCTGCTCCGACGAGATCGGTCGCCGCAGGTTGCTGTCCGCCGGGCTCTCGTGGTTCAGCTGCGTGACGGTGAGCTGATCGAACGCGCCGCCGCCGAGTCCCGTCGTCGTGAGCCGGATCGTATTGGCCCCGGCGCTTAATAAAGTCGAGAGCGTGACTTCCTTCCAATTCGAGTCGTCGCCGGTCGTGGCGAAGATGAACTCGGGGTTGATCAGCTGCCCGTTGACGGTCAGCTCAAGCGAGCGCGAAAGCGTCGAGTCGAGCGCATAGCGGAAGCCGAGTTGGTGCAAGCCGTCCGCGGCGGCGTTGACCGTCCATTCGATCGAGCCCCCGGTCGCCGAGGCGTAGCTCACGTAGCCATCGCCGAAGAACCCCTCGCCTGACGTCGCCTCGACCGCGCCGGAGAGCGCGGCGTCCTCGGCCTGCAATACCCGCGGCGGCGTCGCCACGTTGCTGATCGCGCTCTCGACGCCGTCCACGATCGGGGTCACGACGTAGTAGTGCTCGGCCGCGGGGGGCGCCGGGTCGCTGAACCGTTCGCCCAGCACGCCTGTCGCAATCGTTACGTACGGGCCATCGGGCGTTGTCGAGCGTTGGATGTCGTAGCTGCTCGCGCCGGGCACAGCCTCCCAGGAGAGCTCGACGCGTTGCGTGACGGAGTTGGCGCCGTAGTTGGCGGCCCAGAAGGCGTGGTCCTGCGCATCGACTTTGCCGTTGCCGCTGCCGTCGGCGCCCGCGCCGGGCGTCAGCGTGGCGCCGAGGGCGTCGCGCCACACGGTGTAGTCCGCCGCGTTGACGGCGCCGTCCCCGTTGTAGTCGCCGAAGACCGCCGCCTCATCGCTCCAGGCAGCCGACAGCTGCGTCGACGTCGCCGACAAGACCAGCCGCTGTTCGAGCGGCTCGAAGTGGGGCCGCTTATGGGGCCGCTTGTGGGGGTAGGCGTACGCGCCGACCCGTCGGGGTCGAGTGTTTCGTGACCGCTTTGCCATGCTCTCTGATCCGACTCGTTCGTGCCTCGATTTGGCGCCCCGCCGTTGCTTGGCGGCTCCTGACTCTGGACGCGCCTAGGCGCGTCTCTGAAGGCGTTGTTGGTTCGTCGTGGGGGTCGCGCTCAACGGATCCCAGAATGACCCCGTTCGAGGGGGTATAGCGGGCGCCGTTCCCCGGGGCGGGGAGGCGGGAACGTGGACATGCGTTTAGATCGCCATGGAGGGGTCGTAGACGCGTCCTTGCGCCGCCTTCAGGTTTTGCCAGGCCCCGGTTTCGGACGCTCTAAACGGCCTCCTGGGGCCTCCTACGGGGGCCTTTTGGAATGCAGGGTCGTCCTGTGGTGTGTTCGTCGGACCGTCGCAGTTGGGAGGCGATTGGGCTCCGCCCAGCGGCCGGCAGGCGCGACGTCACTTGGCGGGCACCTCGTAGTTCACGGTCATCGAACGCTCGTCGCCAGTCACCACCAGCTGCTCCGGCGCCCAGCCGGCCGGCACGACGCTGAGCTCACGGGCCGACTTGCCTTCGCCGAGCGCGCCGGAAAAGCAGTCGATCCTCACGGTGTACGTGCCGGGCAAGAGGCCGTCGCCCTCCTCGAAGGTCCGGGCGGCGAACTTCCCGTCGGTCCGGAAGACCGCCATCCCCGGTCGGGTGGGCAGGCCGTCCCGACCTGTTCCGGCGACCTGGGTGAAGATGATCTGCCCCGGTTGGGGCGGCGGCCCGCCGGCGATGGTCACGCTGCCGGTCACCTTGGTCATCGGCATGCCCGAATCGCCACACCCCATCACCAGCACGGCGAAGCCCGCCATCGCAAGCAGTGGAGCATGTTGCTGGTTCAACTTCATCTTCAGCCGAGACATCGGGCGCCGCTGGTTGGTGAGGAGAAGCAAGACCGCTTCGCTGTGAAGTGAGTGTTAGTGGAAGACCCATCGACGAGCCGCCTACCGCGGCGGTTCGTTGACGGTCCCTTGCAGCTTCTCGCCGCCGAAGTCGCTGCCGGCCGTGGTGCCGGTCTGGCTCCACACGAGGTAGTCGATCGTGTCTTGGACGAACTGCACCGACCCGTCGCCCATCGCCATGTTCGCGCCGCTGGGGTGGGCGCTCTTGTAGCTATTGAAGAGGTAGTAAGCGTTGGGGATGCCGTCCTTGTAGCTGCCCGGCGTGTTGATGGGCGTCTGCGTCCCAGCCAGCGGCGTGTTGAGACAGAACACGCAGTTGCGGTTGCTGTCGTCGGCTAGCGTCTCTCCCAACATGTAAGTCTTCGACAGCCCGTCGGAGACCGTCCTGAACTTAACGCCCTCGGGATTGCGACAGAACATGCCAACACACGGCCCCGACTGGATGCAGGTCCCAGCCATGAAGCAATCGGACGCGAAGCTGGCGGGGTCGGGCGTCCCCCAGTTGCGTCCCATACAGACGTCGGGCGCGTTGTCGAACGTGCAGAAGTCTTGGACCGTGGGCCCTAGCGATCCGATGTACGAGTTCCCCTGCGACGAGGGGGGGTTCTCGATCCCGAAGATCTTGATGGGTTGCAAGTCGGCCGACAGCGTTGACGAGTTGACCTTTAACGCGATCGAGAAGAACGGGTCGCTCGGGCAGAGCAACTCGGGGACCTGCGTGTTGGCCGCGATCGCTACGTTCGAGTTCGGGTCGGTCAGCGAGCCATTGCCGGGCCAAGTCCCGGCGGCCGCCCCCTTAGTCATGTTTAGCGTGTCGTAGACGCTCTGCTGCTCGATGAAAGGCATCAGAGCCGTCATCCAGTTCCAGTACACCTGATCGCCGTTCTGCCAGAGGCGGGCGTCGAAGTAGTTGGGATACCCCGAGCCGCCCGGCGCGCTGCCGTTGGTCGATTCGTAGTTATGCACCGCGATCGCCAACTGGCGGAGCTGGTTGGTGCATTGGGTGCGCCGGGCCGCTTCGCGGGCCGCCTGGACCGCCGGCAGCAACAGCGCGACCAAGATGCCGATGATCGCGATCACGACTAGCAGCTCAACAAGCGTGAAAGCCCTGCGCGGTAGGGTGACACGAATCGCTTCGGTCGACATCCCTCGACTCCTTTTGGATCAAGAAAGCTGTGTCGTGCTTGTTAACTCACTTCGAGAGAGACGCCATGCCGCCGTCCAGCGGCACGGCGTCTCGTCCCACCCCACACCCCCGCATCAGTTCTCAATTCGCTGCCGCCGGGCTGCGAGCAATCCCGCGGTCAGCGCTAACATCAGAGCCGACGGTTCGGGCACGCTGGCCAACGACGACGCGGCTTGGGCGCCGTAGTTCCGAGCCCACAGCTGGTAGTCGGCGGCGTCCACCAAGCCCGCGCTATCGGCAAGCTCATTGCCGTTGCCGTTGAGGTCGAAGCTGGTGCCGACATTGTCACGCCACACGGTGTAGTCAGCCGCGTTGACGACGCCGTCGTCGTTGAAGTCGCCGAGCAAACCCTCGAAGCTGACGACGCTCAGCTCGCCGGTGGTGAGCAGATTGGCGTCGTCCCACGTCAGGTCGGCGCCCAACCCCGGAACGTAGATCGAGTCAAAGACGCCGCTAGCGGCAGTGAAGTCCAAGAGGTTGAACACATCGCCCTCCGCCGGAGCCGGCGCTTGCGAGTCGAGCGAGAGGTCGAGGATGCCGGCGGCGGCCAAGTTGCCAGAAATACTCAGCAGGTCCGAGTTCTCGGGAGTGCCGAGGTCCAGCGCGACCGCCGAGTCGGCTTGCAGGGTCACGTCGCCCGTAACGGTCAGAGTCGCGCCGATGATCTCTTGCACCGAGACCGAGAGACCGTCGTACCAGGCGCGATTGCCGCCGCCGGTCTCACTGCTCTCGTCGAGGTACACCTGGATCTCACCCGAGGCGTTCGCGGTAAACGTGCCGAGGCTGCCGGCGAGCATCGTTCGGTTCCCCTCGGTCGTGAGCACGAGGGTCGGATAAGTCAGCGTCGAGGCGGCCACGCTGTTGGCCGGGTCGTAGAGCGACAGGTTGCTCTCCGAATCACCGGCGAGCACCCGCCAGCCGGAGCCGTCGTTCCAGAAGTTGACCCAGACCTCGTACTCCTCGCCGGACTGCAGCCCGTCAACCGTCGTCACGAGCACGGGCGCGGAGTTCGGGTTCGGCTGCGACGTCTGGCCTTGCAGTACACTGCCGCCGTTACCGAACGGGGTCCGGGCGTTCCATTCGGGCTGGTCGCCGAAGACATTGTTGAGTGGCGTGAGGGTTCCGCCGCCCACCAGCGTGGTGTTGCTCTCGGCGGCGCCCCAGGTGGCGTCGACATACACGGCGTCCGACAACGGCAAGCCGTCGCCGCCGACCCGGATTGTCGAACCGCTGCCAGCGGTGACGTTGCCGCTAACGGTGCTCAGGTTGCCCGTCAGCATCTGCCCATCGCCGAGCACGAGGGACGGCTTTGCGGTGACGTCGAGCGTGCCGCCGTTGACTTCGATCACCGGCGACGAAACAGCCGCCGAAGCGGCCAGGGCGAGGATGCCGGTGCCGACCTTGCTCAACGCGCCGTTGTTAGAAACGTTGGCGGTGAGCGTGGCGACCGAGTTCGGGCCGACGTTGACGGTGACGACCCCCGATTCCGAACCCGTGACGTTGTTCGTGATAGCGAGGGCGTCGCCGCCGAGCCCACCGTTGACGAGGAACGTGCCGCCGCCGGCGCCGACGCTCACCGGACCGGTGAAACTCACGGCCGACGCGTCGTTGCCCGCGACAATCACGCTGCCGCCGTTGAGCGTCATCGGCTCGGCGACCGCCAGGTTCTGGAAGTTGTACCAGATAGCCCCACCATTGAGGGTCGTCCCCGCATCGGTGGTCCCGAAAGCGGTCGCCGAGTTCGGGAACACGGTGCCGCCGTTGATCGTCACCTCGCCGGTGAACGTGTTGGCCCCGTTCAGAGTAGCGCCCGTCTGGAAGACAACCGACCCGGCGCCGCTGATCTCACCCGAGAACGTATGGGCGCCGCCGTTGATCTCAAGGGTCGTGCCCGAGGCAAGACTGATGTCGCCCTCGTGCGTGTTCGTATTCCCAAGCGAGACCGTCACATCGCCCGTCAGGTTGAGGGGCGTCTGACCGCCGAAGCCGTTCGTGCCGGTCACCGTGTAGGTGTTGCCGGTCGAGCTATTGAACGTGACGACCGAGGGGTAGACGTCCTCACCCGAGATATCGACGGTGCTGTTGGCGCCCGCCGAATCGTCGAACGTGACCTGGTCGAGGTCGTAGAAGACTTCGGCGCCGCCATCGACCCAGTTCTGCGTGGTGTTCTTGTCCCACGCCGTCCCGTTGGCGCCGGTCCAGGTGAGACTCCCCGCCGTGCCGGTGACGTCGAGGTTCACCGCGCCGCTAGCCGAGCTGATCGCCAGCGACTGTCGCGTCGTGAGCGCGTTGCCCAAGGAATCCAGGAACGCCGGCGTGAGGCCGCTGACGTTGATCGCCGCGCCGTTGTGAGAGATCAGCTTGTACTGCCCCGCGGCGAGACTGCCCTCGGCCGCGACGACGCTGACCGTCATGCTGGGCGCGCCGCCCGCCGTCGTGACGTTGCCGTTGACGTCGATCAGGTCGCTGTCGCCGATGGCCGTGGTGTCGCCCAGTTCGAACTGGAGCGTGCCGCCGCCACCGCCGCCTGCGTTCATCACGACGTTGCCGTTCACGGTCAGCGTACCCACCCCGCCATCGCCAGGGCTGACCTGGGCGTCGTCGAAGAGAGCCAGGGTCTGGGCCTGAATCGTTCCACCACCCGAGATGAGTTGATCGACCTGCGTTGAGTAGCTCGAGAAGTTATCGACATCAAGGACCGCGCCACTCTGCACCTCGACGGGTCCCCAGAGCTCGCCGCCGTTGGCGCCGTTGGAGAGGACCACCAGCGTGCCCCCCTCGACGACCGTCCCGGCCTGCCAGTAGTCCGCTTGGAGCGTGGTGGCTGTGCCGATCGTCAGCGTGCCGGACCCACGCTTTATCACGCTAACGTTGTCTTCGGCGTTCGGGGCGCCGACGAAGGTGTCGCCGCTGGCGTTGGTCTCGGCGTCGGTGATCCGGCCGGTCAGGTTGGTGTTGCCGGCGCCCGAGAAGACGTAGGCCACCGCGCCGCCGTCCCCCTCGGGAGCAGAGAGGGTGCCGCTAAGCGTGAGCGTTCCAGAAGTCGATTCGATGTTGTACTGCGAGCCGGTCGCCTCACCCTTGATGTTGCCACCCCAGGTGTTCGCGCCGCTGCTCGTCAGGTGAACCGCGTCGATCGCCGCATTTGCCCGCGGCCCGAGGACGAGGAACTCACTAGCAATATTGACGCCGCCCGTCAGGGCGAGCTTGCCGGTGTCCTCGACGCCGCCTAGTTCGTCGCCACTCACCCGTGTCCAAGTCGCCGCGGTCCCGTCCGCCGTGCCCAACGCGCCGCTGTTGCTGACGGCTAGCGTGCCGCCGTTGATGTTGACCGCGCCCGAGATCGACTTGGCCGAGTTGAACGTGACGGTCTCAGTCGTCATCGAGTTGTCGAGCACAACCGCGCCGCTGCCGGTGATGTTCCCGGCGAACGCGCCGTTGAAGCCTTCAATGAAGCGCAGCTCGCCGGCCGCTGCCATGGTGACATCGCCCGGCACGGCGCCGCTGTTGGCGAGTTGCAGCGAACCACCCTGGATGGTCGTGCCGCCCGTGTAGGTGTTGACGCCCGAGAGGATCAGGTTGTCGCCGCCGCTCTTCAATAAGCCCGACGACCCGGTGATCGTCGCGGCGATCTCGTGCGTGCCGCCACCGACCGAGATCTCGGCGTCGCCGCTCAGCGTCAGCGTCTGGGGTCCGGTGACGACGTAACGGTTGGGGTTGCTGATCGTCAGCTTGCTGAGGTTGATGCCGGGAGCGTCGAGACTGATCGTTGCGGGAGAGTTCGGCGTGGAGAGGATGTTGCCCAACAGAGCCTCGCCGCCGCTGCTCGGCGCGCCGCCGTTCCAGTTGCTGTTGAGGCTCCAGTCGCCGCCGCCGTCGATCGCCCACGAGACCGGGCCGCCGGCCAACCCGACGAACGCCGCGGAGACCTCTCCCTGCGAGAAGCCGCCGCCGAAGCCGTCCCACGTTAGGGACTTCAAACCGGCGACGCCCGTGGCGAGTTCGTCGGCGATGCCGGCGCCGACCGCTCCGCCACCGATCGCCCCATTGGCGTTCCCCACGCCGAACAGGGACTGGATGCCGGTGGAAGTGAGCGCCGAGCCATCGGCGTTGTTGACGCCGATAAAGTTGGTGATGAAGCGATTATCGGTCGTTGTAGTGATCGAGTTTCCCGTCCCGAGGTCGGGCGCGAAGGACGTATCGACGTTGCTCAACTCGTAAACAAAGTATGCCGAGTTAGCGCTGCCGGCCGACACATTGAAGGAGAACGACCCCATATCGACGGGGTCGTAGAAGTAGAAGAGCGACGTCCGGCCGTCCTGAACGAAGCCGTCGGCAGTGGCCCCACCGAACTGGATGCCGGAGGGCGTGTAGGTGTTGTCGATGTAGGTGCCGAAGACGAGCGCGTTGCCAGACCCTTGGAGCGTGTAGTCGATGCTCCCGGCCCCGCCGGACGAGTCATAGATGCCGCTGTCCGTTCCGGACACGATGATGACGGCCTGTGCAGCCGTCGCGCACAAGACCAGGCAAAGCAGAAAAGCCGATGTCGCTTTCATCAGTTGAACCCTGCTGCATCAGAGGAGAGGTGTAGATCAACGTAGAGAAGCCGCGGGATGAGAAGGAGAAGCTGAAGAGCGCCCTGCGGCGCCCATTCATCGAGCCGAATCCAGTCGCTGAAGTTGGAAGCGTCAGCGCTACGCCTTCCGCCCATGAGCCGGGCCTCTGAGGGTCAGAGCAGAAGTGGCGGCGCTGTCACTTTATTGGCAGCGTTTCGTAGTTTGAACAAACATCGGAGGAGCAAACTCGGCGACGGGCGCGTAGAATTCGGCCACCCCTACCGGTTATTCGCAACGTTATCGCCGTGAAACCATAGTGTCAACTTAATTTAGAGGAAAAATGGCACCGCTGGCAATTCGACTCAGAACTCGCCTCGGCGCCCAGTTTTCCTCTCCGATAGAGGCGTCAGCCATCGATACCGTCGGCGACGCGAACAAATCGCTCACCGAAGACAGAACACACAGCTTGCCGTCTCGCCATCAACCTTGGTTTTTGGGGACTAGTAACTGCTTGGCTCCGCTCTCGATCGCAACTTCGCCTGCACCGTCAGACCTTCGTTGAAGGGATCGCCAGCCGTGCGATCTCAGTGAATTAGCGGCCGGTATCTCATAACTGCGTGCAACGCCTCACGTCGCTTGCATTGAAGTCGGATTTCGCGATTGACCATCGAAAGAAGAGCCGGCATCCCCACTCGAGCCGTTGAAGCGCGAATGCTTGACGCCAACTGCCAACATAACCACTTCGCCGGCGTCCGCCCGTGTGCGAATGCGCAAAAGAATGTAGGTAAACAGCAAGCAAAAGGTGGCGCTCAGAAGCGGTCCCTGCGCTGATCTAGCGAACGGTTTGTCGAGGCCTTGGACGGCGAAATCCAAAAGGAGGCATGCGCGCCAATCGCCTTCGCTCAACCGGTAGACATAGCCTCACACCGCGGTCGATCGATCGCTTCGCGTCCGCCTCGCCTCAAGCGATCGCAGCGGACGACAGCTGCAACAAGTACCGAGGGCCTAGCCAAGCGTGGCCAACGCCTGCCCATTGGCGACTTGCTGCCCCACCTCAACCCCGATCGAACGCACCACACCGTCTTGGGGCGCATTTACACGGACCTCCATCTTCATCGCCTCGAGCACGAGGATCGGCTCGCCGGCGCGGACCTGGTCGCCCGGATGCGCAAGGATTCGGAGCACCACTCCGGGCATCTGTGCTGCGACTTCCGTCACGTCTTCAGAGGGGACCGGCTCGGGCGCGTCGGACTTGTCCACCATGTCAACGTCGTAGACGCGTCCGTCGACCGTCACACGCTGACCATCCACCCGTACGTCAAAGCGCTTGCCGCCGATTCGAAGGGCGAAGTCGCCCGGATGGTCGACCGTCGTCGCGCCAGTGGCCTTCTTATCGATCTTGCGGATGCCGAGGGTCGCCTCACCCTTCAGGAAAGCGAGGCCTTTGTCCTTGCAGGTGGCGATGATGAAGAGATTCTCGTCCGTCTCCGCCAACCCGTGCTGTTGGAGCAGCTTGCGTGCCGGTTCGACGCCTTTGTTGGGGTCGGCGTCGTTCAGCTCAAGCGGTGGGCGGGAGGTCGGCTCAATGCCCAACTGCTCCGACGCCAGGGCGATAACCTTGGGGTCCGGTGGGACCGGCGTCTTTCCGAAATAGCCGAGGACCATCTTCCCATACGGCTCCGCGATCTTCTCCCAGGCTCCGAACATGACGTTGTTGAACGCCTGTTGGAAGTAGAACTGCGAGACCGGCGTAACCGAAGTGCCATAGCCGCCGCGGCGGACGACGTCGCTCATGGCGTGAATCATCTCCGGGTAGCGGTCCATGACGCCGTTATCCCGCAGCATCTGCGTGTTCGCCGTTAGGGCGCCGCCCGGCATCGGACTCCAGGGGATCAGGGGTTCGACGGCAACCGCCTCGGGCGGAAGGAAATAGTCCTTCATGCAATCCTTGAAGACCCCCTCCGCTTCGCGGACCTTGTCGATATCGACGTCGAGCTCGAAGCGACTGCCGCGAAGGGCGTGCCACATCACCAGCACGTCGGGCTGGCAAGTCCCTCCCGAGCAGGGCGCAAGCGACAGGTCGATGGCGTCGGCGCCAGCCTCCAATGCGGCCATGTAGGCCTGCACGCTGACGCCGGCCGTTTCGTGGGTGTGGAAATGGATGTACGTGTCGGCCGGCAGCACCTTGCGGGCGCGCTTGATCGTCTCGTGGACTTTGGACGGCACGGCCGTGCCAGAGGCGTCCTTGAAACAGACCGAGTCGTAGGGGATCTCGGCGTCGAGGATCTGTTGGAGCACGCCGGCGTAGAAGTCGGCGTCGTGCGCGCCGACGCAGCCGGGCGGCAGCTCCATCATCGTGACGACCACTTGGTGCTTCAGGCCTGCCTCAACGATGCAGCGCCCGCTGTAGACGAGGTTCTGCACGTCGTTCAACGCATCGAAATTGCGAATCGTTGTCATGCCGTGCTTCTTGAAGAGCTCGGCGTGCAGTCGGATGACGTCGCTCGACTGGGACTCGAGCCCCACGACGTTCACGCCGCGGGAAAGCGTCTGCAGGTTCGCGTCGGGGCCGACGGTGGCCCGGAACGCGTCCATCATGTCGAACGCGTCTTCTTGGCAGTAGAAGTACAGCGATTGAAACCGGGCGCCCCCACCGGCCTCGAAGTAATTGAGGCCCGCGTCACGGGCCGCCTCGAGCGCCGGCAGGAAGTCGGCGGTCTGTACTCGTGCCCCATAGGCCGACTGGAAGCCGTCCCGGAAAGCGGTGCACATGAAATCGATTTTCTTCGCCACGGTCAAAAGCCTTGGTTGGTTGAGAGCCCAGCCGGTCGCGAAAGTGGATCACCCCTTCTGTGCCTCAGGTGGCTCGGCATTGGGGGTCGCAAGCCGCTTCCATCTCGCACGGCGGGACGGCAGCAGCACGCTTCTTACTTGGTGAGGACGGACCATAGCACGCCCGCCGCAATCGCTGACCCGATGACGCCCGCCACGTTCGGCGCCATCGCATGCATCAGCAGGTGATTGTTCGGGTCGGACTCGTGGCCTACCACTTGGACGACGCGCGCCGAATCGGGCACGGCCGACACTCCCGCCGCGCCGATCAACGGGTTGATCTTGTGATGCAGGAAGAGGTTCATGAACTTCGCGAAGAGCACGCCGGACGCGGTCGCGATGGCGAACGACAGCGCGCCGAGACCGAAGATCAACAATGACTGTTTGGTGAGGAACTGGTCCGCGTCGGTGCTCGCGCCGACTACAAAGCCCAGCAATATCGTCACAATATCGATCATCGCGGTGCGGGCCGTATTAGCGAGCCGTTCGGTCACCGTGCTCTCTTTCAGCAGGTTGCCGAAGAACAGCATGCCGATCAACACAAGCGACCCCGGCGCGATCATCGCGCATATTAAAAAGGCGGCGATCGGGAAGAGGATCCGCTCGTGCCGCGATACCTGACGCGGCGGTCGCATCCGGATAAGTCTCTCACTCTTCGTGGTTAGCAGCCGCATGACCGGCGGTTGAATCACCGGCACCAGCGCCATGTAGGAGTAGGCGGCAATGGCGATCGCCCCGAGGAGGTGCGGGGCCAACTTCGCCGATAGGAAGATAGCGGTCGGCCCATCGGCGCCCCCGATGATGCCGATTGCCCCCGCCTCGCTCGGCGTGAAGCCGATGAACATGGCGCCGAGCAACGTCAAGAAGATGCCTGCTTGCGCCGCCGCCCCCAACAGGACAAGCTTCGGCTCCGAGAGCATCGTCGAGAAATCGGTCATCGCCCCGATGCCCAGGAAGATGAGTGGCGGAAAGACGCCTTGGCTGACTCCGAAGTAAAGGTAGTGCAGCACGCTCCCCTCGTCGTACACGCCGAGCGCCATGTTGTCGGCGCACGGGATATTGCCGACAAGGATGCCAAACCCGATCGGGCAAAGCAGCAAGGGCTCGTAGTCCTTGAGGATTGCCAACGCGATGAAGACCAATCCAACGAGGAGCATCCCCAGATTGCCCGGCGACATCTGATAGAAGCCGGTGGTCTTCAAGAACTCGAGCAGGATGTCCATCGAGCGGATTGCCGAGCGTTACGGGCTTGGTGGCGAAAACGGTAGTGCGGTGCTCTATCGGTCCGATTGCCGGGTCGCATGAACGGCCCATCCGATTGCCGCAACGAGTCGCGGATCGATGTCATCGTCACGTGAGGACTTTGTCGCGGCGCCCTTGCCAGATGGCAGGTCGTGGTGCGATTCGATCTCGGGAAGGTAGGGCCCGAGCGCGCTGAGTAACCTCGGCAGAGCGGCAATGAACAGGCTGATCGCCGCTAGCGCCGCAAAAACGATCAGCAGACCGGTGATCGTGATCGCAATTCCATTCCCATCGATGATCGCTCGGACCCCGGACAGATTCTCTGCGAAGAGAACCCCGGCTTGGGCGTTCAGCTGCATATCGAGCACTCCGTCAGTGGTACGCCAGCGCGCCTGCCGCAGGGGCGAGCGGCAGACATGATACCCCGCCGCGGTCTCGCTGCACGCCCCCGAAGACGGGCCGCGACGAATTGACTCCTGTAACTTCAGCGACGTCGTTCGTTCCGACACGCCGACATGCCGACATCGATTTACTAGCCCAGTCTCGCTACGGCCGAGGGCGTTGAGTTAGACTGAGGCCGCTGGCGACCGGTCGTGTAGCCGCGGAGCCCTCGTAACGGGCGACACGCCGATCGTTCCGCAACAGCAAATCGCCGTGAAGTGCGCCGGCTGTGGGCGGGTCTACCACCTGCCCCCGCTCACGCATGAAAAGCACGCCAAGTGCCGTAGCTGCGGGCATGAGTTCGTGATCGAGGCGAGCGTTGTCACTCGACCTGTTAGGCGGCGGGTGGCCAAGCATCAAGGGGTCGGCGAGCGCGCAATCGCCGCCGCGTTGGCCGCCAACCTCGCAGCTGTTCGCTGGCGTGAGGGAAGGTGGACGGGACGGATGCGGCCCCTCCGACAGCGCCCTCTGGTACTCGCGGCGGTTGCCCTCGCCGCCATCGGTCTAGCCGGCATCGCGCTCGTGCCGTTGGTGACGGCCGATCGCAACGAAGCCCCCACCGTCTCACCGCACCAGCGTTGGGGACGCGACGTGAAGCTCGCCGCGGCGCGAATCGACTCTCCGTTCGCCACCGTCTCGGACCTGATCCGGACGATCGAACCGGCCGTCGTACAAATCGAGACACGTATCAGGAGTGGGCAGTGGTTTTGTCCTCGACCCAGCGGGCTTGATCGTGACGTGCCTTCATTGCGTGGAAAACGACGTTTCCGCCCGTGTCGTTTTCGCGGACAATGGTGTGCTGGAGGTCGAGGGGGTTCGCGCGATGAGTCCGGGCAGAGACCTCGTCATCCTGCAAGTCGCCGCTCCGCAGCCGCTCCCCTTCCTGAGGCTCGCCGAGGCCCCGCCGCAGAAGGGCGAGCCGGTCGTGACGTTCGGGTCGCCTGCCGGACTGTCTTTCACCTTTAGCGAGGGATCGATCAGTGCGGCGCGCACGGTAAGGGAGGTCGAGCGCATCGCGCGACAACTTCGAGGGGGCGGCCGGCTGGACCTTTCGCCTCATTGCGCCTTGCTCCAGTTCACAGCGACTTCTATGCCCGGCCACAGCGGAGGACCCGTGTTGGACTGGTTTGGCAACGTCTTGGGCGTGACGTCGTTCGGACTCCCCTTCGAGGGGCGAAGCTTTGAGTTCGCTATCTCGGCGATTGAGATCCGCAATCTAGCCGCTCAGCTCGACGCCAATGCGACGCCGCTCAGGGAGATGTGGCCCGAGGAACCGGCGGATCTCCCCTCCTTTGACCCGGAGAGTGGGTCCTGAAGGCGCCAGCGCCGCTGACGACCAGAGGCTTCCTCGTCGGGCAGGCGACCACCTCCCGCCGGCGGCAGCGTCGCGCACCACTTAATGCTTCGGCCGGTTACAATCCAGCCATCGCTAGCGGCGGCGGATCGCCCTCAGCGCCCGACCCCCTCTTTCAAGTAATCGCATGCACTGGAACTACCTCTTAGCAACGGCCGTGTTGTTTTCAGGGATCGGCACGGCGTCCGCCTCAGGGCTCATAGGGTTTCGGTTCACGGCCAGCCTTGCCATTGAGGCAGAACTCTTCGGCCACTCGATCGGCCCCGACGACGCCGTGAGGGGCCACGTGGTGTTCCGGCCGCACTCATCGACCCCGGCGCCCATGGCGAACTGCGACGATTGCGCCGCCTACCCAATGCGGATGTTCAATGGCTTTGTGATGCAAGTCGGGCCGCTCTCGCTCCGCTATCACGACTACTTGGCTGGCGTTTCGAACGACGGGCCAGGGCTGTTCCCAGACACGACCGAGGACGTCATTGCCTTCTCAAAGAATGTAAGTCCTTCCGAGTCGCCAACGCGACTCGTCAGCGTCAACGGAGTGCCAGTTGAAACGGCAGCGATGGACTTGGCGCTCGTCGCCAACTCTCTGTACGTCGACTCCCCCCACCTACCGCTCGACCCTCAGCCGAGCGACTTCCCGATTGGCAATATCCTCGTCCGAGATGGCGAGAACTTGGTGTTCGGGTTCATTGATTTCGGCAGCCTTGAACGCTTCGTCATCCCCTTAGGCGACTACTACCTAGACGGCGAGGTTGACGCCCTGGACTTCACGGCGTGGCGCACCGACTACGGGACGATCGGCGTGTCCTCGGCCGATGGCAACCTCGACGGGGTTGTCGACGCCGCCGACTACACGATCTGGCGAGATCGCTATGGCATGCCGCCGCTCGGCGTCCCCGAGCCGACCGGCGCCGCATTGACGGTGACCTTCCTGACGATGGCCTGCGGGAGCATGCGGGATGAACGGCGCCACTGAGCGACACCCCTCGTGGGGCTTTACGATTGTAGAATTGCTGGTGGTCATCGCAATCCTTGCGGTGCTCGTGGCTCTCCTGTTGCCTGCATTGCAATCGTCGCGCGAGTCGGCTCGCTCTTCCGCCTGCAAGAACCACCTGCGGCAAATCGCGTTGGGTCTTTGGTTGCACGAAGAGACCCATGACTTCCTTCCGGCAGGCGCTAGTTCTGCGCCCTACCGAACGATGGGAACATCGTGGATCGTCGAGCTGCTCCCCTACCTTGAGGAATCCATCATTTACGACGCGTACGACCGGCGGTCGATGCATAGCGGCGAGATTGGTCTGCACTCACGCAACCGCCGAGTGGTGGAAGGGAAGCTAATCCCCCCCCTGCTCTGCCCCTCGTCTCCGATCCCAGCCATGAGTCCTTTTCACGGATCGCTATCGCCACTGACGAATCCTTCGTACGTAGGCGTTGCCGGGGCGTCGAGCGCTGAGGGCTACCTTGAAGCCCGCGTCTCGGCTTGCTGCCTACCGAGAGTCGATGGCGATATTAGCGGCGGTGGATTGCTGCCACCCGGACACGCCGTCCGCTGGCGAGAGGTGACCGATGGCGCCTCGCGCACTCTGCTGGTGGCGGAACAGACGGACTTTGCCTATAGCTCCACGGGCTATCCACACCGGATTGACGGCGCCGTCTATATGGGCTGGACCGCGGGGACCAGCTCGCCCGGCACTCCCCCGAACTATGCAGGAGTAAGCCCGGCCTACAACGTGACGACGGTGCGTTACCCTCTCAACACGAAGCGCTACGAGTTGCCCGGCGTCAACGACAACCGAGGGCCCAACAACCCGCTGCTCTCGGCGCACCCCGGTATCGTCAATGCGGCGATGCTTGACGGCTCGGTTAGGGCGTTGCACGAATCGCTAGAAGTCATCGAGCTCAAGAACTTGGCGACCCGTGACGACGGCGCGGCGACTCGCTTGTAAGCGAAGAACGTACGGTAAAGGACAACGGTGCAACCTACAGTCGGCGTTCCTAAGTACAGTCCATGCCACCATCGGAACCAGTGAGGAACGTGGCCGTGCCCAACAGGACAGACCCTCCAGGACGCAAAGCCCTCTTCGTCTTGCTCGTGTTGCTATCGCCGTTGGCAGTGTTCTTGTGCGGCTTCTGCTGTTGCCTGGGAGTCATGCAGTTCGAAGGGGCGGCGATGTATGGGCTGCCAAAATCAGGCGCGATGCTGGCCTTCTATGTGGGGGTTGGCGCCGGCTTGATCTTGACGGTCTATCTCTTGATTCGCCTCCGCAAGAAGCTGTTCGCTAATCAACCAATGCCACAGGAAGACGAAGCAAATGATGGCTGAGCCTCTCCGCGCCAGCGATCACGCCTTCCTCGGCATGACGCAAAGCCTCTGCCCCGAGTGCTTGGAGGTCGTGCCAGCGAAGATCCTCCGCCGCGACCGCCGCGTTTACTTTCGCAAGCGATGCCCCACGCACGGCGTGCGAGAGGACTTTGTTTCGGGCGACGCGGCGTGGTTCGATCGGCACGTTGGCAATAACATCGGCAAGACGCCGCATCGCAGGGCGGTCGGGCCGCGTCGGGGGTGTCCCTACGACTGCGGTCTGTGCACCGAGCACGAGCAGCACACGTGTCTAGCGCTGCTCGAGATCACCAGCTCTTGCAATCTGACCTGCCCGATGTGCTTCGCCTCGAGCGCGCCGGGCGGAAGGCATCTATCGCTCGAGGAGTGCCGCCGAGCGATCGACGCCCTTGTCGCGGCGGAAGGACGCCCCGAGGTGCTCCAGCTCTCCGGAGGCGAGCCAACAATTCACCCCGCGCTGCTTCCGATTATCGATTACGCCCGCGATCAGCCGATCGACATCTTGATGATCAACACGAACGGCGTCCGCTTGGCAAAGGATCGACGGCTGCTCGAAGAACTTGCCGCACGGCGCGATCGGTTAGAGATCTATCTTCAGATGGATGGCTTCAGGGACGAGGTCTATCGCCGGCTGCGCGGCGAGGACTTGCTTGAGACGAAGCTTGCCGCCATCGAGGCGTGCGGCGAGGCAGGCCTCAACATGACGCTGGTCGCAACCTTGCAGGCGGGCGTCAACTTCGGCGCCGGCGAGGTTGGTGAGTTGATCGATTACGCTTCCGCACGGCCGTGGGTGACCGGCGTCAGCTTCCAGCCGGCGACTTACTCGGGCCGTCACTTCTTGCCGGCGGAATTGGAGATGCGCGTCACGCTGCCGGACGTGATCCACGCCGCGGAGCGAGAGACCGCAGGCCGCTTCCGCGAAAGCGACTTCACACCGCTGCCGTGTGCACATCCCAACGCCCACGCCATCGCTTACGCCTATCGGTCGGGCGGCCGCGTCACACCGCTGGCGAGGCTGATCGACCTGGGTGAGCACATCGATCTGCTCTCCGGCCGGATCACGTACACACGTCCGCGGGCCAAAAAACTGATCGAGGAGTACCTCAGCCGCCAGTGCTGCGGACCCGGTGGTTGCGGCACGAGCGGTTGCGATCCCATTGATTCACCCCCAGCGACGCTAGGCATGAACTTGCCCGTACTCGAAACGACGCCGAATACCGATACTGACTTGGCGACGATCGGGCTGGAGTTCGTCGAACGAGCTATCTCCGAACGACTCGACCCGTGCGACGTCTTCCGAGTCACCATCACTAGCTTCATGGACGCCTACAACTTTGACCTGCGGCAGTTGATGCAGTCTTGTGTCGCCTTTGCGCTGCCGACGGGCCATCTGATCCCTTTCTCGGCCTACAACGTCTTGTACCGGGAAGGTCACGCGCCCTTGCCGCCAATCGCCCCGATCGTAGACCTCGTTCCTCTTGGGTCAGGTCGATGATCGACCCGGTCTATACGCTCATCATGGCCGCCGCGGTGCTAGCCGGCGGGGTGGTGCTCCACCGCAGCCAACGGTCGCTGCCGATCGACAGAACCGATCGCCTGGCGATCGGCTTCGCCGCGTTCTGCGGGGCGATGATCGGTTCCAAAGCGCCGTTCGTGCTGGCGGGCGACGCGGCGTGGTGGTCGGCGCCGGCTTGGCTTGCCAATGGCAAGACCATCCTCGCCGGCCTCGTCGGCGGCTATTTGGCGGTCGAACTCGCCAAGTGGGCCTTGGAGATTCGCACGAAGACCGGCGACTCCTTCGCGCCGGCGGTGGCGGTTGCCGTGGCGATCGGTCGGCTGGGCTGTTTCCGTGCGGGGTGCTGCTATGGCGTCCCGACCGACGCACCTTGCGGCGTTGTCTTTCCACTCGCAGACCAGTTGCCGCGTCACCCAACCCAACTCTACGAAGCTGCTTTCCACGCCGTGATGGCGATCGTGCTTATCACGCTCCAGCGTCGAGGCTTGTTCCGCGGCCAGTTGCTGAAACTCTACATCATGACTTATGCCGTTTATCGGATGGCGACCGAGACGGTCCGGCCTGAGCCGACCTACATCGCAGGGCTGACTGTCTACCAAGTGGCTTGCGTCCTCCTAATTCCGATATTCGCCTTCCTGTGGTGGCGCGACGCCCGCTACTCGCACTTACCGACAGGCCCTCAGCTCGACCCTATCGAATAACCATTAACGTATCTCGTCGTAGCGGAAGAGCGGCGCCGCGCTCCGCACGCAACGAAAGCCGATCCCCCGTTTGCCGATGACGTCCGGGAGTTCGCTGCGGTTGGTGGGGTCTCGAGACGCTTCCGTAAAACGGAGGTCGCCCTCGATTGTCCCGCCGTCGCCGCCCCGCACCACCGCGAAGTCGAGCGGACGAGCCGGGTTCAACCCCTCGGCAGGCATCGTCCATTCAGCGACGCCCGAACAGAGCCCGCGGATGACCCCCTCCAAATCAAGCCGATCGATAGCCGCGACATTGCCTTCGAAAGTTGTGTCGGCATCGGGAAATGCGTCGCCCCACGGGAATCGTGAAGCGCCGCGCGCGGTCGCCGCAAACTCGTATTCTAGTTCTGTTGGCAGCCGTTTACCCAGTCGCTCGGCGATATCAACCGCCATGAAGTACGAACCGGTCCAGGCGCCGCCATCGTCGTTGCGATGCTCAATAACATCCATGTAGTACGCTGGGATTGCGAATCGGCCGGTAGCGCCTTCCGCGCCGCCCGGTGCATAGCCGGGCGTACCGTCTACGTAGACCATATCCCCGGAGACTTCGGCCGAGGGGACCTGAATCGGCGGGAGCCGAACTCCACCTGTAGGGAGCGCCGCGTTCGTCCGATACTTGCCGGGGCTCCCAATAACGTTGTCGATCGCCCGGACGACCCGATAGACTTCGTGAAATCCACCGTCTGGCGTCACCGCGACCACGAGGTACGGTCCCGGGGCGAGCCGCGCCTGGATTCGCCCCTCGCCTCGGCCAAAGACGGCTTGCCGCGGGTCGGGAGAGTCGCCGCGATCTCCCAACGGGACGAAAGCGACACGGGCCGTGGGCGGATCCACAAGGACCTGCACGTCACGCAACGCTGCGTCGCCGGGCGCCGGGCCCATCACGTTGGCGAGCACCACCGCCGATGCCGTGATAATCGCGGCCGTTGCCGTCCAGCGAGACTCCACCGCGCGCCGGAGCCCCAGGGCCCACCGAGAGGGATGACGCGCTTGAACCGTCTGGCCTTCCAAGTAACGCCTCAAGTCGGCGGCGAGGTCGGCGGCAGTGGCGTAGCGATCGGTGGGCAGCGTTTGCGTCGCCTTAAGACAGATAGCGGCGAGGTCGCTAGGGGCCGCCGGCTGTAACCGCCGCGCGTCTAGCCCTATGCCTGTTAGGTTTCCTGCGCGGGAGCCGGCGTTGGGGAGGGCCGGCTGGCGGCCTGTGAGGGATTCGTAGAGCACAGCGCCAACGCCATAGATGTCGGAACGCTCGTCCGCTTCCGCCGATCGCCCCGCCGCTTGCTCGGGCGCCATGTAGGCGATCGTGCCAAGAATGTCGCCGTGCTCGGTGAGGTCGCCGCTTTCGGCGCCATCCTTCGCCAATCCGAGATCCGTCAGGACGGGCTCGCCGTCATAACGCAGCAGGATATTGCCCGGCTTGATATCGCGGTGCAGCACGCCCTTCTGATGAGCATGGTCGAGCGCCTCGGCCAGTGATCGGCAAAGCTCCGCCGCCCGGGTTGGCGGCAGCGGTCCCGCTCGCAGCGCGTCCCGCAGCGCGCCCCCATCGACATACTCGATGGCTAGGTACGGTAGCACGCCGTCGTGTCCCATCTCGTAGAGCCCTACGATCCCGGGATGATCGAGCCGAGAAAGGACGCGGCCTTCGCGCAGGAACCGCAGCCGCTGATCGATCGAGTGATCGGCCCAACGTGGAATCTTGAGTGCGACACGCCTCCCAGTCATGGTGTCGCTGGCCTTCCATACTTCGGCCGCGGCCCCCTGTCCGATACGCTGCTCGATCTGATAGTGCGACAACGTGGCGCCAGGCTGAAGGGCTGCGAAACGCCTTCGCGCTTCCTCGATTCCTCCCTCGTCCGGGTCCAGAGTGCAAAATGCCGCTTCAACGTGCCGGCCGTAACCCGGATAGCGAGTGAGAAACTCCTCACGCCGGGGACACCCGCCAGAGCGACGGGCGTAATCGATCTCCAAAAAGAGCAGTTCGGGCGCCAGCCGATCCTGCAGCCGCGTTGGGCATCGCCGCACAAGTTCGACGAGTTCGAACGGAGCGCCTTGCTTCAACCGCGTCTCCCCCTCGTCGCAAAGCGCCTCGATCGTGTCCCGATCGGCGGCGTTAGGGGGAGCTATCGGCGGGCTTGGCGGCATGGTCGTAGGCGTCGAGATAGCTGGACCACCGGCCCCGGATAAGACGGAGCTTGCGTTCCACGGTTCGTTTGCTGACTCCTAAGCGCTCGCCAATCTCCTGCACATCGTAACCCACCAGTCGGGAGTGGGCGATCTTCACGAGCACCGGGTCGGCCAAGGTCGCCATCAGCGCGGCGTATTCCTCCTGCATCTCGGCAAGCAGATCGGGACTGGGGACATCACCGATCAGCTGATCGATCCGGAAGCCGCTCCCGTCGATACGGGCAAGCGCCGACTCACCATTCACCCGGCCGCCGCCGCGTTTCTGGGCCGTCTCTCGCCGCAACCGATCGATGAATTTCCGCTTGGCAACCGCAGTGAGGAACCACCATAGCTGGTCACGGCTGCGAACGTCCTTCAGCCGGCCCGATTCGGCCGCCGCCCAGATTGCCGTGAAGACGCTCTGGGCCACGTCGTCGCCGTCGTACACGCCTGCCCTGTCTGGCAGCCGCCGCTCTACCTCGGCGGAGAGCGCGTCGGCGTAACGAAGCCAGAGCGACTCAAAGGCGCTAAGGTCTCCCGACTGCAGGCCGGCGATCCAGACGCTGACGGAACCAGAAAGGGTCATCGACGGGCCGTGCCTGCGGAAGTGGATGAGAAGTTTTTACCCAGTTCTCCGGCAAGGCCAAGTGTGTGGGTGAAAAGAACCCCCGACGCCGGAGATTTTTTCTGGCTTTCTCGTCGCGACGTGGCGGACCTCAGGGCCGGCTTGCGACTAGAGGTTGGCTCAGGGTCGATCGGGCGGGGAAGACGCTCAGAGCCACAGGGGTAGCCGACAACGCCAGCATCACCAAAGAAACTCGCCATGCAATCGCGAATTAATCGTTTGATCGTCCTGCAAAGGGCCCTCGCAGGTCGCCCTTCGGCCCGCGTCAGCGATCTGGAAGCGGAGTTAGGAGTCAGCCGCAGGACCATTTTCCGCGACATTCGAGCACTCCGAAGCGCTGGCCTCGAGATCCGCTTCGATCCCTCACGAAAGGGACACACCAGCAGCCGCGACGATGACGATAGCCTACCCGACCCCGAAGCTCTTTTGACACTATTGCGTCACGCCGCAGCGACGTCATTGCCCGCAACGACTACCCAACGGCGGCAAGCGGCAGCGGCTGCTGAGGCTCTCGCCACTCGCCTCCCGCCCGCGCAACGGGAGGAGTACGAGCAGTTCCAGGCGAGCGTTATGGTACGGGCGTTGCCGAGCGACCAGCTGCGTTACGCCGGGGTCCTGGAGGCGGCGCAGCACGCCGCGTCGGCTGGCCGATGCATCGACGTGTTGGCGCCGCTCCCCGCTGGCGCCACCCTGCGTTGGCATAGCGTGCAGGTTTTGCGGCTGCAATTCGATCTCGCCAAGGGATGGCTGCTAGAGGGTCTCTTGGCCGACAGCCACCATACCTGCCGCGTCGCGTTCGAGGTGATTGCATCGACCCGCGTCGGTGATCGCCGAGTTGTTACGCGGCTAGCTCCTGGCAAAGTCGAGTGGACGGCCGCCGACATCGAGGTGCTGGCTTGAACCTTCTTGGTTCATGACTAGGGCTGTAGCAGAAGTCGACTCTAGGGGCCGCCTACCTAGCGTCTTGGGCCCGCGTTTGCGGATTGGGCAAGCCGTTAGGGTTGTGGCGGAGAAGTCTGAGGGCAACCTCCCGACCGTCGATAGTATGGGTAGTGAGAGGCGCCTCCCACTGCAGCTATCCCCCTGCGCTGGCACTGGCTCCCCATGAAGGCCGCCACTCGCGCCATTCTGGTGATCCTGGTATCGCTCGGACCTTGCCCGGCGGAGGAAACGCTGCCCCAAGCGTGGGGAATAGCGATATCACAGAATCCCTCGCTTCATGGCGCGCGTTTAGAGGCCGGTGCTCTGCGGCAGGAGTCCGAAGCGGTCGCTTCGGGCCAATGGCCTGCGGTCTCGATGCGAACAGGGTACCTCGCCCGAACGGCACAACCCGGCTTCCGAGGGTCTCAACCGGGAGTTGGCGTGTTTGCGTTTCCCTCCGCTCAGCAAAACGCCGCTACCTATTCGGCGCAGTTGACGGCTCCACTATGGACGGCCGGGCGGATAGAGAACTCGGTCGCCTCCACCGAGAGCCGCTATCTCGCCGGTGCGGCAGGCGTGCGGTGGGAGGAGATGCAACTGCGTTTGAAGGTCGCAGAGGCCTACATGGCGATCCTCTGTGCAGACGCTTGGCAAGCGGCTGCCGAGCAAGCCCTGGTCGCCGCGCAGGCCGAATCCGACAACGCGGTCGGTCGAGCAGCCCAACAGCGCGCCTCGAAGACCGATGTTCTTGCGGCGCGAGTCGCCCTAGAGGAGGCAAAGCACCGCGCCAACACCTCCGAGAACGCGGCAACAGCCGCCCTTGCGGAATACAATCAACTGCTGGGGCGCCCCCCTAATTTTGACTGCCGGCCCGCATTCCCAGCCCTGCCTCTACTGGGCCTTTCGCGGGATCAGATGTTGCAACGGGCGATTGCCGTACGGCCGGACGTTCGGGCGTTGCAGGCGACCTTCGACTCCTTGAAGCGCGAGTCCGACAGCTGGCGTGCCGCAATGTATCCGCAGGTTAACGCGGAGCTGGGGTACGCCTTCGAAGATAACGATTTCCAGACCCGACCCGGGATCGGGGTGGCGGGGGTCTTCGTCGATTGGAACGTCTTCGACGCGGGGAGCCGGCGCCATAAGTCAGAGGCGGCGTCTGGACGCGCCGCTGCAACGCTTGCTGCGCTGCGTGACCTGCAGTCACAGATTGCTGTGGAAGTGCTACGGGCGTGGAATAGCCGGTCCGATGCGATCAGCGCCGAGCGCGCCGCCGCGGCAGGACTGGATTATGCGTTCGAACTCGACCGGTCGATTCAGCAGCGGTGCATGACGGGAGCGGCGATGTCGTCAGAGACGATCGCATCCCGATCGTCTCTGGCAGAAGCCAGGGCTCGCTATCTTGAGGCGTGTACGAACCGGGTGCTGGCGGAATTGCGTTTGCGGTACGCCGCTGGAATGCTCTAAGGACTCGAAATCCTAGCGACCCAGCACTGCGTACGACCGGCAAATCCGGCATTCTAGGCCCTCGGCATCCACTCTTTAGCCGCCCGTCCGTCGACCTGGGGTCCGTCTGTGACCTAGGGTTCTGGTGCGGGGCCAAATGCGGCGCCGCCACCTTTTCACCACGACTTATCCGACGAGGGCTGGCGTCTCTGACGCACTATGCCCGCCACGATCCGCGCTCCGACTGCCGACGTCACCCGTTGGCTAGCTGATCGATTGGGCTGCTTCCCGAACTCGACCCACGTCAACCTTGGAAGGGGTAAATATCGTGTCCACACCCCGGCCGAACAGCCTTCCGTCGAACACCAGCCCGAACATCTCCCTGCAGCTGGCGCGTACGAACGACCAGTACTGCGGAGCGTTTGAGCTGGCTTACAAATCGTACTGCCGCGCTGGGCTCGACAACCCGAACGAGTACGGCATGCGGGTAACGGCGCACCAGCTACTGGACACCTCTCAGGTGTTCGTCGCCACCTATCACGAGGAGGTGATTTGCACCCTCACGCTTGTGCGGGATGGCGAACTCGGACTACCGATGGAAGCCGTCTACCCTCAAGAGATCGCCAGCAGGCGCAACCGTGGGCTGCGGCTTGCTGAGGTGACTTGCCTTGCCGACCGTCGGCTGAGCCCTAAGAGGTTCTTCACCCTGTTTTGCGAGTTAAGCCGCTTGATGGCCCAGTTCGCCGAACTGCACGGCGTCGACGAGATCTGGATCGCTTGCCACCCCAACCACGCGCTGCTCTACGAACGACGACTCGCATTCGAGCGGCAGGGAGAGCTCAGCGACTATCCAGCGGTCCTCGGGAACCCGGCTGTCCCCCTCTGCGTGGATTTACGCGAACTGAAAGTGAACTATCCACGGGTCTGGCGGCAGTTCTTTAGCGAGCGAATCGCTGAGGACATTCTTTCCCCTTCGCACCTATGCCCCGAGCAGAAGGCCTTCTATTCAACGATTGTCCAACACTGCGGTAACGTACGTGAGGGCGAGCTAGTCGAGCTTGCATAGGCGCTTGCAGGCAATCAGTGCCTATGGGGGATAAGCGTCCTAGTAACGGTCGCTCAACCGAGATGTCGATGAGGGGAGCTAAGGTCTCTCAGGTCTCTTGCAAAGCCCTTGCAGGAAGAGCCTACCCCCCTATCGGTAGGGCGTGGCGGGGCAATTCCGAGTCCGGTGAAGTGGCGCGACAATGAACATGCGCCCACATCGCCATAGAGGGCCCATAGGCGCGACTTTATTCACCACCTGAGGGTTTACCCAGGCCTCCGCAAAGCACGCGGCAGACGGCCTCCTAGAGCCTCCTAAAGTGGCAGCGGCAAACCGCACGTCCGTTGTTGCACCGCGTTAGGACCAAGTTGGGCGAAGGTCCTCCTGATCGATGCCTGCTCGTGATCGACTAGGTTGCACCAGATCGCAAAGGGACTACGCGGGGATGTCGGGGTCAGCAGAGGGTCCTCGACGGGCCGAACGCATCAACGTGAGGTTGGTCTCGCTGAGCGCCTCGTTAATCTCGCCGAGGTGACTATTGATACGGATCAACTCTTGGCAATAGGCCGACTTGGAGCGTTCGCCGACCCCCAAGCCGAGGACAAAGCTTGTCGCCAGCCCTCCCAGCACCGCAAGTCCGCGCGTCGTCGCGTCCGACGATATTGATGCGATGAACCCACAGCCCCCAAGCAACAGCAATGCGGCGACTGTCAGCAGCTTAGTATTCATACGCCGCTCCAGTTCCGCCCAGACCGACGCCGCAGGGGGTGCGGTCTGGATGATCGTGGCGCCCTCTTCAACCCTACGTCGCCAACGAGACGATGGCCAACCGATGCCCCAGCTTAGGCGTCGATGAAGGCGGGCGGCGTCTCAACTCACTCGACTTACCTGCAATCGCCGCTCTGCCCTGCAATCGCCGCGCGCAGCAAGGCCAGCCTTGGAAAGGCGGCGACTCACTTATTTCTCGCAGTCACCGAGACGCAGCTACGCCCGAGCGGCTGAAGAACTGTCCCGTGTTGAGAAATGTCGACCGCGACCCCGGAGTTTGGAACCAACTGGGTGTTCCGGAGACCGGCCCCTCTGTTTGGGTCTTCAAGAGGTTGGTTTGCAGACGCTGGATCTGAGAGTTCTGTTTCAGGAGCAGGGCTTGCTGCTGCTGATTCACCTGCAATTGCTGTAGCTCGGGACGCACCAACGAGTAGTAGTTCGGGATTGCCGAATTGTTCTGGCGCAGCAGATTGAGGTAGGGACTGACCGTTGGCCGAGCCGGCTGAAACCGCTGCGGACGCTGGGCCTGCGCCGCGCCTGAACTCACCATAAGCACCAAGCCCGCCGTCAACAGTCCCCAAACCGCCCCATTTATCCGGTCCGTCTTCATCGCAACTCCCGTTGACGTCAAACCGTCGCTAAACGCACTACGAGGATTATGTCGGCTGTGATGCGACTTCTACTTCAGCATTGTAGCGGAACTGACGATAGTACCAAGCATGCGTAACTAGGGATTCCGCCTGGCAAGCTTCAATGCTTCGGCAGGTAGACCGTTCATGGACGAACGATGGGATCAAGACACTTCGGTTTATTGGCTCCACTTGTGGTAGCGGCGCTCGCCGTCTGCTCCGGATGCCATTTGGTTTACCCGGGCCAGAAGCACGACGGGCCTCAGCCGTGCGTCCCGGAATCGATCCCACGAGAGCTCTCGAAGGTCGTCCACCCCGATTACATCGTCGAGCCACCAGACGTGCTCGAGATCGAAGCGATCCGTATCACGCCGCGTGCTCCCTACTTGTTGGAGCCGCTCGACGTCGTGGCGATCGCCGCGACGGGGCTGCTGCCAGAAGAGCAAATCACGGGTGAGTACGCGATCCAGCCCAACGGAACCATCCAGCTGGGTTACAAGATCGGAGCGGTGCAAGCCGCCGGGATGACGACAGAGGCTCTCCAGGCCCAGATCGATGCGCGACTCAGAGAGGTCTACCAAGACCCACAGGTGTGGGTGACGCTCAGCCAACTCGGCGCCCAGCAACAGATCGCGGGCGAGCACTTGGTCGCTCCGGATGGCAGGGTCAATCTCGGAACCTACGGCCGTGTCAAAGTGGTCGGTCTTACCATCGATGAGACACGGGCCGCTATCGAGTCTCACCTCTCTGCTTATCTAGAAGCGCCGAAGGTGAGCGTCGATGTGCTGGGATACAACAGCAAGGTCTTTTATGTCGTAACCCAAGGCGCGGGGCTTGGCGACGGGGTTGCGATCCTGCCGTCCCGAGGCAACGAAACCGTACTCGATGCGATCGGCCAGATCCAAGGGTTGCAATCGATATCCAGCACCCGGATGTGGGTGGCGCGGCCCGGTGGAAACCAGTGTGGGGGAGACCAAATCCTGCCTGTCGATTGGCTAGCGATCACCCAGCGAGGGGACGCCTCGACCAACTACCAGATTCTCCCCGGCGACCGGTTGTTTGTTTCCGAGGACAAGCTGATCGCGATCGACACCCGACTCGGCAAGTTGATCGCTCCGGTGGAACGAGTTCTAGGCGTCACGCTTCTCGGGAACTCGACGGTCCGCTCCCTCCAAGGCCAAAACGGCGGCGGCGGCTTCGGTGGTGGCGGCTTCTAGTGATGCGTGGTCGGCTACCCCTGGCAATTGCTGACGGTTCGAACAACGTATAAGCCGGAGAATCGCGGTGACTAGGCTAGTTATTGTCGCATGCTCCGTGATCACCCTGGCAGGCGGCGTCGGGTGCAGCACGGGCCCATGGGGAAAGCGGACGCAAGAACTTTCTTGCCCCACTGACGTCAGGAAGATGCACCACTGGTGCTGGGGAGAAGACGCCGTCTTCGATTGCCCCTGCGGCCCCGATGAGGCTTATCACGGTCACAAGCCGACGTGCTGGCGCGATTGGCAGGCGCCCGCGTCGGTGTGGCGCGATGAGCGTTGCGGCTGCCCCACATCGGGCTACGGTCCGGCGCCCTTGTCGCCGGTCTACCACGACGGGAGCGGCCCGACGGTGACCACCCCGCCCCCGATTGCCGACCCCCGAATGGGTGAGCCAGAGGATGGCGCAGATGAGCTCCGATACGAGACCTTGCCAGTCGGCCCCGAGGGTCTCGAGGATTCCGGCGATGAGACCGAAATGCTGCCTGACGAGGCGCTAGACTCGGCGCGAATCCATGGATTTGCTCTGCCGGTCGCCTCGTGGTTGCAAAGCCCCCAACGGAGCAAGCCGGAGGGTCGGCAAATGCCGCTAGTCGCCGAGGGCGCCCCATGGAGCACTCAACTGGATCCGCAGTCTTCCGACGCTTCCAGATCAACCCAGTCGGGTGGATGCGGAAATTTTGGTTTCCGCATCGTCAAATGACGCAGACCAATTCGCTGCTGCGGGGTCAGGGAACGTGACGGATGATTCGCGGCCCAAATGCCGCGACGCCCAATACTGATCGGCGTGCGGGTCCCAATCGACCCAGCGATGTCACGAGGTGCTCGTAATTACGACAAGAGTTCCAACTGTGGCTGTTCAACACCGCACTCTGCGGCATGGATGAGTTGTGTCATCTCCCAGGTCGTTACGTAGTAGTAGTTGAAATCTGCGTCTGCTAGGTGCAAGCGCCTTAGCGTCTGGTGAAAATCGCATGTCGGGCCGCCAAGAAGGACGTCGGCGTTGCTTTCCTTCGCTCCGTGGGTGTGGAGCTTGATAAAGCGCCAGTTTTCTCGGCCCTCCACCGTGACCGAAGCATTCAACCACAACGCCAGTCGGCGGCAGGAAGGGGGAAAGCCGCCATGAATCTCGCCATTCTCGAGCGATGGAGCTAGGCCAAACTTTCGCCGCGACCAATCGAGAGCAAGCGGCCCTTGCACCAGCAACAGGTCTTCCGGGGCCGGTATCACGCCCACTCGAGAACGCACACCACGGTCATGGCTCTTCCGGCAACCGTCCACGCCCCGCGCGTAGTAGATCGAATTGACCATACGTGTCTGAGTCGGGTTGGGCGCCGACGGCAGAGTGAAATCGCCGTAGCACCCTGTCTCTACCAAGACCTTCAGTTCGTTATCGACTCCACACCAACGTCCGTCTGGCCTGCTGTTGTCGAGCGCCCAGTTTCCGTGGACGAATCCATAGGTCGGACGTCCGTCGGGTCCATCTCGCAGCAGGCCGTGCTCACTACGCAGGGTATCGGCGAAACGCAACAAGGTCTCTTTGAGGTTTGACGCCGTGTCGTTGTCATGGTGCAGATGAATCTCGACCTCCCCGTATCCCACTCTGCAGAGGTGTGCAAGTCGCTCTACCGGCTCAGGCTCATAGACTTCGGCCGGATAAAAGAAGGTGTGGCGTGGCGGTCGTCCCCAGCAATCCCGAAAGTCCCCAAGACTCTCCGGGTATTGCCGCACCCAACGTTCAACCCGCTCCATCTGTTGCGATAAAGGGGCTCCGCCGACCATTGGCTCGTAGTGGTCGGCAATCGCAATGAAGACGTGGACCGGCCCCTGTGGCAGCCTGCGCCGACGCGGCGCGGCAAGGGAAGCGATAACGTCCAGCGGAATGCCTTTCAACCTCATCAAACTCTGTGTCCTTTGCCGCTTTAGCTCTAGCCCCCACCGATGAATGCGTATCGCCTCGATGGTGATTCAACACGGGTGAGAACGCCGGATGCATAGAAAGAAATGGATGGGGAGGTGCTGAACCGATTCGACGTCATCGTCGGTGTATAGCGTCTGGCAAACCGCATATTGTTGCTTGTAAAACCGCAGCGATCGGCCCAGCAAACGACCAACAGTACTTCAACCTGTCTTAGCCTTTTTCCGTGATTTGAATCAGAATCATCTCTGCCTCCGCTGCTATCCATCCGCATTGGTGGCGCCAAGTGCGATTGAAGACGTGGCTTCGCGTCGTGCTGTGCGCCGCCAAGTTCCACTCAAGTCTCCTCGCAGCCAGCGTAAGAAGCCGACAAGCAGAGCAATATTCATCGCGACGAACATTTCGGCCAATCGGATTACCGCCCACGACTTGCCGAGTGAGGCGAATCTCGGTCCGACAATCGCCGCCGCATAGAACAGCACCTGCACGATTAAAAGAACTGCATAGAAAGGTCGTGAAGCCAGCCAGAGGTTGCTCACGAACGCCAGGATCATCAAGTGGGGAGTCACCCAGCGGAGGAGCTTGTGCGAGAAGAATGCGAGGCAGGTCCAACCGCGCGTCGGGCTGAGCACAGGCCATAGCCATTTGAGGGATTGGAAGTTGCCAGCCCCGATCCGGCAGCGACGACGGAACTCGGCCCTTAGGTCGTGGGCCGCCTCTTCATTTGCCACGGCGTTGGGAGCATACACGAGACGGCCACCGTGGCGAAGCTTAGCCATCAACGGCCCAACAAGGTCATCAATGATCGTGTTGCTAGGCAGCGGGACAAAGTGCTCCTTGCGAATAGCGTAGATGGCGCCGTTAGCTCCTAGCACCGCGCCAAGCTGACCCTCGGCTTTCTTGATGCTTGTCTCATAACGCCAATAGACCCCATCGGCATTGGCGGTGTTCTTGTCATCCACCAGCATCAATCGCCCGCAGACACCGAGGACACCCGGCGCCAGAAGGATCGCGACAAGATGACGGATCGCATCCGGGTGGAAATAGGTATTTGCGTCGGAGAAGACTAGCACCTCACCTGTCGCCTCTGGACAAACGCGGTTAAGAACCGATGCCTTTCCTCCCCGTTCCTCGAACGCCAACAGGCGCACTCGCGAATCCTCGCAATCGGCGACAATCTCATTCGTTCTATCGGTGCTGCTATCCGAGCCGACAAGCATCTCAAACCGATTGAACGGGTAGTCCGTCTCCAAGGCGTTCTTGATACGCTGGTCAATCACGGCCTCTTCGTTATGAGCAGCCACAATGAGCGAAACCCTCGGCCAAGCGTCTTCACTGAACGTCACAGGAAGGGTTGGTTGGCCCAGGAGTTGAGCGGCCCCACGGATAACGAGGGGGTAGATTAGGTAGCTGAACCCGATTAACCCGACGCTGGTCCAAAGGCCGGCTATCGCAATCGCGTCAATCATGGTTCGACTCCGCAACCGAACGCTCTAACGGCCGCGCAGGCACCCCGACGACCGTTGCACCTGCGGGCGCGTCACGCACGACAACGGCGTTGGCGCCAACCTTGACGCCGTCGCCGAGACGCACGGGGCCGACCACCTTGGCCCCAGCGCCGATGAAAACGCCGCTCCCCACGATCGGTGACTCCTGGCGTTCGGCGCCGATCGTTACCTGGTGCTCAATGTGAACGCCACTTCCGCCACGAACACTGCTGTTGATAACGACGCCGTTAGAATGGATCAAAACAAACCGTCGTCCGAAGTCAGCCCGCCTGCCAATGACACACCCGCCCAGTAGGTTATTAAGCTTCCCGATTACCATCGCAACCGGCGATAGCCTCCAGCGGGTCGCTTGCTGCATACAGCGATAGAGGATCATGGCGAGGCTGCCGTCGGTGAGAGTCGCCTTGACCGTGTTTCGGAACGTGCTTGATCCGTACAGCCATTCCGCCTTTGCGCGGATGTCTTCAGCAATCCATACGATCGGCGCGCCTTTATCGGGAGGGGATGGGTTCATCACTTTCCGGAAGACGCCCTCAGATGAGACGACAGCAGGGCTTCGACCTGCTCGTAACGAGCCCTCCAACTTTGGGCAGACATGCGGCGGCTCCGCTCTCCAGGCGTTGTCGAGTCCTCCAGCGCCGCCCGCGCCGCTTGGACGAATCCCTCGGGACCATCCCCGATAAAGCAGCTGCCAATAGATTCCACCTCTGGGATGCCAGTCGAAACAACCGGTAATCCTGCTGCGAGGTACTCGCGAACCTTCAACGGATTGGCCGCCCGTGTCAACTCCGTCAGTGGGAATGGCAACAGAGCTGCGTCGAAACCTTTGCAGTAGCGCGGAAGCTCGGCGAAGGGTTTCTGACCTAACACGTGGACGTTGGAACGTCGGGAGACGCGTCCGAGGTCCATCGTAGATTTGCCGATCAGTACAACCGATCCTTGCGGCCACTTGTCTGCGATAGCTTCGATCAACGAGCAATCGAACCAGTCATGACTCATTAAGCCGAAGTAACCAAAGACCGGCCCGGGTAAGTCAGCGACTTCCGACGCGACGGTGAGGTTTTCCTCGAGCGTCGTGCGGAAGTGATCGTACTGCACGCCATGTGGGATCAGGATAGGTCGTCTTTCCCCCCTCGTCTTCGTCTCGCATAGAGCAGCGGTGGAAGCAACGACCACATCCGCCCTCGTCAATAATTGATCTTCCAACTGACCAACCGCTTCGTGATCGACCCCTTCGATATGGAGGTAATCGTCGACGCAATAGTAGACTAGCAGGCTCTCCCCTAGCCGCCCCGCCACCGTCGAAGCAGTGGGATTGAACACCCAGTTGATCGGTTCCACAAACCCAAGCTGACGCATCGCTCCGCGGACCTGACGAGCGAGAGCGTATCGGCTGATCGATCCTAAGGCAGAAGAACCATATGCAGGCAACACGAGCGGACTTAGTGTCCAGATGTTGTCTTCAACACGTTTGAGCCGCTCTCGCGCTACGGCGCGAAGTTTCTGCGCCACGCGACGCATATCGCGTGCGTTGACCTTCGGGGCACGGTATCCGATCGAATTGACCCACAGCACACGGTGCCGTTCGGCAGCAAGACGCATGAGGTGATTCTTCGACAAGGGGTCTCCGCCCCAGTCGTGTGAGAAGCAAACGATGTCTTGCGGCGGTAACTTCAAAGTGGGTAGGCGGGTACGGGAAAGGTGATACTAGAAGACACTCTAGTCGGGACAGCGACGCGGCACGTTATAGCGTCGTATGGCAGCACTCGTCTGTATCAAATCCCATTGCGCATGTCCTCGATACGATCGAGTAGTTTGCCCAGCCCGAAGTATCCCGCGACAGATTCGACCGCAGCACGTCGACGATTCTTATTACGCCAACTTCCCGCGACTATGCCGACCTTCTCTGGCGGAGAGTTGAGTAGCTTACGCCAATCACTCGCTATCGTGTCACCGCCGTAGAGACGCAACGCCTGTTCGCGCCCACGCATACCCAGCGCGCGTAGTGCTTGAGTATCGTTCAGCAATTCCGTAACAGCATGAGCGATAGTCGCCTCATCCGGGCTATTGAGTAGTGTTGCTGCACCAGTTTGCCCGGCCGTCTCCGGCAATGCGCCTCTGGCGACGCCTACTACCGGCAATCCAGCGGCCACCATCTCGACAACGGCACAACCGAAAGTCTCTGCGTCAGTCGACCAATTCAGGTTACATAGCCCTAATGCCGAATGTGAGTATAGCTCGCGGAGTTCTAACGGCGTCAGCAGACCGGCAAATTCGACGCCCGCCTCATCGAGTGAGCCGTATCGATCAACGAGGGGTTGAACATACCTTGCCTCGAATTCCGGAAGGGCGACGCCAAACGCCCCAAGCCCAGCGTTAGAGTCGTAGAGACGGGGAGAACCAGCGACAACGAGTTGCGACCCTGGTGCAGAATCACGCACGCGCGGCCAAAGCTGCAATACACGGTGGGCTCCCTTGTGCTCGTTGACAGCGCCTGCAAACACCACTCGCTTAGAAGCATACGACGCATCGCTTCTCCGAGGGATCTCAATAAATATCGGGTGTATAGGATTGTACATACGTGCTACGCGGCGCACACAACGGCGACGAAGAGCATGAACCCGCGCAGTGTCGGAGGGCACAATAACTGCTTCCAAGTCGCCGGCGTCGAGCGCCACCAGATGGTGACGATCAAGATACGTGTGCAACCATACATAGGGCGTAACACCTCGCCCAACCAGCTGCTTCAAACCATCACTGTTGCCCCAACTGCAGTACACCACTCTCCCAGCTCCAACCCACTCGAGCGCCTCATCAAGTGAATTGACAACAAGGACAGGGGACCCCGTTAATCGGTCGCCCCGCAAGATCGTTACAGCGACGAACTCATCTAACTCGGACAATGCTTTCAGAACCAGAAGGAAAGAGCTTCGAGAGCAGCTCATCCCTACCTTACCCTCCCATACATCCGGGGCATGCAATTCCGCTGTCGCTAGATCATCAATGACAAAGAGAGTTCTTGACATGCAATCCTACCGCAAGGTGTGCACCACTATCTGTGATCCACTAACGGAGCCACCGCCGCACAAGGTGTTAAATGGGCAGTAGCGTAGTCACAGTTGGCCGACCGCATCGCTTTCGAAGCGTTTGCGTTCAACAGGCGATCGGCGACTCCGATCAACTCGTCTAAATCCCCGAACGATGCGTAGTTGACGCCCTCCCGAAGCGGACAAGACAACTCGTTGCGGATCGGGTCGGTGACGATCGCTCCCGATGACAGCAAGTATTCCGGCAGCTTGAATGCCACCGAATGGTGCAAGCCGCGTGTGTAGACCAACACGCCACAGCTTCGTACTAGCTTAGCAAAGTCTCGCCTCTTCGTGGACAAGTTGGTTAACAGGTCAGGGTACCGCTCTTCAGCATAGCGAGTGGGCACAAGCCCACCCACAAAGCGACTCTTGAAGTAGGCTCTCAACCTCCTGACCGATTCGCTCCGTATGCCGTTGATCTCTTCGGCGTGGTCTGGCGCTACTTCGGAAGGCTCCCAGACCCGTGTCTGGAAAAGCACACTCTCTTGTCGCGGCGTGCTGGGCGATTCCTTAAACTCCGCTAGCGTCGGTAGCGAGGCGTAGGTGCGGAAGACATTGCGTTGCTCAAGCAGTCGCCTAGCTACTCGAGTGGGCGCCCGAAACCCGCGCTGCGTGACCTGGATCATCACCGAGCGGGCCAGCAGGCGGTCGACTCGCTTGTCACGGCAAGCGTAGTTCATCCCGAAGGGACGAACCTTCCGCGCGTTTTCGTCAGCAATAGTCGCAACGTGAGGCTCGTAGAAGCTCCGTTTATAGTATCGGTCGCACCACTGGAGCGTTGGCGAGTCGAACGTGTCGCTACGGTCAAAAAGATCGAGCGCCACGCGATGCTCTTGATCTCCATGCACGACGAGCATTCGAGCAACCATGCCACCTGTCGCGGTGGCGTCTAGCTCGCAGCCACCTTGCATCCGCCAATCAAGACGGATGCGGCCTTCGGCGGCCAAACCCGTCAGGCCCGCATATAGCAAAGAAAGGTGATAGTGATTGTTGGCAAGGTCGAATGCATAACTGACTTTCGGCGCGTCCAGCGCCGTGACTGACTCAAGCACGGCAACCCCCAGCCCGGGCATGGAGGACGCCTTCTAGCACTTTGGCGAGGTCGGATGCCGAGTCCCGGAAGCTGCGGAACGGCGTCTGCTCGCCAACGACTCGATTCTCTTCTAGATAGGGTCGCAGTGCGCCTGCTAGGGCTTCCGGCTTGTCGGCCGGCGCCAGCGTGGAGGGTCCAAGATGGGCAATTTCCCGAATTCCCCCGACGTCAAAGGCGACAAAGGGAGCGCCGCACGCAGCGGATTCCAACAAGACGTTGGGCACTCCTTCGGAATGGCTAGGCAGACATACAACGTTGGCCGCCCTGAACCAATTCGGCAGCTCTGCATGTTCCCTTGGCCCATGAAAAGTAACTTTCTCGCTTACCCCTAAGTCTATCGCTAACTCTTGCAGTCTCGCTTTTTCGGGTCCGGCGCCCACCAGATGGACATGAAGTCGCTCAGTCGATTGTACGAGATCAGCGGCTGCCGAGAGAAGACGGTCGATACCCTTCACCGGAACGAGATTGCCGACAAACAGAATCGCCGCCTGTTCTGGCGGAATGCCGAGCGATTCCCGAGCCTCTTGCTTCGATCCGGGGGAAAAGATGCTAGTATCCACTCCGTCATACACAACGTTAACCTTCGCTTCGTCAACACCAAGCTTCACGACTTCACGACGGAGGTGGTCGCTCACTGCCACGACGCCATCGGCCGCCCGGAGACCCGCCGCCGTCTTGCCGGCGCGTCCCGAGAAAGCGTTCATTTGTAACACATCTGAACCATGGACTTTAATAACGCACGGCAAATCAGTCTCGTGGCAGAGCTTTTCCGCAGCCCAACCATCTGGATAGGCCCACGCCGCTAGCACAATCTCTGGCTGAAACTCTTTGACCGCTGCTCGAAAGGCGCAAGAAATTGACCGACGGAAGCATTCGCCGTACGAACTTCGAAGGAATCGTGGCGGATACCAGTACGTCGGGTGATCGATTGTGAGGCAGCCCTCGCTCCGACGTCTTCCCTGCGTAAATAGCTCCCCTTGCTCACGGGCCCATCGCCACTCATCGATCCAACTTAAGGGGGCGATGACACGGACAGGGCACTGCTCTGAAAGCGCAGCAATCTGCTGCCGATTCCATGGCGCTCGACGCCACTGATAGGGATGGGGATAGAGGTTGCTGATAAATAAGACTCGCATCTCGCTCACTTGCCTGCTGCAACGGCCTCATAGAGTTTGTCGTACGCCATTGCTGTGGTGTCCAGCGAGAATTGCTGATTGACCACCTTGGAAGCCTCCCTGCTGAAGCGGTGCGCCAAATTGCGGTCTACAAGCATCTGCTTGATGGCGCCTGCTGCGGCAGCAATGTCGCCGCGAGGAAAGAGCCGGCCGCTCTCATCATCCCGCACAACGCCGGGAACGCCGCCAACCGCGCTAGCAACCACAGGCACCCCAACAGCCATTGCTTCAAGTAGCGATAGGGGTAAACCTTCAGAATCGCTAGTAAGACAGAAGACGTCCATCGCGCCCAAGTACGCCGCAGCGTCAGCTTGGTAGCCCGTGAAATGCACGCGGTCGCCCAACCCTAGCTCCCCCGCGAGGCTGCCCAGCGTCTCTAGCTGCGTTCCGTCCCCGACGATTAACAGCCTGGCGTCACTAAGCTGCTCAGCTACGTTGGCGAAGGCGCGGAGCAAAAGGGCTTGGTTCTTAACGGGTTCAAGACGACCAACCGTTCCGACAACTGGCGCGGTGTCGGGTATTGATAGAGCCTTACGAACTGCGTCGCCACTGCGATACGCTGTAAACTTTGCGATATCGACGCCGTTTACAATCGTTGCCGTTTTACGTTTGCAAACAACATACCTGGCTACTGCATGCTCCGTGACGTCGGAGGCTACGCCCACATAACGATTGGCGTAGGCAAACGAATACCTCGCTAGAATGCGGAGTCTCCAACTTCTGTCGTAGTGCTTACCGTGCTCGGTGTGCACCACGGGGACGCTCAAGCGGCGTGCCGGCGGCCCCCCGTAGAAGAGTGCGCCAACTTGGTGGGTGTGCACCACACCCGGCTTCCATTCTGCGTAGAAATCGGCGAGACGCCGTCGTAGACCCCAGTCAATGCCTGGCTGCTTACCGAAAGTGACTACTTCTGCGCCAGCGGCCTTGGCGAGATCGGCCAGTACACCGGGACGTTCTAGACACGCGACACCAACTCGTCGGCCCGATACAACAGCCAATCGAGATAATTCAACCACTAAATGTTCAAGCCCACCGCAATCAAGCGACAGAACGAGATGAAGGACCGGAAGAAGGTCGCTTCTCGATGTGGTCTCTACTTTATCGAGCGGCATTGGCATTGCCTGTGTATTCATATTGCGCCCCCGTCGCTCGCTTCATCGCTAAGGACACGATCAGACCACGGTGATCTCCGCCTAGATTCGGCGTCACTTCGCACGAAACCACCTTGGTCTCTGCGTCACAGAGGACATGGTCAATCCGTATAGAATGCCATCCGGTATTCTTAGTTCCACCTATACCGAGACCGGCGATTCCAAACGCATTGTATAGATCAGACCAATAGCGTTGGTAGACAAGGCTTTCAACTGGCGAATTAAAGTCGCCCGCCACTACCAAAGGAGCTCTATCTGCGTCTTCCCATTGGGATATCCATTCTCTTAGGACTCGAGATTCTTGAAGCCGCTCCTCGATCGCGGTCTTCAAATGGGCAATGCCTGAGAGCCGGTTCGACAAAATCCGTTCAAATCCGTCACGGGGAGTTCGTAGATGAACAATGACGACTCGCACCGGCCCCTGCGGGGTTTCTACCACACACCTCACGGCAGACTGCCCCCAACTCGGCATGTAGGGTCGCGGAAGCGAATCGACACCCCCTATGGGATGCGGGCTTGCGATGAATATACCACCGCTGTCGGGGTTCTCGACAAACCAGTCTGAGGGCACGACTTGCTCTATGAATTCCCGCCCACCCTCTTGCAGGACCACAAGATCGATCCTTTCAGGCCAGATGGCTGTAAAGTGATTGGGGTTCACCTTCCCACCGGCGACATTCATCGTAACGAGTCGGAATTCGGCTCCTGTGTGCTCCCGCGGAAGAGGCAAATTCACACGCACGCCCATCAGGACAGCGCCCAATGTGATAATCAGCGCGCAAGCGCCGACTCCCCAACGGGCGAAGACCGCAAACAATAGCACCAAAGGTGCGGGGACCAGCCACGGCCAGCGCGGGGCGAAGGCAAGGATCGTCGCCCACCACCAACGGTCGGTCCCAATCCATAGAGAACCGACAATCACCGCCAGCGCAACGGTGTAACCCCACACGCTCCACGTCGCCGCACGACGCCAAAGGCTCCTCGGCCGCGGCGTGTCAGCCAGCGGCTCTTTCGTGCTACTCTCCAGCACGGGTTGCCCCCTCGGGACTAGGCGTTAGTTGCTTAACGACTCGTGCGGGCGACCCCGCGACGACCGAATCTGCCGGAACGTCCTTGACGACGATCGATCCCGCCGCGACTACCGCGCGGTCGCCGATTGTCACGCCCTTCAGAACCCGCACACCAGACCCGAGCCATACGTCGTCACCGATCGCAACAGGCCGAACCGCTTCCGGCACGACGAACTCGCCTGCACGGCGAGCCTCGGCGTCGAGAGGGTGACCATCGTAGTCACGGATGGAAACACCTCCCGCCAAGAGACAGTTCCGACCGATAGAGATCGCCTTGGCGATACTGAAACTGCAGTCATGTCCGACAAACGTCTTGTCTCCGATTTTTAGCTCGGGTTGAGCCGTCACCCTGCTGGTAAAGCCGATACCCGATTTACCCGATAGCCGCACACCACTCCCGATGACAATCCGGCCCCTACCGGTGAGGTAAGGGATTTCCTCCATCTGAAACTGTGCGCCGATTGCCTCGCATTGGCTGCGAAACAACGGCTCGTTCCAAAAGAACCGGCGTGTAGCGATCCATCCGTCACGAATGGCGACGTGGACGGCATAGAGTCCCCGCCAGAATGGCCGCGTCACCCTGTTAACGGGCAAGTGGGCTGTCATCAACCTACGGGCGATACGCTTGATTCCTCCCCAGAACGGGCCCCGCCCTTGGCGGATCTTTGCGGTGACGCTCACGACGCCGCCCCTTGCGATACGCCGACCGGTCGCCCCATCAACGTCTGCCTGACCAGCCGGGCGAAGAGTCGCGGTCTGGCGAAGGGCATCGTGACGTCGTGTCTTGCGTAGGGGAACGGCCACGCCCATAGCGACCGACCGAACTGACGCCACGCCGCAGCCAGGTCCGGGTCACAGGCGGCCCAGCGGTAGCGAGTATGGCTCGACCACTTCGCTCGGACCCAACCCGGCAAAGCGTCGCGGTTCTTATCGATCACCCGGAGCATGTTGCCGCAGTCTCTCGCCACATTGGAACGTGAAAGCGAGCTCGGCTCGAGCACCGCCGTGGCGAGCGGCTCGGCGTGGAAGCACACCGGGCCTTTCAGCGTCAGGCGGAACCAAAAGTCGCGGTCCTCAGCGGGCTCGAGCCCCGACACAAAGCGATCCTCGCCAATCGCGTCGCGGCGAGCGACAACCACTCCCGTCCAGGCATGCATCGCAAACCGCAACGCCGCGCCGCCCGATAGGTTCAACCGTTCGTTGGTCGCGATGCTAGCCGGCAAGCGTGACGGCGCCCTGTCGGCGCCCGGCTCTTGCGAGTAGTAGGCGCCGGCGGCGAGCACCAAGTCGGGCCAGCGCCGGAAGAGCTCGCATTGCCGCTTCAGTTTGTCCGGCTCCCAGTAATCGTCGGCGTCCAAGAACGCCACCAACTCGCCGCGCGCCGCGTCGAGGCCGGCGTTGCGTGCGCTGGCGGCGCCGCCGTTGGGCTTGTCGATCAACCGGACCGGTGCCGGGTAGCGCGACGCGACGTCGGCCGTTGCGTCTCGGCTGCCGTCGTTCACCACGAGCACTTCCCACGCCGGCTCGGTCTGAGCCAGCGCGCTGTCGATCGCCCGCGCAAGCGTCCGCTCGGCGTTGTAGGCCGGGATGATCACGATGACTCGCAGGTCGCTCACGCCACCTCCCGCGATGCGGCGGGGACAGCGTCGTCGAGCACTTGCCGGTAGTACTCGACGATCCGGTCGACGACCCGTTCGGTCGAGAAGCTCGCTACGGCGTGCGTCCGCGCCGCCCTGCCCTGCCGCTCTGCCTCTGCCGGGTCGTCGAGCAAACGGCCGAGCGGGGCCGCCAGTCCGCCCGGCGCCCGCAGGTCGGCGACGACGCCGCCGGGGCCGGTCATCCACTGCATGACGGGGTGCTCGTGCGTCACGCACGGCAGGCCGCTGGCGGCCGCTTCGATCAGGGCGATCGGCATCATCTCGTTGAGGCTGGTCAGCGTGAACACGTCGGCCGTTCGATATAGCTCGGGCATTTTCTCACGCGGCAACGCGGGCAGGAAGCGGACCCGCTCGCCGAGACGCTGCGTGCCGATCTTCATCAGCTCGTCGGTGTCCGACTCGCGCCCCCCGGCGACAATCAGGCAAGCCTCCCTGCCGTCGGCGACCGCCGCGAACTCGTCGAGCAGGTAGTCGATCCGCTTGTGCCCGCGTTTGATCGCCGCGACGCACAGGACCACCCGCGTCGACTCCGCCAAGCCTAGCTCATCGCGTAGGTTGGGGCCGTCGGGGGCGAAACGCTCGGTGTCGATGAAATTGGGGATCGCCGTCCAACTGGCCCTGTGGCAGCCCTCCCGCTGCGCCTGTTCGAGCCGCCAGGGCGCCAGGTGCTGCACGTAGTCGAGGCGGGCGAGGAACTCGTTCGGCTCTTCGGTGCCGTGGCCGAGGATCGCCCGCGTCTTCACGGCGCCCCGCCCGCGGGCCTCTTGGACGAGCAGCGCGAGCAGCGGGTCCTGGACGTGCAGCAGGTCGACGTCCTCGTCGGCGAGCAGGCGGAGGAGCCCCCGGGCGAAGGTCGACTGCTCGACCGCGTAGCCGCCGCCCCAGCCGAAGCGCCAGAGGACGCGCGTCGCCAATCGGGTCGAAGCCAGCCGGCCCAGACGCGAGTCGCGCCGTACACAGGGGACGACCCGCTCGTAGGGCGCCGCCGCGGGGCCCGCCCCTTTGCAGAGTCGGACGTCGACGCCACGGCGGTCGAGTTCCGCGGCGAGGTCCGAGGCCCAGGCCTCGATCCCCCGGGCGACATGCCCCAGGCCAGAAGATGCGATCGCGACTTTCAACGCGGCGCCTCAGACCTTCCGTGTGCCGCAGACCACACCGTATGCAGCCACTCGTACGTTGCGTCTACTTCAGCATCGCCAGTTGGGCTCGCCTTCGACTGGTTGTGCACTAGGGATGTATCGAACCGGTCCAAGGTTGCTTCATCGAACTGCAGTCCAAGGCGAGACAGCACCCGATCGAGTTGTGGTCCTAGGGATTCGTCGAAGTTGATCCATTCAACGTCGGCGCCTAGCCCCAGTAAGCGCCGATTATACGTGAGCCAGCAACGTAGGGATTTCTCGCGATCGAGGTCGCTATAAATCTTCATCAAGGATCGCACGACCGCGTCGGGGTGACGGAAGACGCAGATCGGTCGGACTTGACAGTCACTCAGAACCTCTTGCCAGCACGGCCATGTCACCGTCGTCCGCGGGTCTTTCCAACCGACTACCTTGTGCTCCGTCGAAAGCTCCAACAGGTATCGAATCGCCTGTTTGTAGAGCTTCGTTGGGAATCGATTGACTAGCGGTGAGGGGTCAAGGTACCCCGATCCGAATCGCCGCAGCACCGCCTCATTGAGGACGATCGCTCTCTCAGATTCAAAGAATCCCACGGGGTTATGCGTGTTGGCGTCGATCAAATCGTCACCAAGAAACAACCCATTCGCCTCCAGTAAATTGCTAGTCGCACTGGTTCCAGAGCGATGCATCCCCAGTACTGGCGCAAAAAGGACGTGACTTCGCTTGGCGAATAGGATGTTACCTGCTCGGCCGTACCTACGGTAACGGCGATAAGTCCTCTGCAACGATGGAACACGTGGCGCCAAATGCTGGTAGGCAGAAATCGCCGCGGAATGGAGCGGGTTCACGAACCACTCCGCTGTTTGGTTAGGCGCTGCTCTACCAATTGGTCATACACTCGTAGCGTCTGCTCGACCATCTGCCGCTCGGTGAAATGCTTCTCAACCCGCGCCCGGCCCGCAGCGCCGTAGTCGCGGCGCAGTTCCTCGGCGCCGATCAGGTTGGTCAACGCCGTGGCCAACGCCTCGACGTCGCCGGTCGCCACCAACCGACCCGTCTGCCCATCAACTACCACCTCGGGCATCCCGCCGGCGCGGCTCGTCACGCAAGGCAAGCCGTGAGCCATCGCCTCCAATAGCGCGAACGGCAGCGCCTCGCACAGCGACGGCATGGCGTAGACGTCCAGCGCGTCGTAGGCCAAAGACACTTCGCTCACTTGACCGAGAAAATGCACGCGGCTCGCGACGCCCAGCCGCTCGGAGCGGCTCGCCAGCTCCTCACGCAGAGGACCGGCGCCGGCGATCACGAGATCGGCTTCCTGCTTGGTCGTCGCGATCCGTGCGAAGGCGTCGATCAGATCGGCGTGGCCCTTCGCTCGGTCGAGGCGACCGACGGCCCCGATCAACAAACGGTCGGCGGGGAGCCCGAGTTCGGCGCGGGCGGCGGCCTGCGACCGCCGGCGACGGTACGTCTCGGGGCAGACGCCGTTGTGGATGGTGGTGACGCGATCGCCGCGGATGCCGGTGCGACGCATCCAGTCGTGTCTTGTCGCTTCGCTAACGGCGATGGCGTGGTGCAAACAGCGGTTGCTGTAGCGTTCGATGAGGCGGTGGCCCCAGCCGTCGCGCTGGCGGTCGAGGTCGTAGGTGCTGTCGGTGTGGAAGGTGCCTAGCACGATCGGAATGCCGGCCCAACGAGCGGCGATCGGCGAAGTCTCGCAACCAGTGTTCTGGGCGTGGTAGAGGTCGGCGCCGATCCGGCGGATTCGATCCGCCTCCGCGCGGGCCTCGCGGAGGGCGCCGAGGAGGATCTTGGCGTCAGCCGGCGCTAGCTTATTAAAGACTCGGTAGGTCTGACGCGGCTCGGCATGCCGCTCGCGCGATAGCGGTACATCGTCAGTCCGATTGTCGTTAACGTCGACTCCCAATAGGGAGTCGTGTCCGCTCTCCCCCTTCGACAGGGACATTACATAACGTCCTGGACCGGAGCTGCTGGCTGCTACATCGTATGCAATTCGACAACGATGCTGCACTATTGAACCGCGTGAAATCAATTCTCTTGAGGAACTTCGTCGAGTTCGGCTCTGCTTCAATCGAATATCAACCTCTACGAGAACGCACTCCACTACAGATTAGACTCCAATGCCAAAACGCTTCCCAACCATACCCTTACTCCCTAACCCCAAGCACTGTGTGTGGATACTCGTAAACCCTCAGACCCTTTTCTTTCATTAACGCATCAAATCCGGACGCCTCTCGCGAGTCGGCATGAAACTCAACCGCGAGACAACGCACCGAATCGATCCAATCGTTAGAACTAGAAAGTAACACCGCTTCCGCACCTTCAACATCCATCTTCACAATATCAGCCTGGCCTCCATCTAGCTTAGCCAGCAAATCCTGCACCCTAACCGCCGGTACTTCAATACCTTCGGCCACGCAATCACCGTCATAACTTCTCTCGACTACTGTTGCAGCAACATAAGCCCCCGATTCAGGCGTAGTAAGATTTAGCGATCCAGCCTCATGCCAAACGGCTGCATGAACCGGCGTTACAAGGCCGCGAAAATTCGCATGCCTAGTGTTCTCAACAAGAAGCTCGAAAGTCTCGGGGTGCGGCTCAACAGCTATGATCTGGGCATTTGGATAAATGGACGCAAAGTAATTTGTTGCTATGCCAATATTCGCGCCAAGATCCAAAACAGCTCTTGCCTTCTTAACATGCTTCTTAATTGGGGAGTAAACCTTCTGACGCATTACTTCGCCAATCGCGCCAAGATCAGACGACGGCACACGTATTTGCACACGCCTCCCAATGGGTGGCCGCAGTACAACACTAACCGTTTGAGCGCAATCGACATCAAGGCTAAAAGCGCGACGAACCCTCATCGCAGACCCGATAGTCATGTAGGGTGCCCATCTCGCAACAAACTGTGCAGACCAGTATCCTCTCATTTCTTCAAGCACCTATCGGCGAAGATAGACTAGCGCGACCTGAACGCGTCAGCAATCTCGAAGTGGGCGCTATGTGCCCACGCATTGGATTATGCGGCAAACTGCGACCGTGGACGGGTGGATCAACTACCGACACACTACAGATCGACCGATCTTCGTACCTACCGTCCCAGAGTGCAGTACCTGCCCAGATTCCAATCTGATAATCACCAGGGATAAGCGGCGGAAGGTCGATCGAGATGCTGATCTCCGAAACGGGCTGAGAATGCACAAAGGGCGAATCCGATGGCAGTGTCTGCATAAGCCAATCGCCATGCGTATCAAAAAGATCTATTGCAATTAGTAATGGCGGATGCTGCGCATTCGACCGAAGTTTCAAATCTAGTATCAACTTCATATTAGGTTGATGGCCTATAAGTGACGCTTCAACCTGCGAGCAGTAGATATCACTGGACGCGTAGGTATCCCCGCGTTCACCTGCATTACTTGAAGCCGGACTAATGTTCGCATACGCGGCGAGAGCCTCAGATGTATCGCCCGCGAACTTACATTTTCCGCTTTGTATCAGAAGGCCACGAGTGCAAAGCGATTTTACTGCAGCAAGGTTGTGACTCACAAACAACACCGTCCGCCCGCCGTCCGCCACGTCCTTCATCTTCCCCAAGCACTTCTTCTGGAACTCCGCGTCGCCGACCGCCAGCACCTCGTCGATGATCAGGATCTCCGGCTCGAGGTGGGCCGCCACCGCGAACGCCAGCCGCACCTGCATCCCCGAGCTGTATCGCTTGGTGGGCGTGTCGAGGAACTTCTCCACGCCCGAGAAGTCGATGATCTCGTCGAACTTGCGGTCGATCTCGCGCTTTGTCATCCCGAGGATCGTGCCGTTCATGTAGATGTTTTCGCGGCCGGTCAGCTCGGGGTGGAAGCCCGTGCCGACCTCCAGCAGGCTGCTCACCCGGCCGCGGATCACGGCCCGGCCGCCGGTGGGCTCGGTGATCCGGCTGAGGATCTTGAGCAGCGTGCTCTTGCCGGCGCCGTTGCGGCCGATGACGCCGACGACCTCGCCCTCGTGGACCTCGAAGCTGACGTCCTTGAGGGCCCAGAGGATATCGTCGCGCTCGTCGCCGTCGCGGATGCTGGTCGCCTCGTGCAGCCGGCGGAGGTTGCGGAGCGGCGCGCGGATCGACTTGGTCAGCGCCCCGACGATCGTATCGGCCGCCTCCTCCTTGGCGCCGATGCGGTACCCCTTGGAGAGGTTCTCGACAGAGATGATGGGCTGGGTCATAGCGGAGGGGGGGGTGTCGATTCGGGCGCCGTCGATCAGGTGGGGTCGATCAGGCGACGGTGATTAGCAGCCGTCGATCAGGCGACGTCGGCGAAGACGGTCTCTCTCTTGCGGAAGAAGGCGAGCCCCGTCACCAGCAGCAGCGCGGTGACGGCGGAGCCCACCAAGAAGAAGCCCCAGGGCATCGGCTGCGTCCCGAGCAGGCAGGCGCGGAAGCCTTCGATGACGCCCACCATCGGGTTGAGGGCGTAGAGCAGCTGGAACCGCTCGGGGATCAGGCTGGCCGGGTAAACGACCGGCGACGCGTACATGCCGAGCTGGACGACGAAGGACAGTGCGTGCTTGACGTCGCGGTACTGGACGGCGAGGGCCGTGAGCCAGATGCTGACCGCGGCCGCGGCGGCGACCATGAGCAGCGTCAGCAGCGGCATGAAGACGATCTCCCACGGGGGGAGGTGGCGGTGAGCCAGCATGACGATCCCCAGGCAACCCATCGCGATCACGAAGTCCACCAGCTTCGCCACGACGGCGGAGAGGGGCATCATGATCCGCGGAAAGTAGACCTTACGCAGCATGTTGGCTTCGCTGACCAGGCTGCCGACGCCTTCGGTGAGGGCGTTCGAGAAGTACGTCCAGGGGACGAGGGCGGCGAAGCTGAAGAGGGCGTAAGGGACGCCGTCGCTCTCGATCTGGGCGAGTTTCCCAAAGACAACGGTAAAGAGCAGCACCGAGAACACGGGCTGGATCACGGCCCAGCCGATGCCGATGGCGCTCTGGGCGTAGCGGACTTTGACTTGGCGCCAGACCAGGAAGCGGAACAGGTCGCGGTACGCATGGAGCTCGGCGAGATCGACGAGCGAGAAGCCACGCCGGGGCTCGATGACAACCTCGAAGCGATTGGCCGCCGCGGGCGGCATGGCAGCCGCCTCGGCTGTGACGATTTCAGTCGAACTATCGATTTCAGTCGGTGCGTCGACGGTGGACGCGTTGCTAACAATCTCGCCGATCACATCACCAGCCTAGTAATCATGAAAGCAAATAAGTAGATCGCCAGTAAGAAGGCAAAGCTTGCCTTCGCAAGGGTCCACAAGAAGGCCCCGTCAAACTGCGGCAGATCGACCTGGACGCCTTCTTCGTGGAGACTCTCTTGCTCGATCGCCGCGGTTCTCGCCGCGAGTGCGAGAATCAGGTAGGTCGGGACCACGTAGCCCCGGGACAACGTGAGCATCGCTGTAGTGTAACCAACGAGACAGGCCGCCACAGTCGCAATCCGGGCCCGGTTTGCAGGGGGCAGATAATCGTTGCCATGCTGCCAGACCCGCCTGAGGCCAATTCCCGCCGCGACAAAAGCGCCGAGGAAAAACGCTCCGCCAAAGAAGCCCAGCTCGGTGAAACAATGGACGAAGGAATTGTGAGCGACCAGCCCGATCTCCGCGGCGAACCGGTCGTACCCAACACCAAAGAGGGGGTTCCATTTCAGGTACTTCAGTCCTTCGGACCAGAGCTGGATGCGATGCAGGGCGGTGCCTTCGGTGACGGAGCCCCCTCCCTCTCGCATCGCGAAGATCGCCAGGGCTACGGGGGCCATCCCAGCGGCCGCAAGGACGGCTTTGCTCATTCCCCAGCGGGCGTAAACCATCACCCACCCCGCCGCAAGGAATCCTAGTGCCCCGCCGCGCGATTTCGTCTCGAAGATACCGAACACGCAGAGAGCCGCCACCGCGATCGCGATAGGGCGAGCGGCGCCCGCCCACGGTGAGCTCATCGTGTGCACCGCCACGACAAACCCGACCGTCAGCACCATCGCCAAGTCGTTCGGATCGTTGAAGATCCCCGTTCCGCGCAACTGGGTGAACGTTAACTTCTGCCCGCTCTCGTCGAGTTCGCTTCGTTCGATTGCCGCTAGCTCGGGAATAACGAGAAGGCCCCGATCATGTGCAAGTGAGAGGGCCGCCACCACACCGATCATGAGTGCCAACCAGACAAGCATCCGCTCGATTCGCTCTGCGCTGGTCAGCACCGCCGTAGCGACCAGGAAGTAAAGGTAAGTCTTGCCAAAGTCTTCGAAGGCGAGCTGGCCGAAATAGAAAAGCTGACCGAGCCCTTGGCCCAGGAACGAAAGTGGAGCGGCCACGAGAACCGCTGTCACGCAGGCGCTAACGGGGTTTTGCCGAAGGAACTGCCCTGACAGCAGCTGCGGCAACGTTGATGAAACCCCGACTAGGCACGCCAGGATCGTAACCTGGTAGAGCGGCGCAGCACGCAGACCTGGCACAATCTCTCCGGGACGGAGAAACAGGATCAAATTGAGCAGAATAAATAGGCCGAACATCTCGCCATAACGCGCCTAGAAAGGCTTGTAGGTGGGGTGGTGGCGAGGCGACTACTCTTTGCTCGCGAAAACGCAGGCGTCGTAGACTGACTCAAGCCGGAAACGACGCCGCAATGTGAAGCATACTTGTGCACAGAAGACTCGAGCCGACACAGATCCACCGGGGAAGTGCGAGGACTAACCGTCTCGACCACTTCTGCACCCTCGGGGCTGTGTGCGAGGGCATTCTTCGCAAATGAGCCACGGCTCGCGAAGACGTCAACTGCGATATCAATGTAGAAACCGTCTTCCATGACTTGTGAATGCGTCCGACTATTGGACATCAATGGCACCGCGATCGCCTGCAATCCAACTCCAATGCAACAACTCATCAAGCCACCATGACGGTGAGGCAACTCCTCATCCGTGAGATTCGGCGGAGAACACCCCGCTTCAAGCAACGCTATTCGTCCCGTGCGACAGCGTTAAGCTCACCACACTAACGAGGCGCATTTGGTCTAGCGCTGGAGGACACCGCACTTTCAACGCTGCGGTTCCATGCAGGCGCGACGAGCGTTTCAGCGCCGATGAGATCGACATGGGTCTCTTCGGCCGAAGCAGGCAAGACGCCCGGCCTAAAATCACTCTCCAGCTCTGACAAAGCGTTATCCTCAAGAGACGCTTCCAGCTTGAGTACTTCAACGGGAAGTGTGACGCCTAAGAGGCGGGCGCCGTAGTGATAACGTATCCCGGCAATCCGCAGGAAGGTGGCGAGCATGAGACGAATGTCGAGCCACAGACTTGCGTTCTCAATGTAGTACTTGTCTGCGGCAACTTTGCGCCTTACACAGTAGACATTCTCATCGGGAGGCAGGTTAACTTGCGCGACGCCGGTAATGCCGGGCATCGCCTCATGGCGATCCAAGTAGCCATCAACTTCCTCGATGATTTCGTCAATGATCTCCGGACGTTCGGGACGGGGCCCCACAAAGCACATCTCTCCGCGAATGACATTGATGATCTGTGGCAGTTCGTCAAGATGCGACCATCGCAAAAACCCGCCAATCGGCGTGATGCGGCTGTCTCCTTTACGAGCCCATACAGGGCCGCTGAGTGACTCTGCATCCTGGCGCATTGACCTCAATTTATAAATGGTGAACTCCCGGCCATGGAGGCCGACTCGGCGCTGCCAATACAATCCGGGACCGCGGGAGGTTAGCCGAACGGCGACGATTAACATCGCTATTAGTGGCGCAAGACACACCCCTAACACAATCCCGACCAGCCTCACAGGAAGTCGCTTTCTCCTGAGATAGCTTGACGGTGCGAATTGCTCCAAAGGCTCGCAGTCCGAGTCCTTCGCGAACGTCTCAAGCTCGAGTGTTGCAGACATTCCAGATGATCTCATGACGTGATTCCTAAACTTCATTGCCGACTTTTGGCCCCACCCGCCATCCACTCCGCAAGAGGTCTTGCAAGAACCTCTTGCACAAGTCCTCTTCCTGCCTCACCCCGAACGGTGACGGCGCACCCGCCACTTGAATCTTGTAAAGGAAGGGGAGACCGCCGTACTCATATCGAGGCGATTCGGAAGCTCGCCAAACTCCGTCAGACGCCCAGGCGTAGTAAACATTCAATTCACCGCCTCCCGCTTCTTTGGAACGGAACTTAACTGACCAGAATGTGTCGCCGTCTTGCTCATTTCCGATTTTTTCGGACTCGGGACGCTTCTCAAGGTTGTATGTGCGGCTGGAATAGCAAATCTCGGGAGTATGGACCGCCGTGGGGCCGGGTGGGCCGACGATGACGGCTACACGAACCGACTCCGCGGTTGCAGAATTTGTATAGGCGCGGCTTAGGTAACCTGCGCATTGCAGAGTCTCGACCACACTGTCATCCATCGATTCTTTTGTCGCCAGTCGCCAGTCGCCGAACTGCTCAGGAAAATCGTTGAGCACCTCGGCTGCCGCCACGAGATCAGCAGGCTCACCCCAGCGGTGAGAAAGGCGACCATGGACCAGGCCTCCCAACGCGACTGAAAGCAGCGCCAGGGCGGCAACCGCGACGGAAAACCTTGCGACAGATTGGTTTGCTGTGAGTTGTTTCACCCGTCAAGAAGCCTTACGAGAAACGGTTCGAGATACATCAAGACTCGCTTTGATCTCCTGCATCAGAACTTGATCGGCTGCCGTCAGCACCGCGTCTGCGATGCCACGACGCTTCGCTTCCTTGAACGCATTAGCGGCGTCGGCCGTTCGACCGCTCCGCAGGTAGGCAGCCGATAGGTGGAAGTAGTACCGGGGATCGACATCCACGGAGGCGACCGACTCCTCAAGAGAGGCGATGGCCTCGGAGACGGCGCCAACCCTCAGCTGGATCGTCCCTTGCGTGTCGAGCAGCGCGGCGTTCCGTCCGGCCACCTTAATGGCTCGCCCGACGACCTGTAGGGCTTCCGCGCGATCGCTCTCTCGCTCGCCAAGCAGCGTCGCCAGATTATTCAGAGCAAGTGTGTGGTCCGGCGCCACTTCAATAACCCGTCGAAACAAGCGAATGGCCTCATCCTCATCGCCTCGCGTCACATGAAGGACGGCGACCGACATGAGTAATTCAACATCGTCGCCATGCTGCTCTATAGCCCCCGAGATAGCCGGCCAAGCCCGTTCATACTGCTCACTCTCGGCTTGATCGCTCGCAAGGATCCCGGCGAGCACTGCTGCACTCTTGGGCGACAGGTCCTTGGTATCTTGCTCCAAAAAGAGATTCACTGCGTCGGCAGACTTGCCCTGTCTCACCAAAGACTGCGAAAGAAGCAGTCTCGCTCCTGGAGCTAATTCCATCAGCTCCCGGTATCGAGGCTCCGCAAGTTCGTATGCTTCCAGCAAGGAATAAAGCGAGGCAAGCCCGAGAACCAAGCGCGCCTTCGCGCCAGGGTCTTCCGCCGTATCGACGAATCTATCGGCGTAGGCGGCGAGTTTCTCAAGCGCTTCGTCAATCCGACCTTCTGACCGTAGGAGCCGCGTCTGGTGGGCGATCAGTGCCTGTCTCGCGGACAAGTCAACAGCATCACCACGCGCGGTGAGACGTCGCTCAAGGTCTTCCAATCGACCGCTGGCGTCCCGAAGGAATACCTGTCGTGCCCCTTCCGCCTGAGGGATCTTCGCCAATTCATCCGCGGTGCGCAGAAGATAGGTGAGGTACAAATTCTCGTACTTATCCGACGCGTCAGTACGCTCAAGAAGACGCCGCAATTGGTTCCGTGCAGACTCGAAGTAGGTAACTTCTCGCTTGAACATCCCCTCTTGCTCGTAGGCTCCCGCAAGAAGCAGGTAGTCAATGTCCTCAGGAGTTGCTCCCGAGTCTTCGACGACTCCAGTCAGAATCCGCCTCGCAAGCTCACAATTCGAGGCGCGTTCCTGCACATTTCGGCCGCGACGGGTCAGCAAGACTGCCCGCAATCTTCGGTCGGCGATTTCACCGCCACTGCCGGCGTCGGCGAGGAGCGAGTCGATCTTCCCCCAGTCGGTAACCGCGCCGCTCGATGCAAGAAGGGCGGCGAGCTTCCTTCGCGCGTCGGCATTCTTAGGATCTCCCGTGAGGATCCTCTCGAACTGCTCCTTGGCGGCCTGCGGATTCTTGCGGACCAAGAGGTTGGCGTAACTCAAGCGGACATCCAAATCGTCAGGCCGGATCTCCAGGGCCGCAGCGTAGCTCCTTTCCGCTTCGGCGAGGTCTCCAAGTTGCTCGCTCCCTCTTGCGATGGTTAGGCTTCGACGGTAGTCATCCTTGGCGATCGAAGGTGGGAGCTGACTCAACAACTCACGGGCGGCCTCGTGCAGTCCGCCTCTCAGGTGATGCATGAATTGGGCGTTCCAAACCAATTCGTCATCGGGGAAATCCTCCCGGGCTTCTTCCAATACCGAGGCAGCCTCGGTCGGATTCTCGGCAGCCAACAAGACGTTGTAGAGCCACAGCCGTCGTTCCACCTCGTTTCGGTGGGCTTCCACTGACCTGCGGGCGATAACGAGCGCGTCTTCGATCCGCTGCCTCTTTACGGCGGTCGAGATGGCGAGTGACTCGGCGCCGACGGAGAGGTCGCCGTCGCCCGAATAGAGTCGATCGATGACTTGCTGAGCACGGTCGTACTCACCCGTACGGTAAAGATGCAGGGTCAGTCGCTCGAGTACCTCAGGGCGGCGGTCGCCGAGAGTAACGGCTAGTTCGTAAGCCTGGATAGCACCGTTGACGTCACCTCGAACCTCCGCGTACTGCGCTGCAAGTGCTGCCCCTTTTCGCCACCCTGGCCTCTCGGAACGTTGCCTCGATACGATCTTCGAGAGTTCTTCGCGCTGGCCCTGAGTGAGTTTCTCGTAAGTGCCAATCAGTCGCACCGCCCGGTAGAAGTCGACATCCGAGGGCGAAATCATCCTTTGCTCGGCGAGCCGCGCCTCTAATCTCTCGGCTAACTCCCATTCTTGCTGGGAAGCGGCCAACTCTAGAGCGAGCACGACCTCTTCCTTATTGCCCTCGGGTGCTTCCGCCAAGGCGACAGCTTTGGATAGTGCGTCAGACTTGTCTGGAAACTGTGAGAGAACCTGCACTTCTAGACGACGCAACGATCGCTTTTGTGGGTCCTGACTTTGAGCGATCTGCTCCGAGAGCCAAGCACTCGCTTCTTCAAGCCGATTCGTGAGGACGAGATACGAAACTTTTACTTCGGCCTTACGCATCGGGTCTGGTTCAACATCCAAGAATCGAGCTACCGATCGCTCCGCGCCCTGCACGTCATCAACCCGCAGGTAGGCACTCATGGCTGCGCGCCAGTAACCGGGGCTCTTGTCAAACCGCTTCTCGCCGCTGGCAATCACATCGGCTAGTCTGGCTGATGAGTCATTTGACAGGTGGACTGCAACTGCCTGCTGCAGTTCGGCGAAGTAAACCCGCTCACTCTCTGGCTGCAGGCTCCGAGCTCGCTCTAGTAGGTAGGCGAATTCGTCCCACCGACGATTCTGAGGTTGCAGATCCAGTTGCAGTGCGAGCTCGACAACCAGTCGAAGCTCGATCGCGTCCACTGGAAGCGATCCAATCTTCCCCAACATATCGATCTGAGAGCGTGCTTCTTGGGGCTGCCCTGACCGGAGGAATGCTTCGGCTGCTTGAAGCCGTGCACGGCGGTATTCGCCCTCGACAGCCCCGGGATCGGTAAGCGACTCGGCATTTCCCTTCTGGGCGTCAGCGGACTGGATCTCCACGGCAAGGCGGTCAGCAAGTCGAGCCAGCTCCTGACCGGCCTGGTCCCAGTGTCCAACTGTCGCGAGCAACTGAGACGCGCCAAGCCTCGCCTGACGGCTTACCTCGGTTGACGCGGTGCTGCCGGTCTCATTCTCCGGCGAATCGGCTACAGCGCTAAACAATGAGATTGCCGAAGCGATGTCGCCTCTCGCCGCGTCGAGACGCGCTTCTAGGAGACGCACACGGTTGGTGAGTTGACCTCGCGATTGCACCGGGAAGCGAGCAAGCTGGTTCTCTACTTGCGATTTCAGAGCGACGACAACCTCGCCCGATTTCTCGTGTTCCCCTTCAGCCAACAGATAGTCTGCCAACAGAAACCTCGTCGCTAAGACGGTGGGAGGCAGCTGACGGGACGCCGACTCCAGCGTTTCAATGGCAGCGCTACGCTCTCCTGATCGCCACAGGAGTTGCGACAGCGCAAGGTAACCACGCTCGTCGGTCGGCTTCGAACGAACAGCGGCTTCAAAGTGGCGTTTAGCGTTCCCGACGGATTCGGCATCATCCTTCGTTGCGGCATACTCTAAGCCCGTTAAGAGATTTGCCTCGAAATGTTCTGGTGAAGCCGCGAGCGCTGCCTGCAAGTCGTCTTCGGCCTTGGGGAGAAGGTAACGCTTGCGGTAGCGATACCGGGCCAACAAGGCGTCGGCGTCGCCCGCAGAACTCGCCACGAGATCATCGATTATCTTATCGGCAAGCTCAGCAGCACTCGGTCCGGGCGAGGGCGCCAGGAGTGGGTAAGTTCGGTAGATCTCCGCGGCAGTCTGCGCCAGAGTGACGTCCTTCGAATTCGACGCCAGTGCTTCGAGGACTTGCGGGAGAACTTTGCCGAATCGTTCGCGACGCTCGACCTCGGACACAACACCCCGCGCTGGAACACTGTTGCAACTCGCCAACGCAAGGACTCGCCGGGCAGACGGCTGATGCTCCGAACTCTTCGAGTCGAGAACTCGCTGAGACTCCCGGATGGCGGCTTGGTAGTCGCCAACGACAAGTAACTTCTCGGCGAGCAGAGTTCGCATCCCGACAACCGTTTCGGACGATCCCTCGCCCGACAAGCCGATCGTCTCGTACAGCAGTCGCAGCAGGTAGTCCACATCTTCGCGGCTGGAAGAAAGTTCGCTCGCAATCTCAACAAGACGAACCCTCGCTTGGAAGTCTTGAGGATGCGCCTGCAAATACCTCTGTTGATAGAACTTCGCCTTTCGCCAATCGCCAGCGTCGGCAAGCTGCTGGGACCTGCTGGCCAAGTATTTCGAGAGTCGCTGTTGCTGGTGTCCTCGCAGGAAATAACCTGCAGCAATAACCGCCAGCAGAACGATGGCGGAGACACCCAAGAGTGAAAAATTGACGACGCGATGCTCGGACACGGCGCTTGATCGAGACGCCTTCGCGGCCCCCGCTCGATGCGTCGATTGGTTTGGCTTGTTCTCGCTCACTTCAGGTAAAACTGCCGCCTGCTAATGGTGTCTACTCTTGACCTAGAGGGTAGATCAACGTCTTCCCGCATCGTCCGACTCGATCTGTTCCTGAGTGTCGTCGCGGTATCCATACCCGTAGGCGTAAGCGTAGCCATAGCCGCGGGGAGGAACTCCACTCAACACAGAACCCACTATGGAGACCCCTGCGTTCTCAAGCTTCTCGCTGGCGATCTTAATCTGCCGGATTCGGCTCACACCTCGGCGGGCGCAGACGACGGTCATGTCGGCCGATCGGCACAACGAAAGTGCCTCGCTGGCGCCGAGGACAGGGGGCGTATCAATTACGATTGTTCGGAAATCTCCGCGAAGTGCCTCCACTAGCTTTTGCAAGCGCTGCGGCTGCGCCAGATGGTGAGGCGCACCGGCACACGAACCTGCGCGAAGCACAAACAAGTGCTCCGTAGCAGGAACGGGCTGGATCGCTTCGTTCAGCGAGAGCTTTCCCCCTAGGACCTCGCACAGGCCGGGACCGGCCGGCACGTCGAGCAGGTCGGTCACACTAGGGTCACGCATATCGCCGTCGATGATGAGTGTTCGCCGTCGCGTCGCATTTGCGAAGCTCATGCCGAGCGCGACCGACACGCTTGATTTGCCTTCACCCGAATTGGCGCTCGTGATCGCAACAATCCGCTGCTGTTCGGAGTCGGCTGAGAATGTCAGGCTCATCCGCAGCGCGTCGATCGACTCCGCGAAGGCGAACATCTCCTTGCGAAGCTTACGAGGAATCTGTCGTGGGTTGGCCGCTACACGGCGAGTCGGGAAAGTGGAGATCTCTCCCAGGATCCGAAGACGAGTGTCCTCGAAGAGCTGTTCGGCATCAGAGACGCGGCGTAGCGACGCCTCGCGTAGCACCGCCAAACCGAATGGGGCAGCCATCGCTAGCCCGCACGCAAGAACAAGCTTCTTCCATGGGGCAGCTTCCAACGGGACCGGGGAAGCAGTCACTTCATCGACGACTTCCACTCGAGCGGGCGCCTTCGACTCTGTCTGAAGGGCAAGCTTCCTCGCGGCGATCAACTCAAATACCTTCTCCTCCCGCGCGAGCTCCGCCTTTGCGAACTCGAGTTCCGCCCCCTTGCCTCCCCCCTCCTGAACGTTTGCAAGTTCCTTTTCGAATCTTCTCCGGAGCGTGCGCTCTTGGATTTCGAGTGAAGCCAACTCTTCTCGTTTGTGATCGGCGACCGATTGACCGCCGACTTGGCGATCTGACTCCCGAGCCGCTAAGAGCTGTTCACGCAGCGCGGCTTTGAATTCCGTTAGTTCCGTTCTTGCGTGCTTACGAGCATCAGACAGCGACTTATATGAACCATTCTCCCGCCACTGTTTGGTGAGTTGCTGAATCTGCCGCATCTGGGACTCAAGGGCAAGAATGGCTTGCTCCCGTTGACGCACCTCGGCATGCATCGACACTTCAAGGTCGATCGACCCGGTACGGTCCTCATGGGTCTGCGTGACGATCGGGGTCTCTTCGATTGACTGAAGCTCTGCCTTCAATATCTCGATGCGGACTTCGATCTCGGTCAGCTGTTGATGTAGTGAAGCCAGAGGGCTGATCGCCTTCTCGACGTCAACAACGTTCTGCCCGAACGGGTCCTTGCCGGTAACCTCCCGAGACAAATCAATCACGTAGGTCTGGAGTCGTTCGACTTCCAGTTGTCGTCGCGTCCGCTCTTTTTCAAGGAGATCGACGACGCGCTGGACACGACGATAGCCCTCATCGGACTGACGGGCAAAATACTGCTGTATCACCGCTCCAACGACATCGCTTGCCTCTTGCGGCGAGGGCGCCGAGTATGAGACCTCGTAAAGCTCTGACCCACCAACCTGTTTTATCTGGAGATTTTTTCGGAGGTGACTCAATCGGTCTGGCGTCTTATTCAAGTGAGACGCAGCTCCTACCCGCTGATCGGAGAGCACCTCTCGCAGAACAACGGGACTCCGCATCAATTCGATCTGCGTTCGTATAAAGCTTCCGTTATTGCTCCCAACGGCGGCCTGCTGGAAAGCAACGTATGGCTGAATGTCCTCAATCTTGATTAAACCCGACGCAGCGAACTGGGGAACGTAAGTGTACAAGAGGACGGCGGCAGTTGCGGCTGCAAGGAGAACTCCAACCGGAACAACGACCTTCCACGAGCGTGAAAAAACCCAGAGTAGAAACTTGGGCGTGAAGTGAGACGGCGCCGGACCGCTATTGTTCACTGGGCGGGGGTGACGGTGATATGCGTCGTGCTTCACGATGCCGTTGTCCACTCGCCGTATCGGGAGTTGGGTTTCGTCAGTTTTTGTATGGTCGCTCATGCGTCGATCCGTTGTAAGCCTTGATGCAACATCGCTCAGCGATCCGATCCAGACGATCTCACAACCGCACTTGGTGAAATCGTCTGCACTCGAGGAAATAACGCTTCCACGTAGACCAGCAATCCAAAAAACAACAATGCCGCGAAAGGAATCATGACGAGCCCCGCCATGTCGTGACTGAACTGCTTTGCAACCTCGCCCGACACCAGCCGATGCAATAGTCCAGTGACGACGATCCGAGCCGCATTGGCCGCCAATGCAACGGGAACCGTAGCGACTAAGACCATCGCCTTCTGCCACCACGACCAGCTAGAGAACAAGACGAAGGCGAACGCCAACGCGCTGATGCCTACGAGGATCCGGAGTCCTGAGCACGCTTCGGCCACCATGAGAGGGTGGTCTTCGATCCAGATAACATTCCCTTCAGCAATCGCAGGTTGCCCGAGTAGAAGCAGAGACTCGGTGGCCAACTTCGTCGCAACGGCTTGCAGCGGAACGCTCAGCCAAGTCTCGGCTGAGTAGGGAATTGGAATCATGAAGTAGAGAAACGCGATGCTCGGCAAACTCCAGCGGAGGCACCTCCAACCGCCAATGGCAAGGACTATCCCGGCAATTGATAACGGAAAAGTCCAGGAATCGACGGGGCCTAAATAGTACTTAGCAGAGAAGTAGCGAATGGCGACAATGCCCCCCAGCAGCGCGATCCCAGCCCAACTAGGCGCGATAACTTCGGACGCGATGGCGTTTCTCCGTGCCCAAAGAAAGTAGACGGCAATCGGCAGTACGAGATACCCGTGTGAATAGTCCGGATTGCTATTCCACGCCCTGACCATATCAACCAGAGCGGGCCAATACGACCAGACCACCGCTATGGCGAGAACTACCAGCGTGGCTAGCACACTGGTACGCCATGCACCACTATCGCTGGTGCGACCAATCTCGGAGCTAGGTAGGTTGGAGCTATTCACTTCAGCGGTTGCCTAATTCTTTAGCGAGCAATTTTGCGCACACTCCGTTCTCGTCGATTGCGCGCTTTGTCGCAAACGTTCCGCGTCCGAGCGGCTTTTGCCCTCGAAAGGGCGGCTATATATTGAGGCGTCTGCTCCGAAGCAATTCGGCGCCTAGCCTCTTCTCGCCTGATCGCTGCCGGCCGGCAACGATTTCATCAACGCTCGAGAGCCTTCACAGGCCTCTCCGGCCGACGATTTCGACCGCCGGTGAGTCGTCGATCTGGGGGGGATCGATCACCTCCAATAAGCAGTCGGGCAGCTCTAGTGAGGCCCCCTGCTTCAGGAAGTTGACCGACAATTGCAGCTTTGATTTGTTCTTCCGCCTCAGAACGACTCCCTCTAAACCTTCGTAGACCCCGGAACGCACTCGCACCCAGTCGCCTGGCTCGATCTGTGCTTCGAGCGTAAGTCGGGCTCCGACTCCGATCGCTCGGGCGATCTGCTTGAGCTCATTGCGAAGCCGATCTCCGTCGCTTACCGGATAGGTCACGCTAATTCGATTGGTAGTCAGCGCTTCTCGCCTCTGCGTGTCATCCACGTACAAGAAGAGATAGCCGGAAAAGAGCGGCTCCTCGACCGAGCGGACTCGTCCCCGCGTAATCGCCTCCCGCTTATGCACGGGCAAGTAATGAGGGACGCGCATCTCGGAAAGCTGTTGCGATAGCCTCTTCTCCTGCCTGCTCTTTGTGTAGACGAGCCACCACCCCCGCCCCTCAATCTCACTCGATCTTTCGCAGAACTCGGCGCTGGAGCCGGCCTCATGCGGAGCGGCTGCCTCGTCTTCGTCGGACACGGGTCCTACGAACCGCGTGATACGAGCTTCGCAACTTGACTCCAATTGCTCCGACGCAGAGCGATCCCGATCGAGAAGGTCCACAGGGTAAAGGAATCGCGAAGCATCTCGCGGCCCAGCTAAACTGGAGGCGACATTGTCCAGGCGGTCTGCTTGTGAGTTCATTCCGGCCCCCTTTGCGTACGAGCGTCCCAGCCTGCGAATCAGGCTCCGGGCACGTCCGCTTGGACGCGACTAGGTAGACTCGACACAGCCCTTCGTAAGTTGATGCCGCTCTTCCAGATGTTGATCTTCATGATGCGAAGGTGACCCGAAGGGTCGAAATGCGCAAGGTGAGAAGCAATTTTGCGCCAAATCACGCTTGAACTTGTCGTGCTGATGATACCTACGAGGGGGGTACCCGCAAGCGATTTATCTGCAAAGAAACCTTGAAACGACGAAGGTGCTCGGAACCGCACCGTCAAACCTAGCGCAGCCAGCCCGACCCCCCTCCCCAGAGTTTCTCGACTAGTGCGAAAGGCCTAGCAGCGACCATATCCTCCCCTACCCCCACCTCCTTGGGACACTTCGCCGTAACGGACCTGCGTCCGCGCCCACACGGGTGGTCAGAGGCGATCCGTAGGGTGCGCGGAATCTGGAACGCCTGCCGGTTGCCCAAGCCTGGATGATCGCCACGCTTGCTTTGATTTCGGGAGGGCAGACTGTCCGACAGAATTTCCGGCTTTTTATGCTTGCATGCGTTGCGGCAATCCACGACAATGCCGCGTGATGTGCCCCGGGCAGGAGTTGCCTTGTGCACACACGACGATCTCATCCAGCGACTTAGATGACGCGCCAAAGCAACCCAGCCGAGCCTCACCGAGCAACGCGATCTGCGTTGATTCTGGTGGCGTTCTGCGCGGCGTTTGGTTGCGCTGACCTCCGAGCCAGTATTCTGGCGCCGGCGTCCGATGCCGAGTTTGGCGTTGAATTTGGCGTCCCGCTCACGGCGGACCAGATCGATGTGGCGCTTGAGAAGCTTGCCGACGCCGATCAGTCGATGGCAGCTCCTTCCTCGAAGCGGGCCTCCCGAGGGGCCGCTGCCGACGAGTCGCCTTCGTGCCCAGCTGAAGACCTACCTGTTCCCAGCCGGACGGATCAAAAACAGTTTGCGACGCTGAGTCTTGATGCCGGCTCGTCCGGCGGCTCGACCACGTCCACTTCTTCAACGTCCGCAGGCTCTGGCAATGGTGTGGGGCTCGCCCCCTACGCCGCTTCCGAGCCACTCCTCGCGGACGACGCCCCGGTCGAGCGCTACGCCGCTGAGCGTTCGCTCTTCCTGCCGGAGGCCCCTGGGATGGAATTGCTGAGACCACCGCGGGTTTGAGCTCACGGGTTATGCATCGCTGTTTTATGCCGGTGTCATGGCTCAGCTGCACTTGGCAACCGCACAGATGACTTGGCGGCTACTAGTCTGCTTTGTACTGCCCAGTCATGCGGCTGTTTCTCAAAATTCCTCCCAGCTTCTTAAGGTAACAATACGATGTACGCCCGAATCCTAACTCTAGCTGCCGCTGTAGCGTGCAGCCTGATCTCCGGAACGACACTCGCTGCGATCGAAGCAACGTCCAAACTTTCCATCTCTGGTTTCACCGTCAATGCCAGCAACCCAGGAGCTATAACCCCTTTGGGCGGTCCCAACGAGAGTTGGATTTTCGACGTTGAGATGGACACCGTCACTCCAGGACTCGTGACTACTTTTGGTACAACTCTGGACGGCACAATCTCTTCGTTTGGGACCCTAGTCGCTGATAACGCGTTCCCGTCCCATGGAACTGTTGGCACTCCCTATATTTTTGCAGATTCTGACGGTAGTGGCACCATCCTTAGCCCAGGGGGCGCATCAGTAACAACTATGGCTAGCATAGGTGCCGATGACACCTTGCCATTGGCCGGAGCGACCTCTTCTTTTGAGCAGTTACAGGTGCAATCCATTCGTGTCACAGCGCCAATTACTCTCACATTCAGCTTCGACGCGTTGCTAGAGATGGATGTCACTAATACGGGAATTATACCGTTCGTCGCATCTGCCAGCAGCGGTTACTCGATTACCATCAATGGGACCTCTACTACGGGTACCCCTTTCAATTACGGCTCAGCAGCTGACGGCACCCTCGGCATCGGTGCGTTGAACGACAATCTGATTTCTATCATTAGCCCAGGCTCCTCCATCTCAGGCCCTCAGGTTAACCAAACTTTTACTTCAGAGACGATTTCTCTGAACCCAGGCACTTACCAGTTTCAAATCACTCAGACATCCTTCGCGAGTTTAGCGCAGGTACCCGAGCCCACAACCTTTGCTGTCTGGGGCCTCCTGGCCAGTGGCGCCTTCGGTCTGTGTGCCGGTCGCCGGAAGCGTGCTTAGTCCGAGCGGCTAGTCACTTCACTTACTGACGAATTGGGGCAGGGAACCTTAGGGTTCCCTGCCCTTTTTGATTGGCCAACCAACCCCCGTCGGAGTACCCCCCAGAAGCCCACAGAACGCCGCCTGCTGCGTTCGGACCGAGGGCTTAAGAAACCCTGAGGCGAGCCTAAGGAGGCGTGTAGCGGCCCTCTACGGGGCTCTGAACACGTGTTTATGGCCATACTTCGTGGCGTAACTGGAAAGCACCACCCACACCACTCTGCGGAAGGGTCGCCTTCGCTGCGATTACCCCGCGGACGTGGTAGCGCCCAGCCGCCGCTCGGGCACGTCCCCGCTGGTGATGCAGCGGCCTCACAGCGGGGCGTAGCGTCCTGGAGCAAGAACGCTCGGCGATGGAGCCGATGGTGCAGCGTCGCCGGAAGCCTTGCTCGAAAGTCCGGCGTCTCCCATCGACTGCGTTCCCAGTCGGTACGGTGTGTAACCCGCCTTCATCGCCCGATCGAAGAGCTGTTTATAACAACGTTGCGCCTGCTGTGTTTGTGTTACATCAGTGCGGTCGTAACAGATCGTTGTCGGGGCGCACATCGCCCGACCGCTGATGGAAACAAAGGTCATCAACGGTTCGAAGCCATGCGACTCGAGCGTTTCGGTGGCGATCTTCTCCCACGCCACGGCGTGCTCACCTGTCATCGGCAGCGTCGGGCTGAGCCATACCAAGCCATCGCCACGGTCGAGCGGGTCTTGCGATGCGTCTGATTTGATAGACTCGCGGCGCCGCCATGCCGCCCCCCGCAGGTGCTCGGCGACGGGCTTGCCCTTCAGCAACTCGTAGGCGGATTCAATACAGCCCACCTGCTCGGCGAAGCCACGACCGATGCCTACGCGGCTTGAGATCGCCAAGGCTCGCTTGGCCAGCGCTAAGCGACCGTCATTCACGAATCGCGGCGTCGCAACACCACGTAGGGCCTTTCGCACCGCGTCACGCGTCGCGCGAACAATGGCATGGGACCCGTAGACCCCTCCCAACACGTTCCACGCCCCGACCTGGTAGCGTTGGCGTAGCTCCTGGCGTTTCTCGCGCGTTAGTGGCGTCTGCCCGCCCGTCTCGTCGTACGGGTAAGTTGTCTTGCTGGAGATGAGCCGCAGGTCGTTCGCGATGTGAATCGTGCTCGTAAGTGTTCCCTGCAGGCGGAGCGGCCGCAACGCGTCGATGATTGCCCCGAGTCGAGCGTCGTCGTCTACCTTAAACGCGAATGCCTCGACGCGTTCGGGGCGCGGCATCAACCAGACCGTCATCGACGTCACAACGCCAAGGTTGGACTGTGTAAAGAGCCCGTCTCGTGAAGGCCCGAGACCCGCCTTTAACAGATGAGCCGTCGTGGCGTTTTCAAACGCCCCAAACCCGGTGCGGATCAATTCGCCATTAGACAGCACGACCTCGTAGTTGCAGGAGTTGTGGAACCGATCCCCCAGCGGCGAGTGGCCGAACCCGCGCTCCATTATGTTGCCAACGATCGTCGCGTTCGGACCGGCTCCGGTCGCGTCCATCATCAGGTCGGGGTAGTTCTCACGCAGGTGCTCGTAGAGCCGCCCCTGGGTGACGCCCGCTTCGACGACGGCATAGCCGAGTTCTTCGTTGACCTCTCGGATACGGTTCAATCGCCGAAGGTGGACAACCACCTGCCCGGGTCCTGTCGGGCAGGCGTCTCCCAAACCCCAGTTCTTGCCGCCGCTTACCGGATAAACAGCAACGCGGTTTTTCGCGGCAATCCGGACAACCGCTTGGACTTCGTCGGCTGTACCGGGAGACAGCACGCCGATCGGCGCCTGACGCCACGGGGACGTTGAACGGCCGTACTGACGACAGACCGCTTCGCTGGCGTCAACGTGCTGCGAGCCGATCGCGGTGGACCATTCCTGAAAGGCATCGGCGATGGAGGTTCGATCCCCCTGCGTCGATCCCCCTAGCTGCCCAGTCCCATCGGTCTGCGCGGTCCCATCGGTCTGCACAGGATCGTCGATAGCAATCATCACGACCTCTGAACCGCGCTGTCCTTAACACCGCTGATGGCGCCGTGGTCACGAGGTAGTCGCAGCCGCTCGATGCCGGTAAATCCGACTGAGCCCATCCACTCCTCGTACTCGCTCCAGGTGTAGAGCATGCCTTCGCCGGTCGCGATCGCCTGGAAGTAGGGCGACCCCACCGCGGCGGCCCAGGAGGACGACTCGTCGTCCTCCTGCATCATGTTGAACAGCACGACACGACCGCCTTCCGGCAACGCGTCGAAGGCCTTCTGGAGGAGGAAGCGGTCCTTCTGCGGGCTCCAGATGGTGAAGAAGTGAGAGAACAAGAAGCAATCGGCGTCGGTCGGGAAATCGGACCGGAAGCAATCTCCCGAGTGCGTGCTGATCCGGCTCGACAATCCCTTCTCACGGATGTTTTGCTCGGCGATCTTGCAGACCGTTGGCGAGTCGAAGACCGTGACTCGCAGGTCTGGCCAGCGCGACGCCAACGCAATCGCGTTTGTGCCGTCACCGCCGCCAACGTCTACCACATGACGGACACCCGAGAAGTCGACTCCGTTCGCTAGACACCGATTCGATTGGAGCGAGAGCTCCTGCATGGCGTCCTGGAAAACCTCTTCGGTGCTTGGGTCGTGCGCTAGGCGCTGGTAGAGAGTCGGCTCGTCGCCTTCAAACTCGTCGAGACCGGCGTTGCGATTCTCCGCCAAAGACTCGTACAGTCGGGTGAGCCCACGGTACATAACGCGGTGCTGTAGCTCTATGTAAGCCAGCACGCTGTGCGGCGATCCGGCGACGAGCAGTTGCTCAGCCAGCCGGCTATTCGTGTAGGTGTCGCCTTGCTTTTCGAGGATCCCCGACACGGTAAGCGGCAACAACAGGACACGCGTCGGTTGCTCTTCAACCCCCAGGGCGCTCGCGATCTGCGATCGCGTCATAGGACCATTGTTCGACAGCAGCGTGAACAAGTCGAACGCTGCCGCAGCACGCAGCGTTTGAAAGAAGATGTGCCCACCAAAGACGCTATAGAAACGAGCCGCCTCTTCTGGAGCGATGTCCTGGATAAGCTCGCTTGCGTCTAACTCTAGTGTCGTCGAGGACATACTCGTCAATCTCCAGGCGCCGTGTAGGGGTTGGGGTCTTCACCTCAACTAACCTAGGTCAGCGCTGTCGACTAACGCCGCGACGACGCGGCTAACCGCTCCGATCCTTCACTCGGAGAGAGTTGAAATCGACACATCCACCCGAAGCCCCACAATCAGCCCCGCCCCACCTCGGACCTCCACCATCACTTCGCGGGTCTTGGTGTCGTGTAGCTCGTTGGGTCGGCCGGTCGTCAGGGTTTTTGCCGCCATACGGGGGCTGAGCGAGACGACCCGGCCTTCGTAGGTATGCTCGGGGAGGCCATCGGCGGTGATGGTCACGGGCGCGCCCAACATCACGCGCGGCGCGTCGAGTTCTTCAACGAATGCGCGGACTCGTAGGCGGCTGGTGTCGGCCAAGACAACGGTTGACGTCGGGCTGGTCGGACCGATCAACTCGCCCAACTCCGCATTGAAATCGAGCACCTGAGCGTCGCACGGCGACCGGACGGTTGTCTTTTGATGCGATAGCTCTGCATAGTCGACCGCCGCTTGGGCAGAAGCGATGCGGGCGTCGGCAAGGCGGACCTCGTCTTCGCGGGCTGGCGCCTCCAATTGTGCCAACCGCGCTTCAGCCGCCGCCAACTCTGCCCGCAACGAATCGACGTCCGACCGGGCGTCATCGGCTTCCTGCTCGGTCACCGCCGCTTCACGCTCCAAGTGCTCGACGCGTCCCAGAGACGACTCGGCTTGCAGCAACCGGGCCGCCGCCGACCTCACGAGGGCGCGGGCTTCGTCCCGCTCTTGCACCCGGGCGCCGTTGATGAGGCGATCGCGTTGGGCGACCGCCGATGCGAGGTCGGCCCGGGCCGACTCTACCCGCAGCCGTGCTTCACGATCGTCTAGTCGCAGCAGCGGTTGATCCTTCTGAACCCGATCGCCAATGGCGACTAGCAACTCGACCAAGACGCCCGCGACCTCGGGTCGGAGGCCCATTTCCTCGGTCGCTCCTTCAACAACTCCTGGCGCCGCAATCTTCGAAGGCATTGCTGCGATGTCGGAAAGCGGCGGCTCGACCCCTTGCGAGCGGTAGTCGATCACCGCGGACGCCGCGACGATCGCCGTCAGGACGGTTGTTAGAAATACGAACCGAGCCATGTTTACGGGAGTCCGGTCTCGGCGGCTTGGGCCAGGGCGTCACGAGGGAGACTCGACGAGCCGCCCACTATCCATGGCAACGATACGATCCACCGAGACGCCAGCCGGGACGATGCGGTGATCGTGTGTGACGACCACGAGCGTCTTACCCGCTTCAACCGTTAGCTCCCGCAGGAGCCGCATCGCTTGCTGACCCGACTGGGCGTCGAGAGAGGCGGTTGGTTCGTCGGCAAGCACGATTTGCGGGTCGGCGACAAGCGCCCGGGCTACGGCAACCCGTTGGCATTGCCCCACACTCATCCTTTCGGGTGACTCGTTGGCCCGATCGCCAAGCCCCACTCGCTCCAAGAGTTCGACGGCGCGGCGACGGGCGTCCCGCTCCGAAACGCCGTCCAGACGCAACGGGGCCCCGACGTTCTCAGCGGCGGTCAGGCCGCGAATCAGATTGAATCGTTGAAAGACGAAGCCGACCTCTCTACGCCTCAAGTCCGCACGCTCACTCAACGTCAACGCCGGTATGTCGCGACCGAGGACTTTTACCGTCCCCGTGTCGGGAGTGAGCAGGCAGCCGATGATCGACATAAGTGTCGTCTTACCGCTGCCCGAAGGGCCCAGCAAGAACAGGCATTCGCCTTGTTCGATCGTCAGATCGACCGACTTTAGAACGTTGGTGACGACATCACCACGTGCGAACGACTTCGTTACCCCACGGACAACAACTGCCGGGCTCAAGGTGTTGGTCGACGCGTCACTCGATGTGTGTTCTGTTGTCGTAGGCATACGGTTATCGCGACGGGCGCCGCTGCTATTGGAGGACGATAGCCGGATCGACTCGTCGCAATCGGAGGTAGGGGGCAAGCGATGCGACCAGGCAGATCGCCGTGACCAGGACGCAGCTGGCGACGCTCACAGACCAGGGAACCGCGATCGGCGCCCGGGGAGTACTGGCCATCGCTTGCACGCCTCCAACCGCCACTAGGCCGATTGCTGATCCGAGTAGGGCCAGCAAGACGGCTTGGGTGAGGATCACGGTTCGGACCTGCGCCTCTGTGGCGCCAATCGCCTTGAGGGTGGCGTACTCCTGGACGCGGTCGAGGACCGATGCATAAAGGGTTTGGCCCACCACGACGAGGCCGACAATGAGCCCGAGGCCCGTCGCGGCGCCGAAGCTCATTCCGATGCCTGTCCGCCGCAACCAGTAGTCGATGGACGCGCGGCCGTATTCCTGCCCGGTCATCGTCGTGGCGTCGGGCAAACGAGCTTCGATATCTCGTCGCACCGCTTCGACATCGGCCGAGTCTTTTAGCTTGACCAAGAAGTAAGAAGCCCGGTCGCTGGGCTTGCTCAAGAAGGCGGTGGCGCGGTCGATCGTCGTAAAGACGTAGGGCGTTACAAGAAAACCAAGGATGCCCTCGGTAAGCCCAACAACCCGCGCCCTTTTCCCCCCTATCTCACGGAGGTCGCCGATCGCAGGATTCTCAACTTTGTGAAGGTCGCCGATGTCGAGGAAGACGCCATCGGGCGTCCTGATCGATTGCGGACTGCCGGCCACGACGCTCCCCGGCGTCCCGAGCAGAGTCTTACTGTCACCACCGACAACGAGCACTTGCTCGAACCCGCCGCTGGGCAAGGTCATAACGGAGTGGCCGACAATGTAGGGCTCGGCGTATTCGACCCCTTCGATCGACCGGATACGGTGAACCCAGCGTCGAGGAATATCGTGCGGAAAATCCACGTTATTCATCTTGAGATGACCAACCCAAATGTCGGCGCCCCCCTGATCCACTAAGAGGCTTGCCTTCCGGATCAGCCCGATGAAAAGTCCCCCTTGGACGTTCACCAACACGACAGCGAAGACAACCCCGACCAGAGCCGTGACGAGCTTGCCGCGGTCGGCGAGGAGCATCCTAACGGCGAGAAAATCCATCCGACACCGCCACACGGTTGCGAGTGGCGCCAAATTGAGAGGAGCCTCCCAACCCTACGCCATAGAGACAGGACGAGGCTCGGCGTCGTCGCCAGGCCTCGTCTATCGCTTTCGTCACGACCCGCACAACCGTCTCATGAGGCCTCAGCTTCTTCAGGCCTGCTCCAAGTACCTGAGACTCACGTCATGGGAGTTCGGGATGGGTAGGACCGCCCGCGTTTCGTTTAGTGCGGCTGGCGTTGGATGCCTCTAACAGGCTGCAGAACAATCGCTGCTACGCTGCTCAGGTCCGGTGGAACGCCAGACTCCAGCAGAGGATCGCTGACATCGCCACAAGTCCTGTGGTGCACGGCTCAGGGACGGTGGTGGCGGCTGTAAGCGCCATTGGGGCGGTCCGACCATAGTTCAGACGCCAAGTTTCGTAGTCAGCGGCGTCGATGGAGTTGGGTGTTGCGTCACCGGCGAGGAGGGCCGTCGTTCCTTGCGAGTCTCGCCACGAGGTGTAGTCCGCGGCATCGACCCTCCCGTCATCATTGAAATCACCCGGCAGGAAGGGAGAATCGTAGGCGACCCCGACGTCATTCAGCGTTGCCTGTGACACGCCTCCAAGGCCCGCAAAGTCGCCCTGGAGAAAGACGCTTGTTCGAGGGTTCGAAGGGACATCCGCCACTGCAAGCTGACCTTGGCCCCAGACGACTGATGCGAGGGCGGGGGGTAGAATCTCCGTCTCAACTTGGACGGGAAGCTGGGTCAACGCTCCCGGGTCGGCGGCGAGCAGCTCGTTGCCCAGTGACAGCCCAAAGCGGCTAAGAAAAGGCGCCCATGCGTCCGCCTCGTTCTGGGCGCTGCCGAAGTCGCCGGTTCCCCCCACGAGCAGCACACTCCCGCCAGCAAGCACGTACTTTTGCAAGGCAATGGCGTTCGCCTCACCGCTGGCAACTTGGCCCCCCAGCATCAGGGCGTCGTAAGACGCTAGGTTTGCGAAATCGAGGTCGGCAAGGGGATCGATGGTCCATGAATGTCCATGGTCGCCCATCCACTGAGCCAGCTCGTTACCAAGGAGACCCCGAGGCCCAAAGGGGATCTCTGGCAACGTGTCGGACACTACCAGAAAGCTTGCTGGAGCTTCGCCTACCAAAAAATCGGCAAGGCCGCTCGCTAGTAGACCCGTGCCATTGGGGTCGATGTCGAACGCGTAATCGGAAAGCATCCAGTCGTCGCCGAGCACCAGGACCTTTCCCGCCAAGGACTCGTGACTCAATGCCGGCGCGAACAACAGTGCCACGAGGACACCCCAGGCTGCCCAGTCGTGCTTTCTTGATTTGCTTGACAACCCAAAGCCCCCCTCAAGCCCCCCCCGATCGGGGTAATCTTATTCTCTAATTCTAAACTCAAACTCGGTCAAATCCCTAGGATTTGCCCAACCTGCCAGTTATTTTATTGGAGGACCAGAAGGGCACTCGGGCTGATCCGTTTAGATAAGCGTCTAAGCTATCAGCTTCTCACAACTTTGAGTCAGCATGTTCGGCCACGCATCGAATCTATTTGTCCTTTCTCTCGCCACTATTGCCCTTTCCGGCGCTACGGCGACGAAGGCGAGCATTGAGTTGAAGTTCGCAGGAGTCGAACCAGGCCCCGGCTCGAGTGCCGTGGCTTTGCGTTACAACGGCAACAACGTCTCGGCCATCGTTGGCCAGATGACTTGGGACGCTAAGAACGATTCCGGAACGCCCGCTCTGATCAATGGCGCCGACGCTGCTCCCGACAGCATCATGACCTTCTGTATTGAGCTGGGCCAGTATGTCTCTGGTTCTTGGAACGTCTACGAGAAGAGCGCTGTCGCCGACGCCGTCGATCCGGGGATTTCGGGCAAGCCGGGCCACAAGCTCGGGTCGGCCCGCGCCGCCGCTCTCGACCTCCTCGCTGATCACTTCTGGGACAATGCAACAGGCTCTGACCTCGTTGGCGCCGTTGCGTTTCAATTTGCCGTTTGGGAGATCGTTCACGAGTTCAGCAATGTCACTGTCACCGACATGCTGAATCCGCCGCTCGCGGCCGATTTGAATGTGAGCCAAAGCGAGGGCTCCTTCTTCGTCAACGCAGACCCCAGTAGCGGCTCGATCCGCGACGCCATCGACTTGGCGAACGACTGGCTGGGACAGTTAGCGACGCTCACGGCGGACGACTCCCTATCGCTTGTCGCCTTGACGAACCCCGGCAAGCAGGACCAGATCATCCAATACGCGACGCCCCCTGGGCCTCCGGCCGATTTGCCCGAGCCCTTTTCTCTAGCGGTGTGGGCTTCCCTTATGGGCGTTGCAGCCCTAGCTACTCGCCGCTCGGGCTACGACGCTTGCTAGGGGCCGTGCGAATACAGCACGCACCTTGCCGCTACTTACTTCACTGGAGCGAAGCATCAAAGCATGCTTCGCGTTATCGCAGTGTCTGATCCGTGGGCACTAGCCCTCCGAGTGCAGCGCGACTCGAGTTCTACTCCGAGGGCCCGCGCCTACGGCTCAGGCTCTCTCTCATGGAAGCTGCTACGCTTCGGCGCAGCCCGCACTAGCTTTCTGCATCTGTGCTAATACAGAGACGTGTAGGGGGGTTCTGAATCCCGCCGCTCGGCGGATCTGCCGTCATGGTCCAACGGGCGGAAGGCGCAAGACACTCCCGCTCAGAGCAATGCGAGTGCGGCATCGTACGCCGCCTCGTCGGTTTGTTCCTCCGACAGCGTCCGATACTCCGTACTCTCCAGAGTCGCCTCATCTCCCAAGCCGTCATCGCTGGTCAGCAGCAAGAGCTGGAGGGCTGCATGAATACTCTCGGTGCGTACTGGCGCCGATCGAGTGGATTCTGGCGATGTCGCTTCGGGAGTCGTGGCGGCGAACAGGAATCGCGGCATCTCTTGTTCCGCGGTGGATGGCGTGCTCGAAACATCGCCGACCATCCGCGCTGCGGACGGGGCGAGGTTCGGCAGGAAGAGGAACTCGGTTGGCGACAACGCCGCGTCGCTGACACGGACCTCGTCGATCCGTGCGTCGGCCCAGTCGGCGGGATTGCCGTTATAGGCTCCGCGGCCAACCGTGAAGTTTGAATTGGTGACGTAAAGCACTTCGCCCGAGGGCCCGCTAAAGTCGGCGCCGTAAATGGCGTCGACAATCTCGTAGGCGCCCGCCTCACCCGCGACAAAGAGCTGAGCGGAATCGTCTTCCAACACAAAGGCGAGGTGGTTCCAGTCTCCTGGCGTGATCGGGAATCCACTCGCCAAGAAATGGACATCGCCGTCGCCGTCAATCCATTCGACAAACAGCTGATTCTCCACGCCGCCCGGGAAGCTATCGCCACGCACCTTGATCTGCAGCGGCGCCACAGGACTGCTGACCGGCGCCCCGTCTTTGCCGAAGATCGACTGAAAACCACCAACCGCGTCGAGCCGGAACGCCAACTCAACCGTCAGGGCCTCGAAGGCCTGGGTGTTGATTGGCTTGCCTTCGGTGTAGTTATCATCGTTCCGCCCTGCCCCGTCGCCGCCGGGACCGAAGTCGAGCGACCGGGTGTTCGGCAAGCCGCTCCTCAAGGCGAGAGGCGACACATCGGTGGAGTAGCTGGCCGCGCTGAAAGAGGGGTCGAACGTCCGCATGTGATTTCCCTCGCCGGACGAGTCGAGGACCGAGTTGGCGCCCGAAGCCACGAGTTGACCACCCGCCCGCTCTTCGTGCCGCCAGTACGCGACGGTCGGGTCTTGTTCGGGAGGCACGACGCCCACGCTATCGCGCCAGACAGTGTAGTCGCCGGCGTCGATGACGCCGTTACCGTTGGCGTCGGCGCCGACTCCGGGAGCGACTGTCAGGCCGTAACTCAACCGCCAGACATCGTAGTCCGCTTGATCGACAACCCCGCTGGCGTCAAAGTCGCCGACAAGAAACGGGCGTTCGGGGTCGGCCGTCCCGTGGGGGACCGTTTGCGGAACGGAGGCGGGGATCGGGGAGCCGAAGACGGGCGTCCCCGCCGCGTTGAAGTCGAATGGTTGTAGGTAGATGTCGCGGTCGTCTTGGAAGTTGTCCGCGTCGTGATGGGCGTGGTAGACGATCCAGTGCTGGGTCCCATCGGGGGACGTCGTGAACGAGGCGTGCCCTGTTCCCACGATGTCGCCTGCCTGCTGGAAAACGGGCGTCGGCGATTTCTGCCACGAAGCCCTATCGAGCAGCGATCCCACGCCGTCGTAGGTGAGCCTGCCGAGCGCATACTCGTGCCGCCAGTACGCGCTGCCCGAGTAGATGATGTGCAGTTTGCCGTTGTGCGTGAGAATCTGCGGACCTTCGTTGATCGCCAGCCCGTGCCTTTCCCACGCATAGTCCGGGGTGGCGATCAGGTGACGCTCGCCGCTGATGGTGAGCGGGTCTGACATCTCCGCGATGTACAGGTTCTGCTGCCCGTCCGTCGTGCCGGGCCACCCCGACCAGATGAAGTAGAGTTGGCCCTCCCAATCAAGCACGGTCCCGTCAATCGCCCAGCGATCGGTGGCCGCCGCGAGCTGACCGCGGAAGACGTACGCTCCCATCGGGTTGGGGTCGTCGCGCTCGAGGACATACATCCGGTGGGTGGCGTTGTCACCGTCCGACGCCGCGACATAGATGTACCACTTGCCGTTGAGGTGGTGGATCTCGGGCGCCCAGATCTGTTCGGAATAAGCGGTCCCGGGCGGCGCCGTCCAGGCGACGACCGTCGAGCTTGCTGGATTGCTCGAATGGACATCCTCTAAGGCGTTGGCCTTCTCGATGAAGACCGAACGGCCCGCCGAGCGGACATGCAGATAACTATCGTTCCACAGCGTGACGTAGGGGTCCTGCCCCGGTCCGATCGGGTTGGAGAACGTCAGCTCCGCGGCCTTAGCGGCTTGCAGGTTTGTGAGGGGGACCACCTGCGCGACGCCCCCTGTCTGGCCCTCCCCCGACCAGCGGAGCGACACCTGGGCCAAGCCGGTTCGATCATAGTACTCCAGCCGGATGTCGTACCACTTGCCGGCCTCGAGCATCTTGGTCCCCGAGGCCGTCTGCGTGGTGTGGGGCTCCCAGTCGTCAATGACCAGCTCGCCACCGATCCACAGCCGCACGCCTTCGTCGCTGAGGATCGAGAACGTGTACTCCTCGCTGTGATCGGGACGGACCTGGCCTATCCATTTGATGTTGAATTGATCGACCGCCACCGACGGGTGCGCGCGGCCGGTCCCCCAGTTGAAGTCGATCGATGGATCAACGCGGGTCGCCGATCCACCGAAAGCGTCGCTGTACCGTCCGTAGAGGCCCTGGGGACTCTCGTAGAGCCGCGCGGCGGGGACGATCTCGCGCTGTTGCGTTGGGCTTGACCACTCGAGCTGGATCTCGGCGGCGCCGAACTGTTCGTAGTAGTCGAGACGGATGTCGTACTTCTCCCCCGCCGAGAGCGTGATCGTCGCCGAATCGACCTCGGCGTTGTGCGGCTCCCAGTTGTCGATCAGCAGCTGTCCATCGACCCACAGCCGCACGCCCTGATTGCTGGTCGTGTAGAACGTGTACTGCTCGGAATGCAGCGCCTCGACCTGCCCCGTCCAGCGCACGCTAAACGTGCTGGAAGCGACTCCCGGCGCTGGCGAGCCATTGCCCCAATCGAAGTCGATAGCTTCGGTCTGCTCGTAGGCGAGTCCGGTAAAGTCCTCGTTGTGGAAGTACTGCCCGACGAGTCCACTCCCGGAGAGGACGGTACGCTGTTCGAGTTGCTCAATCCTTGTGACCCGCCCAGCCTGACAAGCCGATCGACGATTGCTTCGATATGTCTGCATAGCCGCGTTTTACCTCTCGTTCCGTATTACCGGCGTCTGCCCCAAGGCGCCGTCATCCCGCCAGCGGTCGCTACTTCTTCTTTGACTGCAGGTCCCAGTGAATCCCCGCTGGGTTGCGAGAAGCGACGAAAGTCTCAATCCCCAGCGTCGATTCGGTGTTGTACTGCGAGGGGACCTTTCCGCTCGGATCGGTGATCTCCACTCGATACAGACCCGGCGTCGCCAATGGAGTAGAGGGGGCGTTGCTCGGCCGGTCTTCGGGGGCGAGCCCCAGCATGCCGGCGCCGTTTTGGTCGGCCTTGCCGACGTTCGGCAGGATCGATCCTTCCAAGAAACTCACCGGTATGAGCTTCACCTCGGCGTCGGCTACGGGACGCCCGTCGAGTGACACCCGAAAGGGAAGCATCATCGCTCCGGTACGGCTGGCGGCCCAGTGATTGATGCCGGCCTGGACTTCCTCCACCGTCAGTTCACCGTTGTGGTCGGCGTCATACACTCCCAGGGCGTGAACCAGCGCGGGGGACGCGCGGACTTCCTCTCGCTGAAGTAAGCCGTCACCATTGGCGTCAAACTCTTCGACAGCGGAGGCGGCGGCCTCTCCGGCGTTGACGCTAGGCGGCGCGATACGGCCCGGGCCAGAAGAGCAGCCGAGGTGCAAGGCCGCCAGAGCCAGGATCAAGCCGCACGGCAGATTATCGTAGAATCGCATGGGATAGGTCTTAGCTTCGTGCTTGGTCGTTGGAAGGGTCTGATTCACTGACCGAGGTTGACTTCATCGCCGTTCCTCGTGCCGTACGAGTTGTGGACGGTCTGTTCAATCGAGTAGGACATGCTCGCAACCGATCCATCACAGAACGACATCTGAAAGACGCCGGGGTGGGCGCTGCCGAAGACCAGCTGCGCCGGCACTCCGGGTTGATCGGGTAGGGGAAGGAGTTCGGTGTTGCGGTTGCCATCGAGGTCGTCGCTGACCCATGCGGCTTGATCGTCGCCAATGTCCTTTAAACCGAAGTCCGTGCCGGCGCCGCCCAAGTAGTAGTCCGGGTTGACGTTCTTCTCGCCCACCATGTACGTCTTCGACGTGCCATCGGTGATCTGACGGAAGTTGATCTCACTCCGTTGGAACGAGATGCCGTGGCAGTACTTGAGGGGATTGAATGTATAGAAGCCGTCGCCGGCTTCCGCAGCGGCTTCGTTCTGCGGCCCTGATTTCCATTGGGTGTAACGACCGAATGTCGGAGGCGTCTGGCCGAAGCCGCTGACTGGAATCTCTGGCCCCAGATTCGCGGCGTAATCCATCCGTGCGATGCTGTCCGCCGTACTGTGGTTCGCCCCGGGTCCATACACTGAGTCAGGATTGGCGTACGCGGCTGGGGCGCGACGACTAGGGCAATAGAAGGTAGCAACCGGCGTTTGCAGGGTTGTTCCAAGCGCCTCCATCTTCGCTGCGCCCGTCAGCCCCGCGCCGATGTCGTGCAGTGCGGACTCTTCCATGAAAGGGAGGCTGCTGTACGCCCAACTCCCCGGTTGCGAGGCGCCGAACCCTTTATCGGGGTCGCCGGTCCACAGATAACCCCACCCTGCCGAGGGCAGAAATCCATGGGTGTCGTGGTGCAGTTGCCACGCCAAGGCCACTTGCTTGAGCTGGTTGGTGCACTGGGCTCGCCGGGCCGCCTCGCGCGCGGCTTGCACGGCTGGGAGCAGCAGGGCGACGAGGATGCCGATGATGGCGATCACCACCAGCAGTTCCACCAGCGTGAATGCCTTGGCCGTAGGTCTCGGGAATGGCCGTTCGGTCTTCATCTCTGTCTTCCTTGGAGAAGCAACAATCGTTGAATAAGGTTGCTCGGCGGGGCCGCCACCCCAACGACCCCGCCGAGCCATTATCTACTAGGAATGGTTACGCACGCTCCGCGCCCCAAGCGCAGCGGCGCCCAGGGCGACCAGAAGCAGCGAGCTCGGCTCAGGCACGGCGGCAAAGAGGAACTCCGACGTATCCAAAGCGGTGTCGCTGATCCGCACCTCATCGATCACCGCGTCGGCCCAGTCCGCGACGCCCCCGTTGAAGGCGCCTCGGCCGATCGAATAGTTCGCGTCGCTGGCGAACAGCACCTCGCCGGAGGTGCCGGCAAAATCCTCACCCGCGATCGAGCTGACCAACTCGTACGGCGTGTCTTCGCCAGCGACATAGAGACTCGCTGAGGCATCGGTCAACACGAACGCCAAGTGGTTCCACTCCCCGGCAGTGATGGTCGATCCACCAGCGAGAAAGTGGACGTCGCCGTCACCGTCGATCCATTCGATGAACAACTGGTTGGGAACGGCGTTCGGGAAGTCGTCGCCCCGCACCAAGACCTTGAGAGGCGGCACGACGCTCGACGTCGGTTTGCCGTCCTTCCCAAAAACCGCCTGGAAGCCGCCGATCGCATTCATGTTGAAGGCGAGTTCCATCGTCATCGAGCTAAACAACTGCGAATTGATCGCGGCACCGCCCGAGTAGTTGTCGTCGTTCAGTCCGGCGTCGTCGCCGCCGGGGCCGAAGTCGAGCGACAACGTATTCGGCAGCCCGCTCCGGAGCGGGACGGGCGACACGTTCGTCGAGTAAGACGCCGAAGTGAAAGTGGGATCGAAAGTTTGCATGTGGTTGCTGTTGCCCGAGGAATCGAGCACCGAACCGGGACCGGCAGCGATCAACGCGCCGTCGCTCCCTTCTTCGTGCCGCCAATAGGCGGAGGTGGCTGCTTGGCTTGCCTGGGCCAGCCCTATGACCGCCAGCAAAGCGGGGAGGGCAGTCCACGCCATGCGGCGGGGAGACATCATCATCGTGGTGTTACTCATGAGCCTTGTCTCACAGGGAGAGGAAGAGAGGGGGCATGGCCCAGCCGAAATGGCCTGGGCCACGACCCGAAAAGAAGCAGCTTTATTTCCGGCGATGCAGAACGGAGGTCGCCAGCAGTAAACCCGTGAACAAGGCGACGCCCGTCGGCTCGGGGACAGCGACCGCCGACCCGGACGACGCCCCGTAGTTGTTCGACCAGACGGTGTAGTCACCCGAATCGATTACGCTGTTGTTGTTGCCATCGGCAGCAAGTTCGGTCGTTGAGTCCAGTGTGTCACGCCAGACGGTGTAGTCCGCGGCGTTGACCGAGCCGTCGCCGTTGTAGTCGCCATCGATGCCCGGCGCCGTGATGAAGAGGAACTCGTCAGGAGTGAGGGCGACATCGCTGATGCGCACCTCGTCGATGAGGGCGTCGGACCAGTCCGTAACTCCGTTGTTGAACATGCCACGACCGATCGAGAAGCCGGCCGGCTCAAAGATCGTGACCTCTCCGGGGCCGAGGGCGCCGGCGAAGTCTTCACCGGAGATAGCGTCCTTCAGCAAGTAGTCGCCCGTCTCGCCGGCCACCCAAAGTTCGGCCGCGCTGTCGGTGAGCGTGAACGCTAGATGGACCCACTGGCCCGCGACCGCCGACTCACCCGAGGCAAGCGAATGGATATCGCCGTCGCCGTCGATCCATTCGATGAACAGTTGGTTGGGGATTGCATTCGGGAAGTCGTCGCCGCGCACCTTGATTTGCAACGGCGCGACCGGCGAATCGATCTCGCCTTCGGCGTCGCCAAGAGGCTTGCCATCGTGGCCGAACAGCGTTTGAAAGCCGCCAATCTCATTCATGTTGAAAGCCAACTCGACCGTCATCGCGGTGAACAACTGGGTCTGAATCGGCTTGCCGGCGGTGTAGTTGTCGTCGTTGCGGCCGCCACCGTCCTCGGTCCCGACGGGGTTGGCGCCGAAGTCCAGCGACAGGTCGTTCGGCAGGCCGCTCCGCAGTGCTAGCGGTGATACGTTCGACGAGTAGGTCGCGGCAGTGAACGGAGCGTTCGCCGAGCTAAACGTCTGCATGTGGTTGCCGGCGCCCGACGAATCCAGCACGGTATTCGAGCCATCGGGCACGATCGATCCGGCCGGCCCTTCTTCGTGTCGCCAGTAGGCGGCCGTCGCCGCTTGACTCTCGGCCGGCGGGATCGCCAGGAAAGGCGCAACGAGCACTAAGGGCAGCCGCGCGGCTCGATATCGATTGATGATCATTTGCCTGGATCGATGGTTTCGCATGGTGGAGTTCCTGTAGGAGGAGTGTTTTGAGAAGCCGCCTAGTACTTATTTCTATTGATTGTTATCGCGATTCCGTGCGGTCGCTTGCGGACTGCCGAAAAGCAGCTCGGCGTTTTCGAGCTTTTTGGCGGATACACGCACCTCGTCGATGAGCCCGGCGTAGTCGCGCCCCATCCGACCTTCAACCGAGCCACGCCCGACCACCCAGGTGCCACGCCGCCAAAGCGGAGACGTATCGATCGATACCTTGACCGGATCGCTAGACCTGCCGTGCTCGTCAGCCACTTGGAGGGAGAGCTCGCCTTTCTCGCAAGTCACGGCGACATGTCGCCACTCACCCTCCACGACGTCGATGTCGCTCGTGAGTCGCACCTGTTCGCCAGACGGACTGAGCAGTTCGAAAACGATCGCCGGCGGGTTACCGAGGAGACCGAGCTGTAGCTGCGGCGTGATTGTCCCACCGACATCCTCTTCCTTGGCCAGGACAATCTGTTCCCGGTCAATGCTCTCCGGGCAGAAGCTGGCCTCGATCGTGAAGTCGCGGAGCGGGTAGCGGTCTAGCAAATCCATGTGCGTCAACGACTGCTCCGGATTCGTATACAAGTCCCGACTCGGAGCCGGCGCCTCGGGCGCCAAACGATCGTCGAGCGATTGACGATTCACAACGCCTGGGATCGATAGAGGCCGACTCGGGTGGGTGGTCGTGATCGCTGGCGCCGAAGCTTCGAAGAACGCATACAGGTGATTGTTGCGCCCCGAGAAGTCGTGGGCAGCAATAGCGCCCATCCGACTGCTAACGTTCGCCACTTGCTGATCAGGCTCTCCCGCTTCGAACCTCCACCACGCCAGCGCCGAAGCCGCAGCGCGAACCGCTGGCGGCTGCGTTGGGATAGCGGAATGCAGCGCCAAGTTCGCGCGACGCACTTCCATAACGTCTGGCTTAACGACCTCACGGTCGTACGTGATCAACCCGTTGACCTCGACCTCGACGTCCGTCAGCTGCGTGTACACCGCCGCGCTGAGGTGGGATTCGACCAATGGCCGCAGCCGCGCAATCAAGTCGCCGTACTCGTTGGTGAGCTGATCGGGCTTCTGGAAACTAAGGTAACCCCAGTTTTCCTTGTCCCGCCACGTATGCCCCTCCATCGGCAGGCCAAGGCCGCCAAACTCGCCGACCACCGCGGCGCGGTCCGGCTCAGCGGGGGGCGAACCGGGCCCCGGATAAAAGTGATCGTCATCGATATGCCCCGCGCCGAAATCGTTGCCGCCGCTCGCGGCGATGACGAGGCGGCTAGGATCGTACGCCTTTAACCAATCGGAAACCTCGACCGTGTCGAACTGGCCCCAACCCTCGTTGAAAGGAACCCAGGTGACGATGCAAGGAAAGTTATAGAGCGCATCGACCATCGCCTTGAGTTCAACTCGATACTGCTGAGCTGATTCCGCAGTTCGCGTGGTCTCCACGCCGTCCGCTGGCCACGGGGCGTGCTCTCCCCCGTTGGGCATGTCTTGCCACACCAACAGGCCCAGTCGGTCACACCAGTAGTACCACCGCGCTTGCTCAACCTTCACATGTTTACGCACCATGTTGAAGCCCAGTCGCTTCGCCTGCTTGAGGTCAAAGACCATCGCCTCTTCGGTGGGCGGTGTGTAAAGGCCGTCCGGCCAGTAGCCCTGATCGAGAGGACCATACTGAAACAGTGGCTCGCCATTGAACAACATCCGTACGTGGCCGTTGCGATCGGGTCCTAGTTCGATCGACCGAAAGCCGAAGTAACTGCTCACCCGATCAACGATCTCACCGCTCTTCACCAGACGCACCTCGAGGTCGTAGAGAAAGGGATCGTCTGGCGACCAGGAATGGGGATCGGGGATCTCCAGCGTGAGAAGACTGCCAGATCGGCCGCTAGCCGACGCCACCACGTCCCCGTCAACCACAGCGCTCACCTCGATCTCCATCGAGTCGTCAACGCCGACCGCATCAACGACAACATCAACCACCGAATCCCTGAGGCGTGGGGTCGTCTTTAGGTTGCGGATCGCGGCTTGCGGCGTTGGCTCGAGCCATACCGTCTGCCAGATGCCGCTCACGGCCGTGTACCAAATCCCGTCAGGCTTAAGGTGCTGCTTGCCCTGCGGTTGGCTGCCCGAGTCGGTCGGGTCCTCAACGGCTACGACCAACACGTTGTTGGCGTTGGCATCCAAGGCTTCGGTGACGTCAAAGCTAAAGGGATCGAAGCCGCCGCGGTGTTCGCCGATCCGCTTGCCATTGAGCCACACCGCCGCGCCCCAATCGACGGCGCCAAAGTGCAGCAGCACGCGGCGCTCGCCCCAGGCAGCGGGGACGCGGAACTCGCGGCGGTACCACGCCTTCTGATCCGGCAGCAAAGGCTTCTCAACGCCGCTTAGCTGACTCTCGATCGGGTAAGGCGCAAGAATCTTGTCGGGGTACTCGCTGGGCTGTTGCTCAGCGGCGTCGAGGATGGCGAGGTCCCATTCGCCGTTGAGATTGAGCCATTCGTCACGCACCATTTGCGGACGGGGGTATTCGGGCCAAGCGGTCTCGGCAGAAACCTCAGCCGCCCAGCGCGTCACCAACTTCGGTGACGCGCCGCGCGTCGAAGAGACGACCGCTAGCGAGAGCACGAGCGTCAACGCGATTCGGGATGCAGGACTGTTGAGGATCATAGAAGAGGCAGCAGAACAAGATCGCAGAATGAGACTATTGCGCCATCGGCGCCGCTAGCAGGATGACAGGGTCAAGCAGCACAAGACGATCGTAGATCGGTCCGTCGCCGCCATCGGTGGCGAAGAGCGTGAGATGACGGTCGCCTGCTTTGAGATCAGCGCCAAACACCACGTCGCCGTTCTCGCGGCAGAAACCGAGGCGTTCGTAACGCAGTTCGCCATCGACAAAGACCTGAAAACTGGTCTTCGCCTCCGGGTGAAACGGCAGCGAGACGTGAGACTTCTCTAGGTGCGCGAGCACGCCGCGGAACGCCTTGGGCGCGACGCCGAAGTGCTTTCGGATCGCGTCGAGGTCGATGGTCATTCCGACATTGGCGTGTAGACCGACAATCCCGTCGCGGACCCACCGTGAACGGTCAAGCAGCGCCCGCTTAGTGCCGGCGCCCCAGAATCCCTCCGAGTCCGATTCCACGCTGCTCATCAACGGATCGGCCTGGCTGTCGAAGGGACGCCGCGCCCAGATCGGCCCCCACGAGCCTCCACTAAACTCCGGCGCTTCGACCGTAACGCCTTCGAGGTCCACAGGGATGGCGGCTCCGCCCGGCGCTGGCACGAAAACACTGTGCACCCAGGGATTGCCCGAAACCGCCGACACCAACCCCGTCGCCGGAGCCGCGCGAACGCCCTTGCGCTCGGACCACGGCAGACTCGTCCACGTGCCTGTGTTGGGATCGATGGAACCTGCAAACCGGTACTCGTTAGGCGCGCTGCCGCACACGACGTCGACTAGGCTCAACTCGGTTGGCCCCAAGGCGCCCGGCCGCTGTCCTCGGAAATCGCGGTCCAGCCACGGGGGATCGCTCGATTGCTGGGGCGAGTCGAATCCGGCTTTATCCGCACGGATCGACATGCCGGTCGTGAGCCGCACGGCTTCCATTTGCTCATGGTCGCATTGGACATCGACCTCGCCCTCGAAGACGACGACATTCGTTTCATCCGCCTCCACGACAACACCGAAGGCGGTGCCGATATCGATGACGCGCGCGTTCGGCGTATTGACGACGAAGTTGCCCTCCTCAGAACGCCCGGTGAGACGTCCCTCAATCAGCAAGACCTCACCACGCCCGGTGATCTTCATGCGCGCCGGGCCGAACAGAACCGCGATGGCGTCCGATGCGAACTCTAACTTGGCGACGCCTCGCTTGAGTCGCAACTCGTCGCCAATCTGAAGCCTCAACAAGAAGTCGGCGACGCCCGAGCCAAGGGCCCAGTCGGCGTCGCTCGACATTGAAACGATGCGCGCCGCAAAGACCTCTGGCGCCACCGGCTCGGCGACATCCTCGGACGTAACCGGCGCCTCCGATGGCGATGACGCCGCCATCACAACGGGATCTGCGAGGGGCGCCTCGGGTCGTTGCGCTATGACAGCCAGGCCGCCTAGTACAAGAACCACCGCCGCAGCGGCAACCGAAGCCCCTCGCCACGCGCGAAAGCCGGGCGCCGACGACGTCTCTTCGAGGGCCGTCCGTCGATCGAACGCGGAATCCGTAACGGGGGCGATGCGATCATGCACCTTACGATAAGCCCGGGCCGTTTGGTCCGTCTGGCTGGATGCGCCAGCCCGGCTGGCCAAGCTGAAGTGCATCTTCGTCAGCTCAAGGTAGCGACGTCGGCCTTGCTCGTCGCGCAGCAGCGAATTCAGACGCTGCCGCTTGGTCTCCTCAATCTCTCCGTCAAAGAGATCGCCGATCAGTTGATCCAATTCATCGTTCATTGGCGTCATCTGCCATTCAAACCAATTACCCCGTGAGAGCCTCTCACCTTTACGCCCCAATCTCCGCCATCCGCTGCTGCACACAGCGAATCAAGGAAGATCGAATGCTCCTCAAGACTCTTTGCGCGTGACCCGCGGTGCGCTGCAACAGCTCCGCAACGAGATGCACGTCGCCGCCGGATTGGTACCGCGCCCGGACGATTTCGCGATCGGCGGGGGCGAGCTTCTGCAAACAGATCTCCAGGGCTTCTCGCTCGAGCTCGATGTCGTTCAACTGCCGGATGGCTGTCGCTGCGAGCGATTCGAGCACGTCATCGTCGAAGGTTAGAACCCGCTTGCGTCGATTGACGCGGCGGTAATTGAGCACCTCGTACTGCGCGATTCGGGCGGCCCAAGCGAAGAAGTTCGTCGACAAATCGAAGTCGTCGAACTTCCGCCACAGGACGACGAGCGTGTCTTGGATGATCTCCTCGGCGTCCTGCCACGACGGCACCAGCGTGTGGACAAACGCCGAAATACGAGAATGGTTTTGTGCATGCAGCACCAGAAACAACTCCGCCCGGTCACGTTCGGCGTTCGCCGGGTCCGTTCGCTCGTCGTCCAGCCGGTCGGCTTCGTCTCCACGCATTGTTGATGGTTGGATTGGGTCCATCGAGGAAGAATCCGCCTATGCTTACTGCGACCCGAGTTCTCTGCGGACCGTTCGTGAACGGCACACTAGCTGACCCTGGAAGCCGATCTCGGGCCTCATCGGACCAGCAGGAGCACTGACAAAAGGAGAAGAGGTGGGTTGATCGAGAATCAGGAGTCCAGAAAGGGGCGACGCGCCGCGGACTCTCCTATATAGAAGACAACCAGCCCCCTCCATTACGCGCGCGATTATCCGGAAGAATGGCCAGATTTCCGGATATCGGGGGGGATCCGTGGATCAGGATCGCCAGCGACGCGATCTCGACCGAGAGTAGCGGATTGGACGCCCCCAGAAGGACTGGGCTTTCGTGGAGAGCCGCGAAACTCGAACTCCATCGGCGCCGCCACACCTTGCGCCCCGCTACTCCCGGTGAGGACAATTCCCCCCGGGGAGCTTGCTAGATCGTCCTTCCCTGCGCTCCCTAAAACCTCATGGATCACCAAGAGAGTCACAGAGACCGCTCTCCGTGACTTCCTCGGTGGCCCTAGGGTTACTCGATGGACTCAGGTCGCGAACTCGAAACCCTTGCGGGGTTCGCGGCTCAGGAGGCCGTCGGCTTGCTCGTCGTTGACGAACCGTTCGCTCGCCGGGTCGAACGTCACCTTGCGGCCCAGCCGCATCGCGATGTTCGCCACGTGGCAGACCGTCAGGTGCCGGTGGTGGGAGGCGACGTCGGAGATCGGCGTCTGGCGGCTCTTGACGCAGTCGATGAAGTTGCGGACGTGGTTCACGCCATCGGCGAGGCCGTTCTTCTCGGCCTGCTCCCGCGTCAGCCCGTTGTAGAGATCGCCGAAGGCCGAGTCGGGGAGCGGCTCGCCCTCCAGTTCCTCGACGGGCTTGCCCTTGAGCTTGCCGCGGTTGACGAAGAAGCGGCCCTTCTCGCACTCGAACATGATGCCGTTGTCGAAGTCCAACCGCTCGGAGCGGTCGACGATGTCGAGTTCGACCCCGTCCTCGAACTTGACGTTCAAATCGAAACCCGTCGCCGTGTTGAGGCGCGTCTCGTCAACGGGATAGCCGTCCTTGAACTCAACAGGGTGATCGACACGCTTGGGGTCGATCGTAAAGCGGCCCATCGAGGCGTCGCTCTTGCCGAGGCCCCAGAGGGCGATGTCCACGTGGTGCGCGCCCCAGTCGGTGAGCTTGCCCCCGGCGTACTCGTACCACCAGCGGAAGTGGGCGTGTCCGCGGCTGTAAGGGAACTCGCTGCCGTACCCTCCCTGCGGGAGTTCGGACGCCGAGCGGAAGTCGGCCCACGGCGCCGGGCCGAGCCAGCGGTTCCAGTTCATGCCCGATGGCGGGGCGCATTTGGGGAGCGAGTCGCTGCTCGGCGCGCCTTGCAAGCCGCACGTGACGCGTTGCACCTTGCCGGCGCGCTCGGTGCGCGCCAGCGCCGCGGCGGTCTGGAACTGGTAGTTCGAACGCTGCTGCGTGCCGACGGCCATCACGCCCTTCGAGCGGCCGAGCGCGTCGAGCATCAGCTGGCCCTCGCCGACGTTGTGCGTCAGCGGCTTCTCGGAGTAGACGTCCTTGCCGGCTTGCAGCGCCTCGATGGCGATCTTCACGTGCCAGTGGTCGGGGGTCGCGATCACGACCGCGTCGATGTCGGGCCGGTCGAGGATGCGGCGGTAGTCTTCGTAGCGGTCCGGCGTTGGGGCCGCGACGCCGCGGCCCTCATAGACCGAGTGGAATTGGCGGACGGCGGCGTCGAGCTGGGCGCTGTCCACGTCGCACAGCGCGGCGCCGGGGCCGAACTTGAGAAAGTCGTGGACGAGCTGCCCGTATCGGATGCCCGTGCCGATGAACGCACAGACGGGCCGTTCGTTAGCGCTGCGGTAGCCGCTGGCCCACGCCCCCGGTGCGACGCTGGCCACGGCGGCCGACGCCGCGGAGACCTTCAAGAAATCACGGCGAGAAGCGAGCAGCGGCTTTGGTGACATCGAGGGAGACCTACGCACAACGAGGAAATCGGTAAGAAAAGACGCCACGACCCGCAAAGGTCCGGGAGGCGTCTCTCTACGATGGTCGGCAGTTGAGCCGATTGAAAGGGGCTAAGGCGCCCCACGACGGTGAAAGAGCCTACGAAATGCGCAAATCAGCACAACGATTTCGCGAAGTCGGAACCGCCGAGTCAGATTCCCCCACTCTTGGGGCACCCTCAGCTCAGGGTCAGAAGTCGCGCCGGGTACCCATAGCCCATCACCAATGATGGCGAGCCGGCGACGTTAGTCGTCGGTGTGAAGTGGGTACCCAGGTTCCACCGACGACTAACGTCGCCGGCTCGCCACTGTTCAATTGGGAGCTTATGTCCCCGAGGTCACTCCCAGCGCGTCCTGACGACTGTGGATTGACCCCTGCTTCTCACCCACACCGCAGTGCCGCTTCGATCCTGCGGATCGTTTCGCCGAGGTCGCCGGCGGTGATCCGCTTGGGTTCTTTCGCCGACAAGAGTTGCTCGACCCGCTTGTGGGCGGCGATCACGGTGCTGTGGCTCTTGCGGTGGTAGTAGTCGCCAATCTCGCTCCAGGCGCTGCCGGTCATTTTCCGCGACAGCCACATGGCGAGCATCCGCGGCTCGGTGACGGCCTTGGTCCGCTTGTCCGAGCGCAGCGTCTTGAGATCGACGTGGCAGACCTCGCTGACGGCCCGCTGGATGTCCGCCAGCCGCACCGGCGGGCTCGACAGGCGGTTGGTGTCGTCGGCGACGCGTTGGGCGAGGGCCTCATCGAGCACCGACGCGAACGTGTCGTGGATCAAGGCGATGCGGTTCACGGCGCCTTGGGCTTCGCGACCGCCGCCCACGAGCCGGCAGGCCAAGGCCCGGGCGGTCGCTGCGGGGAGGTCGAGGCCGACACGTTTTGCGGCTTGGAGCACCAGCCGTTCACGCATGTCGCCGTCGGGCGTGGCGACTTCGACCGCCAAGCCGCCGGCGAGACGCGAAGCGATCTCCGGGCCGAGGTCGCGCAATTCGGCCGGGCCGCGGTCGGCGGTGAGGATGATCTGGGCGCCCGCCTCGATCGCGGCGTCGAGCGTCTGGCGGAACTCTTCGAGCGTGCGCGGCTTGCCGATCAGCTGCTGCACGTCATCGACGAGCAGCACGTCGGCGCCCTGGTGCTTCTGGCGGAAGCTGGGGAAGCCGCCGCCGCGCGCCGCTTCGACAAAGCCCCGCAAGAACTGGTCGGCCGTCACGTGCAGCACCCGCCGTCGGCGCTGCCGCTTACGGACACCGTCGGTCACCAGCCGCAACAGATGCGATTTGCCGACGCCCGAAGGACCCCAGAGGAGGGCCGGCGACGCCACAACATGGCCGGCGATGACGCGTTGGCAGAGTCGCGTCGCGGGGGCGTTCCCCTCACCGACGACCCAACCCTCGAGCGGATCGATGGGCCGCGACTTCCTTGGAGGGGTGGGAGCGGCTTCGACGACAGCGGCTTCGACGACATCGCCTTCGATCATGGGAGCCGCCAGGACGGCGGGCTGAGGCGCCTCGGCGACTTGTGACGCCTCTTCGGGCAGCAGCTTCTCGACCGGCTGCCGGGCCTCGGTTGGCTTACGAACCTCAGCGGCCGAGGCGACATCGACGTGAGGTGCGGACAGCGTTGGCGCCGGGGCATGGGACCGACGGCTTCGCGCCTTCGGCGCCTGCTGCGGAGCGGTCGCGGCGACGGCGTAGTGCACCCGGGCCGTTTCGCCCAGCGAGTCCTTGGCGGCGGCCTCGACCTCGGCGTGGAACTGCCGGCGGATGAGCGACTGCTCGAACGGCGAGCCGGTCTCGACGGTAACGGTCGCGTCGGCGGCGCCGGGGTCGCAAGTCACAACAATGCACGCGGCTCCTGAGGGGTTGTCCTTGGCGCCCAGCCCGACGGGGCCGAACCATGTCGCATACCGAGTCGCGCCGATCCGCAGCAGCAGCGCGTCACGAAAAGCGTCTAGCGCTGTCCGTTCGCTCACCCAACGACCTTCCATGCGAAGCCTTCCGTGCCAGTCCTACAAAGCCGTTGCGACGCGGCGCCCAAGGCGCACTCCGATCGGCTCGATTCACCACTCCAGGGAGGGCCGTCGCGGTGAAGGCCCGGCGCCTGGCCCGCCTTCGTAGCGGGCCGGCTGAAGCGCGTCGCACTAGGGAATCAACCCCTAATCACGTCGCTGCCGGCGACCCCATCACCACGCAGAGAGAAGCGCCGCGGCAGGCCATGCTCTTGGCCCTGCCCGCGGTCACCCCGACCACCCGAGGGGCCGATTATGGGCGTGCTAGCACCAATGTCAAACACCCCCACGACAACGGGGGAAAAGATTCTCGTGCGACGTTTCTTAACCTCGGCTTAATCAGCAGAAAACAATCTTCGAACGGTTATCGACAGCCGCGCGACGTTCGATGGAAGGATGTGCATAACCCGTTCGCGGTCACCGCTTCGAGCTCAAATCGACGCGCCCGTTGGAGCCGCGCCCGTGAGGAAGCGGAGTCGGTGCGTAACTCCGCTTCCTGACGGGCGCGGCTCAAAAGACATGAGAACCCATCATTTCGCGCCGCTGCGCGGGCGGACGTAGACGTAACGCTTTGCCCACGCTGCAAAGCCGGCCCGCTGGTAGAGGCGCTTCGCCGGCGCGTTCCCTTCATCGACGGCGACCATCAGCTGATCGACGCCGATCGACGCGGCGGCGCTGATCGCTTGCTGCACCAGCCGTTTGCCGTAGCCACGGCCGCGCGCCGCGGGCGTGAGGCCCATGTAGATCAGCTCGGCCTGATCGGTCCCGGGGTGCTCGGCGACGAGGACAACGCCCACGTCTTCGCCATCGCGACTGGCCACGAGCCAGTGCCGCGGGTCGTAGATGCCTGTCGCCCGGTAGCCGGCGAGCACGTCGTCGAGGTCGCGATAGACTTCGAGCCCCGGGCAGTCGAGGCTGTCGATGTAGGTCGCGGTCAGCAGCCGCTTGAGGCGGCCGTGTTCACGGGGGGAGTAGGGCTCGAACGACAGGGCGTCGTCGCCAGCCGCCTTTCGATCGGCGCCGCGGATCGAGCGGCCCATGTACTGGAGCGTGGCGATCTTGTCGTAGCCCGCCTCGGCGAGCGCGGCGATGCGGGCGTCGTCCGACCGCTCGAACAACGTCTGCGTCATGGCCACGCCCACCGCGTCGCACGCCTGGGCGGCCTTGGCGATGAGGGCGGCCTCGGCAAGCTGCGCGTCCTGAGGGCGTTTGCCGACCCACTCCGGCGGCCACAACGAGGCCGCCTTGCCCGGCGAGGGCTGCGCCCAAGTCGCCGCGACGATCCGCTCGCCATCGACCGCCACCAACAACGCGTCGAGCGGCCCGAGCGCATGCGGCTCGGCGCCCGCTACGGCGTCGAGCAGCGGCCCCCGCGACTCCGGCGCAAGCGGCCGCAACACGAGCTCCAGCGCCTGACGGCGCTCGGGCTCGGCGGCAACGCGGATTCGTAGTGACGACGTCGACATGCCGCCCCGTTATACGCGGTCGGCATGGCGACGCCACCAACCACCAACCGGCGAGCCGTGAGCATCAGCGACCGGAGTCGAGGCGGGTACACGCCTAAAACTCCGTTCGCGGAGAGCCGGCGACGCCAGTCGTCGGAGCGAAGCGGGTACCTGCTTCACTCCGGTCTCTGACGCTCCCGGCTTGCCGTTAACCCGGCCAGCGAAACCGATCCCGATACCCATCCAGCTTCTCCACTTCCGGCGGCGGCGCCGCGGCGGGGGTTCCGAACTCCGGCAGCTTCGGCGTCGGCGGGCCGTTCACCGCGTTGGGGTCGGCGGGGGCGGCGGACGCCTTTGGATCGATCGGCTTGGCGTCGGGCACCACGCTCCGCGACGGGAGAACCGGCGACGCGTCGTCGTTCTTCCCTCTCGCTTCGGCAAGCCGGGGCTCCGGCGGCGGCGCGGCCGACGGGATCTCAAGCCGCGGCGCGAACGACTTGGCGACGTAGGGACCGCCGGGACGCGTCACGTCCATGTCCACCGTGAAGCTGCCGTGCGGAGACGTGGCCCAGAGGGTCCCCTCGGGCCGGGTCCGGAGGATGCCGCGGAGCTGTTTCTTCTCGACGGCTTGGAAGACCTGATCGCCGGGCGAACCGCTGGCGGGCTGCATCGCGAAGCGACTCGTCGCCAAGTGGACGAGGCGCGACGTGTCGGCCGTGCGGCCGTGGAGCGTCATGCGTTGCAACACGCCGTTCGCGTCGAAGTAGTAGGTGAGCGACCCAGCGATGTCGGTCATCCCGGCGCCGGTCACCAGCGGCACACGGACGCCAAACAGCGTTGGGTCCGAGAGGCCGGTCGATTTGCGGGCCCAGTTGCGGTAGACCCAGTTCTTATCGACGCCCCAGTCCATCGCCTGTTCGAGCGGGATGCCGACGGGTCCCACGAGCGAAGCGGGGCTGTCGTAGACGTGCGAGCCCGGGCCGCCCCGGAAACCTGTTTCGGGCGGGCGGGCGACTCCGCCGCCGAGCGGGTCGAACTCTTGCTTAGGCGGGGGCGCCGCTTCGGCCTCGGCCGGTGCGGCCGGCGCGGCCCAGGGGTTCGGCAGCCCGCCGTTGTTCGCTTGCGACAGGACGTACGGTCCGCCGGCGGCGGCGCCGAGCACGCCAGCGAGTACGAGGGGGCGTCCGATCATGGGATCACACAGGAGGATCGGTAGGAGTAACCGGCCAGCGACGGCGCGGGCGGCGGGGCGTTGGAACAAAACGCCCGCATCGGAGAAGATCGGCGCCAGCAGTCGCGCCGCCCCTGCAATGGCGCCCGCGCCGCTAGGACGCCGCTAGCTGGCGAGCTTTGCCCCATCCCGAGAACCAGCCCAATCGATGGCGTCCCCTCCCCTGCCCTCGCCGACGACAGCCCAATGGTTGCTGGGCGACGAAGCGGCGACGGTCCTCGCCGACATCGCCGACGCGACGCTCAGCCCCGCGGCGATCGAGAAGCTGCGCAAGCAGCTCGGCGGCCCCGACGCGGCTCCGCGGGCCGCCGCCGCTTTCGAGCTCGCCGAGCTGCGCCATCGCGCTACGAACAAGTTCACCCGCGCAGCCGAGATGTTCTTCACCCGCAAGGCCCTTGAGCAGTCGACCGACGAGTGGATCGCCCGCTACAAGGCCCAGCGGCTGAGCGCCCACCAGACGCTCGTAGACGCATGCTGTGGGCTCGGTGGCGACCTAGTGGGGAATCTGACCGGCCGACCCAAAGGCGTCGATTCTGACCCCCTTCTGGCCGCCTACGCGGGTCGTAACGCGGAGGTCTACGGCGTCGAGGCGACCATCTCCACAACCACCCTCGCCGCCGATAATCTGCCCGAGTGCGACGCCTGGCACGCCGACCCCGACCGCCGCGTCGGCGGCCGGCGTTCGTCGCAGCCCGACCTCCACGAACCGACGCTAGCGACGCTCGCCGCTTGGCGCCGACGGACCCCCGCCGCCGCGATCAAACTCGCCCCCGCCGCCCAGCTCCCCGACGACTGGCAGGCGGAGTGCGAACTCGAATGGATCAGCCGCGCCGGCGAGTGCCGCCAGCTCGTCGCCTGGGCCGGCCCCCTCGCCCACGATCCGGGTCAGCGCCGCGCCACCAAAGTTCATAGCGACGGAACGGCAGCGACGTTCCTTGGCGATTCCAACGCCGCCTGCGGCTTAGCAGGCCAACTCGGCGCCTACATCCACGACTTCGACCCCGCCATCCTCGCCGCGGGCCTCGACAGCGCGCTCGCCGCGCGACACGCATTGTCGCGCTGCGCGACACGGGTGGCGTACTTCACCAGCGACACAGCGGTCGATGATCCGCTGGTGGCTTCGTTCCGGGTTGTTGAAGTGGCGCCGCTAAGCCGCAAGCGGCTGGCGAATTGGATTCGGGAGCACAACGTCGGGACGCTTGAGATCAAATGCCGCGGCGTCGATGTCCGACCCGAAGCGCTGCGGCGAGAGCTCAAGCCCCAAGGCGACGCGTCAGCGACGCTCCTCATCTTCCCCGACCACCGCGGCAAACCGATCGTCGTCATCGCCGAGCGCCCACTCTGAGCGTCCGACAGCGGGTAGCCCTGTCCGGCGCACGGGTTGCTGGCGACAATCGTCCTCTGCCACCTCAGGAGCCGCCGTGAAACTCGCCTTCAGCGCCAACGCCTATCTCTCCTTCCCGATCGACGAGGCGCTGCGTCGTATCGCGGCGGCGGGCTATGCGGGCGTCGAGTTGCTCGCCGACGTGCCGCACGCCTGGCCCGCGGGTCTGCTCGAAGTGCAGAAGGACGCGATCCGGCGTTCGCTCGAAGACAACCGGCTGACGATCTCGAACATCAACGCGTTCATGATGAACGCCGTCGCCGACCCGCGGCAGCCGTACTGGCACCCGAGCTGGACCGACCCCGACCCGCACTACCGCACGATCCGCCGCGAACACACGAAGCGCTCGTTGCGGCTCGCCCTGGACCTCGGCGCCCCGCACATCACGACCGAGCCCGGCGGCCCGGCGTTCGAAGGCCAGTCCCGCGCCGACGCGCTGCGCCTCTTCCGCGAAGAGCTGCTGCCGTGCGTCGAGATGGCCGAGGCGATCGGCGTCGGGCTGCTCATCGAGCCCGAGCCCGAGCTCACGATCGAACGATTCGGTGAGTACTTGGAGTTCGTCGAGTCGCTCGACTCGCCGCGTGTGGGGCTGAACTTCGATGTGGGCCACGCGTACTGCGTCGGCGAAGTCCCGCAGGACTGGGTCGCCCGGATGGCGCCGCACACGGTGCATTACCACCTCGAAGACATCGCCGCGACCCGCGTCCACAAGCACCTCATCCCCGGCCACGGCGCCGTCGATCTAAAGGCAACGATCAACGCGATCGCCGATACGGGCTACGACGGCTGGCTCACCGTCGAACTCTATCCGTATGGTGACTCGCCCGACGCCGCAGCGGCGGAGGCTTTCGCGTACTTGGCGCCGCTGGTGCATGACGCGAAGAGGAGAACCACGGATCACACGGATTTCACGGATGAAGAATAAAGGCAATCCCCATCCGTGTTATCCGTGACATCCGTGGTCAAAAAAATCGCCGCCTACGCCAAGCTGCTGCGGCTGTCGAACGCGCCGACGGCCGTGGCGGATGTGTGGATGGGCTACGCGGTGGTGAGCGGAGAGTTGAAGCCGACTTGGCCGCTGGCGCTGATGACGGTAGCGTCGCTGTGCCTCTACCACGGCGGCATGGCGCTCAATGATGCGAATGACGCAGAGGAGGACGCACGAGATAATCGCGGCCGCCCAATTGAGAACGAGCAGGTCTCAAGAAACACCGCGTATAGCCTCGCCTATGGCCTTTTCACCTTGGCGATACTGCTCTCATTTTATCTCTGCATTCTAATCGCTGGATTTGAACTGCTCTTCATCACAGCTCTGCTCTGCGCAGCAATCATCGCCTACAACTCGCGATACAAACCAACCGTTGCCGGCCCGTTCTTGATGGCATTTTGCCGATTCTTGAATGTTCAGTTGGGATCATCTGCCGCGGTCTTCACGTTGCAAACCTTTGAAGGCAAAGCACCTGCGAGTCTATCCGACGCCTATGCCGCCGCTTTTGTTATCGGCTGCTATGTGCTGGGTCTAACGCTGTTTGCTCGCCATGAAACGGCAGGCGCAAATAGAGTTCCTCTTCTAATTGGGCTCTCTATTAGCTTAGCCGCGATTGCTATTGCAGCGACCACCCTATGGATCCCACCTAGCGTCAATCCGTTGTCTTGGCGTCTCATGCTGGTAGTAGCGGGCCTGTTTTCTGTACGCGGCATGGTCGCCGGCATCCTTCAGCCCACACCCAAGAACATCGGCCGCGGCGTTGGCATCGCTATCCAGGGGCTCGTTGTCATCGACGCGACGCTGGCGACGCTTTACGCGGGGCCGGTCGCGGGGCTGGCGATTCTCGCGCTGCTGCCGGTTACGATGCTGCTTGCGCGGTGGATTCCGCAGACGTGACGTATGCACCCAATAGAAAGTCGTTTGGTGATTCACTCCGGTCGCTAACGCTCCCGGCTCGCCAGCCCCTAGTCCCCCGTCCCTAGCCCCCCGTCCCTAGCACCTCGTCCCTTCTCTCTTGATCCTCGGCTACAACACCAACGGCTTCGCCCACCACGCGCCGCAGGACGCGATGGAGGTGCTTGCTTCGATCGGCTATCGCGCGGTCGCGTTGACGATCGATCACGGCGTGCTCAATCCGCGCGACGCGGCTCTCGGCGATCAGCCCGGGCGGTTGCGGCGAGTGGCGAAGAAGCTGGGGCTGACGATCGTCGTTGAAACGGGTGGACGCTACTTGCTCGACCCGTGGATGAAGCACGAGCCGACGCTCGTCTCCACCGACGCCGACAAGCGGGCGTCGCGGGTGGCGTTTTATGAGCAAGCGATTGATGTCGCACAGGAACTCGGCGCCGTGTGCGTCTCGCTCTGGTCGGGCGTCTTGCGTGATGACGCGCCGGCGGGCGAAGCTTGGGAGCGGCTCGTCGCGGGGATGAAGCCGGTGCTGGAGCACGCCCATCGGTGCGCGATGCCGGTCGCCTTCGAGCCCGAGCCGGGGATGTTTGTCGCGACGCTTGCCGATTACCGTGAGTTGAAGGAACGCTTAGCCGCTAGCGGCGTGGTCATGGAACCGCTGCGGTTGACGATCGATATCGGGCACCTGCACTGCAACGGCGAGACGCCGCTCGCCGATGAGATCGAGCGGCACGCCGCCGACCTGGCGAACGTCCACCTTGAAGACATGCGCGCCGGCGTCCACGAGCACCTGCCTTTCGGCGAAGGCGAGATCGACTTCACCGAAGTGATGGCGGCCCTCAAGCGAATCACCTACACGGGCCCGGCATGCGTCGAGCTCAGCCGCCACAGCCACGACGCCCCGCGCGTCGCCCGCGCGGCTTACGACTTCCTTACCTCTTTTGATTAACCACAAAGGAACGAAGGAACCAAGGTGGGTTGGACCGTCCCAACCAACTATATACCCCTTCCCTTCGTTCCTTAGTTCCTTTGTGGTGAATAACTGAATCCCATTGAGCATGGCCGACCACGTTTTTCTGTTGTCCGTTCCCGGTCTGCGTGAGCGCGACCTTGAGCACATGCCGCGGCTGAGCTCGCTTACCGCGGCGGGCGATCGGGCGCCGCTCGTGGCGAGCGTGCCGGCGGTGACGCTGCCGGTGCAGGCCAACATGACGACGGGGCAGCCACCCGCGGAGCATGGCGTTGTCGCCAACGGCTTTTACTGGCGCGACGGGCGTGGCGCGCACGACGGCGTCGAGATGTGGACCGCTTGGGCCGACGTGGTGCAGCGGCCGCGCATCTGGGATCGGCTCAAGGACCACGACACGTCGCTCACCAGCGCCGTTTGGTTCCCCCTGCTCGTGAAAGGCTGTGCGGCGGACTTCGTTTGCACGCCCGCGCCGAAGCACAACGAGGACGGCAGCGAGTCGATGTGGTGCTACACCCGGCCCGAGCCGTTGTACGCCGACCTGCTGCCCGAGCTGGGCCACTTCCCGCTGCAGCACTTCTGGGGGCCGATGGCGAACATCCAGGGGAGCCGTTGGATCGTGTCGTCGCTCTTGTGGCTGCTGGAGCGTGAGCAGCCGAACTTTGTTTACGTCTACTTGCCGCACCTCGATTACGCGGCGCAGAAGTTCGGGCCCGATTCGCCGCAGGCGATTGCGGCCTTGGAGGAACTTGATGGTGAGATTGGGCGACTCGTCGATGGCGTGCAGACGGCGCTAAGCGGCGAGCCGCTGTGGCTAGTGGCTTCGGAGTATGCGATCAGCGAGGTCTCGCACGCCAGCTACCCGAACCGCGCCTTGCGCGACGCGGGGCTGCTGGAAGTACGGCAGGACGAGGACGGTCGCGAACGGCTCGACTTCGCGGCGAGCCGCGCATGGGTGATGGTGGACCATCAGGTGGGGCATGTCTTCGTCCGCGACCGCGACGCGGCGGTGATCGCTCAAGCGACCGACGCGCTCGGCAAACTCGAAGGGATCGCCGCGGTTTGGGACGCCGAAGAGCAAGCCCGCCAGGGAGTCGGCCACGAGCGTTCGGGCGACCTCTTGCTGGTTAGCGAGCCGCATAGTTGGCAGGCTTACTACTGGTGGCGTGACGACGCGCTCTCGCCGCGGTTCGCCCGGCAAGTCGATATCCACCAGAAGCCGGGCTACGACCCGTGCGAGCAGTTCTGGGACATGGCCGCGATGCAGCAGCACGGCGGCGGCGTGCCGCTAGATCCGCTGCGGGTGAAGGGCTCGCACGGCGCCCCGCCGCGCAGCGACGCCCAACGCGGCGTGCTGCTCTCCAGCCGCAAAGGGACGTTCATCGAACAGCCGACCGCCGATGTCGATGTGTTCGACATGGTGCTGCGGCAGTTCGGGGCGTAAAGCGAGGCGCGCGCATGCTGTAATCGGGGTCTCCAGACCCCGATAAGGTTCGGCTGTGGGAGGGGTCTCCAGACCCCGATTACGCGCACCATTCGGCTACGGAGTGGATACCGAAATCGGCGTCTGGAGACGCCTCCTACAAGTCTTTTCGATCAACCGCTGAAGTAGATGTACGCGCCGAGGATCAGCGCCATCACGAGGCACGAAGTGATCACGTCAATCGTGCCCCAACTTTCGCGCGTCCGCGCCTTGTCTTCTTCGGTGATCGCGCCGTACGTGAGTCCGCTAATCTGGGCTTCGTTGGGCGGCGATGTCAGGTAGCTGACGAGGATCATCGCCGCGGCGCTCACCAGCGTGATGATCAGGCTAAAGTACTGGAAATAGATCTTGTTCACGATCCACAGCAGCGAGCCCGCCGGGTACTCGAAGCCGGGGTAGATCTTGCTCGGCGTATCGACGCCCATGCGGAAAAGCCCCAGCGCGAAACCCACCAGCAGCGCCGCCATGCAGCCGGCCGCGTTGAGCCGCTTCCAGGCGATGCCGAGGAAGAAGACGACAAAGATCGGCGGCGCCAGGTAACCCTGCACACTCTGTAGATAATCGTAGAGGCCCTTCGAGCCCTGGATGACAGGGATCCACGCCATACCGATGAGCACCATCGCCACCGTGGCCATGCGGCCCACCTGCACCAGCCGCTTCTCCGACGCCAGCGGCGCGAACTTCTGGTAGAGGTCGATCGTGAACAGCGTGCTGCACGCATTGAAGACGCCGGCCAGCGAGCTCATCAGCGCCGACAGCAGACCCGCAACGACCAGTCCGCGGATGCCCGTCGGCAAGACGTTCTGCACCATCATCGGGAACGCCTTGCCGGAGTCCTCGATCTCGGACCCGTCCTCGGTCATCATTGGCGCGAAGTCCAGATTGTCGATTTCACCCGACTGCGACTTCATCACCAGCCCCATGCAGATCATGCCGGGGACGATGAAGATGAACACCGGCAGCAGCTTGAGCAGCGCCGCGAAGATGCTGCCGCGGCGGGCCTCGGTCTCGTTCTCGGCGCCGAGGGCGCGCTGGACGATGTACTGGTCGGTGCACCAGTACCAGAGGCCGATGATCGGCGCGCAGAAGAGCATGCCAAGCCACGGGTAGTTGCCATTGAAGTACCACGCCTGGCGGGTGAGCTGGCCCGCGTCGTTGGTCTCTTCGACCGGGGCCCACTCGAACGGCAACGCCTTCCCGTCTACTACCGCGGTGAGCGGCTTCCAGAGGTTGAACTTGTCGTCGCCGATCGTGTCACGCAACCCCTCCCAGCCCCCGATCGCTTGCAGGCCGTAGTAAGTCACCAACGCCGAGCCGACGATCAGCACGACCGTTTGCAAGGTCTCGGTATAGGCGACCGCGCGGAAGCCGCCGAGCGTCGTGTAAACACCCGTCAGCACCAGCACAATCAGCGAGCCGATCCAGAAACTGTTGAGTGGTCCGATCGTGAGTTCGGGCAGCAGCACCGAGAAGACAATGCCACCGGCGTAGATGCCCACGGCGATCTTTGTGACGACGTACGCCACGAGCGAAATGATGCTCAGCGTGTACCGCGCCGCGGGCGAGAACCGTCGCTCGAGGAACTCCGGCATCGTGAACACCCGGCTCCGGGCGTAGAACGGAACCAGGATCCATCCGAGCACCAGCAGGCACCAGGCGTGCAGCTCGTAATGCGCCATCGCGACGCCGTCGGTCGCGCCCGAACCGGCGAGGCCCACGAGATGCTCCGAGCCGATGTTCGACGCGAAGATCGACGCCCCGACGATGAACCAGCCGAGGCTATGACCAGCGAGGAAGTAATCCTCAGACGTATCGTTCTTCTGGCGGATGACCCACCAAGCGAGTCCCAGGATAATGGCGAAGTAGCCGCCAATGACGGCCCAGTCGAGCGTTTCCACGAACGGCGATCCGAGAGGCAGAGGAGTGTCGGGACAGAAAAGTAACAATGGTTTAGAAAAACCACTGATGGAGGAGATTAACCTCCAGCCCCTGCCGTCAGCAACCCGGAGCGCGCCTTAATCTCAGCCTTCGCTCTCGTCCTCTTCCTCGTCGTCCTCGATCTCGACCTCCTCGTTATCGGCGATCTGCTCCGCCACCGGTTCAACGGAGACGTCGACAAGGAAGGTACCGCAGAGCAGATTGCGCCCGATGAGGAGCGGATACTTCATATGCGAACGGTCGTTGAGCGTGACATGCACGCGCCGCTCGACGTCCCCGTAACTCAGCGTCAACCAGACTTTGTAGCGACGCTGGATGGCGTCGGAGTTGGTGGTCTTCACCCGGACGGTGTCGGCGATGGTGGTTGTCACCCGCTTCTTCTTGCCGTCGGTCGATTCCAGTTCGAAGGAGACCTTTTTGCCGATGTTCTTGATCATCGACTTCTTGTTGGCGTCTTCGATCTTGACCTTGGTGGCGTGGATCGAGCACGTCTTGGCGCCCGTATCGACGCGGGCCCGATAGCTAAATCCCGATTCCTTCTCGGTAAACTTGGCGACCGGACCGAGGACGACCTTATTCTCCGCCTCCGGACAGTCCTCCGGCGCCGGCGGGTCCGGTGGCACGGATTCGTCCACTTCTTCCGTTATTACCGCTTCTTGCGCCCAAGCCGGCGCCATGCTCGACGTGAACACGCAAGTCGGCACGACAGCGAAGCAGAGGAGCCAGCGGGACCAATTCAGGCAGGTTAGGTAGCTCAGCATCGGGATTCGGATCACGTGGATCAGGCGCCCAGGGTGGGCTTGGAAAATCGGGGCGATACGGAAGAATAGCAAGCTGTCGGTAGTTCAGGGGGGCTATTTCCGAGCTATAGTCTACGCGAACACCGCCAGTTTAGTTCCCTTGCGACGGATTGCAGGCTGCCTAAACGGCATGTTTCTGCGACACGACACACTCCCTATGACTCCCCCTTCCGACCGTGAGCAGTCGCTCGCTTAGCCAAATCGGGCTGGTTTCCCTCCTCGTTATCGGCGGGGCGTGGGTGGCGATGCGGCATTCCGCCCGCATTGCCGACCGCACCGCCCTTGAAGACAGCCGTTGGCGCTTGACGTACGACGTCAAGTTCAAGGCGACCGGTTCGCGCACCGAGGTCCGCCTGGCGTTGCCCCTGGGCAGCGACCACATCCGGATCGAGGAAGAGAACGCCACCAACCCTAAGCTCACCGAAGACACCCGTCGTTTAGTGCCGAGCGGGACTCGGGAGTTGGTCGTCGCCACCAACCAGCTCGGCGACTATCAAGTAACCTCCGAGTTCGTCCTACGACTCCGTCCACGGGGGGGATTCGGCGAAACGCCGCTGGCGGGCCTCTCTGGCGATGTCCGCGCCCGGTACACCGCCGAAGTCCGGACGATTTTCCCCACCCGCAACTCGGACGTGCAGGCCCTGCTGAATCAGGCGAAGGAAGTGAGCGGCGAGTCCCGCGGCGCCATTCTTCAATGGATCTTCGAGCACTGCTCACGGGACCTGAAACCGGCCCCGGCAAACGCCAACGACACCGTCCTCGGCGCCCTTCGCGATCAAACGGCGACACCGCTGGGCCGTGCCCGCTTGATGGTGACGCTCTGCCGCGCCGCCGATTTCCCTGCACGACTAGTTACTGGCTTTGAGCTGCGCCAGCAGGACCAGCTAACCCCTCACACCTGGGTCGAGGTCTTCAGTGAAGGCGTTTGGTTGCCGTTCGACCCGGTCTACGGACATGCCCGACGGATGCCAAACGAGTTCGTGGCCGCCCGCCGCGATGGCGAACAGATCGTCCGCACGCCCCGGGCCGCCATGGCCGAAGCGATCGAGACGAAGTATTCGATTGTGCGACTTGGCCCCTCCAACGCCGTCATCAACCGCGCCAAGCCTCGACCCTCTCAGGTCTTCAATCTCACTCGCCTGCCAGTCGAGATGCACGAGGTCCTGAAGCTGCTTCTCCTGCTGCCGTTCGGGGCGTTGATCACCGCTTTTTTCCGTAACATTGTCGGCATCCCAACCTTCGGGACGTTCGCGCCAGCACTGTTCGCCGTCAGCTTCATTTATGCCGACTGGGGGTCCGGACTGATGATCCTAGCGGTCGTCTTCGCCGCTGGGCTTATCGGCCGCGCAATTGTCGGCAGGCTTCAATTGCTGATGGTGCCACGGCTCAGCATCATCCTAACCGTCATCATCCTGTGCGTGGTCTTTGGCGTGTCGGCGCTCGACTACCTCAATCTAACTCCCAGCGCCAACGCCGTGCTGTTGCCGCTGGTGATCGTGACGGTGCTGATCGAACGCTTCTACGTAACCACCGAAGAAGATGGCATCGGCTACTCCTTGCAGCTTATCGCGGGCACAATCGCCGTTGGCGCCGTGTGTTTCACGATCCTCAGCTGGAAGGAAGTCGGGGACCTGATCCTCGTCTACCCCGAGATCCACCTGATCACCGTCGCCCTGTTCATCGCCATCGGTCGTTACGCCGGCTACCGGATCGTCGAGCTCTGGCGCTTCCGCGATCTGGTGAAGGCCCAGGACGCTTGATCCCCTTCCCCCCTCCGAGCCGATAGCGATGCCGCGCTGGTTTGCCTGGCCGAGCGAGCTGAAAGAGAGCGGGATCCTTGGGATCAACCGCCGCAACCTCTCGTACATCCTCGAGTCGAACCCCCGCCGGCTTTACCCGCGGGTCGACAACAAGCTGATCACCAAGTCGATCTGCGAGGCGAACGGGATTCCCGTTCCCGAGACTTACGGCGTTTTCAGCTCGCATGGGCAGGTCCGCAACTTCCCGGCGTTGGTCCAGGAACAGAACGACTTCGTTATCAAACCGGCTTGCGGCGCCGCGGGCCGTGGCGTGATGGTCATCGCCGAACACGTCGGTGATATTTACGTGACCCCCAGCGGACGCGGCCTGCGGTGGAGCGAGGTCCGCTACCACCTCTCGACCGTCATTTCTGGCCTGCACTCGCTCGGCGGACAGATGGATAAAGCGATTGTCGAGCGGCGGATCGTGACCCATCCCGCCCTCGACGCCGTCTCGGTTGGCGGCACGCCCGACTGCCGTGTGATCCTTTACCGTGGCATCCCCGTCATGGCGATGCTCCGCCTGCCGACACACGCCTCCGGCGGCCGAGCCAACCTCCACCAGGGCGCCATCGCCGCGGCGATCGACCTCGTGACTGGCCGCACCTACGGCGGTGTCTGCAACAATCGCGTCTACGACGAACACCCGGACACCCACCAACCGATCGCCGGCATCGGCCTGCCCGACTGGAAACGGCTGCTCGAGTCCTCCATGAAACTCTCCGACGCCCTGGAGATGGGCTATATCGGAGTGGACTTCGTGATCGACGCCGAAAAGGGACCTGTCGTCCTCGAAGCCAACGCCCGCCCGGGCCTGGCAATCCAGGTCGCCAACCGAACCGGCATCCGCCCGCGACTCGAAAAGATCCGCAGCGTGCCAGAGAGCCGCCTGAAGGGCGAATCGCGTTGGAAGCTGATCGAAGAGGTCTCTAACATCGGCCTCTAGGCTGCCGCAGCGCGGGGGACGACGTATGGTTGCGGTGGTTCGAGCCTTCGTCTGAACCTTCGATCGCCCCTTCGGGTAGCAGCCATGAACGCACCAACGCCGTTAAACGCCCCCCCGACACTTCTCGCCGCAGCGCCCTCAAGCCACCCTGCTCCGCCGAGCTCAAGAGCCTCGGCATCGACCAACGCAGCGGCGGCAGCGATTGCCCGCTCAGAAGCCCTCGCCGCGTCGCGGCAATCGCCTGCCAAACTGGCTCCGCTTCCCACGGCGCCTGCCGCGGGACCTAAACCCACGGCGTCGGTTCCGGCTGCGCCCGCTCCTGGGGAGGCGCTGGCCGAGCACCCGTGGCGAACGTTCTTCTCTGAATGGCCGAGTCAGATCCCCAAGCGGGGCATCCTAATCACGAAGCTCAACGAGGCCTCGCCATTCAAGGCTTTCATGATGCGCGGCGACTTCTTGCTGCTTGAGCGGGTGAGCCCGGACTCGCTCGGTGGACGATTCATCGTCATCCCGTTTGAAGAGATCTCGACGGTGAAGTTCACCGACCCGCTGAAACAGCCGGCCCTCGAAGCCGCGGGCTTCGCGGGGCAGCTCTCGCAGTAGAAACGAGGCAGAGTGAACCACGATGGGCGCCGGGGGCACGAGCCTCTCGTGACAGCAAGTCGGGAGCGGGCAATGCCGATGCCTATAGCAGCTCCCACGATAGAACGTCTGAGCCGTGGGCGCTAGCCGTCAGAGGGGAGGGCGACTGGGTGCTGCATTCCAAGGGACAACGCCCACGGTTCAGAAGCTACGGCTACGCGAACCCCACTCTAGAACTTCAGCTCGCCGATGATGCACTTCTGATCGGCTATCATGGCGCGCTTGAGCGTTGGATAGACGCGCGAACCTATCACTACCACCGCGATTTCAGCAACGGCCTCGTCGCCATAGTGGGCTCGGAGGCGTTTGACGCGTTCAGGTGTGACTTCGCCGGCGCCAACGATCGCCCGTGAGTGGTCCCGGACATCCCGCAGATGGCTGGGGAGCTTCTCCGGGCTATGAAGCAGCAAATTAAGCGTGCTCCGCTCGACTCCCGCCGCAATAGCCATCCGTAGATTCAATTGGGTGCAGGGGCCGCAATCTTCCTCGAGCATCGTCGCAATGCGGGCGACATAGTGGGCCTCGAGCGGGAGCGCCCTTCGATAAGCCGACATCCCCTCCGCTTGGGTGAACACCTCGTAGGCGCCGGGCGATTCCTCCGCCAACTGCCGGAGGTAAGCAGTGTCATAGCCGTAGGTCGCCTCAAACTCCTGCAGCGCGGCGAGATTGTCTGTCGTTACCGGGTCATGCTCTTCTGCCTGCATGTCCCTGGGCGCCATCGATACTGCTAGAACGAGGCCAACCAATAAGGAAAAGAGGCGGCATCGGTTCATCAGAGTTCTCCTCCAAGACAATGAAAACGCATCGGTGATCGCCCATGATCGGGCGCTTTCCCCGCGCCAAGGCGCCAGGGATCACCAATTAGACGTAGAAGCCCACGGGTCTGTGACACCCCGCGGGAAACTCGCTACAAAAAGTGACGAGTAAGAGAGACAGCGAGTTACGGTCGGCGCATAAAAAAACCTCCCCGGGCCGAAGCCCGGGAAGGTTTTAAAAACTGGCGATACCTACTTTCGCACTGGTAGGCACTATCATCGGCTCCGAAAGCTTGACTACTGTGTTCGGAATGGGAACAGGTATTTCCTTTCGGATATGGTCGCCAGAAAGCCGTGATCGGCGGTTAGACCGATCACGCCTCACCGCTTACGCGGCGAATATGGCTGTGTCAATTTTTGACATGACTTGAGCAAGAGCGACTGACGGTCACATCGCTGTGACGCGTCTCTCGCACGCTTGAAGCGTTTGATTAATGTGGCCAAACGTTCGTCCGTTAGTACCGGTCAGCTGAACACATTACTGTGCTTACACATCCGGCCTATCAACCTGGTCGTCTCCCAGGGGACTTTCGGTCATTGACCTACGAAACCTAATCTTGAGGCGGGCTTCACGCTTAGATGCCTTCAGCGTTTATCCGTTCCGTCCTTAGCTATCCTGCCGTGCCGCTAGCGCGACAACAGGAACACCAGAGGGACGTCCTTCTAAATCCTCTCGTACTAAAGAAGAACCCTCTCAAGTTTCGTGCGCCCACAGTAGATAGGGACCGACCTGTCTCACGACGGTCTGAACCCAGCTCACGTACCACTTTCATTGGCGAACAGCCAAACCCTTGGGAGCTTCTCCACCCCCAGGATGTGATGAGCCGACATCGAGGTGCCAAACCGCTCCGCCGCTATGGACGCTCGGGAGCGATAAGCCTGTTATCCCCGGAGTACCTTTTATCTGTTGAGCGATGGCCCTTCCATGCGGGACCACCGGATCACTAAGCCCTACTTTCGTACCTGCTCGACCTATCAGTCTCGCAGTTTAGCACCCTTCTACCTTTACGCTCGATGCCTGATTGCCAACCAGGCTGAGGGTACCAATTGGGCTCCTCCGTTACTCTTTAGGAGGAGACCGCCCCAGTCAAACTGCCCAACTGACACTGTCCGCTGCCTGGTTTCACAGGAATCAGCGTTAGAACTTATGCATTAAAAGGGTGGTATTTCACCAACGGCTCCCCTCGAGCTGGCGCCCGAGGTTCGAAGCCTCCCACCTATCCTACACAGTCAATACACGAGCCCAATATCAGCCTACAGTAAAGGTTCACGGGGTCTTTCCGTCTAGCTGCGGGAACGTGGCATCTTCACCACGACTACAATTTCACCGGGTCATTGGTTGAGACAGTATTCCAGTCGTTACGCCTTTCATGCAGGTCGGAACTTACCCGACAAGGAACTTCGCTACCTTAGGACCGTCATAGTTACGGCCGCCGTTTACTGGGGCTTCGGTCAAAAGCTTCGCTATATAAATATAACTAACCTCTTACCTTAACCTACCAGCACCGGGCAGGCGTCAGACTCTATACATCCACTTGCGTGTTAGCAGAGTCCTGTGTTTTTGATAAACAGTCGCTGGAACCGATTTACTGTGGCCTACTCGCGTAGGCATCCCTTATCGCGAACTTACGGGATCAATTTGCAGAGTTCCTTAACCAATGTTCTCCCGAGCGCCTTAGACTACTCGTCTCGCCTACCTGTGTCAGTTTTAGTACGGACGGTCTGCTTCAACCCTACGAGGCTTTTCTTGGACGTCCTTCACGCGACATACCCATCGTAAACGGGGTTAGCCTTGCGGCCAGGGACATTTCTAACAGTCCCCTCGCGATCCAAACGCCGTCCCCTCTTCGGTCCACAGAACCGGCGCAGGAATATTAACCTGCTGTCCATCGTCTACGCCTTTCGGCCTCGACTTAGGCTCCGGCTAACCCTGGGCGGAATTACCTACCCCAGGAAACCTTAGGCTTTCGGCGGGCAGGATTCTCACCTGCCTTATCGTTACTCATTCCGGCATAATCACCCGCTGAACCCAACACCGCTCCTTCCGGTACGGCTTGTATCTGCTCAGCGGCGCTCTCCTACCATAAATCTACTGCTTCGGTGTCGTACTTACTCCCGTTCATTATTGGCGCAGAACTGCTCGACCAGTAAGCTGTTACGCACTTTTTAAATGATGGCTGCTTCTAAGCCAACATCCTGGTTGTCACAGCAATTCAACTTCCTTAGTGACTTAGCACGACTTCGGGACCTTAGCAGGTAGTCTGGGTTGTTTCCCTCTCGACCGCGGAGCTTATCCCCCGCGGACTCACTGCCGAGATAGTTTTACCGGTATTCGGAGTTTGGTTCAGCAGGGTACCCCGCGAAGGGCCCCAAACCAAATCAGTCTCTCTACCCCCGGTAGATAGTGGCTCGACGCTGCCCCTAAAGGCATTTCGGAGAGAACGAGATATCTCCTAGTTTGATTAGACTTTCACTCCTCCCCACAAGTCATCCCCTCGGTTTTCAACCCAAGTGGGTTCGGTCCTCCACGCGGTATGACCCGCGCTTCAACCTGCTCATGGGTAGATCACTAGGTTTCGCGTCTACCGCCCGCGACAATTTCGCCCTATTAAGACTCGGTTTCCCTGAGGCTTCGGCCCGTAAGGCCTTAACCAAGCCGCAAACGGTAACTCGCCGGATCATTATGCAAAAGGCACGCCGTCACACATTAAAATAGTGCTCCGACCGCTTGTAAGCGTATGGTTTCAGGTTCACATACCTCCCCTAGAAGGGGTTCTTCTCATCTTTCAGTCGCCATACTGAGTTCACTATCGGTCATCAGGTTGTGTTTAGCCTTACGGGATGGTCCCCGTGGATTCAGTCGGGGTTTCACGTGACCCGACCTACTCAGGTACCCCTCGAGAGTCTATCCGGAGTCGCTTACGGGGCTGTCACCCTCTGCGGCGTCCCTTTCCAAGGACTTCTGCTTCCAGATAGATTTGTGACTCTCATGTGAAGGGCCCTACAACCCCGCCGAGGAAACCTCGACGGTTTGGGCTGTTTCCCGTTCGCTCGCCGCTACTGAGGAAATCGATTTTTCTTTCTCTTCCTGCGGGTACTTAGATGTTTCAGTTCTCCGCGTTTGCTAGGGAATCTCGGGATCACTGTTTATTTGTCAACTCCCCCGAGCATTTCGCAGACTTTCACGCCCATTATCGCCACCTGATGCCAAGACATCCCCCATACGCTCTTAATAGCTTGGCCACATTAATCGAACGCTCCAGGCGTCGCTGATTCGCAAGCGAACCAGCTATCCATCGGCGAGCGAAGAATGCTAGCTATCTATGCTGCTAGTCGGCGAAGACTAACAGCGAGTAACGCTTCTTCATTGCCCTGCTGCCGCTCGCGGGCTAGAAAACCGCTTGCGACAGAAGAGCGAGGTGCTCGACAAGGACAACTCACCTGGCAGCAGATCGCAGGTTCGCCGACGGCCCCGAAGGACCGCCAACAGCCCCCTTGGGACCGCAGCAGCTGAGTCGCCCTCATTTAAGATGCCACTCTTGCTCAAGCCAAATTGTCAAAGATCGCCAACTTGCGTTGGCCCGGCCACAGCCTGCCGAGGTCTACATCACAGCGTCGCATCGCGACGGGACGCACGAAGAAGCCAGCCTGATTGGCGGCCACAGCCTAGAGGCCATTGAGCCGCCCTGCTGCTGACTACTTCGTTCGCTCCGTCAGTTGCGAGCTCGGAAATTTAACCGAGTCCTGAAAGCTTGCCAAGGGGCGTTTTCAGGATTTTTTTCGGTTGGCCGGGCGGGTGTCGCCTTGGGCCTTCCAGAGCCGCTCGCTGGACGTCCTCGCCGCAAGTGAAGTGTCACAAGCGACTTCGGACAACCAACTTCGGCAGAATGTTACTGGACCCTTGAGAGAGAACAAGGGGGCGCCAGCGGATTTTTCTGCGGTCGGCTGTTTCCCCGGGATTTCACGTCGTTTTCGCCGGCCCACGGTTTGCTCGTACGCCGTTGGCACGCACACGTTGTGGCTACTTACGCCATCGCCAAAGACGCCGGGACCTCGATCCCGGCGCCCTCTTCGGCCCGGGCCATCAAAGACACCGCCGTGTCGTCGCTGGTCATTTCGGTGGCCGCCATTGTGGTCGTGAGATTCAGCTCCTGTTCGCCCAGCGGGACGGCGCACTTCGCTAAAGCCGTGTTGATTCGGTCACCCACCTCGTCCGCCTGTTGTCGGCTGTGTTCCGGCAGAATGGCGACAAAAGTGAAGTCATTGATGCGTCCGAGCCGCTCCTCCCCATCCAAGGCGCTATCGAGAAACTGAGCGACCGAATCGAGGGTGAGCTTGGCGACCGCGTCGCCGTATTCTTGCTCAAGCTTCGTGTAGCCATCGAAACGCGCCGTCAACAGAGAGAGCGGCGTGCGATCCTCCTGCGACGTCCGGATCTCGGTCCGCAGGATCTCCAGGAAGCGGGTCCGGTTTGGCAAGGCGTCGATCCCCAGGTCCGGGGGGCCAGCAGGTCCCTTCGACGCCACGTCCTTGGCGTTCTTGATCGGCACGCAAGAAACGCCTGTATGACGGTGGGCGTTGTTTCTGCCGGCGTCTTTCGACGCGTAAAGGGCTTCGTCGGCCCGCTTCACTAGGCCCCCGAGCTTGTCCTCGACGGCGATGCCCGCGAGCCCAACGCTAGCCGTGACGGACAGTTTTTTGCCCTCGAATGGCACCACCAACGCCTCAATCGCCGTTCGGACCCGCTCGGCAAGGACGCATCCGTCGGCCGATTCGGTGGTCGGCATTACAACGGCGAACTCTTCCCCACCGTAACGACATGCCAAGTCCATTTCCCGCACGCATCCGTTGATCGCCTTGGCGACATTGCGAAGAACCTCGTCTCCGGCTTGATGTCCGTGGGTGTCGTTGAACGCTTTAAAGTGATCGACGTCGAGGATCAGCAGCGAGAACGGGGTTCCGCGGCGTTCCCACTCGGCGAACCGGCGGTTGATCTCGTCGTCGAACGCGCGACGGTTGGCCAGCCCCGTCAAGGAGTCGGTACGGGCCTCGGACTCGTGCGTACGGATGAGGGCGGCTTGCGACTGAATCTGCTCTTCCGCCCGTGCGAGCTTCGATTGGAGATCGTGGTTTGCCTGCTCGATCTGGGTGAGAGCGGCGAAAACCGCGTCGGAACTCGCGCTCCCGTCTGACTTCTGGCTGCTGAGTTGCGCCTCGATAGCGCCGATATTGGCGGTGTGAGCGTCCACGTCCGTGGCGACGCTCGCAGCGAGGTCGCGGAGTCGATCACTAGCCATCATGGTTCGTTCCATGATGAGTTGCTGAAGCTTTAACTCTTCGGTGCGGTCACTGTCGATTGCCGGGTTTTCAACGGACGGTGTTATCGGCGCCTTGGCCCCACCGCACACCCAAGCACCGGCGGCAAAACCCACGGCAAGCGCGATCGCAGCAAACACCAGATTCACTACGATTAACATCGCGCTGCCGGATGCAATTAGGAACATTCTTCCGCTTCTCTAGGCGTAGCTGTCGGTGGCATTTGGCGCCTGGCCTTTCACCCTCCGGCTGTGCGGTCGGGCAACCACCAAAGGTAGGTCGAAAACCGAAGCTTGGACGGCTTCGCATCGGTAACTACCGAAAAAATGCGGTTCGCGAAGAGGGGCTTCTCCGTCGGACTATCCAGAGCTTTCGGACTATCTGGTCTAGAAAGCATTCCTGGTGTATTGCGCCATCCAAGAGCAAACCAAAGTTGGCGTGTGGAATGCCGCGAAGCGGGAGGCATGGGGCTACTGAGCGAAGTATTTTTGCCGGCGACAACAATCCGTAGTTCAACGTCTTTAATGCTCCACTGTGACCAACAAACTCGGCCCCCCGCCGGCTGACTATACCCATCAGCGGATGGAGACGATCAATCGTCTCGCCGCTGGTGTCGCGCACGAATTCAACAACGTATTGCAGATCATTCACGGCTACGTCAGTTTCGCGCGGGACGCGTTGCCAGCAGAAAGCGAGCCCCGCCAAGACCTAGAGGCGGCGCTACAAGCGACCGATCGCGCAGCTGAATTGGCGTCACGTCTGCTTCAATTCACACGCTCCCCAGACGGAGAAAGTCGCAGCGCGGACATCAGCGACACGGTGCTTGCCACCAAGCTGTTGTTGCGTCCGATCATTGGCGAAAACATCCGCATCCTTGCCGATGTTCGCGACGGAATGCCGGAGGCGGGCGTCAACGAATCCGCGATCCGCCAGGCGCTGCTCAACCTGTGTATCAACGCTCGTGACGCGATGTCCGGCGGTGGCGAGTTGCTGCTTCAGACGGCGCTAACCACGGCGCCGAACGGGGTAACACCCAACGTGGGTGTGTTTTCGGACCAGAGCTATGTCCGCCTGTCGGTCTCCGACACCGGCGACGGCATACCCGAGGCGATCCAACAGCGGATATTCCAGCCTTTCTTCACCACCAAAGGGCCGAGTGAAGGAACCGGACTGGGGCTGGCGATGGTCGCTAATTGTGTCGCCGAAGCAGGCGGCGCCATCACGATCGACAGCGCCCCCGGCGAGGGGACACGGTTCGACCTCTACTTGCCGCTCGCGACCGCCACTGAAGACGTCGCACTGGCGCCCCTGGGAGAGCACTTCGTGAGTTGACCGCGCACGAGCATGTCCCAACCGAACAACCACATTCTGATCGTCGATGACGAGCCTCAGGTCCGCGACCTGACGCGTCGTGCGCTCACGGCGCATGGCTTCCAGTGTGACGTGGTCTCCGACGGGGAGGAGGCGGTGCAGCTCGTTTCCAAGACCAGCTACGACGCGGTGCTCACCGACCTGCGGATGCCACGCAAGCACGGGCATTCGTTGTGCATCGACCTCATGCAGCTACCTAAGCCGCCCTGCGTGATGGTGTTGACGGCCTTGACCGATCCCCGCTTGGTGCGCGACCTGATGATGCGGGGCGTCAAGGACGTCGTCCAGAAGCCCGTGAACTACGACGTGCTCGCGATGAAGCTTCAGGCCGTCATCGAACAGGGCCGGCAACAGCAGATGAAGTCCGTCGTCGGCCCGCCCAAGAAAGCCAACCTCAAGAAGTTCAACCTCCTCCAGCAAGTCGAGGCCTCACTGGTCGAACTCACCGAACTGGGTGGTGACCGCCTCGACAGCGTGTTCGAAGTCCACCATGAACTCCCCGACCCGCCGCGCGCCATCCGCGAATTCATTCGCCGGATGGCGGAATCGGAGGTCATGGAGAACGACAAGGCCGACGGGTCGGCAATGCCAAGCCACCCCGGTCGCAACAGCGACCGAGTCACTTGCTTCACGACGGCCGTGGCCGTGCCTGTTGATCGCTTGTGGAAACGCATCGGCGACCCCTTCAAGCTCGCGTTACGCGACCTCTCCGAAGGGGGCGTGCGGCTGCTGCACACCCGCGCCACCAACGCCGAGTACCTGGCTCTCTGCTGGAACGCCACGCAGGTCGGCGGCAAACAGATCCGGGTCGTCTGCACGATCCGCAAATGTAAGCCTTGCGGGCCGTTCTACGACATCAACGGCCAGTTCGTGATGGCGGACTGAGTCTGTCGAATACGATTATTTGTGAATGGGGGGCGTAGGCGGCGTCTGCTCTTCGAGATCGACCTCGCCATCCGCGTTCTTGTGCAGCGTAAAGGCGTCGTAGAGGTCGCCCGCGGCGCTGAAGGCCTGGTAGCGGATCGCGTCCTGATCGACGCCAATCACCTGGTAGAGCTGCAAGCCGCTGGCGTTGCGGCTTACCTCCCAGGCGTCGCCCAACGGGTACATCTTCGGGCCGCTGACGCTGACGACGTAGACCGTCTTGCCCACCTTGCCGCGGAGGCCCTCGCCGACATTCTCGGTCCCCACCAGCTCATCATCGGTCGGTCCGCCGAGGCCGCTGCGGGCGTAGGTGTGATCGTGGCCTGTTAGCGCCAGATCAACGCCGTGCTTGTCGAAGACGGCCTTCCACATCGCCCGGAGCGTCGGGTTGTCGCGGTTCTTCGCGGCCGAGAAGATTGGGTGGTGGAATGTGACGACGGTCCACCGCGTCTTGGGCTCGTCGGTGAGCAACCGGTCGAGCCACTCGGCCTGCTCTTCCTGCCGCTCGTTCGAGTTGAGGGCGACGAACCTCGCGCCCTGGTAGTCGAACCAATAGCTCGTCTCCTCGAGCCCCTTCAACCCGTTGGTCGGGAACGAGAACTGCGGCCGCCAATGGTCCGACACCGTCGGCTTCAGGTCGCGGACGTGGTACTCGTGATTGCCGGGAACCGCGACCGTCGGCACCGTGGCGTTGAGCCAGCCGGCGGCGCCGTGCCACTCGCCCCAGTTGGCGTCGGACTTGTGGTGGTTGATCAAGTCGCCGGCGTGCAGCGCGAACGCGGCCCGCGGCGCCTCGGCGTGGGCCTCACGCCGCACCCGCGACCACAGCGCCCTAACAGCATTCTGGGCGTCGCCGAAGTAGAGGAACTCGAAGGGCTCGACTTCATCACCGGCTTTGACACGGCTAGCGGTGGTGACGTGGTGCCACTCGCTCCAGTTGGCGCCGTCGCCGACGCGGTAAGCGTAACGCGTCTTCGGCTCGAGGCCGCGGAGCTTCACCGTGTGGACGCGGGCTTCGCCGAGGTCGCTGGTGAACGACTCGCTCGTCCCTTCGAGCGTAGCCGCCTCGGGGATGTCGCCCTTGTTGTGGTCACCGAGGATCTCGCTGGCGGCGATCCACTGGCAGACCGTCGGCGTCGTCGCCGGGTCGGTCCGATACGTGACGTCGAACGTTGTCGCGGGGTCCTCGCTCCAGCTGACCACCACCCGGTCCGGCAGCGGCGTGGGCCGGAACTGCTCGACCGACGGGTAAACGCGCGGCGGCTCGTCGTGGTTGGGGTGCCCCCAAACGGGCGACGCCCCCAGGACGATCAGCAGGGCGATGGCGTGCCAGTAGCGGTTCCAGCAAATCGGCGTCATCGAAACGAACCTCGGAGGATCTAAGTAGTCGAAGGAAGTCGTGGCTATTGCGATCGAAGCCCTGCCGTGGGTCAACCGCTGGCGCCGAGAAACCGCAGAAACGCTGCGACCGGCGTAATCCGCGGCACACTCGGCTGGTGGCGCCCGCCCTCCCCGTTTACACGGCGGCGGCGGGAGCTAAACTCGTAAGTCTGTGGTGCGGGCAGATAGCTCAGTTGGTAGAGCACAGCACTGAAAATGCTGGTGTCGGCGGTTCGATCCCGCCTCTGCCCACTAGATTCGAGGCGTCGGATTCGCGACCAGCGAAACCTCCACGCCCCCTCAACTCTCAGCCGCCGGCGGCAGCCGGCGGCTTTCTTTTTAGCCCTCGCCCGGATGACCGCGCCAGAGGCCCCTGCAGGCACGCTACGGGCCTCCAGCCACCGGTTAGTGCGTATGGTGGTGGTTCGGGTGATCGTGCCCGTGTGAGGGCCTACGGCCCTCGAGGCGGGGCAAGGGCAGGCCCAGGTCGTCGCCGTTGGGCTCGAACACGACGCCGTCCCCGTCGACGTCTCCGTTGGTATCGACAAACACCGGGTTGGCGACCGCTACGGGCATCCCCCGGCCCCACTCGGTCTTGCCCTCGGGAACGCCGTACATCGGCCCGATCGACCGCCCCTCGCCGCAGCAGGCGACGACCAAGTGGGCGTCCTCCTCGAGCTCGACCTCGATCTCCCGGTCAAAAACTTCGGTCCCGCGGCCGAACCAGTCGCCGTGCGAACGCACCGTGTAGTTGTGCTCGGGGTCGGGTCGGCCGTTGATGAACAGCTGCACGCGGTTGATCTCCATCCAGTTCGGGCAGCGGACAACGATGCGGAGCGTTGCTTTGCCGTCCTTCGTGCGGAGGTCATCGCCAGGGAGCGCGCGACGGTCCTGAGCGGCGGAGCGGGCCGTGACGCTCATGAACGGGCCGTTAGAGACCACCACGTGGCCGTGCTCGAACTCATGCACCAGTTCCATCACGGAAGCCTCCGCCGGGTCGTCGGTCGAGCTGCGGACCCAGTTCCGCATCCAGCCGCTGCCGTGGAAGTTGTAATGAGCGTCGGTGTTCACAACGCCGGTGACCCGGTAGCCCAGGTTGAGCAGCTGTAGCCAATTCTGGATCGCATTGCCGCGATTGTCCCAGCCGCCGTTGCCGACGCCGCTGTTGGGGTCGCCACGCTCGCCGAGAGGGTCGAAGATCAGCTCTGGCGGGTGAATCTCTTGCACGTCCATGTAGCCGAACATCGCCTCAAAACCTTCATCGGGCTCGCCGTTGAGGTCGCGGTCACCGACCATCTGGGCCGTGTTCGGGTGGTTCGACTGCACCAGCTTCTCGGACTTGTCGTCCCACTCCGCTAGCCGCTTGATCTGCGTCACGGGATTCGGGTCGGTCTGCGGCCCGCCGCCGTCTTGCTCATGGACATGATGCTTAAGCGGGAAGGCGTTCTGGTGGTTTAGCGGCAACGGTTGGCCGGTCAGCTCCATGCCGGGGCACGTCAGCATCCGATGTTGTGCGTCGAACGCCGCCAAGTGCTGGTCGTACACGTCGATCCGCTGGTGTTCGGTGCAGGGGCAGAACTCCAGGTGCTCGTCCAGCAGGTTAAGCACCCGCCCCGCCTGACTCGCCGTGTTGTCGCCCGACGGGCTGCTGTGGCTGTGCAACTCGCTTGAGAGCCAACCGGTGGTGTCCACGGTCCGCGGCAACTTCGCGGCGATCGTCGCCGTCTCGCCCGCCTCGACGGTGATCTCGCCATAGGCGGCGTCGTGCTCGGGCCCGTAGCTCGCGACCCACTTGTAACGCCCGGGCGCCAGTTTGCAGCGGAACCGCCCGTCGGGCGTGTACTGCACATTCTTGACGCCCCGCTCGGCCGACTCCGGCCCGAAGTCCGGCGACTTCGCGCCGTCGAGGCCGGTGAACTGCACCTTGACGGGAATCGCCCTGCCGGCGCCGTCGGTGATCGTCGCCTCGGCGTATCCCGCCCGCTTCAAAGGGACCGTCCATTCGGCGTCGATCTCGTCGGGATTCGCTTCGAGAGACCCCTCATGCGTCATTGAGCCGTGCCCCTCCGCCGAGATGGTGACGGCGTACTCACCCGCCGGCGCCTGCGAAACCGCCCCACCCTGGGCGTCGGTCAACAAGTAGCCGACGACTTGGTTGTCTTGCCGGACGGTCACGAGCGCGTTGGCGACCGGATCGACGCCGTCGGTTACGGTGAGTTTCCCCGTCGCCAAATCCTCGTCCCGCATCGCATACGCGGTCGCCTGCACGGCCAAGCTGTCCGCCGCCGGGATCAAGCAGCGACGCCAAGTGACCGAGTCACCCGCGGCGAGCGTTCCCGATTCGTCACGGCCTGCGACTCCGTACTCGAACTGCCGCGGCCGGCGTGGCTCTTGCATCTCCAAAGTCCGGAGCGTGACGCCCTCCTCCGACTGCACGCCGTACGCCTGCCGCCAGAAGAGGTCGTGGCCCCAGACGAGGTCGATCCCCTCGATCGCGCCGAACTTGAACTCCCCATCGAGCCGCCACCCATCGCGTAGCGGCGCCTTTACCGATTCCTCACCGTCGTTCTTTAGTGTCGAAACGACACGGACGAACGTTTCGCCATCGCGCAGTTCGTAGCCGACTCGGTGGACGAGCCCCTTCTGGTTCTTAGCCGTTGCCTCGCCTTCGAAGGCAATTGTCGCCGCGCCGTCGGCGGGCTTGCCCCATTCGGCGGGCCAGTCGATCCGCTTCTTAAACTTAAAACCGCCGCCGCCAGGATAAAAACAGCTTAGCTGATCGCTCTGCGTGTCACGCTCGGTGAGATCGATGACGCCACCGCCGACGTTGTGGACGGTCAAGTTGGCGTCACGCTCGGGTCCCGGCGCTCCGATGACGGCGATTATCTTGTCGTTCTGCAAGACAAAGTCGCCATGGATGGCGTCGACTTCTTTTCCATCAGGGACGAGCAAGTCGTAATTCGACTTATCGAGCGTCTGCAACTCGGCGGCGTTCAGCCCTGCCGCATCCATGAAGACAAGTGCAACCAGAACCAAGCGAGTCATGCGGTGATCCTTGAGTGACAAACCACGGGCCTGCGCGAAGGCTAACCGCCGCGCGTGAAGAGCGTGTGAAGACCCGCGCACGCTCTTCTCTAAGGTCACCGGACGTGCGCAATCAGATAAGACTTCAGTCGTGCCGCAATGCTTCGATCGGATCGAGCCGCGCCGCACGGATCGCAGGGTAAACCCCGAACGCCACGCCGACAACCACCGAGATCCCAAGCGACAGGGGGATCGACCACGGCACGACCTGCGGCTCGACATTGCGCACCAGGTCCGGCACCGCCGCCATCTGCTCGGGAATCCAGCGTTCGAGCTGGTAACGCAGACCCACCGCTACCGGCCGGCAAAAGAGCCCGCCGATAACGCCTAGCCCGCCGCCAACGATCGACAGCACCACGCTCTCGGTCAGAAACTGCCCGACGATGTCGCGTCGCTTGGCGCCTAGCGCGCGGCGGATGCCGATCTCGCGCGTCCGCTCGGTGACGGTGGCGAGCATGATGTTCATGATGCCGATGCCGCCAACCACCAGCGAGATCGCCGCGATCAGCCCCAGCAGCAGCATGAACATCAGCCGCGTCGTGTTCGCCTGTTCGAGCAGCTCCATCGGCACCGTGACGGCGTAGTCCACTAGCGGGTGGTCGCCGGCGATCGTCTCGCGCACGAGGTCCGCCGTCGGCAGCACGTCGTCCGCCTCGGCGACGCGCAGCGTCACCTGCGACAACTGGATCAAGTCGCGGCGGAACTGGCCCGGCGTGATCTGAATGATCTGATCGCCCAGGCGTCGCCACATGGTTTGCAGCGGGATGTAGACGTCCTTCGAATAATCCTCCGCCGCCAGCGAGCCGCCGATCCCCGCCGAAGCGGACCGCGGCTCGCAAACGCCGACGACCTCGTAGAACTCGTGATCGACCTGGATCAACTCGCCGATCGCATTGCCGGTCGGGTAGAGCGTGTCGGCCACCTCTCCCGAGATGACGCAGTGGTTGCGCTCGGTAAGGCCATCGCCGTCGGAGAGGAACCGCCCCGCGCTGAGGTTCAGCCTCGCGATCTCACGGTACTCGGGCGTCACGCCCACGAGCCGCCCCTCGAGCGCCCGCCGGCCGACGCGGAACTCGCAACTCATCTCGCGGATCGGCACCGCCGACTCGAGCGTCGAGAGCGTCGTTTGTAGCTTCACATAGTCGTCGCGTGTGACGCCGTACCCCGCGCCGTCATAGTCGTCGCCGGTGGGCTTCACCGTGCGAACGATGATGTTCTTCGCGCCGAGCGAAGCGATCTGCTCCTGCGAAGCCTGGCTGATCCCCTCACCAATCGCCAGCAGCCACACAACGCTTAGCACGCCGATCAAAATGCCCAGCACCGTCAGCCCACTGCGCATCGGATGCAATAACAGGCTCTTCACACTGAGCGCCACCGTACGGCGCCAGCGAGCGAAAGACGCGATAAAACTGGGGCTAGCCATTAACTTACTGCATACGAATGGAACGCAGATGAACGCGGATTGAAAGGATGGACGCAAATAGAAAAAAACCTATCAGCGTCCATCCTTTCAATCCGCGTTTATCCGCGTCCCATTCTTCTTCCAAAGAGTTAAACCTGCCGGCTCGACTCCAGCGCCGCGCGGCTGCCGTCGGGCGGGCCGTCGTAGACGACGCGGCCGTCTCGCAGCACCACGGTGCGCTTCGTCAGGTCGGCTACCTCGGGTTCGTGCGTGACAAGGATGATCGTGCGGCCCTCTTGGTTGAGGCCCGTTAGCAGGCCAAGGATTTCGCGCGTCGTGGACGTGTCGAGGTTTCCGGTCGGTTCGTCCGCCAACAGAAACCACGGATCGTTCACCAAGCTGCGGGCGATCGCCACGCGTTGCTGTTGGCCGCCGGAGAGCTGCATCGGGCGGTGATCGAGGCGGTCGCCCAGGCCTACCTTCCCGGCTAGCTCTTCGCAGCGGTGACGACTCTCGACGCCAAAGCGGCCGCTGTAGTGCAGCGGAAGCTCGATGTTCTCCACGACGGTCAACGCCGGCAGCAGGTTGAACGACTGGAAGACAAAGCCCAGCCGGGTGGCGCGGACGTCGGCGAGCTCGTCGTCGCTCATCCGGGCCACGTTGTCGGGCCCCAGGAAGAACTCGCCCGCCGTCGGCCGGTCGAGGCAGCCCAGCAGGTTCAGCAGCGTGCTCTTGCCCGAACCGCTCGGCCCCATGATCGAAACGAAGTCACCATTGGGAACGTCGAACGACACGCCTCGCAGCGCGTGCACCGTGCCGCCGGCCAGCACGTACTCCTTCTTGAGGTCACGGATGCTGACCGCAAGCCGCGTATCGCTGCGTGGCGGGGGAGCTGCTGCCGAGGCTGTCATCCGCCCTGCCCTACGCCGGCGGTTGATTTCGACGTCTTCGCCGCGGTTGTTCTTTCACCGGCGGAGGCCGTGGCGGCGGGCTTTGGCTCTTGTTGCTCTTCTTGGAGCTTCCGCCAGTCGGCGCCGTTATCGACCGCTTGCTGCTTCTCGTCGGCGGAGATCTCCGGCAGCGCCACCTGGCTCGCCAGCGCCCGCGGGTTGAGAGCGACCTCGTCGTTCACATCGAGACCCGACTCGACGACGAAGAAGCGGTCGTTGGTCGGTCCAACCGTCACCTCCTTCGGCACAACGGCATCGCCCTCCTGGACAAAGCAATAGAGCTTGTCGCCATGGGCGTAGACCGACTGCACCGGCGTCACGATCGAGTCGGGGACGTACATCGCGCTGATCGTCACGCTCGCCGTCATGCCCGTCTTGAGCTGGCCGGGCTCCGATTCGATGGCGACGTAGGCTTTGTAGTCCTTGACGTTCGCGCGGCGCCAGTTTGTCGGCTCGGCGTACTGGTTGACCTTCGATACGCGGCCCTTCAGCACTTTGCCGTCGCCGCCAACGAGCTTCACCGCCGCCGGCATCCCTTCTTTGACGTGCTGGATCAGCGATTCGTTGATATCCACTACCACCTGCATCGACGACACGTCCGGCAAGCGGATGATCGTCTGGCGTTCGCGGATCGCAGCGCCCTCCTCCACGACAAACTCGGTGCCCCCACCGCCGCCCCCCTGCGGCCGGTCGCCGTGGGCGTAGATGACGGTCCCCGCGGCCGGCGCCGTGATCACGCACTTGGCGATCTGGTCCTCGATGTCGCGGAGCTTGTCGCTCTCCAGCTGGTAGCTGTTCTGTAACGACTTGAGTTTCGCCTGGGCGATCGCGGCGTCGGACTCGAGCGTCTTGACGGTCTTCGCCCTGGTGTAGTCTTCCAGCACCATCAGCTTCGTCTTGGCCGCATCGAGGGCCTTCTGGGCGTTCTCGACGGCGAAACGGTCGGCCTGCAATTGCAGCTCGCTAACGTAGCCCTTGCCCGCCAGCCGCTTGCTATACTCGACGTACTCCTTCGCCCGGCTGAGGTCCTCCTCGGCCACGAAGATCTCGCTCTCGATCGTCTGCTTCTCTTGAACGAACAGGCCGTTGACGTACTCCTTCACCGCGATGACGGCCGTGTCGTAGAGGTTTTGCGCCTCGATGACGGAGGCCTCGGCCGTGTTGAAGTTGATCTGCTGCAGCAAGCGGTCGTTCTGCAAGGACGAGGAATCGAGCTCCACGAGAAAGTCGCCGGGCTCGACCTGCGTCCCCTCGGGGATGATCCGCAGGATCGAGATCCCCGCGGCGCCGAGCGTCTTCACCTCGGACTTCACCTCGACGCCGCCGGCCGACTGGATCTCGCCGCGCTCGGTGATCTGCAGCGAGAAGTCCTGGCGGTCCACCTTGTGGAGCACCGCATCGGTCATCGCCGCCGCGGCCTTCTGGGCCTCGACCGAACGCCACCACGCATACCCTCCGGCGCTCGCCAGCCCTACCAGCACCAACAGCCACACCGCGGCGCCGCCACGGCGTTGCGAAGGGCGTTTGGCAATGGCGGTTGGACGCTTCATAGCAGCAGCCGGTTGGCCGAAAGGAGTGCTCTTGTAACGGTAGGACCGAGCCCGCAAAGCAGCTAACTATTATGAGCTTTCTGGTGGCTAAATCCCAGCGATAACTGGGGCATTGTGAGGTTGTTTTGCGGAATCTCGGCATCCGTTTCTGCGTCGCCACCGGCCGGAGTGTTCGCTGCTTCACCGCCGCCGGACGACGCGCCGCCAGCCGCCGGGTTCACCAGCTCACCAAACTCCTGCTGCATCTCCTGGACGATGTCCGGCGGCAGCAGCGACGGCCCCATCGGCGGCAGCGGCGAAACGTCCCCGCCGCCCGGGCAGCTCCGGCCCGTTGGCACGAACACATCGAGCGACTCGCCGATATCGACTCGCAGCCCCTCGTTGTCCACCAGCATCACGCCCAGGTCGAGCTCCAGGTTGTAACGCTGAACGCGGTTGTTGACCCACACCGACAGGAGGTCGTTCTGGGCGTTGAGCAAGTCGCCAAGCGCCTGCACGAGGTCCCGCGCGGTGGTGTTATTGAACTGCTCGCTGGCGCCGGGCTTGGGCGGCTCGGAGAGCCGCAACTGCGTCAGGTCCACCTGCGCGATCGCCACCAGCACGGCCTCACGCCGCAGTTCGAAATTCACCTCGTTGAGGCGGATCTGCCGCAACGTCGAACGCAGCCCCTGATAGATCTGGTCCACGAACTGGTAGTAACTCCGCCGCGCCTGCTGGTACTCGATCAACGACTGGCGATAGACGTTGCGCTCGGCGAGCCGCGACGTCGGCGAGTCGAACTCCACGCCCACCCGCAGGCGTCCGTTGGTGTCGCGGAACTCCAGCGGGTTGTCCCCAACGTTCGCCAAATCGCCCGAGAAGACTAGGTCCACCGCCGACAGCAGGTTGTTGGCGTTGAAGTGGATCAGCCGCCAAGCGTCCACCAGCGCGGCCCGGGCGTTCGCCCAGTCGCGGCGGTTGGCGCGGGCGATTTCCAGCGCTTGCTCGGGCGTCAACTCCGTCGGCGTGATGTCCAACGCGTCGAGCCGTGTGCGGGCTTGCAGGATCGACAGCTCCAGCAGCATCGACGACAGCCGCCGCAGCAGCGTGTTCCGCTCGTCGCTCGTGGCGCCCGCCATGTCCGCCTTCAACTCGTCCAGCATCTGCCGCCAAGCGACGATGTCGGCCTCGATCGACTGGACACGCTCGTCCAGTGCAACCGGATCGAATAGCGCCAAATCAATCTGCGCGTCACGCACTTCGGGGCGGTCGCCGATCACCACGAGGTGTTCGCGACGATCGGGAAGCACGGCGAGCAGCTTGCCGAGGTCCGACTCGACGATCGCGAACTGGGCCTCCGCCTCGGCCACCAGCGGATCGACATTGTTCGCAATGACGCCCTCGGGCGTCTCGGCCGGGACCAGCTCGGGCTCGGTCGGCGGCGGCGGTGGCAGCGTCGGGCCGGCGATCGGCGTCTCCACGTCGTCGGCAAGCCGTTCGGCTTCGGGATCGACCAGGGCCTCGGGCGTCGCGCTCTCGCTGGCGGCGTCGATCGCTTCGTTACCCACGAGCAGCACCGTCGCGACCTTGTTCTGCAAGTCCGTGACTTCGGGCGACAGCAGGTTGAACGGCTCCAGCAGCGGGTCGGCGACCACCAACTCGAGGTCCGGCGGCAAGCCCAGTTCCACCTTGAACGCGTCAAGCGATGTCTGATAGTCGGCCTCGGCGCGCAGCAATTGGCTTTGAGCGTTGAACAGCGCCTGACGCGCCAAGTCGACCTGGAAGCGGTCGATGCGGCCCGCATCGTACGACGCCACCAGCTGCAGCGTGCTGTCGCGTAGCGCCGCGACGTTCGCGCGTTGATTGCTGAGCACCTTTGCCTGTTGCAACAGACCGAGGTAGCCGCCCGCCGCCGCGGCACCAGCGACGCCCTGGTTGCCGCCGCCGCCACCGAAGAACCCACCGCCGAAGTTGCCAACTTGCAAGTTCACACCCGCGAAGCCCGACAAACCGGCGCCGCCGAGCAGACCACCGCGCCGCTGCGGTCCGCCGCCCGCAAAGCGGCCGGTCACCACGTTCATGTAGTACTCACGCCGGAACCGCTCCATCGAGCGGACGTTCGCCAGCAGCGCGCGTTCGGCGACCGTAAGCCGCTCCAGCACCCGGATGCGACCGCCGTTCCGCAACAGCGGCTGGACGATCGAGAAATCAAGCAACGTGCGGCTCGTGTAGTCGTTCGGCCCGGAGAACTGCCAAACCAGCGTGTTGGCGAGGCCGACGACCATCTCACCGCCAAACGCCGTCAGCCGCTGCACGCGCCAGCGGTTGGGCGTGGCGGGCCCGAGAGTCCGGCTACTAGGTGAGACGAATAACTGGCTCGAAGACTCGCCTGTCCCCGAGGCCACGCGGCCCTGGGCAACGTAGTCCACCGCGGCGCCGCCGAAGAGCTGCGCGTCAAAGCGGAACCGCTCGAACGACACGTCGAGCGCCGAGAGATACAGCTCTTCGAGCTCGTTCTGGTAATCCGGGTCGTTGATCAGACCCAAGCGAACCGCGGCGGTGGTGTCGAGCACCAATCGCCCCTGCTCGTCGAGCGGCAGCGTGGCCCGCCAGTTCGGCGGATCGACCCAAGGCGTCCGCGGCGCCTTCTTCCAATACTTTGCGCCATTCTTGCCGTCGACCTGCATCATGTAGTGATGCGAGGTCGGGTCGTCGGGCGGCATCGGCGGGCAGTCGGGCGACTCCTCGTCGAACATCCGCGAGCGCGGATCGACGGTGATCCGGTAATCCCCTATGTCGCCGCCGGCGACCGTCGACTTCTGATCGAGCAGCTCGTAGGCGTCGCGGTCCGCGCGTAGGCGGGCCTTGCTGCGGCTGCAGCCGGCGAGCGGCGCCAGCATAGCGGCGACGCAGACGATGCGCAAGAGCGTTGTGAACAAGATGTCCCGGCTTCGTGACGAAGGCCGGGCCGCCCCCTCGGCGACCCCCGTTTGCATGCCGGCGTAGCCGACGTGCTTCTCGAAGCATCGACGCCCAACGCCTGCCTGCTTGACGGGCGAACCGTTAAAAGCGGCAGAATCGGTACAACCGGTCACCCAAGGAGGGCCCGCGACGCTAGCACGCCGGCGGTTTAGACTCGATTGAAACCAGCCTCGGCCGACACATCACCATGACCCTCCAAGCCATCGAGCCTGCCGCCGCGATCGAGCTCCTGGCGAGCCGTCTCGCGCCGATCGGCACGGAGGAACTCGCCACGCCCGACGCCACCGGTCGTGTGCTCGCCCGCGAAGTGCGTCTCGACCGCGACAGCCCGGCCTGCGACGTCAGCGCGATGGACGGCTTCGCCGTCAGCGCCGAGGAGCTGACTGCGGGCGTGCTACCGATCGTCGGCGAGTGCCGCATCGGCGAGGCGCCCGAGACGTTGCCCGCTGGCAGCGCGCTCCGCATCTACACCGGCAGTCCCGTTCCTGACGGGGCCGACGCCGTGATTCGCTTAGAGCACGTCATCGAGTCAGAGGGCTCCATCACGCTGATCAAAGGCAAGTCGGTCCGCGCAGGCGAAGACATCCGCCGCCGTGGCGAGAATGCCGCGGCAGGCTCGGTTGTACTATCGCCAGGCATTGAATTGACGGCCGCAGCGATCGGCGCTGTCGCAACGGTCGGGCTCACCGTGATCCCCGTTCATCGACGCCTGCGAGTCACCGTCATCACCACCGGCAACGAGCTGGCTCAGTTTGGCGAAGGCGAACTCAAGCCCTGGCGCCTCCGCGACTCCAACGGTCCGGCGCTCGCCGCGATGCTCGGCGCGGCGCCGTGGATCGAGTCCGTGCGGCGGATGCATGCGAACGATTCGCTCGACTCACTGAAAATGGCAATTAGCCTGGGTCTCGGCGGTTCTGAAGCGGTGGTGCTCACCGGCGGAGTGTCGAAGGGCGCCTACGACTTCGTCCCCGACGCCGTCCGCGCCGAAGGGGGCGACGTGCTCTTCCATCGCCTCCGCGCGCGCCCAGGACAGCCGACGCTCGGCGCGATCGCCGGCGGCAAACCGATCATCGGGCTGCCGGGCAATCCGCTAGCAGTGCTCACCGCCGGACGCCGGGTGTTGGCGCCTCTCCTAAAGCGCCTCGCCGGTTTGGCGACGTTCGATCCGCCCGCGTCGCACGTTACGCTAAACGCCTGGAGCGGTAAGCCGCTACCGCTCACCTGGTGGCGACCCGTGACGCTCACGGCGCCGGGCGTTGCGAGGCTCGCAGCGCTACAAGGCTCCGGCGACGTGTGCGGCCCCGCGATGAGTGACGGCTTCATCGAGGTCCCACCCGAACGCGCCGACGCCGGCCCCTATTCGTACTACTCCTGGCGGATCTAACAACGACATGGCCTCGACCGAAGACCCCGCCGCCAAGCTCTCGCACCTCGACGCCGACGGCCGTGCACGGATGGTGGACGTTGGAGGCAAGCCAGTAACCGACCGTCGTGCGGTCGCCGAAGGCCGCGTCCGCGTTGGCGCCGGAGTCGCCGCCGCGATCCGCAGCAATTCGCTCAAGAAAGGCGACCTGCTGCAAGTCGCCCGACTCGGCGGCATCCAAGCGGCGAAGCGGACTTCTGACCTCGTGCTCCTCTGCCATCCGCTGCCGCTGTCGCACATCGACATCGACGCACGGCTCGATGACGATGACGTCCTGCTCACCGCGTCGGTCCGCACCGCGGGTCAGACAGGCGTTGAGATGGAAGCCCTCGCCGCCGTCGCCGGCGCTGCGCTCAACGTCGTGGACATGGGCAAATCGCTCAACCCGGCGATTGAAATCGTCTCGCTCCGCGTCGTCGAGAAGACCGGCGGCAAGAGCGACCCAACCACATGCAGGGCGGCTGGCTTCCGCGTTGCAATCCTCACCATCAGCGACAGCCGTACCGCCGGCGCCGCCGAAGACACCGCCACGCCGCTGCTCGTCGAAGCGGTACAGAAATTCTTCAGCAGCGAGGTCATCGCTACCCAACTCGTCGCCGACGACCGTAAAGCAATCGCCGACCAGCTACGAGATTGGGCGACCGGCGACGGCGCGCCAACGCTCATCCTCACCACCGGAGGCACCGGCGTCGGTCCGCGCGACGTAACGCCTGAGGCGACGCTCGATGTCGTCGAGCGCACGCACCCGAGCCTCCTAGAGCTCGCCCGCGCGCGCTGCCTGCCGGGCAAGCCGCACGCCTACCTTTCGCGCGGCGTCGCCGGCGTACTTGGCAAGACGCTGATCGTCAATCTACCGGGTTCACCTAAGGGCGCCGTCGATACGCTACGGCTGATCGCCGACGTTTTGCCACACACGTTAGAGACATTGCGTGGTGAGGAGCAGAGTCACCCGTAGGGCTACCCGCGGCTTGCGCCGACGGCTCAATGACGACACCTCGCAAGGTGTGACCCGTCGGCCCTAGCCGCGGGTAGCCCTACGAACAGGTTCGCCGCCAGAAATCACGCCGCGACGCGCAGCTTCGGCGCCTCGCTCTCCGTCCGCGGCACGATCGTCTCTAGCAATCCGAGTATCTCGGTTGGCGATCCATCCACGACGTCTTCCAACTGCGATATCTCGTTGAGCACACGCACCAGCGGCTGCGTGTCGCAGTCCGCCGTCATGATCTTCTCGTGCGACGTTGGCTTGTGCTGCTCGCTGTCGTTGTAGAGCTCTTCGTAAAGCTTCTCGCCTGGACGCAGGCCGGTGATCTCGACCGAGATGTCTTCGCCTTCGCGCAGGCCCGACAAGCGGATCATGTCCTTCGCGAGGTCGAGGATCCGCACCGGCTCGCCCATGTCGAGCACGAAGATCTCGCCCCCCTGCCCCATCGTCCCCGCTTGGATGACCAGCTGCGCGGCCTCCGGGATCATCATGAAGTAGCGGTTGATGTCCGGGTGCGTCACGGTGATCGGCCCGCCTTGAGCGATCTGCTGGCGGAAGATCGGGATCACGCTCCCCGCCGAGTCGAGCACGTTGCCGAACCGCACGGTCACAAACCGGCACGCCGAGCCGACGCTCTTGGCCTGCACGTAGCGCTCCGCCAGCTGCTTGCAAGCGCCCATCACGCTGGTGGGGTTCACCGCTTTATCGGTGCTCACCATCACGAAGCTCTCGGCGCCGGCGGCCTCGGCGGCGTCGGCGACGTTGCGCGTCGCCAATGCGATGTTCTTAATTGCCTCGCCCGGGTGCTTCTCCATCAGTGGCACATGCTTGTAAGCCGCCGCATGGAAAACGATCCTTGGCCGATGCTCGGCGAACACCGCGTCGAGCCGGTCACGATCGTTTGTGTCCGCCAGCACAGCGTCGACAACGCCCGGCGCCAATGTCTCAAGCTCGCGTTCCAGAAAAAACTGCCCGGTCTCCGAACGGTCGAGCGCAACGAGCTTCTTTGGTTTGTGCTTGAGCAACTGCCGGCAGATTTCCGAACCAATCGACCCGGCGCTGCCCGTGACAAGCACCGTCTGTCCCGTGATCCATTCTGAAATCGCGCCGTCGTCGAGCCGTACCGGGTCGCGACGAAGCAGGTCCTCGATCGAGACGTCGCGTGGACCGACCGAGACGCTGCCGCGCAACAGCTGTTCATAAGTCGGCAGCACGCGCACCGGCACGCCGACGCTCTGCGCTCGTCCCATCAACGATCGGACCACATGCCCAGGCAGCGAACCGGTGATGAGCACCTCTTGGGCTGCAAACGTGGCCACCAAGCGTTCTAGGTCGTCGGGTACACCGACAACTGGCACGCCGCCGATCCGCTGACCAATCTGTCGCGCATCAGGATCAACAAAGCCGATCGCACGGAGTGACTGCTTACGACCCAGCCGAAGCGTCCGCAGCAACGTCTCGCCCTCGTCATTGGCGCCGACGATAAGGACCCGCCGTACGGCCTCGGCGCCAAAACTCGCCCGTAGGTCGCGAAACGCCCGCGGCGCCGACCGCAGTAGACCCAAAGCGAGGAACGTCGTCCCCCAATCGATCAGCAACACGCCACGAGGAATCGATACTTCCGGCAGCAAGAAGGCGTCGACAAACGTCATCCCAACCGTGCTCCAAGTCGTCGCCTTGGCGATCGTGAGCAGGTCGTAGAAGCCGATGTAGCGATTCACGTTCTGGTCGAGACGATGCCAGCAAAATGAGAATAACTTGACGCCGACGGCGCAGAGAGCGGCCACGGACATGCCAGCCACATGCGACTCGGGGATCGGCCCCCCGAAACGAAGTGAGTAGGCGACGACGAATGTGACCGCGGAGATCGCCGTCAGCACAAGCAAAAGAGTTAATCGACGTAAGAGTGCGGTCATCGCGCCACCGTTTCTGGTGAGCTGTGTGCGTCGGATTCGACGATGGGGAGACGACGCGGCGCAAGGAAACGCGACACGGTCCGCATGCGTTCACCAGACGCCATCTCCAGCCGTCGCTTAGCGGCCGCTTGCAAACTCGACTGCAAGTGGCGTAGGTCGGGTCGCCGGGAGAGGCACCAGCGTAAATGGGGATCGGCTTCGACAAACGCGCCGGAGTCGAAGTAGGCGAAAGCCAGATCGAATCGGACCCAAAAGTCATTCGGGCAAAGTTCATACGCCCGCGTTGCGCACTCGATGGCTTTCTCGTATCGTTTCAACGAGCGGTTGACGACACTGACTTGTCGCCAACGTCGGGCGGAATCGCGAGGGCTGAGGGCTTCGCTCTCGGCGAGGGTCGAACCCTCGGCGTGTTCAGCGATCGCCACAAGGTCCTCGTCGGTGCCAGACTGACGGTAGGCCGCTAAGACTAGGTCCGTCGCCGCGCAATCGGGATCGAGCTCCGCGACAAACACCGAAGCGGGTAAGACACGCGCCAGCGACAGCACCAGCCGCTCCCGGTGAGAACCGGGCAAACGGATGCTGGCGCGGTAGTGCTCCAGCGCTGCTTCCACATCACCCGAGAGGTGAATCTGTCGCCCGGCGTCGAATCGGACGCCACCGTCGTTAGGCTGGAGGCGGACCGCCTGGGCGATGGCGCCGCCGAGCGGCAAGGGGTCGGCGTCCAAGAAGGAGAGCCTAGTGGCTTGGAGATAAGTCTCACCCTGGAGAGGGCACAACCGTATCGCTGCCTGTGCGTGCTCCAATGCCCGGGGTAGCAGCAGCGCGTCCTCGCCAAAGGCGCGAGCAAGCCAGTCCCGAACCTCTGCCTTACTTTGAAATCCCCCAGATGTCACGGTGTCCGCGATCATCTCGATCGACAGCGGATTCTCACCCTGCATCACCGCACTCTCGAACTGCTGCATGAGCCGTCCGGCAAGCCGGGTGTGCGCACGTGCGTTCTGTGGGTCGTTCTCGACAACCATCAGAAGTTCGTTCACGGCACGGCGTATCGTTTCATCGATAGTCGCCAGTAAGTGAGGGTCCCCCTCTTCCGTTGCCGAAGTTAGCAAGCTGGCCTCTAGCGACTGTGTGGTCTTGGAAGCCCGTAGGTATCGGTCCCAGGCGAGTGACCCCAACCCCGGCCCCCAGCTGATCGCAACGGCAAGCGCTCCCGCCGTGACAGCGACAGCCGCTGGGAACCAGGAGGAGATCGGGGCGCCGTTGGCGCGGGAGAGTTGGGGGGGCGCTGATTCGTTCAGCTTTCCAACGGGGTGCAACTGCTCAAGCCGCGTTGCACACGCCGCAAAGATAATCGCCAACATGGCAAGCGACGGCACGTACCAAACGAAATCGACGACGGAATGGGCGAAGCTGGCGGCGATTCCCGCCATCAGGACGGCCTGCAACAACACGCCGTTCGGCGAGGCGGCTCGTCTCAAGCCGCAGAGGAGGGTCCGCACGACCATCGCAGCAGCAGCAGCGAGGACAAGCAGTCCGGCGGCGCCGTTCTCGCTTGCGATCTGAAAGTACCCCGACTCTGCATGGGTAAACTCTCTCGCCGACGATCCGTCGATGTAGGCAGGGTAGACGTAGCGATGACTACCCGCCCCGTGACCGAGCCACGGATTCGCGAGGAACGCCCGAGCGTTTGCGCCCCATATCAGCCGGCGCCCGGCATTGGCGTCGAGTTCTTCGATCTCACCCGACACCAAGTCGTTCAGCCGATTGGTCACCTTTTCATAGTCGAAAAGCGACACGCCCAGCAGCACGACGGAGGCCATCGCCGCTAAGAGTAGCGTCTCTTTCAACCCCACTAGTCGACGCCACCAGCAGCCAATCACCGCGACCAGCAGCGCTACCCCAAATGCCGCAACGCCGCCACGAGACTGAGTCGCCACCAAGATCACGACAACGAAGATCATCGCGCCGAGGCATACAATCCTCCGTGTTTTCTCACTCCCAAGCGCCGTAGACCCTTTTGCTCGAATCGATCGTTGAAAGGCGAAAGGCGCGAGCGAAGCCAGCCCGAAGATCAGGAAATGGGCGAAATGATTGCGATTGGCGAAGGCGCCTTGGACCTGCCCCTTGAACGAGCGGCTCGGATAGTCGTACATCCAGAGCAGGCGTCCGTCTGGGAAGCCCGCTTGAACCACGCCAATGATCGCCAGCACGACGCTGGCGACTGCGACACAGCCCAAAACCTTCTTCACATCGCCTTCGGATCGGACCCGTTCCGCAACAACGAAGAACAATAGACAATGCGACACTAAGACAGCGAGACCCTCGAACGTCTCTGGCGGCGCCAGAGAGACCCTTGTCCAACGTCCGAGAGGCGATTCCTCTGACCACAACGGAAGCAGGCTAGCGTGGCCGGGAGCGAGGGCATTGAGGAGCCCCACCGGCAGGGGAACAAGCTGGACAACAACGCATGCCAGCGCCGCTATCCCAAGAAGCAAGGGGCCCTTCTGCACCCGGATTGTCCTGCCTGCGCCCGCGCTATTCAGCACCGTTAGAAGCGTCGCCAGGGCAACCGTCGCCACGTAGACCAAGCATCCACCATCATGTCGCCCTCCCAGAGCGAGCAGAGTCAGCCCCAACCCAACGACCAAGGTCAAGTCCAACGCTGTCTGCCGGCTCTGAACGCTGCACCAGCGTATGAGCGTCACCCGATGCATGAGGCCTGCGATCGTCATCGGTAACGGCATATTTGGAGGGGATTGGCTGCTGAGGCCCCAGCTGATCGACAGTTCGGCTTACGCCGCCATTGGGCGATTCTCGTCGGCATGAGACACGTGCTCCTCCTCTTCATGCCCGTAACCGTAGCCATATCCGTAGCCGTATCCGTACCCCTTGCCGATCTGGTCCGAGACGCGGTTCACAACCACGCCAACCAGGGGCGCGCCGCCGGATGTGAAGTGCCCACAGGCGCGGTTCACCAAGCGACGGTGATTCTTCTCGGGCGACACCACGAGCACGACGCCATCAACCAATCGTGCGGCGATCTGCGCGTCGCTCACCGCCAGAATTGGTGGACAATCGATGAGGACTTGGTCGTACTTCGAGTCGGCCCAGGCCAACAGCTCGGCAAAGTTTGGACTCAGAAGCAGCTCCGCGGGGTCAGGACGGCGCGGCCCCGCCGGGATGACGTCGAGCGACTCGAGTGCCGTGCGAACCACGCAGCGCTGGGCAATCAAGCCGACGTTGCCTTCTGCCGAGAGGATGTCGGTCACCCCCTCGTAGCCTTTTAATTCGAGAAGCGACGTGAGGCCAGGCTTCCGCATGTCGCAGTCGATAACGAGCGTCCGCCTTCCTGTCTGCGCGTAAGAGACAGCAAGGTTCGCCGATACGGTCGTCTTGCCGTCGCCGGGTTCGCTGCTAGTGATCACGAGCCGTTCGGAGACCTCTGCACCCAATGTGATCGCGGTGCGGAGCGTCCGGAACGACTCCGATTCAGTCGCTTGCGGTTGAGAGAACATCTGGACCTTCTCAAGCCCAACCCCCGTTCGCAACGGCAATTCACGGATCACCGCCAAAACGCGGCAGCCGAGCTGCATCGCCATTTCTTCGGGTGACCCGAATCGGTCGTCGAGCAAGTCTTGGACGTAGACCAGACCGACGCCCAAACATAAGCCCGCCATGAGCGACGCCACCAACACAAGACGCAGCTGCGGTGAGGCGGGAAGGTCCGAAGGCAACGGCTCTTCGACGATCGTCGCGCGGATGGGCGCCTGCACTTGGTGGATATCAACCGTGGCGATCTTCTCAAACAGGAGGTCGTGCAACTTCTCGAGCCGCTCGACCTCACGGTCGAGCATATCAACCTTCACCAAGTCGCCGCTCTGGCGCGCCGCATCAGCGCGAGCAACCTGGAACGCCTCCTCGAGTTGCCGCTCACGTTCAACGGATTGCGACATGGCTTGGTTGAGCATGCCGACCAGGAACGGTCCCAGCTCAGCCGCTGTCAAACCAGTAGGCCGTCCCGACGCGTCGCTGCGGTAGGAGGCTAGAAACTGCTGGGTCGAATCGATCTGCGACTTGAGCGTGGCGACCTGTGGGTGCGAAGGCCCATAGAATGGCTCCAAACGGCCGAGCTCATCACGTAGGTCGATTAGCTTTGCTTGCTGCTTGGCGAGGACTTCCATGTCATTCGGGCCCATGCCCATCGCCGCGAGCATCGCTGCCTCACCGATCGATTGCTCGACGAGTCCCAAGTGTTGCGAAAGGTCGTCGCCGCGATCAATCGCCATCTGGATCGTGGTGAGCGACGATTGCAGATCGAGTCGCCGACGCTGCGCTTCGAGGAGGGCGTCGTTGTATTGGATCGCGCGACTGATGATGGGATCGACGACGTCGTCCCGATCAGGCAGCGAAAGGTGGCCGACCCGCTCGCGCGACTGCTGCAGCTCAAGCTGCTTGGCCGCAAGGCTCTGCTCGAGTTGGTCGCGTTCGATCGTCAGAACATCGAGCACTTCGGCGGCCGTGCCGCGGTGGGTCTCGCCGACAAAATCGACGTACGCCTCGATGACGGCTCGGACCACCGCGGCGGCCGCCTCGGGATCGAGCGAGTCGTAGCCGACGTTGATGAAGTTGGTCTTTCGCACCGTCGAGGCGGTGAGGCTATCGCCGATCGTCTCCACCCATCGATTCGGCTTCTGATCGACGAAGTCGATCCGGTGCTCGGGAGCGAGCCGTTCGATCGCCCGAGTGACCACCTCTGAGCTCTTAACAAGTTCTCGGTGCGTCGCCATCAGATTGTCGGCGCCCGCTTGGTCATTCATCGTCGTCAGTTCGCCGGCGCTCTGATCCACGACGAGCAGCTTCGCGGTGGAACGGTAGTAGCGTTTAGCCGTCACGTAGTAGACGGCGCCGATCGCCAAGCACCCCGCTAGCGTCCACAGCACCGTGTTGCGGCGGTACTGGACGACGCGCGTCAGACGCACCACCGCCTCGAGGGCATGCCCCCCGGCGTCCAACTCGTTGCCCCACGGCTCACCGCGGTCGTTGACGGTATCCAGCGACATACGATTTCTATTTAGAACAGCGTGAGGTTGCCGCCGACGCCCATCGTGACGCGGAACAACGTTGAGAAGGTGTCGAGCGCCGCCGTGGCGGGAGTCGATTCGACGCTCACCAGGTCGCCCGATTGCAGGATCAGGTTCTCCGCGCCGTCTCGTTTAGCGCGGTTGAGACTCACCTCAATCAACAGCGGCTCGGCCTGCTGAGCCGTCTGGCGGACCAACAATACCTTGTCCGCGATCACCGACGACGCGCCGCCCGCCATCGCGATCGCGTCGAGCACACGCATATCGTGCTCGTCGATCAACTCGAACTGCTTGGGTGTCTTCACCAAGCCCGTGACGTGGACGAAGCGCTTTTGCCTGGGCCGGACGATGATGACATCACGGTCTGACAACTGCATGCGATCCGGGGACGTCGATTCCGGGTGCGACAAATCAATCACTTCGGCTCCGGGAGAGGATGCCATCTGACCTTCACCAGGGGCGTTGAACGAAACTTGCTGAACGCCGCCCGCGCTATCAGTCGCCTTCCCTTCAGCGACTCGATGGGAGCCGCCGCGTTGGAGTTCGACAACCGCTCCCGCTTCCTCGGATAGGCCGCCGGCAGCGGCGATGGCGCTGAGGACATCGCAACCCGACCGTGGCAGTTCCTTGACCCCCGGCTCGCTCACGGCGCCGAGGACCGTTATCTGGTTGGTAGCAGGTTCGGTTAGCTCAACACTGATCTGCGGCCGAACAAAAACGCCACGCGCTACGGCTGCCGAGGCGATCTGCTCGGCGGCGGCGGCGGGCTCAAGACCCGCGATGACGACCCGCCCAATATGAAGCGTATCGATCGACCCGTCCCTCGTGACGCGCACTTCCTGCTCGATCGGCTCCTCGCCAGCAAGACCCGTGACGATACGCACCACGACGCGGTCGTCGATATCGATCGCCTTGCTGGGTCGACTGACAGACGAGAACGCGCTGAGTTGAACCCGCTGTTGGCCCAAATCGCGAGCAGCGCGGAACTCAGCCGGCAGCGAGCGGGCCTGCAGACGAGGCGATGAACACCCTCCGATCGCCGACAACACGGCGAGCGACATCAGGACAGGCGCCAACTTATCTCGACAGCTAGCAGGCATGTCGCGTTCGTTGCAGGACAGCAAATGAAGAACTAAGAAGCCACGCCTCGATGCGTCTCTCCCTCGCTTGGCTCGGCGAGCGGGCGGACAATTACCGAACGCTCGCCCCCCCGGCAAGGTGAGTTCAGAAGTTGAGCGATACTTTCACGACCTCGCGCAGAACGTTCGCGCATTCGACCTTGCCGCTTTTCCGTTTAGCGGACTATGCTCGCCATTTGCAGGCAGGAGGCCTGTGCAGCGGGGGTGCGTCCCAACCGGACAGCACAAACGAGAGCCCGCTACGACTTCAGGCTTAACGCCAGAGGAACAGGATGTTCGACGGCAAGACGCTACTCGTGACAGGCGGCACCGGGTCGTTCGGCAACGACTTCGTCAAGCTCGTGCTAGCAGAGCATTCGCCGCGGCGGGTAATCGTCTTCAGTCGCGACGAGAAGAAACAGCACGACATGCGGCTAGCCTTCGCCGACGACCGACTGCGGTTCGTGATCGGCGACATCCGCGAATCTCGCTCGATCTCTGCAGCAATGCGAGGCGTTGACTATGTCTTCCATGCGGCAGCGCTAAAGCAAGTGCCGTCATGCGAGTTCTTCCCGATAGAAGCGGTCCGCACTAACGTCCTTGGCACGCACAACGTGCTTGAGGCCGCCGAAGAAACGGGCGTCGAGAAGCTAGTAGTCCTTAGCACCGACAAGGCGGTCCAACCGATCAATGCGATGGGCCAAACCAAGGCCCTGATGGAGAAGCTCGCCTTCGCGCGGGCCCTCAGCGACCAGTCACGCGTCACCTACTGCGGTGTCCGCTATGGCAATGTGATGTACTCGCGCGGGTCGGTCATCCCGCTGTTCATCCAGCAGATCAAGTCCGGCAAGCCGATCACAATCACCGAACCACGCATGACGCGGCTGTTGCTGCCGCTCGCCGAAGCGGTGCGACTGGTGACGTTCGCCATGGAGAACGGCCGGCAGGGCGACCTCTTCGTCCGTAAGGCGACCTCCGCCACCGTGCAGGTTCTGGCTGAGGCGCTGCTATCACTATTCGGCGCCGACAACGCAATCGACATCGTTGGCGTCCGCGCCGGCGAGAAGCTGCACGAGATGCTCGTCACTCCCGAGGAACTGCGACGGGCGGAGGAGTTTGAAGACTACTACCGTGTCCCGTGCGAGGGTGGGCAGGACTACGACCGCTACTTCACCGATGGCGACCGCACCTCACGCTTCGTCACGGAAGGTTACACGTCCGAAAATGCGTACCAACTCACCATTGAAGAAACCAAGCAACTGCTGATCGGCTTACCCGAGGTCCAAGCAGAACTCGTCGGCTGGAAGGCAAAGAACCCGCGACTAAAGGTGGCGGCGTGAACCGGCGCATCGGCATCACCGGACCGAACGGCTTTGTCGCGGGGTGGGTCCTCCGCCGACTGCGGAGGGAGACCGCCTGCGAAGTCGTCACGCTCGATCGAAAAGCGTGGGACAGCCCCACCTTGCTACGGACATGGGTCGGCCATTGTGATGTAGTGATCCATCTCGCCGGCGTGAATCGCGGCGAACCCAACGCAGTCGAGTCAGCCAATGCCGCGCTTGCCGAGCGGCTGGTCCAGGCTTGCCGCGAAACGGCGAACACGCCGCACATCATTTACGCGTCAACAACCAAGCGCACCGAGGATTCCCCCTACGGCCGCGGCAAAGTTCACGCCGAGCAGACGTTCGCCGCCTGGTCAGAAGAATCCGGCGCCAGCGTAACGACGCTCGTCGTCCCGAACGTTTACGGCGCCGGCTGCAAGCCATTCTACAACTCGGTGGTGGCGACGTTTTGCCACCAGCTTGCCCGTGGCGACCAACCGACGATCGTCGAAGACCGTACGATCGACTTCATCTGGGTGGGCGATCTTGCCGAACGCATCGCCCGCATCGCAACAGGGTCGAAGCCCCACGCGGCGATTACGGTGCAGGTTCACGGCTCCGCCGCCCTGCGCATCAGCGAGTTGCTCAAGATCCTCGATGGATTCCGTCGCGATTACTTCGAGCACGACATCGTCCCCGATTTGACGACGCAACTCCATTCGACGCTTTACACAACATTCCTCTCGCATATCGATTTGGCGAGCCACGTCCACCGACCTCCGCTTCATAGCGACGCCCGCGGAGACCTTTGCGAGGTCGTTAAGACAGCAAATGGAGGTCAGGTCTTCTTCTCGACCACCAACCCCGGCGTCACACGCGGCAATCACTACCACACCCGCAAAGCGGAGTGGTTCTGCGTGGTTCGTGGGGAGGCGACGATCCGCCTTCGGCAGATCGGAACCGACAAGGTCACCGAGTTCCACGTCACGGGCGACCGGCCGGAATACATCTCGATCCCTGTGCTGCACAGCCATTCGATCGAGAACACCGGCGATGACGAGTTGTTGACGTTGTTCTGGTGCAACGAGCGATTCGACCCCGCCGACGCCGATACGCACTTCGAAGAAGTCCTCCCGAGCCGCATCGCCCACGCCGCCTGACACCTCATGCTTTGCCGAACAGCAAGGACGCCGCTGTGACCGCTCCCCTCAAAGTGATGACCGTGCTCGGCACGCGTCCGGAAATCATACGGCTGTCGCGGGTGATGACGCTGCTCGATCAGCACGTGCGTCACGTCATCGTGCACACGGGACAGAACTCCGACTACGAGCTCAACGAAGTCTTCTTCGACAACCTCAACGTCCGCCAGCCCGATTACTTTTTGGGCATCCGCCGCGATTCGCTTGGAGTGATTCTAGGAGACATTCTGATTAAGACCGAGGAAGTCCTCATCGCCGAGAAGCCCGATGCGGTGCTAATCCTTGGCGACACCAACAGCGCGTTCGCGGCAGTGCTGGCAAGGCGGATGAAGGTCCCCGTCTATCACATGGAAGCAGGCAATCGTTGCTTCGACTTCAATGTTCCCGAAGAGATCAATCGGCGGATCGTTGATCACATCAGCGACTTCAATCTGGTCTACACCGAACACGCCCGACGGAACTTGCTGGGCGAAGGCGTGCACCCGCGGCGCGTGTACCTCACCGGCTCGCCGATGCGCGAGGTCCTCGACGCCAACCGCCCGGCTATCGAATCTTCCGACGTCACCCAGCGACTCGACCTGACTCCGCACGGCTACCTGTTGGTGAGCCTACACCGAGCCGAGAACGTCGATAACAAAAATCAGTTGCTGCAACTTCTCGGCGTCCTGAACACGCTCTGCGAGCGATTCGACATGCCGGTGATTGTCAGCACCCACCCACGCACTCGGGCGCGGCTCGACGCGGTCGACGTCACGTTCGATTCGAGAATTCAGTTTCTCAAGCCATTCGGCTATCACGACTACGTAAAGCTGCAACTCGACTCGTTCTGCACGGTCTCCGATAGCGGCACGATCAGCGAAGAGAGCTCGATCCTTGGCTTCCCCGCCGTCACGACCCGCACCGCGATGGAACGCCCCGAAGCGATGGACTCGGGGCACATCGTGCTAACGGGTCTCGATGTCGATACGGTCGTCGCGTCGGTCGCCTTCGTCACGAAGAACCGCGATCACGCCCGCCAGCAGCCCATCGCCGCGGAGTATCAGGTGACCAACGTATCCCACCGCGTCGTGAAGCTGATCCTCGGCACCGCAAAGCTCGGCCACCTGTGGGACGGCATCCGTGCGGCTTAGGAGGAGGGAAACACCATGCGGATACTGATTCTGACGCAGTTCTACGATCCGGAACCTGCTTTCAAGTTCCCGGACTTGGCGCGTCAACTTGCGGCGCGTGGGCACCGAGTCCAAGTCATTACGGGATTTCCTTGCTATCCCTTTGGCAAGACCTACGCCGGCTATCGGCAATCACTATGCCAGGAGCATGTGTTGGACGGAGTTCTCGTCACGAGGGTCCCGCAAGTCCCTGACCACAGCCGTTCCGCGATACGTCGGGCGATCTACTATTTTTCCTTTGCATTGAGTGCGGCGACGATTGGTGTCTTTAAGGCACGTCAAGCAGATGTTTTGTTAGTCTACCAGTCCGCGATGCCGACCGGCCTAGCAGGTTGGCTGGTTTCGCGTCTACGAAGAATCCCCTACGTACTCGATGTCGTCGACCTCTGGCCCGAGAGTGTGCAAGCATCTGGGATGCTTAATAGTCGAGCAGCCAGCGGAGCAATCAACTTCGCCATGAGTCTCATCTATAACGGCGCCAACCGAATCAACGTCATTACCGACGGGTATTGGCGCAACCTCGCCGCGCGCGGCATTAGTCCACTAAAGCTTTCGCTCATCCATTGCTGGCCTGCGGAAGGGCTTTTCGATCCTGTGGCGCCCCAGCCAGCCATCCGGCGAGAGTACTGCATGGAAGGAAAGTTCAACATCGTTTACGCCGGGGCAATTGGTCCTGTCCAAGGCCTGCGTGTCCTGCTCGACGTAGCCGAGAGGCTACTTAGCGATAAGACCATCAAGATCACCGTTGCGGGTGAAGGCATCCAACGTGTCGAATTAGAGAAAGAGGCTATCGATCGCGGCTTAACCAATCTGCAATTCGTTGGCCGCCGACCTCCCGAAGAAATACGGCGGCTATATGCTTGCGCCGATGCCCTGTTGGCTCACCTAAAGCCCGATCCTCTTTCGAGCATCTCAATCCCCTCCAAGACGTTCGCCTACATGGCAAGTGGGAAGCCTCTCTTGATGGCGGTCGAAGGCGAGGCGGCCGCCATCGTACAACGCCATGGCTGCGGCATCGCGGTGGCGCCATCCAATGCCGCAGCGCTATGTCGCGCTGTTTGCAAGCTGCGGGATATGCCTATTCTAGATCGCGAAGAGATGGGCGCCGCTGGACGACGTGCCTATTTAGATAATTACTGCTCAAGCGTCCAAGTCGCTAAGTTTGAGAATCTTCTAGGCAAAGTATCTGGGGAAGTTCTGGCCGAGGTTCGGCCGAGTCACCTGAACAGAGAGCAACACGCAACAGCCTTGTAGTGATGTCTACAAAACCTATAAACATTCCATTCTCGCGTTGGCCCCTATACGATGAGGAACAGATCGCCGCTGCGGCCGATGTGCTTCGGTCCGGCCGCGTGAATTACTGGACCGGCCCACACGGACGCGAGTTCGAGGACGCGTTGGCCGAACGCATGCAGACCAAGCACGCTATCGCGGTAGCCAATGGGACCGTTGCCATCGAGCTCGCCCTGTTAGCGCTCGGCATAGGCCCTGGCGATGACGTCGTCGTGCCGTGCCGGACGTTTATCGCTACCGCAAGTGCAATCGTGGCTCGAGGCGCTAGGCCAGTGTTGGCGGATGTCGAACTCGATTCGCAGAATATCTCGGCTGACTCGGTTCAAGCGGTGCTGACGCCCCACACAAAAGCTGTCATTGCCGTGCACCTTGCCGGCAGGCCGTGCGAGATGGGTCCCCTTCTCGACCTGGCGCGAGCACACAACCTGCATGTTGTCGAAGATTGCGCTCAGGCGATTGGCGCGACATATCGAGGGTACCCGGTTGGCTCCTTGGGTGACGTGGGCTGCTATTCCTTCTGCACCGACAAAATTATCTCGACCGGCGGAGAAGGTGGCGCTCTCGTCACTAACAGTGATAAAATTTGGAATCGAGCGTGGAGCTACAAAGATCACGGCAAGTGCCCTGAATTGATCGCCGCGCCGGCAGACAAGCCTGGGTTCCGCTGGTTGCATACGACATTTGGCACAAATTGGCGCCTCACAGGCATGCAGGCCGCGTTAGGACTGGCGCAACTCTCGAAGCTCGACGTCGCGTTGGCTGCCCGCAAGTCTAACGCCATACGGATCGATAGGTGCTGCCGCGCATGCCCGGGATTGCGAACACTCACGGCTCCCACTGAGGGGGAGCAGGCTTACTACCGATACTACGCCTTCGTACGGACAGAGAGGCTTGCCGATGGCTGGACACGTGACCGTATTCTCCAAGCCATTGAAGCCCTGGGCGTGCCTTGTTTCAGCGGCAGTTGCGGTGAGATCTATCTCGAACGCGCTTTCGAGAGTATTCGTCCGGTAGATCGCCTGCCTATGGCGAAGCAACTAGCAGAGACAAGCCTCGCCTGGCTCGTCGACCCAACCCTCACCGAAGCGCAAATCGAAAGGACTTGCGATGCAATCCAGGCCGTGATGAAACAAGCGACACGGCTAGGGGTAGAAGACTCAATTGCCGCCTGATCCATCGCAAGGCAATGCGCCCTACGCCGCACGGTAGGCAGGGAAGTACGCCAGATCTACGGATTTCGATCGAGCGGCAGCAAGTCGGCCATAATCTACCGAATTGAGGATACGTTTGCCGACTCGGAAGGGACGAACCCCATTGGGAGCGAACGATTCTTTATATTTGTAGATACCGTCATCGGCTGCTTTGCCGCCTCCCAGAACAAAATTGTGCTTCCCTTCAGACTTTGCCCACAGCATGACCTCAAACTTGAGCAGATCATTAGGCCGGTTGCTGAAGTGGGCGGGATCAGTGCCGCCAAGAAAGCTGTAGACATTCCGTGGGGAAACGAGCACTAGCTCCGAGGCGACCACAAGATCACCGGACATCGCGTGGACGAAGCAGTATCGCCCCGCCAGAGCGTCGCAAAAGCTCTCAAAAAAATTGGTGTCATAGTAGAAAGAGGCGTCTGCACAGCGGCGGTCCATCGTGCGGTGGTAGATGCTCAAGAAATCTCCGAGCCGATTTCCATTGCCATCGATTATGACTTCGATTCCTGCGTTTCGTCCACGTTTGACATTCTTGCGGACTTTATGACGAACTTCGCCCCACAATTCTTCTTCGGTGAGGTCTAGCGACCTTACAACATTCATCAACGGGGATTCAACCTCCCCCGGATAAGGCAACAACTCGTCTTCAAAGAGGCTAAATCGAATGAACTCGCTGACAACGTTCTCTTGCATTGTCCAGTTGTCAAAGGCGCCCCAGAAGGCCTTCGCGAGCTCTTTCGGGTCTGCCTGACCCCAGGCGTAGGGCCCTCCGTAGCCGTACGGCGTTGCGATGTCTTTTGCTTCAGAGCACGGCAGCCCTAATCCGTACTCGCTCTGCAAGTGCCTTAGGTAGAACGGATACAAGACGGTTCCGGCATCAGAAGACATCGTCGCACAACAACAGTCGTGATCGCTACGCTGACGGAAGATCTCTAGGTAGGCGGGATGAGTAAAGACCTCTTGCGCAGGGCTTTGCGACCATAGGTCGATCCATGCGGCGCGCTCGTCAACCCGATCGGCTCTCAACACTCGCAGTGCATCCATTCCTTGCCTCTATGCGGCTCGGTTATTGTCGCATTGGTGCGGAATCTCGGTGAAGAACCTCTCGACGGCTCGCTCTACCTTCCGCCGCTCAGCGGGGTCGTAATCGCCCAGCTTCTTCGCCGCATTGAGGGACGGTGTCGGAACGCCTCGCAAGGACGTCGTCTCGCCGTTCTTATTGAGCAGCTCCGCAACGCTAGCAACCGCGCCTGCTGCGTCGCCGCATAGGTCGGTGTGATTGATCTCGACTAGTCGAGACGAGTCAAGCATTCTAGACTGCTCTCGTATCGCTTTCTCTAGAAAAAACACCTGACCTGCGACCTGAACTTCGGGCGATTCGCTGCGCAACCATTCATATTCCAGCGGCTTCAGCGAAACCCACTGATCGACCGACCCAAGCTGCTGCCGACGCGCCTCAAGCAATGACAGTGCGTTCTCAACCGGATCGCGCCGAACCCAGACGAAGCATGAACGCGACAGAACTTCCGCCACACGTCGTAAATGCCATGACAGCAAGAAGGACTTGAACACCATCGGCTTGCCGAAGGCATGCGTCATATTGACGATCTGCCGGTGGAAGCAGTCCCAATCCACAGATCCTTCCGCCTCCTGCAAACGCTGCCGCATCTCTGAGTAACCGAGTAACCGGCACCAGAAGTAGCCGAATTCGTGTGGCTCCGCGATCCCGTCTGTCCGGCCGTAGCGAGAGGCAAAGCTCATCGGAGTCGCCTCTGGCATGAGCTTCTTTGATAAATGAATCCCGTAGACGGGCGCACGCCAGAAGGCTGCAACCAGGTTATTCACGTACCCCACGTCGAGTTGCGATGCTAGTAGCTGAGTCATTAGCGTTGTCCCCGAGCGGGGAGCACCAATTACGTGAATCGTGGCGTGCGTCTCCGGCATATCTTCGAGAGCGGCGTCATGGCTCCCCGCGAGCGACGCGTTCATAGCCGTCATGATGTCTTCGTAGGCGGCATCTTTGCGGAACGCCCCCTGCATACGTGGTTCGACACGGCCGTTGTACTCCGTTGTCCCTCCCACTCTCACACCGGCAAGATCGTCCACTACTTCTGGGTTGCGATCCATTACTACCCCCGATCCCTTCGAGACTACGACAAAGGTCTTCATCCAGATCCGAAGGTCAAGTGCCAGCGAGAATTGCTCGACGTACTCAACGTCGAGCGCGACACGACGCGACCATGGGATCGTGTTCCTGCCATTGACCTGAGCCAAACCCGTTATGCCCGGCCTGAGCCTGAAGCGAAGTTCGCCTCGCCCTTCATACCTGCCGAGATGCTCGGGCAGGATGGGCCGGGGACCGACAAACGACATCTCGCCGCGGACAATGTTCAGCAGCTGCGGCAACTCGTCGAGGCTTGTCTTCCTAAGGAACCGGCCGACACGCGTAATGCGGTTCCCCAGGACGCGCCCGCGGTTGTCTAGCAGTTCGTCGGCGTCATGCACCATCGAACGAAACTTAAAGATGGTGAATCGTCGCCCGTTCCGCCCGACTCGCTCTTGTCGGAACAGGGCGAGGCCTGGGCTGTCTAATCGTATCGCCACCACGATCGCTAGCCATAGCGGAACCGCCAACGCTAGCAACGCAACAGCAACGCAACGATCGCCGATAGACTTGACGGCAATTTGTAGTGATTGATCGCGAGACACTGCTCGGATGATTCCCCGGGAATTGGTCTGGGCGCGGGAGTCTAGACACCCCGCCCAGACCTCACAAGCTGGCTTGCCAAAGATTGAGTTAATTTGGCCTGGTATTGGTTGGCGGAGAGCTTTGCAGTATCAACGCGAATCTCCCTCGCCATCTCTCACTACTGCTGGCACAACCCAATTCAGCTACCTTGACCTCATCATCCCTTGCGAAGAACTCCGCTTGGACGTTGCTCGCAACCTTGTTCGCGAGATCGAGTGGCGTAGCGGCGCTTTTGTTATGCGCTGTGTGTCTTGGGCCTGAATCGTACGGCGTCGTTACGATTGTTACTTCGACGGTGCTAATGGCCGGCGGAATCGTGGGAATCGGGTTCGGCGCCGCGGCGACGACGGCACTTGCAGCACGCCTGCATAGCGATCCAAAGCGAGCCCTAAGCGAATCAGCGGCTCTCGGTTCAGCGACGATTGGCGTGTCTCTATTGGGAGCGATTGCCCTCGCTACCTTAAGCGGCCCAATTGCACGGATCACGACAGGGCAAGCCGAATTCGCTTCCCACTTCGCAACGGGGGCGTTCCTCGTAGTGCTGAACGCCATTGCCTTCTATCAGGCGGGAGTCTTGGCCGGACTTTCTGCATTCCGGCCGCTCGCGTTCGCACAAGCGACCGGTGGAATCGTAGCCATCACTTGCGTGGCTGTTGGCATTAGACTCGGCCAAAGCCACGGCGCTCTCGTAGGGTTGTCGATAGGTGCTCTAGCGACTTGCTTCCTGCTCAATCGCGAAGTTCAGCGAAGTGCTCCACTATGGGCATTCGACTGGAAGCAGGGGGCTTGGCGGAGTCGTTTCGCAATCTGGTCGATGGGCCTGCCGTCGGTACTCTTATTGGGACTATCCGGACCGGCCGACTGGTGGGGGTTGGCTGCGCTGGCTCGTCAACCTGACGGATTGGTCGAAGTTGGCGTCTACAGCGCCGCCAATCAGATCGGCACGCTGCTCCGGTTTGCGCCGTTGTCAGTGGGAATCGCTTTACAATCGCACCTTGCAAAGCAATTTAGCGATGGAGCGATCGCCCACGGGAGAGATTCCATGAAACGAGCGGTACTGGCAATCTGCGCTGGTGGCGTGTTGGTGCTGGCCATTGCTACTCCTTTGGCGCCATGGATCATGCGCGCTTATGGTCCTGCCTACGCGGATCGCACCGAGGTCTTGGTCGCATTGATCGCAGCAGGCGTTGCAGTGGCTTTGCAGGTCATGGTGGAACGGTCACTGCTAGCCATAGCCGGCTACCGGAACACTCTCACAATCGGCCTAACCCGCTCAGCCATATTCGTCGTTGTTGCGCCGTGGGCGGTGACCGGAGGCGCCGCTGGCTTGGCCGTGTTACGAACCGTGGTGTCAGTCGTCCACGCCTTTGCGTTGATCTGGTTGTGGCGTCGATCAATCGGTACGGCTATGCAAGCCTCACTAAGTGGCGATGCTCGCATCGCGGCTTGAACGACCTTCGAAGACGGACCCCCGAATGGGCCACTTACACCCGCAAGCACAACGCCCCGCGTCAGGCGGCCTCCTGCTGCCGCTCGCCTATTTGCCGCTATTTGTCGGCCTACCGACACTCTCTGTACCGATTCTCAGCTTGCTCCAAATCCCGATGAGCAGGGATTCTCTCAACTTAAGCTTTAGCCTAGCGATCTCAGCCGCAGGATTCTATTTCTGGTTCAGCGGCTGGTCAGGGAAGTCGATCTGCCGGCATATCAATTTCTGTCTATTGTGGCTCACTGCATCGTTGACAGCAGGCATCTACATCGAACCCTCCAAAGAGAATCTGCTTTACTACGTACAGACTCTCTTACCAATCTTCGCAATGGCATATGGGTGGCGGCTGATCCGAACTCGTGATGATATTCCGCGGTTCATAAGAATCGCAAGCGCCACCACGAGTTTCTTTATTATTGCGCTCACCATTTCAACAGTCCACAACTACGGACTTGTGCGGCTAACCTTCGATCGAATCAGCGTCATGAAGGAGATCGCCTATGCGATCCCACAGTTCAAGAGCTACTACCCAATGACCGTGTTGGCGACGTTTAGTTTCGCTCTGTCCCACTACCTGTTCAGCCGTGACGGGAGCAACTATGCGAAACTATGGCTGGCCGCCCATGCATTGTTTTTGCCGCTCTGTTGGTCGCGAGCGGGGATGCTTGGGTTCGCGTTGTGCGGCGCGATTCAGTTGCTCTATGCGGCAACCTGTGACCGTGGCCGCGGCATGCAACGGGCCGTTGTCGCGTTAGTGGTTTTTGCTGTCGTGTTGCCGGTAGCAGTCCTGAAGATGGGAAGCACTTTCGGCGCCAGGACCGACGTCCACTCGGTAGACAACAAATCTGATCGGAAGCGGCTTGAGCTATTCATAGAAGGCTGCGAGCGGATCGCCGCGAGACCTATGTTCGGCGATATGTTTATCCCTAGCTGGGAGGAGCGGGCTGGTGGAGAAGAGGTGGACGTCAAGCGGTTATTCGGCGCTCACAACCAATACGTAGACCTGGGACTGCGTGGAGGCGTCGTCTACCTAGTAGCCGTTTGCATGCTTTTCTGGAAGGCGATATGTCAGTGCCGTCGACTCACATCGCGACGCGCGCGCGCTCTCTCCCATAACTATATGGTCGTCGGTGTTGGATCGATGTCGTTTTTGATAGCCGCCTTGATCGGATCGCACTTTCAACTCTACTTCATCCAACTACAAACAGCCGTTCCGATCTATCTGGTCGTGGGAATTACGCATCGATGCTATGCCCTAGCAACCGCGGAGCTGCGATCTGCTTCCGGTATGAGGAATGTCGGCCAAGACGACGCTTGTCTACGAACCGTTCGCTTAAGACCCGCCGCCTAACGTTGCAAAAGCAAAGTCCGTCACGCCCACATTCACGGTGTCATCTCCACCGCCATCGAGGTGAGCAGTGACGGCGTTAAAGCCAGAGGCCGCGTGATAGTAATCGTCCCGCAAGAGTGTTGCGTCGGCTCCGAGAGCCGAGAAGACATCGTCACCGGCGCCTCCGTAGAGATCGGCCCGGTCGCTCCCTGAAGTGCTGTATGCCTGAGTTCGATCGTAGCCCAAGGCGTAGTTGTAGAATCCCGCCCCAACCATCAACGCCCGGTTATCCCAAGCTCGGTACAGGTCGTTGCCGGCCGAATCGTGGAACACCGCCGTGTCGTAGCCGCCGAGCGTGGCGTACGAAAGCACCCGTGAGAATCCCTCCGCGCGATTTCGGTAACCGAACCCCCGCAACTCCACCTTCGTCGGGTCTGCTACTAGCTGGTCGTCTCCCGCCGAATCGTACAGCACCGCTTGGTCGTTACCGCCTGTCGCGTAGCCAATCGTCTCGTCGAAGCCACGGGCATAACTATACGACAGGCTGCTCTGCATCACGGCATGGGTGCTCCATGCCAGGAAAGCGTCATCTCCGGCCCCGCCAAAGAGCTCAGCCCGGTCCGCGCCAGTGCTCGCATACGCGTCAATCCGGTCGTAGCCCAAGGCGTAGTTGTAGAATCCCGCCCCAACCATCAACGCCCGATTATCCCAAGCTCGGTACAGGTCGTTGCCGGCCGAATCGTGGAACACCGCCGTGTCGTAGCCGCCGAGCGTGGCGTACGAAAGCACCCGTGAGAATCCCTCCGCGCGATTTCGGTAACCGAACCCCCGCAACTCCACCTTCGTCGGGTCTGCTACTAGCTGGTCGTCTCCCGCCGAATCGTACAGCACCGCTTGGTCGTTACCGCCTGTCGCGTAGCCAATCGTCTCGTCGAAGCCACGGGCATAACTATACGACAGGCTGCTCTGCATCACGGCATGGGTGCTCCATGCCAGGAAAGCGTCATCTCCGGCCCCGCCAAAGAGCTCAGCCCGGTCCGCGCCAGTGCTCGCATACGCGTCAATCCGGTCGTAGCCCAAGGCGTAGTTGTAGAATCCCGCCCCAACCATCAACGCCCGATTATCCCAAGCTCGGTACAGGTCGTTGCCGGCCGAATCGTGGAACACCGCCGTGTCGTAGCCGCCGAGCGTGGCGTATGAAAGCACCCGTGAGAATCCCTCCGCGCGATTTCGGTAACCGACCCCCCGCAACTCCACCTTCGTCGGGTCCGCTACTAGCTGGTCGTCTCCCGCCGAATCGTACAGCACCGCTTGGTCGTTACCGCCTCCACCTGTAACGACGGTGTAGTCAATGTTTGACGAACTTGCGGAATAACCGGCGCCTGAGATCGAGCCCCCGGCGCTATTTAGTGTTGCGGCATCGTCACCCACGCCGCCGTTGAGATCCACGCGGTCATACCCACCCACACCTCCGTCCAGCTGAAAGGCGCCGGCATGAGAACTGGCTATTGTGTAGGTAACACTATTCAAACTTACCGAGTGCGAACCGCCGCCAGCGCTAAACGACAGGGAGTCATCCCCCCCCGTCCCCACCAACGTCGCTACGCCGCCGCTTACTGTCAACGCGTTCGTCATCCGCAGGTTGTAGTCCGCCGAGTTCCCAGTCAGTCGGAGGTAGAGCGTTTCCCCCGCAGTGACTTGCACGTCGGCCCTCGTTCCGTCGGCGGCGAGGGCGCCCATCTGGGCGTCGTAGATCGCGACCGTCGCCGCGCCGCTCTGGGCGATTGTCTCGGCGGTGAAGTAGCCCGTGCGGCCGGCAGTGACTTGGTACCAGGTCTCGCCGTTGACGGAGAGACCGGTGCGGGTTTCTTGTGGGCCGATCGAGCCCCACTCGACCGCCGCGAAACTCGCTTCGAGATCAACGGAGAGGTCGTAGTAGCCGAGGCCGTCGGAGGTTGCGAGGGAGAACGTGTACGTCTGCCCGGCGACGACATCGATGACGCACTCGCCCGCTTGATTGACCGTCCAGCTGTTCGCACCCCACACATTCCATTGAGCGGCCAACTCGTGCGACTGCGTCGCGCTGATCGTCACGGTCCCAGAGGCGCCGGCGACGAACTTGAACGTGTCGGCGTCGTCAAGCGTGCTGATGACGCCGCTCAGGTTCGCTAGGGGCGTCGCGCCCGAGTCGTTGATCGTTCCCAGGTTGTAGGCGTTTACCTGCGACGAGGTGAAGTCGTCGGCGGGCATCAGGGCGTCGATCGCCGCGAAGAGGTTGAGCCGTTTGAAGTTGGTTGAGGTGGCCGAATCGTAGAACGTGTCGGCCGTCGCCATCATGTGGTTGTAAATGTCCCACTGGTCGATTCCGGTCTGGCCGACGAACTCCATCGCCTGGCGGATCAACACGCTCGCGCCGGCGACGTACGGCGCCGCCATGCTGGTGCCCGACATACTCAGCCAATCGTCGTCGATTGTGTCGGCGTCGTTGGCGGCGTAGTCGGGGACGGTGCTGGTGATGTATCGGCCCGGCGCGGCGATGGCGTTCTCAGCGCGCTGGCTGAAGTAGCTGAGCTGTCCGTTGCCGTCGGTCGCCATTACGGGGACGACGTGATCGCTGGCCGCTGGGTAGCTGAGGCCCTTGGTGTTGTAGTTCGTGAAACTATTGCCGGCCGATACGGAGATAAAAATCCCTACCGACTCCAGCTGGGCGAACTCGTTCTCGAGCATTGCCCAGGCGGGGTTGCTCATCGAGTTCCATTCGGTTCCCAGTGAGAGGTTGACCGCCGTGATCGGGTTGGCGTAGCTGTTGCGGTTGTCATAGGTCCATTGGAGAGCCTGCTCGACCCAGTGGAAGTATCCATTACCGGCGTCGTCGAAGACGCGCAGGCCCACCAAGTCGACTCCCGTCGAAACGCCCGAATGGTTGCCGGCTCCCTGAGCGCCGATAATGCCAGCAACGTGCGTACCGTGGGCCGATTTGGGGCCCTGGTCGTCGTAGAAGTTGGCGTCGTTTTCGGTGAAGTCCCAACCCCCGACAACCTTGTAGTTCGCGCCGACGCCGCCCCCCAACGCATTATGGCTGTAGGCGATGCCGGTATCGATCACCGCGACGGTCTGCCCGACGCCGGTGAAGCCATACTTGGCGAGGACGTCGTCTTGGCCGGTCTGCTGATTCGCTTCGTGGAGCGTCTGCTCGATGCGTTGGCCAAGGTCGTCCTGCGTTTCGTTGAACAGCCCGTCGCCGGCCCAGAAGTCGGCGTCCGGGTCGTGCGCCGGCGCCGTCTCGACGAGCGCCCCTTGCACCAAGGAATAGTCGAGCGCGGGCGCGCTGTGCGTGGTCATCGCCGGGACGTCGTCGAGCATCGACAGCGAGCCATGCAAGCTCAACAACGGGTCGGCCGACATCACGACACGTGATTCGAGCGTCTCGGGCGAGCGTGTCTTCGTGACTTGGCGGCGGGGGGCTCGGCGGGCCATGGCGGTGACGCGAGGAGGGGGCGTCGCCGGCCTTCGTGGCGCGGGCAACGCACAGCGGGAGGAGGTGGGTGGCGTGAAGCCGTGTCGGTGAGGAGGTTCAGCCCGGAAAGCCCGGGCCGTGAAAAGCCTAGGTCACGCAATCGATGCGGCCATCAATTACCAGCGGCGAACCCGCCCCTTGCCGACAACCGCCGAGGCGTGTTGCCGGAAAGCCACAAGGCCGGTCACAATCAGAGGCCCGACCGCAACGCCCTGCCCCATCCCTGTGTCGCCGCCAAGCAACCGATGCGAATCCTCATCCGAAACGCCGCCACGATGCTCCCCACCGGCCTCGAACGGGTGGATGTGGTCATCGAAGGGAGCAAGATCGCCGACATCGCCCCGGGCGCCGGCTTAGCGGTCGATGAAACAATCGACGCCGCCGGGCTGCACCTCTTGCCGGGCGTCGTTGACGATCAGGTCCACTTCCGCGAACCGGGCCTGACGCACAAAGAGGACCTCGCCACCGCCAGCCGCGCGTGCGCTAAAGGGGGTGTTACTACCTTCCTCGAAATGCCCAACACCTTGCCGACAACGACCACCGTCGAGCGGCTGCACGAGAAGCTCGCTCTCGCGGCTAGCAAGTGCCTCGTCAACTACGGCTTCTACATCGGGGCGACGCCCACCAACGTTGAAGAGCTGAAGGCCGCGGAGCGGACGCCGGGCATCAAGGTCTTCATCGGCTCCAGCACGGGCGACCTGCTGGTGGACGGGCAGGATGCCCTCGAGCAGATCTTCGCAGAGACGACGCTGCCGCTCACGGCCCACTGCGAAGACGAGACCACAGTCCGCGCAAACGCCGCCCGCATCGCCGGTACGGCCGACGTAGCGGACCACTCTCGCATCCGTGACCACGCCGCCGCCCGCATCGCCACGGCCCGAGCCATCGACCTCGCCGAGCGGCATAACCACCGATTCCACGTCTTGCACGTTTCGACGGGGGACGAAACCGACCTGATCCGCGCGGCGATCGGCCGCGGCCACGGGCTGATCACCGGCGAGGCTTGCCCACACCACCTGCTGTTCACGGTGGATGACTATGCCCGCTTGGGAACGCTGGTGCAGATGAACCCCTCGCTGAAAACGGCCGCCGACGCCGCCCGACTGTGGGACGCCCTGGCGGCCGGGACGCTCCAGGTGATCGCCACCGACCACGCCCCACACACCCTGGAGGAGAAGCGGAAGCCCTACCCGCAGTCCCCCTCGGGCCTGCCTGCGGTCGAAAACTCCCTGGCTTTGATGCTCAACGAGGCCCACCACGGCCGCTGTACGCTCCAGCAGGTCATCCACTGGATGTGCGACGCCCCAGCCCGGACCTGGGACCTGGTGGGCAAGGGCCGAATCGAGGTCGGCTACGACGCGGACCTCGTGCTGGTGGACCTAGAGGCCCGCCACACCGTTCGCAACGCCGAACAAATCACAAAAAGTGGCTGGAGCCCCTGGGACGGCGTCGAACTTGTCGGCAGGCCGGTGCGCACCATGATCCTGGGGAGGACGGTTTACGCGGAGGGTCGCTTCGACGACTCTGTACGGGGGGCCGAAGCCCGGTACGACCATGCCAGAGGCGGCTATTGGGCGACCGGCGGAGGCAAGCCTTGAGGCACTCCCTGAGCGGCTGTCGTCGATAGGCCCAGCTGAGGAACGGAACAGACGGAACCTACGGAGCGGCTCGGGGTTGAACGCCCGACGGTCCTGCCAATCAAGCCGAAGCGGCGCTTGCTTCCTGGCGGTTCTGAATCCATACGATTAATTTCGCGTATGACCGAAGAGCTCTGGTACCTAAAGCAGTGCGACCTCTTCCGCCGACTCGGGCCGGAAGAGATCGCACGGCTTGAGCCGCTCTGCCGGTCACGGACCTTCCGCCGTGGCGAGCCGATCTACCTGCCCGCCGACGCCGCCGACGCCGCGATGGTCCTGGCCGAAGGCCGGGTAAAGATCGGCGCCCTCACCAGCGACGGCAAGCAGACCATCCTCGCCTTCATCGAGCCAGGCGAGCTGTTTGGCGAGCTGGAGGCTCTCGACGGCGGCCCCCGTGAGGAATTCGCCGAAGCGGCCGAGAAATCGACCGTCGTGCTCATGCCAGCCGAAGTCCTGCGGCGGCTGATGGAAGCCGACCCGACGCTGGCTCTTGGCATCACGAAGTTGATCGGCCTCCGCCGCCGCCGGATCGAGCGGCGGCTCAAGTCGCTCCTCTTCCGCTCCAACCGTCAGCGGCTGGTGAGCCTGCTGCTAGAGCTCGCGGAACAGTACGGACAATCGTCAGACGACCCGCCGGGCGTGCGGCTAGGCATCAAGTTGTCGCACCAGGACATGGCCAGCGTGATCGGCAGCACCCGCGAAACCGTTACGGTTGTGCTGGGCGAACTCCAGAGCGAAGGCTTGGTCAGCATTGGCCGGCGGAAAATTGTTCTCGCCGACTTGTCGATGCTAGAAAAGGCAGCGGACGGGCCTCTGGAATCGAATCGGCCGGCCACTCCCCAAGAGACCGCGACCCCACAGTGAAGTGGATCACGGACCCCCAGGCTCCTATTGACCAATATTAAAGGCAGCAGGAAAGTTCGTCCCACAATGCAGGCGCGACGAGCGGGACAACCTGCTATCCTTCCCCCCGCAGACGACCATGAGTACCCCCTTCCGCCCCGCCGATGAGTCGATTGACGACTGGGGGGCGTGCGCGCCGGGAACGCTCACGGGTCTAGGCCACAGCCTGCGGGCGAACCGCTCACGCCAGGCGACGACCCGAGTAGCGACCCGTCTGGCGAGCGTCGCCGCCGCTTCGGTGGCGGCCGTGGCGATCTTCGTGCTGACGCTTCAGCCGACCGAGACGCCAGCCGCTGCGACACGGATCAATTGCCGAGCCTGCAACGTGCTGATGCCGGCCTACTATCAGCAGCTCACGCAAAAAGACGCCGGCGCCCCGCCGATCAAGGCTGAGGAAGCCACCAAGATGACCGAGCACCTCCACCGCTGCGGCGGCTGCCGGCGCAAGTTCGAGACGAAGTACCCCGGTGCGCTGGCTTCGAATCTCTGAAGCGGCAAGAACCGGACGCTAACGCGTGCCGGCTGATCTTGGTGGCGCCTTATTATCAGCCGCGGGGCCTTAGCCCCCGGTTCGACCGCTATCCGGGCCTCCCACAGCATCGAGTCTCCCCGGTAAACTCAACCGGTGGACCTAACCTCACCCAACCGCGCGAACGCCCCCGTCGCCATCGTCACCGGCGCCGCCAGCGGGATCGGTCGGGCGATCGCCCTACGGCTGGCTGCGCTCGGCTACCGATTGGTGCTCTGGGACCTCGACCATGAGGGTTTGCGTCACGTCCAGGCGTCGCTGCTTCCCTCTGAAAGCATTGAGCACGAGCTCGTCGTAGCCGACACGTCCGACGCCGACATGTGGGCGGGTTTCGCCTCCACGCTTCAGCACGACGGCGCGAGCGTCGCCCTCTTGGTGCAAGCCGCGGGCGTGTTAGTCGCCGGCCGGCTCGCCGACTGCAAGCCTGTCGATGTCGAGCGGCTGGTGAGCGTCAACCTCACCGGCGTCGTGCTCGGCGCGCAGGCGATGGCGCCGCTGCTCGCCGCTTCGCAAACCGCGGGGGGCGACGTGCCACTGCCGCGGGGCATGCTGAACATTGCCTCGATCTTCGCCACGGTCGCGCCACCGGGCTTCGCCGCCTACAACGCCGCCAAGGCGGGCGTCATCGCCCTCACCGAGACACTCAGCGGCGAGTGGGCGCCCGTGGGCCTGACGGCAACGGCCGTCCTGCCAGGCGTCACTCCAACGGGCCTCTTCACCCACGCCGCTTACGCCGACGATCGTTTCAGAGAGATGGTCCGTCGCCACGTCGGCGCCTCCGAGCTAACCGCGGACGCCGTCGCCGACGCCGCCCTGGTGGCCTACCGTCGCCGCAAACTCGTCGTCCCGATCGGCCGCCGCGCAACCCGCTACTACTGGCTCAAACGCTGGCTGCCCAAACTCGTGCTGCGCCGCGTCGCCGAGCAGGCGAACCGCGAACTGGAGAAGTGAGGAACCGCCAAGACGCCAAGAGCGCCAAGGCTCGCCAGGAAGAAAAACTAGACAGGATCAACAGGATTCACAGGATAAGAAAGGTCCGTATTCAATCCTGTTAGTCCTGTCGATCCCGTCTAGAAAACTTCTTGGCGAGCCTTGGCGCTCTTGGCGTCTTGGCGGTTCCCCCTTGAAGCAGTTAAGCCTGTGGGCTGCAATTCGGAGCCACGCCCCCGAGAACTCCCATGCTGCATCTGAAGAGCGAGACCGACGCCCGCTGGTTCGAGCAGGTCGATCAGGACCTCACCGCCGTCCTTATCGACCATGCCCACTGCGAGAAGAAGGCCGCCGGGACGGCGCTGAACTTGATGTTCGCCTACGTCGAGGACCTCGAGTTGTGCCGTGAGATGACCGAGATCGTCAACGAGGAACTGGAGCACTTCCACATGGTGGTCGAGCTGCTCGAGCGCCGCGGCGTACGGTTGCGTCGGCTGACGCCCAGCACTTACGGTCGCAAGCTCAACGACTTAGTCCGTAAGCAGGAGCCGGAGCGGGCCGTTGACCGTCTGCTCGTGGCGGGACTGATCGAGGCCCGGTCTTGCGAGCGGTTTAGCAAGCTGGCAGAGCATGTCGAAGACCAAGAGCTGGCCGAGTTCTACCGCAGCCTGTTCGAATCCGAGGCCCGCCACCACACGACCTACACCCGCTTGGCGAAGCACTTCGCCCCCGCCGAAGAGGTAATGCAGCGGCTGGACGAGCTAGCAATCCTAGAGGCGGAGATCCTCGCTGCTAGCGAGGATCCGCCACGGATGCACAGCTAAAAACTCTGCCCTGCGAGTGTCCGGGAGCCCACGACGCCAGTCGTGGGAGTGCTCCGAGCTCCCAATTCTCTCCCACGACTCGTGTCGTGGGCTCACAGGCGGATGTGATGGCGCCGCAACCCGTTGCTATCACCGGGGTTGGAGGGCCTTCTCTAAATCCTCACGAAACTTTAACGGGGTATCCACCGCAGACACGCAAAGGCGTAACATAGAGGCCCGATAACATTGAACGTGCGACACGCCGCCAACGGGCCGCTTAGCGTCACGCCGCCCGGAAGCCGCCTTGCCCCGACGGGTTGAACTCCGCATGTTCCTAGAATCCGGCTGCGATTCAGCGACCGCCGTGCTCGAGGCCCCCGCCCCGGTCCGCCCGGCGCCGCGACCCCCGGTCGTCCGCCCGGATAGCGTCCGACCCCACCGACCCGAGAACCGCCGCGTGGTTCGCTCCCTGTTCATCAGCGACATCCACCTCGGCTGCCGCCACTCGCAGGCCGCCGCCCTGGTCGAGTTGCTGGAACGGTACGAACCGCAGAAGCTCTACATCGTCGGCGACTTCATCGACGGCTGGAAACTCAAGAACCGCTGGCGTTGGCGCCCAGAGTACGACGCCGTACTCCGCTGCCTGATGGGCTTCAAACGCCGTGGCGTCGAGCTGTTCTACACGCCCGGCAACCACGACAACTTCCTGCGCGGCTTCCTGGCCAATTTCGGCGTCATCGATATCCAGGATCGCTTTGTCCATACCGCCGCCGACGGCCGGCGGTACGTCGTCACGCACGGCGACCAGTTCGACCGCATCGAGCAGTCGGCCCAGTGGTTGTCGCTCGTCGGCTCCTACGCGTACGACGTGCTGCTGACCGCCAATTGGTTCGGCAACCGCCTGCGGGGCAAGAAGCACAACCCCTACGCGTTCTGTGGCGGCATCAAGGCGCGGGTCAAACGCCTCGTCACGCACGTCAGCGAGTTTGAGCAACAACTCGTGACCGACGCCCGCCAGTCGGATTGTGACGGGATCATCTGTGGCCACATCCACGTTCCCAGGATCGACTCGTTCGAGGACGTGACCTACCTGAACACGGGCGACTGGGTCGAGAACTGCTCGGCCCTCATCGAGAATGCTGACGGTTCGTTCGAGCTGGTGCGATGCGACGGTCAGGTGATCGACCGGCTGCCAGCCCGTCCGACCCCGTCGCTGCCGCAGCGTCCGATGGCCGGCGCTTGCTGAGTCCCCAGCACCGATCCAACTTGCGGGTTCTGCACGCTCGGCCGGCGCAAATCCCCCGAACTATGCGGCCTTCCGCAGGCCAGCATCTTTCCAATCCGGGCTAACTCGCGTACGTTGATGACTTCGCGCCGGGCCAGGCATTGCCCCGCGCCGTCACGGCGTCATTGAGGACCCCCGATGCTGGCCACCCACATTAGCCGAGCTTTCTTCAAGCTCTGCCACGGGAATCAACTGGTCTACAACACTTGCTGGGAAGACCCGCGGCTCGACCGCGTCGCCCTGCAGCTTGGCGAAGGCGACCGACTGATTGTTATCACCTCCGCGGGCTGCAACGCGCTGGACTACGCGCTCGACGGCCCGGCGCGGATCGACACGGTCGACGTCAACCCGCGTCAGAACGCGCTGCTTGACCTCAAGCTCGCCGGCATCCGCACGCTTAGCTACGAGCAGTTCTTCGACCTCTTCGGTCGTGGCAAGACCGATAACTGGGAGGCCGTCTATACCGACGCCATCCGCGCCGAGCTCCCCGAGGCGAGCCGCCAGTTCTGGGACAAGCACGGCAAGTTCTTCCTCGGACAAGGCCGGCGCCCGAGCTTCTACTTCCGCGGCACCGCGGGCATGTTCGCCTCGTGGATCAACTGGTACATCAACCGCTACGCCAAGGTCCGCGACGACATCGAAGCCCTGTTGGCCGCCGACACGGTCGAACAGCAAAGAGAGATCTACGAGAGCCGCGTGAAGCCCGCCTTCTGGGGCCCGTACATCAAGTGGTTCATGCGGCGTGACGCGGCGCTGTCGCTGTTGGGAGTGCCCCGCGCGCAGCGGAAGCAGCTCGAGCGCTACTACCCCGGCGGCATCGCCAAGTTTGTCGAAGACAGCCTCGACACGGTGTTCAGCGAGCTGCCGCTCAAGGACAACTACTTCTGGCGCGTCTACCTGACGGGCGAGTACACCAAGGAGTGCTGCCCCGAGTACCTGAAGGAAGAGAACTTCGCTCGCCTGAAGGGGACGAACGGCCAGCCCGGCCTTGCCGAGCGCGTCCATACGCACACGACAACGATCCTCGACCACCTCAAGGGCGCCGACTGCAACTACTCGCACTTCGTGCTGCTCGACCACATGGACTGGATGGCCGAGCACATGCGCGACGTGCTCGGTCTCCAGTGGCAAGAGATCATCGACCGATCGGACGACGATGCGAAGTACCTGTGGCGTAGCGCCGCGGTGATTTGCGAGTTCGTCGATCCGATCACCGTCAATGTCGGCGGCAAGACGCGGCGCCTCGGCGACATCCTCGAATACAACCGTGAGCTCGCCGACGAACTCCACCAAGTGGACCGCGTCCACACCTACGGCGGCTTCTCGATCGCAACGCTGCGTCGCGATGGCGTGTCGGCCGAGGCGGCCGCGGCTGCGCAGGGCGCCGGAGTCCTCGGTTACGCCGCCGGCGGCCGAGCCAACAAGAAAACCAACCGAACAACGGGGACGGCGGCCGATGGGGGCGCTCAGTCAGCTAAAAACGCTGTATCACCTGACGCTCTCGCCCATTCGCGGTGAGACGCATCAGGAGCGCCTCGACAGCTTCTATGGCGGCCAAGCGGACGAGTACGACGCGTTCCGCAAGAAGATGCTGCACGGACGTGAGGCGCTGTTCGAGCGGCTCCCCGTGACGCCCGGCGGCTCGTGGATCGACATCGGGGCCGGCACCGCTCGCAACGGCGAGCTGTTGGGCGACCGCATCCATGAATACGGCGCGGTGACGTTCCTCGACTTGTCGAAGTCGCTGCTCGAAGTCGCCGACCGCCGCATTAAGGATTCGGGCTGGTCCAACGCCACGACGCTCTGCGCTGACGCCACGGCGATCCCGCTGCCAGACGCGTCGCTCGATCTGGTGACGTTCACCTACTCGCTAACGATGATCCCCGACTGGTTCGCGGCGATCGAAGAAGCGCAGCGTCTGCTCAAGCCCGGAGGCGTCATCGGCGTCGTGGACTTCTACGTCTCGCGCAAGTACCCGGCCGACGGGCGGCGGAAGCACTCGTACTTCAACCGCAACTTCTGGCCGTACTGGTTCAACCACGACAACGTCCACCCGAGCCCCGACCACCTGCCGATGCTCGAACGGCGCTTCACCGCCGAGTTGGTGGAAGAGTCGCAAGGCAAGCTGCCGCTGCTGCCGATCATCCGCGCGCCGTATTACCGGTTCATTGGAAAGAAGTAGGAAGTTGGAAGTGGGAAGTTGGCGCAAGCGATGCAGCGGCCATTACAACACTTCTAACCAAACTTGCTTCCTCCCACTTCGCACTTCCTACTTCCCACTTCCCTGTGTCCCTCCTCTACTACAGCGTGATGGGCGAGGGTCGCGGCCATGCGGCTCGCGCGCGGGCTGTTGTCGAGCGGATGCGGGGGCGGCATCGGGTGGTGCTATTCACCTCGCACGATGCCCTGGAATTCCTGGCGAAGGAGTACGCAGACGACGCCGAGGTCGACGTCCGTGAGATCCCGGGGCTCAAGTTCCACTACACGACCTCGGGGATCGACAACCTCAAGACGATCCGCCTTGGATTAGCGTTCTGGGCGTCGATGCGGCGGCACACGAACGAATTGGAAGAGGCGATCGTCGCCGAGCGTCCAGACCTCGTCATCACCGACTTTGAGCCCCTGCTCCCCCGCGCCGCGCGACGTCAGGGCGTGCCCGTGTTGAGCCTTGATCATCAGCACTTTCTTTCGACCTACGACCTCTCGACCCTGCCGCGCGAGCTGCGGGATTGGGCATGGCGGATGAGCTGGTCGATCTGGGCCTTCGGCATCCGCCAAGAGCGAACGGTCGTCTCGGCGTTCTACAAGCCGCCGCTGCGTCGCGGTTGCGAGGACGTCGTGCAGGTCGGCCCGCTGATCCGCAGCGCTGTCGCCAGCCGTCAGCCGACGAAGGGCGATTTCATCCTCTCCTACGTCCGCCGGGCGACGCCGCAACGGGTGCTCGACTTGCTGGCGGATCTGCCGATGCCGGTCAAGCTCTACGGGCTCGGTGCACGACCCGCCAAAGGCTCACTGACCTATCACCCCATCGACGAGCAGACCTTCGCCGACGATCTGGCGGGCTGCGACGCAGTGATCGGCGCCGCGGGCAACCAACTCACCGGCGAATCCCTGTACTTTGGCAAGCCGGTGCTGGTGCTCCCCGAACGTCACCACTACGAGCAACGCATCAATGGCGAGTTCGTCGAGCAGATGCAGGGCGGCGAACGGCGGATACTGGAACGCGTCACCGCCGACGACATGCAGGGCTTTCTCGGGCGCCGCGAACTCTACCGCGAGCGCCTCGCCCAAACGCGCCCATGCCCGGACGGCTGCCCGCGCGTGATCGAAGTCATCGAAGAGATGCTCGCATCATGAGCCGTCGGCGCTAGCCGCGCGTGAATCACGGACCGAGCCGCCCTCACCAACCACGACCGCGAAGGTCGATTTCACCAATGGGCCAACCCTCACTCGCTGGATAACGCATCAAGACATCATCCCAGAAGGGATTCGCCTGCGGGTCTTCTTCATTCAGCGAGTTGTAAACGCGGTTTTCGACGAGCTTGCAGCCGATCTGCTCATAGAACGGCTGAACCTTGAAGCTGGTCTGAAACAGCGCGAATGGAAACACGCCCTGATCGACGCGCGCGAACGCCGCGTGCGTCACCGCGGCGCCGAGGCCTTGGCCGCGGCACTCCGGGTCGGTCGCCACGTAAGCGAGCGCCATCACCGTGAGCTCGCCCGCGTTGGCGCCGACCGTGCGGCCGAAAGTCACGGCATGGGCGACGACACGGTCTTCTTGAAGGATGATGTGCGACACCGGGCCGCACTCGACAGGCCCGTCATACTCCTGCCCAATCCGCTTGAGCTGCGCAGCCCTTTCAACCGGCCCTTTGTCGGGCTTCGGAAAAACCTTGGCCAATAGCCCGCCCACGGCGAGGGCTTCGTCCTCGCTGATCTGCATCAGGCGACAGCTCTTGACCGTGTGCTGCATCATTCTCATCAAGCGAATCTCGGAGGTAGACATGGTGCATCCCCCAAGTCTAGCTCACACCCCGCCCCCGTCAGATTAGACCTCGAAGCCAAAAAACGGGCTATCGATTTAGTTGAACCACAAAGGAACGAAGGAACAAAGGATTAAAATAGCCCGCGAATAGCGCGAATGGGCGCGAATAAGACAGTCCATTCGCGCTATTCGCGGGCCCTTAATACTTTCCTTTGTTCCCTCGTTCCTTTGTGGTTCATTTATCAAGCTGCGCTGCGGTGAAGGATGAGCCTACGGTGTCGGCGTCCCAGGTCCAGGCTTCGCCGCGTTGGCTCTCGTAGTCGCGCCAGAGTTCGAACCAGTACGCCAGGAAGCGGTGCGGGCGGTAGCGCTCGTAATGGGTGATGATCTGTGGGTGCAGCGCGAGCGGGTTGACGGGTCGCTCGACGCCTTGGCGTTTGCAGTAGAGGCGGTAGGTTTCGGTGTCGATCGGCAGCTCGTCGTCGCGGTCGAGCAGCTGAAGTACGTTCGCCGCCGAGTAGGGGCCGAACCCATCGAGCGACAGCAGCTTCTCGCGCAGCTCCTCGGTCGAGCGCTCCGGCGACTCGAACCAAGCGGCTTCGAGCTGGCCTTTGGCGAACAGCCGCGCGAGGCCGATGATCCGCTTGGCCCGATAGCCGACCCGACAGACTTTCTGTAGCCGCGCCGGCGTCCAGCGGGCGAGGCGCTCGGCCGAGGGGAAGGCGCCGCCGCCGACGCGCTCGACCAGCAGCTGGTTCATCCGCACCGTGCTCGGCCAGCCGACGTTGCAGCTGGTGATCGTCTTGACCATGTCCTCCAGCAGCGTCGCCGACCGGATCAGCCGGCCGTAGCCGCGGCGTTTGGCGGCGGGGAGAGCCCGGTGGAGCTGGCGGAGGTCTTTGTCGAGGCGGAGCATCCGGCCGATCGCCGCCCGCAGGGCCTGGCGGGCCGGCGGCGAGACGACCACGTCGCAGCGGACCCGCAGGGGCGCCCCCCGTCCGGCGGGTTGGTCGATCGTGGCGTGGAACCGCTCCTCGGGGAGACCGAACTCGGCGGCGTCGAACGATCGCTCCCAAGTGAACTCCTGAGGGCGCCAGCGGTTGGGCGCCAGCAGGAAGTAGCCGTACGAGCAGACTGCCGTGGGGAGCCACAAATCGGCGGGAACGGCGATCGACAGGCGGCTGGGGCGGGGCATTCGGGCCGATTTTTGAGGGAAACTCATGGTCCTGCCGCCATGGTGGCGACCTTAACAGACTGGTAAGATGCGCACGGACGCGCCGGTGGCGCCAGCGGCCCCCGCTGCGCGACGGCTCCGCGTCCTCTGCGAGATTGCTCCCCCTCGCCGTGGGTCTGCCGCGGTCGGGGACGACGCGGCTCTCGTGGCCGCTGAGAAAACAGCTACCCCCGCCCCGCCTTGCCCTATGTCGATCGGCCAGTCGATCCCGCCCGCCGCCATGACGTCTGACAACCAGACGCCCGAAGACGCCTTGCCGACCCCGGCCGCCCCGCGCCCCAAGCGCGGCGTCCCGAGCGGATTGTGGCTGCGTTGCGACGACTGCGGCGAGACCGTCTTCCGCAAGGAAGTCGAACAACTGATGAGCGTGTGCCCGGTCTGCGGCCGGCACATGTATCTCAGCGCGCCCGACCGGGTTCGGTTCATGCTCGACGAGGGGACGTTCGAGGAGTGGGACGGCGACCTGATGCCGGCCGATCCGCTGCAATTCGCCGACAAGAAGCCCTACGCCGAGCGCGTCATCGCCGAGCAGAAGCGGACCGGCCTGAAGGACGCGGCCCTCACCGGCGCGGGCATGATCCGCGGCCGCCGGGTGGCGTTCGGCGTCACCGACTCGGCCTTCATCATGGGGAGCATGGGCTCGGTCGTCGGCGAGCGGCTCACCCGGCTCATCGAGCGCGCCACCGAGCAGAAGCTCCCCGTCGTGATCGTCAGCGGCTCGGGCGGCGGCGCCCGGATGCACGAGGGCATCCTCTCACTGATGCAGATGGCCAAGGTCTCCGCCGCGCTGGCGAAGTACGGCGACGCTGGCGGCCTGTTTATTTCGGTGCTCACCAACCCCACGATGGGCGGCGTCGCCGCGAGCTTCGCGTCGCTGGGCGACCTGGTGTTCGCCGAGCCCAAGGCGCTGATCGGCTTCGCCGGCCCGCGAACGATTAAGGCCACGCTCCGCACCGAACTCCCCGAGGGCTTTCAGACAAGCGAGTTCCTCCTCGAGCACGGCTACATCGACCGCATCGTCCGCCGCGCGGACTTGAAGAGCGAGATCGCGCGGACGATTGACTACTGCGGGAAGTAAGCGGCTGTGCGAACGGTTCGTGGCGCCCTCCGGGGCTTACGCCACGCGGCTCGCTGAGTTCTCGCGTAAGTGCGAGCCGGGCGGCTTTAGCCCCGGAAGCGTGTGCCTTGTAGCGATCAGCCTTCATTGCTGCACACTGACTCCGGTGTCGAATCGGTGGCGCCCACAGCAGGCCCCTGAGGGCCCACAGGAGGCCCTAGGACGGCTCCAAACACCCCGAGGCGAAGTTGGGGCTCGGGGAGGATCAGAACGCCGCTAGAAGGCCGCCAGGAGCCTCTAGCGGGGCGTTACGGATTCCGTGTTTTTCCGATGTTTGCTGACCTTTTCAGTTGCAATTGGCCACCTGTGACCCTTGCCCGACGAGCCCCTTCGCGCGGCCTCGCAAAGAGTTGGTTTCGCAACGGTCGTACTCAGGTCTTGTTGTGGTTGAAGCCCTTGTTCATCACGTTGTAATAGCCCTCGGTAACTCCGAAATTCGAGAGGGAACAGGGAACGCCTCCGTTTGAAGCACCACTCTTCCTTGCAAGTCGCTAAGTACGCCTACTAACGCTTGCTCGTCAGCCGCGTCGCGCTACACTTCTCCGTCCCGCCTCGCTTCCCCTTCCCTACCCCTCGCCCCCCGCTGCCGTGCCCCGTTTGCGTTCGTCCCGCTCGCGTTTCGAGCGGTTCCGTCAGGCTTATCTTGCCGGCAAGGTCGAGGCCGACCTGCCGCCGGGCGCCGCGGACCCTGAGAAGGACCACAAGCGGGCATCCGCCGACGAGCGGCAGCAGTACCTGCGGCAGTACATCGAGTGGCTGTGGCCGCACCGTGGCGCCGTTGCGTTGATGATGGGCCTAGCGCTGGCGGTGGCGACCCTGGAAGTCGCGCAGCCACTGTTCATGCGCTACGTCGTCGATAACGTGCTGCTAGCGGAAGGGCTCACCGACGCCGAGCGGCTCACCAAGCTGCATGTCGCCGGCATCGCGCTGCTGCTGGTGGTCATCGTCGACCGCACGCTCGACATCTGGAAGAACTGCCAGCAACGGCTGCTGAATCTGCGGGTCATCCAGGCGTTGCGACGGGCGCTGTTCAGCCGGTTGCTGCGGCTGCCGCTGGGGCAACTCACCGATATGAAGACGGGCGGCATCCTCTCTCGGCTGTCGGGGGACATCGACCGCACGACGGGGCTCTTGCAACTGGCGGTGATCTCGCCAGGCGTCTCGGCCGTGCGGCTGGTGATCGCCATCGGCATCTTGCTGGCCGTCAACTGGCGCCTCGCGCTGACGGCGATGATGGTCATCCCGCCGGCGCTGGTGATCAGCTTGTGGGTCGCGCGGCGCATCCGGCCGATCTACCGTTCGATGCGTAAGGAGAACTCCGAGATCGACGCCCGCGTCAGCGAGACGTTCGGCGGCATCCGGGTCGTGCGGTCGTTCCAACGCGAGACGCGCGAGCTCGCCGAGTACCTCGTCGGTCGGCACACGATCGCCCGCAAGGAGTACTTCGCCCAGCAGCGCGAGATGGTGTTGTGGAGCAGTTGGGCGCTGCTGCTGGCGATCGTGAACGTCGTCATCGTCTGGTACGGCGGCTTCTTGAATCTCGCCGGCTCGGCCTCGATCGGCGACATCATGGCGTTCCAATGGTACACGTTCATGCTGCTCAACCCGGTGTGGCAGATCGTCAACTCGTTCAGCGAGTTGCAGCGGTCGCTCGCCGGCATGGAGCGCGTCTTCGAGGTGCTGCAGAGCCCCACCGACAAACCGGACAAGCCCGGCGCGATCGAGGCGCCGCAGGTGGTCGAAGAGATCCGCTTCGACCACGTCACGTTCGAGTATGCGCCGGGACAGCCGGTGATCAGCGATTTCAATCTGACTGCCAAGGGCGGGCAGGTCGTCGCGTTGGTGGGTCGCAGCGGCGCCGGCAAGACGACGATCACCGACCTCGTGGCGCGGTTCTACGACCCAACCGACGGCGCCGTACGGCTCAACGGCATCGACCTGCGCGACCTGCGGCTCGATTCATACCGCGGGTTGCTGGGCGTCGTGCAGCAGGACACGTTCCTGTTCGACGGATCGATCCGCGACAACATCGCCTACGGCCGGCAGCACGCCACCGACGAAGAGGTTGTCGAAGCCGCCAGGCACGCCAACGCCCACAACTTCATCGCCGAACTCGACAAGGGTTATGAGTCGCTGATCGGCGAACGCGGCGTGAAGCTCTCCGGCGGGCAGGCGCAGCGGTTGTCGATCGCCCGCGCTCTATTAGCCGACCCGCAGATCCTGATCCTCGACGAGGCGACGAGCAATCTCGACAGCGAGAGCGAGCAGCTCATCCAGCAGTCGCTGGACGAGTTGATGCACACCCGGACGACCTTCGTAATCGCCCACCGGCTGTCGACGATCGCGGCGGCGGACGTGATCATCGTCATGGAGGAGGGGCGGATCGTCGAGCACGGCACGCACGACGAGCTGATGGCCCGGGGAGGCGCGTACCGTGAGATGGTCGCCCGGCAACGCGACGCGATGCGCGACGACGCCGCGGTGCTGCTCGAGTAGCAACTGCCAAGATGTTGAGCCGCGCCCTAACGGGCGCGGCTCAAACGGGCGAGAGGTTGACGGGACGCATCACTACACAGTTGGTAAGCGACTCCCGCGGACGTTAAACTCCGCGGCATGGAACGACCCCCACGCGCCGGCTATCTCGAGAACCGCTTACGGCCGGGCCCACGCCCCTGGCAGCGCCGCTTCTACGAGGTGATCTTCGAGGCGGACACCCCTTACGGCAGGGCGTTCGATGTCCTCCTCTTGGCGATGATCCTCTTGAGCATCGCGGTCGTGATGCTTGAGAGTGTGCGTAGCGTGCGCGAGGATTGGGGGCCGCTGCTGGTGGCGTTCGAGTGGGGCGTCACGCTGCTGTTCACGGCCGAGTTTATCGCCAGGCTGGCATGCGTCGATCGGCCGCTGCGGTACGTGTTCAGCTTCTTCGGCGTCGTCGATATCCTCTCGATCTTGCCGACCTACCTCGCGCCGTTCGCCGCGGAGAGCCATTCGCTGGCGACGATCCGCACACTGCGGCTGCTGCGGGTGTTCCGTGTGTTGAAGATGGGGCGTCACCTCTCTGAGGCGAACACCTTGCTGCGGGCGCTACGGCACACTTGGCCGAAGATCACCGTGTTCCTTACGGTCATCTTCTGTTCGATCGTCATCCTCGGGACGCTGATGTACCTGATCGAGCGTGACGCGGGCAGCGGCTTCAATGACATCCCGACGAGCGTCTACTGGGCGATCGTGACGATGACCACCGTCGGCTACGGCGACATCGCACCGATAACGCCTCTGGGGAAGTTCACCGCGGCGATGATCATGCTCTTCGGTTACGCCATCATCATCGTGCCGACGGGCATCTTCTCGGCCGAGGTGATCCGGGAGGCGCGGCCGAAGTCCTTCCCCTGCCCCGGTTGCGGCCGACAACAGCACGCCCAGGACGCGCTCTACTGCGATCTTTGCGGCGCGGCGCTGTCCGGTTAGGGCGGCTTTCAGGATCAGCGGCGCGGCTTGGTGAACGCCGACAGGGCAAAAGCCAACAACACCAGCGACGCCGGCTCGGGAACGCTGACGCTCATCGAGACGTTGGTGGCGCCATAATTGTTCTTCCAGTCGGTGTAGTCGGCCTGTGTGTAGACCGAGCCGAGTCCGTCGCGCCAGACGGTGTAGTCGGCGGCGTTCACCGTGCCGTCGGCGTTGAAGTCGCCGGCTAGGCCTTCGCCAATGACTTCCAACATCAACGATTCGAGACCGTAGATCACTTCCCACTGGAAGCCGCCGGGGAGATCAAGCGTCGCGAACTCGCCACCCTGGGCCTCGTAGGTCATGAGCTCGAAGAGAGCGCCCACGGCAGGCGTGAAGCCGTTCACGAGCGAGACCGACAATTTGCCGGCGAGGGCGGCGTCGCCGTTGATGACGAGTTGGTCGTAGCCCGTGCCCGCAGTCGTGCCACCCAGCTCGAACTGGAACTCCGCGCCACCGCTTGTCGCCAGGCGGCCATCGATCGAAAGTGTTCCGACGCCATTGCCCGGCGCAATGACGCCATCGATGACCTCAACTTGGCCGGTGATCGGGCCGCTGCCCGTGCGGATGTCGCCGGCGCCGGTGAGCGTGCCGCCGCGGACATCGATGTACTGGGTGTCGAGCGCCGAGTCCTGTAGTTGCACGACGCCGCCGTCGTTGACGGTGACGCCCGAGAAGGTCGTCAACTTGCCGCCGCTGGCGATGCGGACCGTCATCGCGCCCGAGGCGCCGCCGACAGTGACGTCCCACGCTTGCTGCTCACCGGAGACAACGGCTTCTTTGCCGGCGGCGCCGGTGTTCTGCAGCGTCGCCTTGCTGAGATAAGTCGGCGTCGCTGCGGCGTTCCACGACCCGCCGGTGGACCAAGCCGCCGAAGCCGCCGCCGTGGTCCAGTTGAACGCCGTTGTGACGGGGTCGCTGATATAGACGCCCGCGCTCTGCCCCCCGGCGCCGGCCGAGGGATTGGGATCGATGACGATATTGCGACCCGCCAGCAGGTTCGTGCCGATGATTCCTTCGACAACGTTACCGGGGTCGGCAGGGTTGGTGACGTCGAGGACCAGCACGGGGACATTATTCGCCGTGATGCTTCCGCCGAGAGCCGGGATGGTGAATTGATCGACAAAGAATCCGGGAACGTCTTGGAGCGTCCCACCAGAACCGACAATAGAGACCGTGAACTCGGGCGAGTCGGTCGTCACATCAAAACCGAGGAGTAGCGCATTGAACTCGGAGACGACCGTCACACTGGCGCCGGTATCGAAGAAGAACTCCTTGTTGCCAAGGCTCGAACCAGCGTTCGTCGCGCTGGCGTTCATGAACAGCGCGCCCTGAATGATCGTCGGGATCGTCGGGTTCTCTTCGGGGTTGTCGATATCGAAATTCTGGATGTTTGGCAGATAAGTCGGCGGTTGCGCGAACGCGGCGCCTGGATTCAATAGCAGCGGCGCCTTGCGAGTGATGCCGTTGCCGCCGCTGCCTCGTGGCAGGAAGTCGATCGACGGCGTGCGGATGGTTTTCCCTTCCAACTCGAAAACCTGCGGCGCGTCGTTGCGGATCCGCGTGGCGTACTGGCTCGCGAATGGCAAACCAACGATGTTCGGAAGGTCCGACTCGGGCGGCAGCGTGATGGTCGAGGTATTCGTCTGCCCGCTCAACGCCGCATGGTTCATCGTCAGCGACGCGCCGGCGCTAGATCGTCCCTGCAAGCCGCCAACGTACAACCCGAACGGATCGTTGATATGGGCGTCGAGCTGCCCCGTGGCGCCGCCGATCGTGACAACCTCGGTTCCAAAGAACCCGTCGCTCTCCCCGGGATAAGGCCCGTCGAGGTTGAAGTCGTCGTAAGCCTGCGAGGTCAGCACCGAGAAGCCGGCGCCCGTGTCGAGCAATGCGAGGTCGTAGAACGGATTGCCGTTCGGGCCGAGCATCGTGCCGCTTGGCGATGACGAGGCGAACGGGAAGAAGTTGAAGTCCTCGTCGAACTCATCGGTGAGCGCGAGGCCCACCATCGGGAAGAACCCATCGATGGGAACTTGGGCAACGGCGGCGACGCTGATCGATAGCATCAGTAGCGCGCTCAAGGCGCGTAACGTTCTTAAGCCGCCTTGCCGCATGTCGCTCTCTCTGTGCCGCTAATTGGGGCCGCAGGCTCCGGCGAACGCCGAGACTACTAGTAGTAAACCTCTACTAGCAAAGTAGATAGGACCGGCCATACGGTCAACGATTTGGCGCCGCGGCGGCGGGTTCCCGACGGCCCGAAGGCCGCCGGGAACCCCTTAAATTGCCGCGTTATCGCCGACGGACGGTCACGAGACCGATCGCGACGAGCCCCAGCACCGCTCCGGTCGGTTCCGGAACGGTGATGAAGTCGAACGAGAACGGCGCCGAATCGCCGAACTGCGGCGTGTCGCTCAGATCGACCAGCTTGAAGGTCGCACTGAACGCCGAGCCGGGCGCCGTCAACTCATCCACGGCGAAGTACGGCGTCAGCGACCAGTCGTCGGTCTCACCGAGCGTCAGCACGTCGCCCACGCTGCCGAAGAGCGAAGCCCCTGCGGCGTCGGCGATTTCGAGACCTGGCGAGATCGCCGTCAGCTCCAAGCCGATCCGCACGCCATCCACCGAGTTCTTGTAGACCCCGCTGCTGGCGTTGATGAGGTAATGCACCGGGTGCTTCGCGCCATCGATCGCGGGGTTCGGGTCCTCGAGCGCCGGGTTCGGGTGATCGAGCCCGTCGAACGCCATCAGCGAATCCATCGGGGCGATGGTCAAGTGACCAAACTCCTGTTCGATGGAATCATTGGGGAGTGCGGCAGGGCCCATCCCCGAGACCAATTTGCCAGCGAAGACGCCAACGCCAGGCAGAAGAGCGAGGCCGTCATCAAGGTAGTGAGGCTCCGGAACACGATCATTGGTGCTGAGCGCCTCGACAGGGCTTTCAGCGGGACCCGTATAGCTATAGGAACCGATGCGATGGAAGTGGTTGTTCCAAGGCGTTTCGGCGTAGGTGTGCGTCAGCATAAACGTCAGCCGCTGGTAGTTCGGATTCGGCTGGCCGAGGTAAGTCCCAAAGGTGACATTCGGCGCGTTGTCGTATGTAACGTGGTACAAGCCGACGCCCGGCTCTGGCGCGGCGAGCGCCGACGCGCAGGTCGCCAAGAGGATCGCAATCGCAACACAGGTGCGGATTTGATTAGCAGTCATTCTCTCTTTCTTGGTTGATTGATATCGAATGTTGGAAGACGTGTCGCTAGTCCTTGGGCGCAGCCTCTTCACAAAGAGAAGGCGAGACCCAAGGGGCAGAATCTCCGGCTGTCCGTCGAAAGTGCGGACATGGAAGGCGCTCATGAGACGGAGCGCCGTGCCGGTTTAGATCAACCAACCAAGAGGGGGCCCGCGCGGAGCGGGCCAGGTGGCGGCGAATGCATGCAGCCGAGGCCGGGCCTCAGGTCGCCGTGTCGCCGGCAGAGAGGGAGCGCGAACAACTTCAGGCGTGGGTACGCGGACGAAGCGGTATTGCGATAGCAGGTCGCAAAGAGCACAACGCTCGGCCGACTCGAAAGCCGGCGCATCGGGCCGGTCGGCTGCCTTGACGATAGGCGTCGCGCAGCTGGATGTACATCCAAACCAAGCGTGAAACCCCAGACCAATCGACGACAACAACCCCGCCGTGGTGAGCGTCAAGACGCTCACCACAAGGTGCAGTCGGCGCTCTCGCGCCAGCGGGTTGTTGAAAGCCGGTGACATGGTGTTCTTTGGTGCGTTTCCTTAGCGACGGCGGAGTAGGCCTGCGAAGATCGCAGCGAGCGCGAAGGCCGACGGCTCGGGGATCGAGACCGTTGCGGGCGGCGTCGCCACGGCGCCGTAGTTTTCGCTCCACTGCGAATAAGCGCCCGCCGTGAAGAGGTTGCGCTCGTTGTCGCGGTAGACGGTGTAGTCGGCGGCGTTGACGACGCCGTCGTTGTTGAAGTCGCCCGGCAGCCCCCCGCCGACGAGCGAATCGAGCCGGTCGTTCACCCACGGGATCGCGACCTGCGCTTGCTTCAGGGCGTCGGAGTCCGGCGTCCCCCAGACCAGAAAAAACGGGGCCGATGTTTCCAGGCCATCGATACTCAGCTGCATCGAAATCAGGTAGTAACCACTGAGGGGGAGCGTCGTAATATCGCCGTCGCCGTTGTCATCGAGGAAGAAGAAGCGGTGCTGGTGCAAAGCGCCCGAAGAGCTGGTGATCCCGATCGAAGCGCCCGGAACGAGCGTGTCGCCGCCGTCGGCCGAAGCGGAACCGTTGCCGCCATATAGCGATAGCGAGTAGTCGGGGGTCGGCGTTGCGCCAAAGTTCGCCGACTCGCCTTGCCCATCCCAATAGAGGAGCGTTGACGTGTAGCCGCTCGCGGTCATCGGTAAGAAGTCCCACGACAGCGTCTCGCCGCCGGGAAGCGCGGCGCCCGTCGAGAGGGCGGTGAATCCCGGGTTGTTCACCGAGTAATAGATAGCGTCGAAACGCCCGCCAAAGACTCGGTTGGCAAGAATGGCGCTTTGCTCGTAACTGTATTCGCCAACGCCGACCTGCCCGGCATCATCGAACGGGTAGATATCGGAGTGCTGGGCCAGCACCGGCGAGGCGAGCCACACCGCCCCGAGTAGGGCAATCAAGTTTCGTTTCATGATCCGCAACCCATAGGACTTCGTTCATCAAAGAGCGCCGCGTGCTCGGCCAATCCGAGCACGCGGCGAAGCGATTGCCTCAACGACGACGCATCACGCCGCCGAGGCTTGCCGCCAACATCGCGAGCAACGCGGTCGAAGGCTCGGGGATCGCGCCGACATACTCGACCGCTTCCTCGAAGAACGCAAAGTTCACGCCGCCGACGATCGGCTCGGGGCCGCCCTCTTCGTAAGCCTCGAGCGCGCCCTCGAGTTGCTCCGCCGTCTCGTCATCCACCAGCACGCTGTTCGCAAGCCACACCATGTAGAACGGGTCGCTGTCGGCGAGACCCGCCACCGAGACCACGGGGCTCACGAGATAAACGCCGTCCGCGGCGCCGCCGGTCAGGCCGAACAACGGGTGATCATCCACCGCCCCGGTCGCGTCGGTCGAAGCGAACGACGCCGGACCGAACGCGAAGCTCACGCCCGGCTGCGTCGCCGACAGCGGCTGGAAGTCCACTTCGCCCGTGCCGTCCCAGTAATACGCCAAGTCATTCGCGGCGCCGATCGAGAATGAAGACAACGACAAGGCGATGTCGGCGTTGGCCGGCAGATCTTCTCCCTCGGGCAGACCGGGCGCTGAGAAGAAGCCCGGCTCGGTGCGCTCGAAGTCGTAACCGAACGGCGGCGTCGGCATCGTCGGATTCAGAAACACGCCTTCGAAGACTTTCTCGTCGAGGTGATAGAACGGCCCGCCCTCTTCGCCCGACAGATCCTCGGCGGCGCCGACGACAACTTGGCCGCCGTCGGCACGGAGTAGGATGTCGCTGTGAGCCGCCGCGTCCGCGGTGAGGCAAGCGAGGCCGGTCAGGAGAAAGGCTTTGGTGAATCGCATGGTTAGCATCTCTAATTCTTGGGTAAGTGCAAAAAGCGACCCGCAGGACGACCTACAGGTCGCCCCGGATGAATGAACGCCGCGCATCCACTGCGGCGATAATTAACAGCGCCAGTGGTTAACGAAACTCAGGAGGGATCGCGAAATTGAACCCCTCGTCGCACCACTCGCCGATCTGGTCCGCCGAAATCGCCTCGACGTGACCATCGACATACAGATAGTTCGCCGTGTTCCCCTGGTGCCGGTCGACGACCAGCTCGGCCGTCACCGCATGCCAGACCTCTCTCTGCCCCGGGCCATTCGCCGCTAGGTTCTCTTCGCTGAACCAGTCGTACGAATGCACATGGTCGTAATGGACCGCCAGCGAGAACTCCGACGCCTCGACCGCCAGCAGCGTGCCGTGCGTCTCCTGCAAGCGGTTGATGTTATCGACCTTGCCGTACTGCTCCGCGTTGTGGGCCGCAATCACCGGCGGCGGCGCGCCGACCGGTGGCTTGTCCTTACGACTCAAGAACCCATTCAGCGCGTAGCTGGTGTCGATCACCCGCACTTCGACATTCGGATCGAGCGAGCCGGTCGCCTTCGCACGGTCGTACTCGTCACGCGTCATCACCAGAGCGGTCTCGATCACGTTGCCGTCCGCGTCCTTACGGCTCACCATCGATTGCTCGATACGGGCGTGGTGCTCGGGGCAGAGACGGATCGAATCGACCCCCTCGAGGTACGGCGCGAGCGTCCGGATCCAGGAGATGTCGCGTTCGTCCTCGTGCTCGTCTTCCTCTTCCTCCTCTTCATGCCCGTGCTCATGGCCCGAGATGAAGGGAAACTGCCCGCGGTGCACGCCGACGTAGCCATGCACGGCGAGGCCGATCTGCCGGAGGTTGTTCGCACACTGGCTGCGTCGCGCGGTGGCCCGGGCCGCCTGGATGGCGGGCAGGAGCATCGCGACGAGCACCCCGATGATGGCGATCACCACCAGCAGCTCGACAAGAGTGAAACCGCTACGCTTGAGAGACATAATGCGGCCTTGCAGGACACGCTGAGAACGCCGGGTTTCGCGCCGAACCGCCCTAGCGAGCCAACACGGCGCGCGGGGGCGACTGGAACGATCAACCGGGCTTGCCTACCAACGCCGTGCTGATGCGTAACGTGGTCAGGCGAGAGAGGAACACGGCGAAACACCCTGCGCGCGGCGATGCGCTGGGGGGCTTCGACGTGACGATCGCACTAGGCGATCGGCGGGCCGCGAGCGCTGGTCGCGGGGAGAACGAGCGAGGGCGCTTTGGGGTCCGACTCGGGGGGCGCCATCGCGGCGGCCCAGATCACCTGGGCGGGGACTTCGACGGTCGCGGTCGCCGTCTTCAGCTGGGCCAGCAGGCGGCAGACATCGCAGTCGCTGTCATGGGGCTGCGGCGATTCCGTGGGGCACGAACCGCACGGCGCAATACCCGTGGACTCAGCTCCCAGGGCCTCGTTACAGCCGCCCTCGTGGTGGCAGAAGAGGCAATCGCCAGCAACCGACTGGCACTCCACCGATTGGCAGCAAACGGCGTCACAACAGCCGCTCAAGCAGGCAAACCGGTGCAGCCCATCGCCGACCGCCGCCAAGAAGACATACCCCACCGCGAGCGCAGCCGCCAACGCCCGTAAGGCGAAGCGACGGCGAGCAGTACGAGAGGACATCGACGGGCCGTAGTAGTCCGGGGCAGCCATCCGGCAAGAACCCGGCCGGCAGAGGCGCCAGCCGTTATTAGCGTCAACATAGACGCCCCCCAAAGTCCGGGCAACCGAAAAAGCCGAGCAGAAAAGTCCGAAAGTGTGCCCCGGCGAACCTTCTCGCCCCCCTTCCCGTCCTCAGAGCGAGCCGATAAATTACGGAGCTCAGGGGCAAGCCCCCTGCAGCCGCTCCCTTAGCTCAATCGGCAGAGCAATTGACTCTTAATCAATGGGTTCTAGGTTCGAGTCCTAGAGGGAGCACCTCAGAGGCCGGCGTCTAACGCCGGCCTTTTTTTTGGTCGTAACGACTTATGTCGTGTTGGTGAAGCGACGTCTGCGGCTATCGGCAGCCTGAGATCTGGTTCAACGGAGCGGACTCGCGGCATTGGCGCGAGTGTCCGTCGGCCAAGGCAAGGGGATCGTTGGGCCTGCGGTGCGAATGGCTACCGACGTGGGAGACTTGAACTGGCCAGCCTCGAACTCGACCCGCAGTTCACTGAGATTGGGCTTGCCTGGATCGAAATAGAGATGGCATGGGCTGAAAAGGGGGAAAACAATAACGCCCTAGGCGGGCTGGGCCGCCTAGGGCATCGTTCCACCCCGCGACGCCGCGGAAAGTTGTGCGGGTGGCGCCAAATGCTGCTAGCCGAGCTGCGTCGCGTTGCGGCGAACACGCCACGCGGCGGGAATCACCAAAGCCGCCAGAAGTGATGTCGAAGGCTCGGGCAAATTGACCAAAACGATCTGTGCAGCGTTCCCAGCCCCGAAGTCCCGACGAAAGGTCACGTCAAACGGGCTGCCGTCGGCGAGCGTGCCCACGATGTCTCCGGCGACGAATGGAATGGCGCCGAATGGCGCTGGCATGCCGAGCACCGAGAACTCTTTGCCGAAGATCGTGATGACCGACCCCGAGCGAGCCTCTAGATCGCCACTCGCAAAGACGCCGCCCGAGATAGAAACCTCGCCCGACAGCTCGGCGTAGAGGTCGATCGAGCCGGCCGCGCCGCCGGCGATCTCGGCAACGCCCGCCAAGACCTCCACGTTTAGCGAATCGGCTACCAAGCCGTCCACCAGCAGCTCGCCGCCGCTCTGCGCCGAGAGGGCGATTGAATTGGCAGTTCCACCCCGAAGCTCGACGCGTCCATTCAGAGACGCAATGACTTCCGCGCCGAGCTCACCACCGGTCGCACGAATGGTCCCCCCGGGACCGGCCTGAATAACGTCTTCGACACGCCCGCCACTCATGTTGACGACAGCCCGGTCGCCAGCAATAAGATTGCCGATCACGCCGCCTCGATAGTTTGTCGTCGAGTCACCTGAGGCCTCGATCGCGTCGCCGATGGTGATGTAGTCGATATCTGCGACAGCATTGTCCGCGACGACAAGATCGTCATCGACATTAGCGCCGTTGAAGTAAGCGGAAGAGTTCTCGTAGAGCTGCAACTCGTCGTCGAATTGTCCTCCGGTTGCTTCGAGCCGTGAGGTCCCGAAGAAAAAAGCATCGTCATCGACTTTGGCCGACCCGCTGACGAAGACACGGCTAGCACCGGTCGCGTCTTCGATATCATCGATACGACCGCCACTGAAGCGGAACGTCGCGGTTCCGCCAACTTGGACGGCATCCACCGATCCAGCCGACATCGCGACCACCGCGTTGTCATTGACAAGAACATCGTCGGCGGACCCACCGGCGATCGAGATCGATGAATCATGGTTGGCAATGATGTCATCGCCAATAGCGCCGCTCGAAATCGCGATCCGTGAGATGTCGTTGGCGACGACGGAGTCGGCGGTCTGGCCGCCCGCCATTGCGACGATCGACGTATCGAACACGGCGATGCTCTGGGAACTATTAGAGCTGACGGGTTGGTTCGTTACCGGGTCGAGGAAGAGCGTGCCGTCGAGATTGAGTTGGTAGCCAACCTGCGACCCGCTATTGACCACGAGGCTAGGCGCACCGCCGACGCCGTCACGCACTTCGATGTCATCAATCGGTTGCGTGATGAGGTTCTGGGTTCCGTTGTCGAATATGGTCGTGCCACGAGCCGAAGGGACGGCTGTGTTCAGACCAATAATGGTGAGCACGAAACCCGCAAGAGCGGAGTTGCGAAGACGCTTGTTGCCGATCATTAGCGCTACCTCTTATCGCGTTGGTGCTTTCGTTAGTTGATCCCGCATCGGTCTAATCTCTATGGACCGCGTCGCGTTTCATCGTCGCTTAGAGTGCTTAGTAGGAGCCTGCAGCGACTCCACTAGTACGCTCCCCCTTCAACTACATTTCCGTCATTGCGGGCGCCGAGGTTCTCGTACAACTGATCGTCGATATCGTCCCGCAGAAAATGCACCGATCCGTCACAGAAGGCGAAGAACGCGCCGCCGGCGTGCCAGCTGAAGGCGCAATCGTCATCGAGGACAGCGCCGTCGGTGCCGTCGGTGATATCCACTCCTGGACGGGTGCCGTAGAAGAACTTATCGACGGACTTTGGTGAGACGCCGCAGTTGATGGGAGCCGAGCCTCTCCCCTTCCCGCCGTTATCGCGACCGCTTCGGGGCGCTGTCTTGAAGATGGTATTTTCGTCACTCGACACCCCGCCCATCCAGATGGGCCAGTCGGAGTTCTTCTCGCCGACTCCCGCAGAAAAATCACGGTTGTAGTAGGCCGATTCCCCGATCAGGATCGTCTGACTCAATCCGTCCGTGATGTTCGCGGGCTTGATGGTGATAGGCGAGACGGTAGCTGGTGACGTGTCGGGGTCCTTTCCGAGAAAGCGGATTCTCGCCCGGATGTTGTCACAGATATGAAAGAAGATGCCATCGTCCCCCGTACCCCCCGACCCCTTGTAATCGGAGGTGGCGTACCCGTTGGTTTCTTCGGGATGGCATTCGGTGGCGTGATCGGGCAACTGTGATGAAGGGCACCGATAAGTAGGTAAGACGTAATCCCCCCCCCGCCAAACCTCTTCTCCAATCAGTATGGGCCCCGCCTGCAGCATGTTTGGGAACGGCCAGTTGTTCTTGATCTGCTCCGGATCGATTCCGGTGCTGTCAAAAACTCGATCGTAGAGAGCCTGCTCCTCTAGGTATGGGAGCGTGTAAGGGATCCATCCCATACCTCTGTCGCAGAATCCCGTTGAAGGTCCACCGTTCTCCGCCGCTTCCTCACCGGGCACAACACGGCCATATTGGGGATTACCGCCCCGAACCCCGATGGGGTACTCATCGGCCACATCGACGTAGTTAATCACCGCCAGCGCGTCGTTCTTCAAGTTGCTCTGGCACTGGCTCCTACGCGCCGCCTCCCTAGCGGATTGAACAGCCGGTAGAAGCAAGGCGACGAGGATGCCGATGATCGCAATGACGACCAGCAACTCAACGAGAGTGAAGCCTCGGTGATTCCAACGTGATTGGCTTTCCATTAGCATTACCTCATCGACTCCGTGCCGGGGTGGGAACAACTCAGGCGCCTAGCGTTCGACGGCGCAACGACGATGCGATGACGGCGGCGAGGGCTGCAACCCAGAGGCCACTGGGCTCTGGGATCGAAGCGGCTACAGGTGCAGCAGCCGCAGGCGAAGCGACGGCGCCATAGTTACTTGCCCAGGTGTCGTAGCCCGCTTGCGTGCTGTCGGGAGACCCACCGTCACGCCAGACCGTGTAGTCGGCGGCGTCGACACGACCGTCGTTGTTATAGTCGCCGGGTAGCGAGGCGATCGTCGACGGCGCGAACAGGACTCCGCCGACTAGAGTTCCTAGCCCCGGGACGTGGTACTCCAAGGCGAGGTCCGTCTCGTCCTCTAGCAAGGTGAGGTCGATTGGAGAGCCGATCGACAGCGAACCGCCGTTGGGAGACAAAAAGGTCGAGCTGAGTAGGTTGCCTTCCGCCAACCGATTGGCGGCGCCGGCAGCCTTGCGCCAAGCAGGGTTCGAGTCTTGCAGCGGCTCCCAACCAGTTGGGCTCAGGACTCCCGCGGATGAGCGGATCAGGTAGGCGTCGAGATCAACACCGAACTCCGACTGATTCTCGAGAGTCGCCTCCCCCGTGGCGGGGTCAACGACGAGCACTACGGTGTTGCGGACGCTGAACTCGACATCGCCGGTGAAGGAGCCGAGGCCAGGGACACTGTAGGTAAAGTCGAACTCTGGTTCGGCTTCGCCGATCGACGCGGGCTCGATGGGAATGTATGGCGATCCGATCGAAAGCGAGGCCCCTGGTTGTATCGATGTGGACCCCAGCAGATTGGTGTCGCCGAGGCGATTCGCTGCCGCGGGCCCGTCGAACCATCCGGAAACCCCTTGCTCGTCGAGGCTGTTCCAAGCGGACGGATCGAAGACGGTCGATCCTGCCCGTAGGAGGTAGCCATCGACATCGATCGGGGCGTTCGAATCGTTGCGTAGTGATGCAGCGCCGGTTCGAGGATTGACAACGATGGAAAGATCTTCGTCCGCGAAAGTCGGACTGAGAGCGGTGGCGATAACGGCCCAGGCCGCCAGCGCCGTAGAAACTCGAGTACGCATGGTGTGAGATCCTGTGGCTGATCTTGAAGGAAATGCTGGCTTCAGTCGGGTAAGTAACAGAAGCATCCGTCGGCCGCACACGAGCGGTCGCGGATCAGCGACGACGCCAAGCGCCGCCGATCAGGCCACAGCAGGAAAGCAAGAACAGCGAAGACGGCTCGGGGACAATGGCGGCCATCGCGTAGGCGAAAGCGCCCGTGCCGTTTACGATGTCGTACTCATTCTTGAAGATCGCGAAGTCGTTCAAGTCAACGTCGCGGTCGAAGTCGAGGTCGCCGGTCGAACCGGTCGAGATCGGGCCGTCGAGTTCGATGGCCAAGTTGTCGAGGAGGGTTTGATAGTCGTCGAGGTCGACGTCGCCATCAAAGTCGAGGTCGCCGCGGCCACCGGGGCTCGCAAAGATGACGGTCAATGCTGGACGCAGCAGAGTAGCGTCGATCAATTCACCATTTACATCGACGGTACCTTCACCACCGTTAGTGAAGTCGCTGGTGAGGAAGTCCCAGCCGTTGCCGGTGTTGTTGTTGATCGACCAGCCGAAGTTGGGCGCGCCGTTGACGAGCCAGTCGGTGACGGCCGCCGTTGCGTCGAAGCGGTAGAAAGACTGGGCAATAGCGTCTTGAAATGGGAGGCCGGACGCAAGAAGTTCCCCGAGGACGTCGCTGGAATCGTTTGACGTGTTGTTGAGAGGATCGATGTCGGGCGTCGCGACGACGAAGTCGGGCGTCGCAGCGGCCTCAGTACCATCCTCCTTGATCGGGTCCCCATCGAGGAATCCGCCCTGGTCCGGGATCAAGTCGCCGCCGAGCGACGCCCACGTGTCGTCCTCCTGCCAGAAGTCGCCGGAGGTTGAATCCACGCTGACGATGCGATTGAAATTGATGACAGCATTTGAATCGGTGTTGCTAGTCACCCAGAGACTCAGCTCAGCAAAGACCAACTCGAACTGCCCGCTGGCGACTTGATCAGGCACCAAACCGCCCTGGCTCACCAGGAGGTTCTCGAAGCGAATCGCGCCTTGTGTTTGGAATCCGCCATCGAAGTCGTCGATCGATATGCCTTCGTTGGCGCTTTGCTCGGTTGTCGGGTTGGCTGCGCGGAACTCGGTGTCGATGGTCCCGTCGTAGATGCCGCCCCCCGGTAGTTCCGAGACACCGTCACGGAACGTGACCGCTTGGCCATGAACGGCCGAGGTCGCACTGCATCCGATAGCAATCAAAGCCAGTCTTCGGATCACGGCAAACTCCTTCTTGAATGATGTCTTTTCGCAGGGTGGGCTAACCAACTACTGCGGCGGGCGCCGCGCTTGGGGTGCGACGTTCAGACGCCGCGTCAGATGCGGGTGTTGTAAACGGGCGCCAGCCGTTTACCACCTCTGACTTGAAACATTCACGGTCTCTTCAACTGGTCTGCACAATCGATTGATTTGCGTAACTCTGCAGGTGGGCGCCGGGTGTTAAGTTACGATGTGGAATGCGCGGAAGAGCAAGAGGATCGCCTTGTAAGGGAAGTGTGAAGAGTTCGGACGGACAACATCCTCTTGAGAAACCTGCATGGAAGAAGCCCTGTCGCTTCGATTGAAAGATGCTTTACCAATTGGAGGATCTCTGGCAGACTTCGCGCGTCGGACATCTCTGTCATCGTCGATCCTCTGACCGGAACGCTCACGTCCAATGGCAATGAACCACTCCCTTGCATTCGCTTGGCTGTCGCTAGCCGCCCTGGCTTCGACGAGTGACTCTTGGGCCCAGGAAGTCACCCGCGGCCCTTATTTGCAACTCGCGACGCCTCGCTCGGTGGTGGTCGTCTTGAGAACCAACCAGGCCATTGATCCAGTTGTCCGATACGGAACGTCCCGTGAGGACCTTTCGCATAGCACGCACTCGGATGCAGTGACGGTGCGTCTGTCTGCCGATGTCGCAGCCACTAGCGACGCCCCCTATGGATCGATTCCCGTTCTCTACGACGAGCCGGATGCGTACGCCGGAGACCGCAAGCTGTGGGACCGCAACCCTTCGACTCCTGAGGGGACTTGGCAGTACGAGGCAAAGGTCGCCGGATTGAAGCCGGCAACGAAGTACTGGTATGCCGTCTACGATGGAGACCGCCTCTTGGCTGGCGGCGACGGCGACCACACCTTCACGACGCCGCCCTCGCCCTCAGCCCCGGCTGACTTACGGCTTTGGGTCGTTGGAGATTCGGGCACCGGCGGGCCCGACCAAAAGCGGGTTTACGAGGCGATGCAGGACTTTGCCGCGACGACCGGCCGAACGCCCGACGCCGTCCTGCACGTGGGCGACATGGCGTATGGCGACGGCGCCGATGTCGAGTTCCAACGGCATTTCTTCGACGTCTACCAGCCCACTCTCTGCAACACCGTCTGCTGGCCGGCGATGGGTAATCACGAAGGGCATACGTCCCGGGGCCTCTCCCAGTTTGGCCCCTACTACGACGCTTACGTCCTGCCGACCGCCGGCGAGGCGGGTGGACTGGCTTCCGGCAGCGAGGCCTACTACGCCTTCGATTTCGGACGCGTGCATTTTATCTGTCTCGACTCACACGACCTCGACCGCTCCCCCGATGGCGCCATGGCTCGTTGGCTTGAAGCCGATTTGGAGGAGAACGACTCGGACTGGCTGATCGCGTTCTGGCATCACCCGCCCTACACCAAGGGGTCGCACGACAGCGACCACGAAACGGCATTGGTGGAGATGCGCGAGCACATCATGCCGCTCTTGGAGGCGCACGGCGTCGATGTGGTCCTCTCAGGCCACTCTCACATCTACGAGCGGAGCATGCTGATCGACGGCGCCTACGCGACGCCAACGGTTTCCGAAGGTGTCGTGCTCGACGACGGCGATGGTGACCCGAAGGGAGACGGCGCCTATCGCAAGAGCGCCGGGCTCCGTCCCCACAACGGCTCCCTAGCGATTGTCTCTGGACATGGCGGCGGCGGAGTAGGCCGGAAAGGAACGATGCCGATCATGCGTGAGATCATTGTCGAGCACGGCTCGCTGCTGCTGGACATCAAGGGTGATACGCTCACCGGGACCATGGTGAACAAGCACGGCGCTGTCCGCGACGAGTTCCAACTTGTGAAACGGGGTAAAGTTGAGCACACCCCCATCACCAACCCTTGGCGCCCGGCGCACGACCCCGACCTCATCACGGAGATGCGGTTGCGATGGCGTGAGGGGAAGGGGGGGCAACCGCAAGGATGGTCGGTCCTCTCAGGAGAACCCGGCCGGTTTGAGATTGAGAGGCGAGAAGATTTGCGGAGGAATCTGATCGCGGTCACTTCTACCGATCAACCCCTGCTCATCACGAGCGACCGCTTCGAAGGCAAGATAGGCGAGCTCGAAGCACACGTGCAGTTTACGACGTCCGTCGGCGCCGCGGGGCTTGCCTTCGCCTGCGAAAGCGCCGATCGGCTATTCGCGTACGTTATCTCTCCGGAAACGCGTGAGGCGTTGTTGGTGCAAGTCATTGACGGCGAAAGAACCGTCGTCGGCCAGCGATCGATTGACCTGCCTTTCGATAAGCCGATCAAGATCGAGCTCGAGCCCAGTCCCACGGCGCTCGAGGTTCAGCTCAACGACGACCTTGAGTACACCGTGCCACTGCCCGAACCATTCCAAGCGGGTCGGGTTGGTGTCGTGCTCTCCGAAGGGACCTCAGTGCAGTTTAGCGATTTGGTCGTGGAGCGAGCAAAATGAAAGCTGGCTCAATCGCTTTGCTGATTCTGATTGTCGGTAGTGGGATCGCTGCAAACGGCCACGAGAGCCCCGAGCACGCCATCAAGGCTATCGATCGTAAGTTAGCCGTAGAGGGCGGCAATTCACGCCTGCTCGTACGCCGCGGGGATGAGCTCCGGGCGATTGGCCACTTTGCTCAGGCAATCGCAAGCTATCGGGACGCCCTTCAATTCGACCCCCATTCGCCGAATGCCAATTTAGGTCTTTCGCGGACACTCCTCGCAGCCGGGGACTTCGCCGAATGCCGTGCGGTTGTCGATAGCGCACTGCCGTACTCCGACGACATAACCGCGGCGTCGCTTCACGCCGTCCTCGCAGAAGCCGCGAGCATGCAAGGCGACAACGTCGCAGCGCTGGCCGCATGGGAGCAGGCCATCCGATCGCCGTCTCCCGAGGTCGATTGGCTGTTGGCTCACGCCGAAACCGCTGGCCGTGTTGAGGGACCGAAAGCCAAACGGCTCGCCCTTGAAGCGGCGCGACGCCGAAATCCTAGCGTCGTCCTGCATCGGGAAGCAATCGCCACGTTGATTGAGTGCGGCGATACGAGCGCAGCTCGGTCGATGATTCAAGCGGGTCTTCAGCAGAGCCACTGGAAGCGGTCCTGGCTTCTGCTCAGGGCGTCCGCCTACGAGCGGGATGGCGACCTTGAACACGCTCGACGAGACCTAGCCGTGGCCAATGCCGAAGCGCTCGATCGGCTCGCGAACAGACCCGAGAATCCCGCGTTGCTGCGCCAACTTGAAGAGGTGCGGATGCGGCAAGCCGCGCTCGCCGCGGACCTCGTGATCGTCAATGCCCGCGTAATAACGATGGACGAGGAGACGCCCCCCGCCGAGGCCATCGCCATCAAAGATGGCCGAATCACCGCGGTAGGCGCCGACGAAGCGATCCGCGAACATCTTGTCGATGACACAGAGGTCCTCGACGCCCAGGGTCGCGTCGTTCTCCCGGGTTTCATCGACGCGCACATCCACCCGTCGCCGACCTTTGACGAGTTGTCGCCCTACGGGGTCGTCGCTTGCGGGCCCGAGGCCGTCTCGTCGATCGATGAACTCATCGAGCGACTGCGGCGAAAGGCCGAGCACACCCCTAGCGGGGAATGGGTGCGCGGGCGAGGTTACCAAGACACCAAACTCGGCCGTCATCCGACGCGTCTAGACCTCGACCAAGCATCAACAGCTCACCCGATCTACATCGTTCACTCCAGCGGACACGTCGCCGTTGCCAATTCGTACGCGCTTTCCATAGCCGGCATCACTCGTGAAACCGCCGACCCGCCCGGCGGAGCCTTCGACCGTGACTCCGACGGAGAGCCGAATGGGGTCCTCCGTGAATCAGCGAAGGGACGCATTTCCGACTCGGGGCCAGAGCCTCCGGAGCCGAGCCTCAGCGAATGGATCGAAGGCATGCGCCGCACATTTGCTCGGTACAACCGTGTCGGCATCACCAGCATCCATGACGCCGGCATCAATCCCGACAAGCTGCGCCGCTACCAAGCGTTTCAGAGTGAAGAGCCCCAAGTGCGAGTGTACGCCATGCTGCGTCGGCGTTACCTCGACGACTTGCAGGAGACGATCGTTCGATCGGGGCGCGGCGACGCTTGGCTGCGAATCGGCGCCGTGAAGGATTTCCACGGCAACTCCCTCTCCGGCCGGACCTGCTGGCTCTACGGGCCGTACGCCGACCGCCCCGGCTACCACGGCATTCCCCCGGCGACATCGCAAGAGAAGCTCAACGCACGCATTCTTGCGATCCATGAAGCGGGCCTCCAAGCCTGCATCCATGCCAATGGCGACCGTGAGATTGATATGGTCCTCGACGCATTCGAGGCGGCGTTACAGCAATCGCCTCGCGACGATCATCGTCATCGCATCGAGCACGCCAGCGTCGTGAATCAATCCATACTGGAACGCGTCAAACGTCTCGGCATCGTCTTGGCTCCGCACTCTTACATCTGGGAGCACGGCGACAAGATGGAGGCTTTCGGCGAGTCGCGCTGGCCGTGGATGCACCCCAACGGTTCAGCAATCCGTATGGGAATCCCCGTCGCCGGCACCAGCGACTCTCCCGTCAGCGAGGCGCGGCCGATGCTCCGCATCCAAAGCATGGTCACCAGGACAAGCGCCGAGGGAAAGTGCTACGGACCTGAGCAAGCTGTTACGATTGATGAAGCCATCCGCGCATGGACCTGGGGCGGCGCGTTTGCATCGTTCCAGGAAGAGGAGAAAGGCTCGCTGAAAGTCGGAAAAATAGCCGATTTGGTTGTGCTATCCCGCGACCCCTGGGCGACGCCCCCGAACGAGTTGAAGGATATTGAAGTCGATTGCACCGTGGTCGGCGGCAGAATTGTTCACGACGTCACGCGACTTGAATAGCCTGTATCAAATGACTCCCAGAGGCAAGCGCGACATGGCAAGCAAAGCCAGCGACGTATCGTGCGATCTCTCAGAGTCGCTGCTCGTCCCTTTCGCTCACCACCCGCTCACCCTCTTTCCTCCCGAACAACCAGAATAGCGCCGGGTGAACGAAGAAGTCCAGCAGCGTGCTGCTAATCACGCCGCCGAGGATGACGGTGGCGACGGGGTAGAGAATCTCTTTGCCGGGTTCGCCTGCGGCTACCACAAGCGGCGCTAAGGCGATGCCCGCGGTGAGGGCGGTCATCAGCACTGGCGCCAGGCGTTCGACGCCGCCGCGGAGGATCATCTCGTGGGTCCACGTCTCGCCCTCGTGTTTCACGAGGTGTAGATAGTGCTGCAGCAGCAGGATGCCGTTTCGTGACGCGATGCCCGCTAAGGAGATGAAGCCGACGATGCTGGCGATCGTCAGCGTTTGGCCGGTGAGCACGAGCGCGGCGACCGAGCCGATAAACGCCATCGGCACGGCGGCCATCACTTGCAGCGCGAGATTAACCGACTTGAACATGCTGTAAAGAACCAGGAAGACTCCGCCGAGCGAGGCGATAAAGAGCCAACCGATCATCCGCGACGCCTTCTGCTGGCTCTCGAACTGGCCGCTGAACTCGAAATAGTAGCCCGGCGGCAGCGCCTCTTGGATCGGGCGGAGCCGATCCTTGATGTCCTGCACGACATCCACCAAACCGCGGCCGGCCACGTTGCACTGCACTACGATGCGTCGACGCACCTGCTCGCGGTTGACGACATTCGGGCCGGCCGACGTGTAGATACGGGCGACCGACTCCAGCGGCGCCACGCCCCCGCCGGGCGTTTCGATCGGCAAGCGGCGCAGCACCTCGATATTCTCCCGCGCGTCTTCGTCGAGCCGCACTAACAGGTCGAACGTCCTCTGGCCGATAAGCACCTCGGAAACGACACGGCCATTCATGGCGGTCTCGATCATCTGATTAACCGCTTCGACCGACAGACCGTTGAGCAGCAGCTTGTCGCGATCAAGCTCGATCCGCAACTGCGGGATGAGTGTTTGTTGCTCGACCAACAAGTCGCGCACTCCAGGCACGTTGGCGATCGCGGCGCGGGTCTTCTCTGCTTCGCGGCGGAGAACATCTAGATCGTCGCCGAAGATCTTGATCCCGACTTGCGCTTTGACGCCCGATAGCATATGCGAGATGAGGTGGGCGATCGGCTGCTCGGTGGCGGAGACGACGCCGGGAAACTCGTCCATCATCGCGCGGATCGCGGCTAGCTGTTCTTCGCGGGAGCGGGGCGACTTGGGGTCGAGATCGATGAGGTATTCGCTGGCGCTCACGGGCTCGGCGTGTTCGTCAAGTTCGGCGCGGCCGGTGCGACGGGCGAACTGAATAACGTCGGGGTTCTCGGTCAACCGGCGCTCGACTTGTTGGTTGACGGCGTTGGAAGTGGCGAGCGAAGTGCCCGGCGGCAAGAGCACGTTCAGCTGTACCGTCCCTTCGTTGAACGGCGGGAGGAAGTCCCTTTCGAGTTGTAGAAGCGTCGCCATCGCAACGACCACTGCAGCGATAACGGCGATAAGATTTAGCCAAGGCATCGCGAGGCTGAACCGGATGACGCCGGTGGCTACCCACTTCAGCAAGCGGAGCAACGGCCCGTCCTTCCCGTGACCGATGCTCTTGCTGCGCCCGAGCAACAGGTACGACAGCACCGGCGTCACAGTGAGCGACACGCCGAGTGACGCGGCGATGGAAACGACGTACGCCACTCCAAGCGGCGCAAAGAGTCGGCCCTCCATCCCTGTCAAAGCGAACAGCGGCAGGAACGCCAGGCAGACGATGATCGTGCTGTAGACAATCGAGCTGCGGACTTCGACGCTCGCCTCGTAAACGACCTGAATCGCGGGCCTCGGCTCGGCCTGAGTGCGGTTCTCCTTGAGCCGACGAAAAATGTTTTCGACATCGACAATCGCGTCGTCGACGAGCTCACCGATTGCGACCGCCAAGCCGCCGAGTGTCATCGTGTTAATCGACAGACCGAACCAGTGAAACACGAGCATCGTCACCGCCAGCGACAGCGGGATCGCGGTGAGCGAGATAAACGTCGTGCGGAAGTTCATCAAGAACGCGAAGAGGATGATCACCACGAGAATGCAGCCGTCGCGCAGGGCTTCGGCCACGTTGTGCAGCGCGCGATCGATGAAGGCACGCTGGGCGTAAACGGGCTCGACGCGGACATCGGCGCCGAGGGCGCCTCGCATCTCGGCTACCGCTTCCATCACTCCCTGATGGAGCTTGCGTGTATCGGCGCCGGGTTGCTTGCTGATGGTGAGAATCACGGCGGGACCCCCAGAGAAGGCTCCCCCGGTCTGACGGACGTAAGCGCTGCCGTCGCCGCGCTTGATCTGTGGTCCCTCGACAACGCGCGCCACCTCGGCGAGCGTCACCGGCCGGCCGTCGCGGACGGTGACCGGGACTTTCTTCAGGTCTTCGATGGATTTCACCCGACCCAGCGCGCGGACGAGCAGTTCGTTCGGGCCTTGCTGGTCGAGGTAGCCGCCCGTCGCGTTCTGATTCGAGCTGGCGATCGCTTCGCGGATATCGGCTAGCGTCACGCCGTAGCGCCGCTGGGCTTCGGCGTTCACCAACACTTGGAACTGCTTACGGCCGCCACCCATCGTGAAGACCTGGGCGACGCCGGGAACCGTCAACAGCCGCTGCCGCAGCACCCAGTCCGCGCGGGTGCGCAGCTCGATAGGGTCGGTGGCCCCCGCCTCGCTCCACATGCCCAGCACGAGAACTTGTCCCATGATGGACGAGATCGGCGCCAACTGTGGTTGCACCCCTTCGGGCATCCTCTCGGCGACCATCGCGAGCCGTTCGGCGACGACCTGTCGGTCGATGTAGATGTCGGTGCCGTAGTCGAACTCGACATAGATCACCGACAGCCCGATGCCTGAAGCGCTACGGACCGCGATCACGCCGTTGGCGCCGTTGAACGCGGTCTCGAGTGGGAAAGTGATGAGCGACTCGACCTCTTCGGGCGCGAGTCCCGGCGCCTCGGTCATGACGACGACGCGCGGACGATCGAGGTCGGGAAAGACGTCGATCGGCATCAAGGTCGCCGACCACACGCCCGCCGCCATGACCGCGCACGCCAAGCCTAGCACCAGCAACTGATTACGCAACGAGAATCGGATAACGGCGTTGAGCATCGTGCGAGGCGCCTGATCAGTGGTTGTGGCCGGCGTGGGGATCGATAGCTCCGCCCGCCTTGTTCTTCAGAGCGAGCTGCATCTGGTGCGCGCCGGTCATCGCGACGGAGTCGCCCGGGAAGACGGCGCCGTCGTTGGCGACCACCACCGAGCGTCGATCGCGGTAACGCTCGTGGACCGCGATGCGATCGAAGTGGTCGCCGTTCTGCACGAACACAAAGCTGTCGGGCCCTTCCTTCACGACCGCTCCGGCCGGCAGCACGATCTGGTCGGCCCACTCCTCCACGGGAACGCGCAGTTGCATCCGCTGCCCCGGCCTGTAGCGCCACGATAAAAATCGTTGACCCGATTCGTTCTGGGTGTCTTCGACAATCTCGTTCTTCAGCGAGACATAGAACGGAAGCGTCCGCGAAGCGGCGTTCACTTCGTTCGCCAAGTAAGCAATCGATAGACCTGTCAAGTCGCGCTCGGAGCCGAGTTGTTCGACGACCGCTGTCGCCTTCCAACCACGGCGTTTGGCCTCGGCGACCGCAGTGGCGTCGGTCTCGAAGGCGGCGCCCTCGATATAGAGCTCGCTGTAGTCGGCGAGCACACAAAGCACGTCGCCCGTGTTGACGGTTTCTCCCTTGTGGATGTCGAGCGATTGGACCACGAGCGGGTCACTCGCCGGCGTATGGTGTGTGGGCTCGTCATCGGTCGCCGCCTCTTCGTCCGTGAAGAGCGCCTGCTGGACCGGCGGCGTGTTGGAGAGTTGAATGCCATCTCCGTGTGGGTGGCTGTGATCGTCAAGGCTCGGGGCAAAAACCCGCATCTGCGTGAGGAGCCGTCGGTCCGTAGCGATTCGATCAACCTGTTCCATCGACAGCCCGTGCAACCGCAGGGCTTCGCGCTGCGAAGCAAGCGACGCCAGTAGCTTGTCGCGCGCGTACTTGCGTTCTAACAGCACCTTTCCCGGCACGGCGCCGCTGGCGCTGACCTCTTCGAGTCGAGCGACCTCTTTCTCCTCGACATCGAGATTGCCGAGTGTTTGCAAGAACTCCTTCTGAGAGTTCACAAGGTCCTCATGGGTCAAACGTAACTCGAATAGCAGCGTCCCCGGTGTGACAGCTTCCCCCGTGACGGCGTGAACATGGGTGACAACTCCCGTCATCGGAGCGCTTACCGGTAGTCGACTGCGACCGGGACGTTCGACGACGACGGCTGGGACCGAAACGCTGCGTACGTAGGTCGAAGTCTCGACGGGACGGACCGTCTCCGGGCCAAGGCCGAGGTTGGCCATCGCCGCTGCGGAAAGCTCGAGCGAGGCTTCCTCGCTGTGGCCCTCATGGTTGTGATCGTGGTCATGATCCGCGTGCTCATCGTCATGGACCTCGTGATCGTGACCTTCATGGTCATCGTGATCGTCGTGATCCACGGCGGTATCACCTCGCCACGCGCGGGCCCAACGGGCCACGGGCGTGTCCAACGATGCGACGACAACGCCACCGGCAAACGCGATCAATGCTAGAGCCAGTCCCAGCACGGCCGTTACGCCACGAATCGGTGATGGCATGCTGCAATCCTTATCGAAACGATCCGCCGGGCGCTGGCCGACGCGCCAGCGCCCGGGGACCAATCATGACTTATCAGTGCTGGTGACCGCTGTGGTCGTGATGCAGCGTCGTGGAGTACGGCTTTCCAGCGATCCGCAGCGCGAGCTTAGCGACCGCGTTGTGCGAGTGCAGGTCGTTCATCAACGTCTTGCCAACGGCCGCGTACATCGCCGTTGGGCCAGCGTTCTGTCCGTCGGCGTACAGCGGGGTCAGCTTGTGCTGCCGCGGCGCACCGCCGCCACGGACGTTGATCAGCATGTGCGGTTCTTGAAGAGCGATCTGCCCTTTGGCGGCGCTGTCCAACACCACAACCGTTACCTGATTCCGTTCCTCGTCGAACACGAGCTCGGCGTGGTATTCCTCATTCCCAAGAGCGAACAGCACGCCGCCGTGGGGACCCTCCTCGTCGTGGCGATGTCCTTCATGGGCCGCATGATCGTGATCTTCGTAAACACCTGGCGCGGAAAGGACGCCGTGGGGTACCGCGACAACTGCGGTCGTGTAGAGCGCAATGAACAGGAGGGAACGCATACCTTCGATCCTTCGATTGAGAGGTGACGGTTGCACGGAGGAGCTGTTGCGCGCTAGCGCAAGCCCGATCGCAACATGACAACGAGGTCAAAGAAGTCTTCAACGCCGAGAAGGCGCTATTGCGGGGCAGAAGGCCCAAGATGCTCGCATCAAATGCGCAGCAGCGTCCCACAGGCAAAGAGCGATCGCACGCCAGCCGGCGGCGGGGCCGCGTTGTTCCGCTCGTGCTGGACAACTCCTGACGTCGCCTTAGCGGGTGGCGCCATCCAGACGGTCAGCTCGACGCTGGGACTGCCGTCCGGGGACGCCGCCATGCGGACGGCCACTGGGTCCCCTTTTTCGCACTCGGCGCACCCGTCGCACGGCTTAGACGGCCGTGAGTCGTCACGATGATCTTCATGAACCTCGGACAATCCGCCGTGCAGGCAATCGCCGTGCGCCGCTTCGTCATGCCCTTCGTGATGGCAGTGACAGCCAACGGCGAGCTGCGTGTGCAGCACCGAAGCGACGAGCAGTAGGGCGACAAGAAACCGCATGACACAACTCTCCGCTTGATTCGTCGTCCGGTCAAGGCGGAAGACTTGACGTAAACCCACCTCCCTACCACCGGGAGCCGTCAGAATGCGCGATCGATCGAATGTCTCTCGGTTTCGCAGCAGCCTGATTTGCCAAGTCACCGGGCCCCAATCCTTCGCGCCGGCAGCGCCACGAGTTAGCTTCTGAGGCGAAACAGGCGCCTCCCATTGCACCGCTACCCCCCACGACCCGCCATGCCCCTGTCGCAGCTTCCCGGGATTACCCTCTCCAATAGCGCAATGTCGATTCTGGAGGCGGCCGAAGCGGCTGGCCGCCTGCATCTCGCCGGCAGCGTCGAAGAGCTCGTCGCTCTGGCGACGCCCGACGCCTCGCTCGGGCTGGGGGAAGTAGCCCCCGACGGATACTACACGGTCGGCTACGACGTGCCCGGCAACGGCTTCGTCGAGGAGGCCAAGGTCTGTCAGGTCAAGAACGGCGTCGCCGCCAACTACCTCGAGGCCTACATGCGGCGCCGCGACCCCGACTGCATGGTGGTGGGCGACAACCGGGCGACCGACAAGCCAACCTACGAGGGCCGATTTGGTGAGCCCTTCGACAAGCTGCGGAACGAGACCATCGAGTGGCTGAAGTCGCAGCCGATCGCCTGCTTCTTCTTCCGCACGGGCCTTCCGGACGAACCGCTCAACGCCGTGGCGATCGCGCCGGCGAACGCGGGCTTCTTCGCCTTGGGTTTGGCGATGCTGCAAGGCATCGTGCCGCTGGATGAGATCCGTGCAGCCGGTTCAGACTACTACCACGGCGCCGTGGTGTACGTCGCCCCGCCCTTCCGCCACACGCACTTCGATGGCCGGCAAGTCGTCGTTCACAACCGACGCCAGGAAGATGTCGGGCTGCACGAACTGTTCAGTTACAACCTTTACCCCGGCCCGTCGGCGAAGAAGGGCGTCTACGGCATGCTGCTCACGCTCGGCGAGCGACACGAGACGCCGTGGACCACTGCCCATTGCTCGACCGTCGAGGTGATGACGCCTTACGAGAACGCCACGGTCATCATGCACGAGGGCGCCTCGGGCGGCGGCAAGAGCGAGATGCTCGAGCAGATGCATCGCGAAGCGGACGGCACTTTGCTCCTGGGCGTCAACACCGTGACGCACGACGCCCGCAAGCTGGTCTTGCCGCGCGGCTGCGCCTTACGACCCGTGACCGACGACATGGCCCTCTGCCACCCGTCGTTGCAACAGACCGACCAACGCAAGCTGTCGCTGATCGACGCCGAGAGCGCGTGGTTCCTCCGCGTCAATCACATCGACCGCTACGGCACTGACCCTTACAACGAGCGGCTCACCTGTACGCCACCGGGGCCGCTGTTGTTCCTCAACATCGAGGCCCACCCCGGGGCCACGGCGCTGATCTGGGAGCACACGATGGACGAACCGGGCAAGCCGTGCCCCAACCCGCGCGTCGTCGTGCCCCGCAAGTACGTGCCGGACGTGATCAACGGGCCGGTTACCGTTGACATCCGCAGCTTCGGCGTCCGTTGCCCGCCGTGTACGCGCGAGTTGCCGACTTACGGCATCATCGGCTTGTTCCACGTGCTGCCGCCTTCGCTGGCGTGGCTGTGGCGGCTCGTGGCGCCGCGCGGTCACGGCAACCCCTCGATCGTCGATCAGGGGGGTATGCAGTCCGAAGGCGTCGGCTCGTTCTGGCCGTTCGCCACGGGGCGAAAGGTGGACCAGGCGAACATCCTGCTCGACCAGATTATGCAGACCGATCACACGCAGTTCGTGCTAATCCCCAATCAAAACCTCGGCGCCTGGAAGGTGGGCTTCGCCCCACAGTGGGTGGCGCGCGAGTACCTGGCCCGCCGTGGAGCGGCGAAGTTCAAGAACGGCGACCTCAAGGCGTCACGCTGCCCCCTGTTGGGCTACCACAAGGAAACGCTGCAAGTCGAAGGCCAGACCATCGGCAAGTGGTTCATGGACGTGTCGCAGCAGCCGGAGGTAGGCGAGGAAGCGTACGACCTCGGCGCCAAGATTCTCACCGAATTCTTCCACACCCAGCTGCGGGAGTTCACCGTCCCCGACCTCCAGTCCCGCGGCCGCGAAATCATTGAGGCTTGCCTCGGCGGGGCTTCGGTGGAGGACTACGCCAAGCTGGGGGTTTAATCCCACAGCCTCAACGTTTGTCGCTACGTTCCCGTGCTGAACCGGGCCGCTGCTGAGCGTCTGTCCATTTCCAGCGATCTTATTTAGTTGTGTGGCCGCCTCAGACGATTTATCGTGCCATCACGGCCTTCTTTGAGATTCTTGATGCGGTGATTTGACGCCACATCCGATAGCGGTCAACTAACAAGTTGAGTTGGAGCTAATGAGCATCACGGCTATAGCACTCCGCGCCATGGCGGCGGGGTGTTTGTTGGCGCCGACTACGGTCAGTGCGCTCGACTTGAGTGTGCCCGCGATCCACGGTGACATCTCACGGTTAGCTCTTGGCGACGGAACCGGTGTCATTGTTGGCGTTGTTGATAGCGGCGTTGACGACACGCACCCGGCTCTAGCGGGGTTCGATTCACAGGGGCTCCCGAGACTCGTGGCGGAAGCCAACTTCGTGGCAAGCGAGCCGGGTAACACGGGAGACGATGTCCACGGCCACGGCACTTGGATCGCCAGCGTCATCGGAAGCAGCGACGCAACTCACACGGGGCTGGCGCCGGATTCCCGCTATATCAACGCACGTGTGCTCGACAACAACAACGGCTTCCCGAGCGATGTGCAAGTCCGAAACGGCCTCGGGTTCGCCATCGATAACGGCGCCGATGTCGTTAACCTGTCGCTCAACTACTTCGCCACAACGAGCGGGGGCAATACTCAGTTAGAGTACATGATTGATTGGGCGGCTGATAAACAGGGCGTCGTCTGCGCCATCTGCACTGGCAATATTGGTCAGGGGAACGGCGCCACAACGGTGCGTGGCCCAGGGAGCGCTTACAACGGAATCACGGTCGGCAAAACGGACGGTCGCTTCCTCCGAGTCGACAACGATAGCGCAACCTCTTACACACAGAACGGGCGGATGAAGCCCGATGTCGTGGCGCCCGGCGTTTCGATCACGATGGCTAATGACGATTGGGAGACGCAATCCGATTTCAACACGGCCAGCGGCTGCAGCTTCGCCACGCCGCATGTCGCGGGTCTGATTGCCCAGCAGATCGAGGCCGGCCGACGACACGGTCTCAGCGTTGATCCGAAAGTCATCCGCGCCACCGTTCTGAATTCGGCGTCGAAGCAGGTCCTCGACAAGCAAGGGCAGGCGTGGGCGACCGACGGAGTCACCCGCCCACTCGACCCCGATTCGGGCGCAGGACAGGTTGACGGCGCCAACCTGGCGACTCAATACCTCGCCAGAGAGCAATCACCTGGAATAGTAGCCGCAGTTGGCTGGGACCTCAGCGAAGCCGTCGGTGGCGCGTCTGTCGATTACACCTTTGACGCCCCGCTCGTCCTCGGGTCGCACCTCACAGCAACGCTGGCATGGTCGCGGCATATCGGTCGCATAGACCGGGGTCGGGTCGGCGTCGACGCCTCTGACAGCTTCTTCCTCGAAGAAGCGCTCGACAACCTCGACCTACAGTTGCTTGCCGACGGGGTCTTAGTCGCCGAGTCGCGGAGCCAGCTCGACAACATCGAGCATCTGTTCACGCCGATCACCGCGGCGGCTACTTACACGCTGCGGGTCGTCGGCACATCGATCACCGGCGCGTCACTGAGCGAGGCGTTCGCCATCGCTTGGTCGGCGGTTGCCGTGCCCGAACCCGCATCGAGTATCTTTGTCGCCTTCGGACTGTTTGCCGCTCTGCCTCTAACCGGACGAAGAGTTGTTCGTGGTTAGCCTCCTCAGGCGAAGCGGGCATGCGAAACCCGACCCAAGTCTTTCGCAGTCGTGCCACTGAGTCCGTTTCCTACTGTGCAACTCTAATGATTGACGACCCTTCCCACGGCTCTGTCACTTATTGGATCGCCGAGTTGCGTGACGGGGAGGCGTCGTCGGCGCAGCGGGAGCTTTGGGACCGGTACTTCCGGCGGATCGTCGCCCTAGCGCGGGCGAAGCTCGGCGCGCTGCCGCGCGGGCCGGCGGACGAAGAAGACGTCGCCATCAGCGCGATGCAGAGCCTGTTCCACGGCTTCGAGCGCGACCGCTTCCCCGATCTGTGCGACCGTCACAACCTCTGGTCGCTCTTGGCGAAGATCACCGCCCGCAAAGCGATCAACGAACGCCAGAAGCAGACCGCGAAGAAACGCGGCGGCGGCGTCCCGCGGCTGAGCGTCGGCCCCACCGGCGCCGACGACTCGATGCCACGGTGCGACCCCTCGGACGACGACCTCGGCCCCGAGTTCATCGTCGCGATGGAGGAAGAGATGCGCCGCCTGATGACGATCCTCCCCGACGAAACCCTACGCCGCATCGCTGGCCGCAAGCTCGAGGGTTATTCGAGCGCCGAGATCGCCACGGAGCTAGGCGTCGTGGAGCGAACGGTGGAGCGAAAGCTCGCCTTGATCCGGGCGACGTGGGCGCCGGCGGCTGAGGTTTGAGATTCGGGAAGGAAATTAACCACGAAGGACACAAAGCACACGACGGCCTGTCATTGGGACTACCTTGGCCCCGCCAGAAAGTCCGTCGTGTCCTTTGTGCCCGTCGTGGTGAACTATCAGCGCCACGAAAAAATCTCTGTCGGGCACGCCCCACGCTTGCGGATCAGCGGCATGAGAGCGACGGCCGCCATCAGGGCCGTCGCGGGCTCGGGGACCGACAGCGCCGGCGCCGCGATGGTGAACGTGGCGTCGGCGTCGTCCCCGGGCAGGTTCAGGTCCCGATCCGTGAGGGCGTTGTGCGCCGGTTCATCCAATCCTCCCAGATCCTCGCCGAAACGGACCGTCGTCGCCGCAACGCCCAGCAGTTGCGAGACCCCCCCAATGTGGTCACGCCAGACCGTATAGTCAGCCGCATCGACGACGCCATCGAGGTTGCCGTCAGCGGCGTGCAAACCCACGGCGCCATATCCCGCAGTCCAGGTGGCGTGGTCAGGCTGGTCGACAGTCCCCAGCAGATCGTAGTCACCGACCGCGGTTATACGTTCGACGACGCCCCGATCGCCGATTTGCAGGTGCAGGTCGGCCGACCCGGCGTCGATCGCCGCTGCCTCGAAAGACGCGATCAGCCACGCCGGCTGGCCGTCGCCCGCAACAACGCAACCGATCTCGCCAGACGCACAAACGGGCCCTGGCCCTCGTGGCGCCGTCGCCGTGAGGTTGAATCCGTTGAGTCCATAAAGCCCGTCCGTCACGCCCCCCAATCCGAGCTCGAAGGCGTTGTACTCCGAGCCAAGTGTCGGTGTGGTGGTGGAATCGACAACGTACTCGAAGCGGTCGGTCGACCCATCGATCTGGTTGTAGAAGAGAAAAGAGCCGTCCACGAAATCAACTTCCGGACCGGTCGCCACGACGTTGAGCGAGACCGCCTCGAACTGCCGGCCCGCCGTCGGACGGCCCCAGACGTACAGACGCGTCGTGACGCCCAGAGTAGCCCCCACATCGGCGTTAGAGGGCCCTGGCGTGGCCACGGCGCTCGTCGAAAGCCAGAAGTGAGCCGATACGGCCCCGGCGTCAGACGAAGCCGACAGAGCGATCACAGCGGCTGCTAGGCCTAAAGGCAAACGCACGTCGATCGGCTCCGAAGAGTTAGGGCCCGGAAAAATGGCGCAACGGCGCCCCTCTCAAATTACCCGCCGGGTTTGGCCGGGCCAAATGCTGGGGAAAAGTTTCACAATCCGCGTGCCGGCTCTCCCGGCGGCAACGTTATCTTGATAGCGCCCACTTCTTGAATAACGCCATGCGAAGCCACTCGTCACGCCGAATCCTGCCGATTATCGCCGTCACGGCCCTCGCCACCGGCGCCGGGCCGTGCTTCGCCGCGACGGTGCTGTTCGCTGAGGACTTCAACAGCGTCACGCTGACTGCCTCGCCAACCTACGGCGTCCCCAACGCCTACTCTCCAGTCCCCCCTCCGGGCTGGGATGTCTCGAACTCGCTGCCGCCGGGGGGTGTCCCCGAGTGGCGGGGCTGGGCGATGGCCCGCAAGTCGTTCTGGCAGGCGGTCGGCGCCGCGTCGGGCGACGCCCCGGGCCGCGAACAGTTCACCCGCGGTAGCGGGACCATCGCCGTCGCCGACCCCGACCTCTGGAACTCGCCGCAGATCGGGCAGACCGGCGACCCCGCCAACCGAGGGGGTTTCTTCTACAGCTTCCTCCACACGCCGGTGATCGACCTCGACGACCGGCCCGCCGCCGAGGACAGGCTGACCCTAGCGTTCGATAGCAGTTGGCTCAGCCTCAACTGCTGCGACGACGGCGACTACCTCGACCCGCCCCTCTTCCACCGCAACAACCAAACGGCCGTCGTTCGCGCCCGCGTCAATGGTGGGGCGCCGATCGAGCTGCTCCGCTGGGAGTCGGCGCCTTACTACGACGGCAACGGCTTCCCGACGATGATGCCGATGTCGCTCACCGGCGCGCCCAACACGCCCAACCCCTTTTACCGCCGTTTCGCGCTCGACGAACGCGTGTTCATCGACCTCGCCGCCCTCCTATCGCCCGCTCCGACAATCGCGGGAGGCGCGACGCGACTCAAGGGCGACATCCAGATCGAGTTTGCCGTCGAGAACGCCGGCGACGACGGCTGGTGGGCGGTGGACAACATCGAGATGACTTCCTACGCTACGCTGCTGGGCGACATGAACTTTAGCGGCGACCTCGATCAAGGGGACTACGACGCCTTCGCCCTGGGGATGCTCGACACGCAGGCCTACCGCATCGACTTCTGGGGCGCTTACCCGGTCGAGAACGGCAGCCTCGACAGCACGTTCGACTTCGACGACATCCCGTGGTTTCTCGAGGTCATGAAGGATGTCGGCGCCCCGGCCTCGGCGTACGCGCAGGCCTTCTTCGCAATCCCCGAACCCACCGGCGCCGCGCTGTCGCTCATTGCGATGCTCTCCTACGCGGCGCGCCGCCGTCCAGGATGAGCGCCGGCGCCGTCGATCGCTGTCGTGCGTTCACGCTCGTCGAGCTACTGGTGGTGATCGCAATCATCGCGGTGCTGGTGGGGCTGCTGCTGCCGGCAGTCCAAGCGGCGCGCGAGGCGGCGCGGCGGATGACGTGTGCGAATCACTTGCGGCAACTGGTGCTCGCCGCGCACCTCTATGAGTCGCGTCACAAGGTGCTGCCGCCCGGCTCACGATTGCACGATGTGCGTCAGCGAGCGGGCGTATCCTGGAGGGCGATCGTGCTCGACGGCATCGAAGAGTCCGCGTTACAAGACTTCGTTGGCCTGCAAGACGACGGCGGATACGCCAACGCCTACCCGACGCACGTGCCCGAAGTTTTCGTATGCCCCAGTTCGCCCGATCGTCCCACGAACAACGGTCCCTACGATCCGGCGACGCCTTCGAGCCTACAACTCGACCGCGGCTGGTCCAACTACGCCGGCGTTAACGGCTCCGGCGCCACAACCGAGGGCGTGTGGGACCTCACCGGTACTTTCAACGGCGATCTCTACATTGATGGCGTCTTCTACCCCGGGAGCGAGGTTCGATTCTCCCATATAACAGACGGCGCCTCCCAAACGCTCGCCATCGGCGAGCGCGTCTATGGCGTTACTCGCTGGGACGCCTTGCTAGAGGGCGCCATCTGGGACGGCCCTCCGGGCCCGACGCGGCGAATCGACGAAGTAAGGTCCTTCGCCACCAAGAATGTCCGTTACCCGATCAACGCCGATCCCAAACAGTTTGGCTACTACTACCAAGACGTCACGGCGCCGCCCGGCGCCGACAAGTCACTCAAGATCAACGACTTCTACTTCGGTAGCCATCACCCCGGCGGGGCCCACTTTGCGATGACCGATGCGAGCGTGCCGTTCTTGCGCGACGACATCGACATCAACTTGTATCGCGCGCTCGGCAGCCGGAACGGCGGCGAAGTGCGCGACGGGGAGTTTTGAACCGTGTGCGCGACTTTAGTGTGGGAGGGGTCTCCAGACCCCGATTACGGTCTCCATTCCAAAACGGCATGGTGCGCCTCATCAGCGTCTGGAGACGCCTCCCACAGGTCGCCTTTTCAGTAACTAACATGACATCGTCACGGTCTATCGAGACCCTCCCCTAGCCCCTCCCTTGAAGGGAGGGGGAGACGACCTTGCTCTTGCTCTAGGAGCACTTCGGCTAGTGCGACGATGTCGCTTGGTGTGAGATTGCCGGCGGGCAGTTGCGGCGTTGTTACGTCTCTTAATTGCCTTGCCGCTTTCACACCGGCGGCGCCGAGACGTTCTTCGCGCACCGCATCGCGTAGGGCTTCGGCTTTGGACAACGCCTCGCGCAGCTGCGTTAGCTCTTTCGATAACTGAGCGGTGGATGGCTCGCCGATCTCGGACAACAGCATCGCGGCTTCGGCGTCACGTCCGACGGCGAGGAGCAGCCGGGCCATTGCGATGCGGGCTTTAATTCCGCCAGCCGTTTTCACGGGCAACTGTTGCGTGGTCGCCATGAGACGCTCGCCGTCGTTTGTCAGCAACCGCTCGATCGCCGCCACGCGGATCGGATCGATATCGTGCCCTCGGACGCGAACGCCCTCGGCGTCCTTCGCCGCTTCGAGCTCATCGACTCGCTTCTCTTGTTGAGCGATCAACTCGTCGCGTTCGTCGAGTTGAGACTCCAGCTTCGTCGCTTGCCGTCCGATCACCACCGCCGCGGTGGGCCCAACGATCGCCAGAACCGCTCCCAGCACCAACGCCGCCGCCAACGCCGGACGCCGCCGCGCCCACCGCCCTGCTCTTCCCCACACCGACAGCGGCCGCGCAAGCACCGGCTCGCCCGCCAGGTACCGCCGCATCTCGGCGGCGACATCGGCCGCGGTGGCGTAGCGCCCGCCGGGGTCTCGCTCTAGGCACTTCAGGCAGACCGTGGCCAGGTCCATCGGCACGCTGTCGTCGAGGCGCCGCGGGCTCGGGGCGTCGTCGGTGATCCGCTGCTGGATCTGGCTGGTTGCCGTGCCGCGGAACGGCAACTCGCCCGTCAACAGGCGGAACAACACCACGCCGAGCGAGTACACGTCCGTGCGGCGGTCGATCCACCGCGCGTTGCCGCTCGCCTGCTCGGGCGACATGTAGGCCGGCGTGCCGAGCACTTGACCGTCCATCGTCATCGTCACTTCGCCCGCGTCGCGCTTCGCCAGTCCAAAGTCCATCAGCCGCGGGCGCCCGATCTCCGTCAAGCCGACGCGCGCGGTCTCGCCCCCCGACGCGAAACGGTCGAGCATCACATTCGACGGCTTGAGGTCGCGGTGGATGACGCCACGGCTGTGCGCGTAGTCGAGCGCCTCGGCGATGTCGGCGACGATCGCCGCCGCCTGCCGGGGCGCCGGGCGCCACTCTTTGATCCGCTCCGAGAGCGGCTCGCCATCAACCAACTCGCTGACGATGTAGATCGAGCCCGTCCCCTCGGGCCCCGTGTCACGTCCCACTTCGTAGACCGAAACGATGCCCGGGTGCGCGAGCTGCGCCGCGGCTCGCGCTTCACGGAAGAACAGCTCGGCCTCGTGCGGCGCCAGCCCGCCGCGGCGCGGCAGCTTGAGCGCCACGTCGCGGTCGAGCTCCGGGTCGCGCGCCCGCCACACCGCGCCGAAGCCGCCGACGCCCAGCCGTTGCCTCAAAGCAAACCGACCGACGCGCGGCGCCGTGATGTCGGCGTTGGGCCCCTCGCTTAATAATCCGAACGAACTGCCGCACGCTTGGCAGGTGATGTCGTCGAGCTGGGCGTCCACCGGCAAGCCGACCCGGCTCTGGCACTGCGGGCAGCGCAGCTGCAAGGCGCCCGAACTAGAGGGCGTGACGCCGCGCCCAGTGAGCGTCGCGGCGTCGGCCAGCGATTCGTTCAGCAGGGCTTCAATCGCCGGCCTGCCAACCGCCCAGTCGGCTGCCTGCTCTCCCCGCACGGCCCGGTACTGCCGCTCGATCTGGAAAAGCTCCCGCAGAGCCTCCAGTCTTAGCCCTTCCGGCAATTCGGCCTCGGGCAGCTCGGCGGCAAAGTCTTCGCAACGCGGCCCGTCGGCGCCCGCCGCCTCGCGCCAGGCCGCCTCGTACCGGTCGCAAACCGCGTCAATCGCGGCAAGCACGTCCAGCGGCTGGGTGGGGGTGGGCATGAAGGAGTGGGCGGTGGGCAGTCGGTAGTGGGCAGGAACACCTAGATTACTTCATCGCAAGGCTCGGAGGATGGCTAGCCGTCGAAAGCTGCCTCTGCGAAAATACCGGTCTCGCTCAAGAAACTGCCCACTGCCCACTGCTGACTGCCCACTAATGCAAATCTGGCCCGCCATCGACCTCCGCGGCGGCAAGTGCGTCCGCCTTCGGCAGGGGGACTACGCCCAGGAGACGGTCTTCAACGACGAGCCCGCCGCTGTTGCACGGATGTTCGCCGACGCCGGCGCCCGCTGCTTGCACGTGGTGGACCTCGACGGCGCCCGCGAAGGCGCCCCCGTCAACCTGCCGGCCGTTGAAGAGATTCTCGATGTCTTCAATAGCTACGACGAGCCCTGCCACGTCGAGCTTGGCGGCGGCGTCCGCGACGAGCAAGCGATCGCCGAGCTGCTCGACTTTGGCCTCGACCGCCTCGTCGTTGGCACGTCGGCCATCAAGCATACCGACTGGTTCGAAGGGATTGTCGAGCGGTTCCCCGGCAAGCTCGTGCTGGGCGTCGACGCCCGCGACGGCCTCGTGGCGACCGACGGCTGGCTCGAAACCAGCCAGACGAACGCCGTTGAACTCGCCCAGCGCTTCATCGGTAAGCCCCTCGCCGCGATCGTCTACACCGACATCGCCACCGACGGCATGATGCAGGGCCCGAACGTCGCCGCCATGGCCGAGATGCAAGCCGCCATGGGGAGTCTCCCTGTCGTCGCCTCCGGCGGCGTCACGACGCTCGACGACGTGCAGCGGCTCAAAGACGCGGGCCTCGCCGCCGCCATCATCGGCCGCGCGCTGTACGAGGGGACGATCGACCTATCGAAGGCGATTGCGATCGGGAACTCGTAAGCGATCGGACCAGCCCAACCACGCGGCTCACACGGGGGCCCTTCGTTCGCTCAGCGCCCGCTCACTTCTTTTGCGCGCCGGACGAGGTCGATGAACTCGGCCCGGTACCCCTGCGGGTCGTCGCCGATCGCGCCGCGGGCCCGTTCGAGAACCGTGTCGAACGATCCGTCGCCGACGTGCCGGGAGTTCCGCAACAACATGCCGAACTCCGCCACCGCCGCGGCCCAGCGGAAGTCCGCGTCCGCGTCGCTGACGCTCATGTCGTCGCCAGCGTCCTCAAGCGGGAACTCGAGCTTCTTGCTCGCGCCCCCTTCGGGTTGCTTGTAGCGAATCTTCAGCGTGAGCAACTCGTCAGCAAAGGCGGTCGGCGCCTCGTGAGCCGCGTCGTCCCCGACCGCGACCCCTTGTCGGCTCGCGGTCAGCTCGACGCGTCTCGCTTCGTCCTCGACCGAGTCGACGACCGATTGGTACTTAAGCCCATCCACCGGCGGCGCCGGTTCTTCCACCCCGACGGGGACCACCTCGTACAGCGCCGTCACCGTGTGCCCCGCCCCGATGTCGCCGGCGTCCTTCGCGTCGTTGTTGAAATCCTCCGCGGCCATCACGCGGTTCTCGTAGCCGATCAGCCGGTACGACGCGACCTTCGCCGGGTTGAACTCGACCTGCAGCTTCACGTCCTTGGCGATCGTCACAAGCGTCTTCGACAGGTCGCTCGAGAGCACGCGGTGGGCTTCCTTGAAGTCGTCGATGTAGGCGTAGTTGCCGTCGCCGCGGCCGCTGATCTGCTCGAGCATCGCGTCGTTGAGGTTGCCGCGGCCGAAGCCGAGCACCGTCAGGTAGACGTTCGTTTCCTTGGCCCGGGTCTCGACGCACTTGGCCAGCTCCTCGGTCCCCGTCATGCCAACGTTGAAGTCGCCATCGGTGCACAGCACGACGCGGTTCACGCCGCCGACAATCTTGTTCCGCTCGGCGATCTCGTAGGCGAGCCGCAGCCCCGCGCCGCCCGCGGTCGAGCCGCCCGCCGTCATTCGATCGAGGGCCGCCCGGATCGCGTCTTTCTGGTCGCCCCCCGTGCTCGGCAGCACGACCCCCTCGCTGCCGGCGTAGACAACGATCGCCACGCGGTCGTTCTCGCCGAGCTTGTTCACCAGCGCGTTGAGCCCCGAGATCACCAGCGGCAGCTTGTTCGGCTGGTTCATCGAGCCCGACACGTCGATGAGGAACACAAGGTTCGACAGCGGCCGCTTATCGACCGCGACCTCCCGCCCCTTCACGCCGATCCGCACGAGCTTGTGCTCCGGCTTCCAAGGGCAAGCGGAGCAACCGAGGTTCGCAGCAAAGGGCGCCTCGCTCTCCGCCTCTTCTTCCGCAGCCTTCGGCGCCTCGTAGCCGTACTCGAAGTAGTTCACGAGTTCCTCAATCCGCACCGCATTCGCGGGCGGCATCCGCCGCAGGTCGCGCAGGTACTGCCGCACGTTCGCATAACTCGCCGTGTCCACATCGATGCTAAAGGTGCTCAGCGCGTCCTCGCCGACTGGTTTGACGAAGGCGTTTTCGTGGATGGGCTCGTAGCGGTCGCGGAAAGCCTGATCCACTTCCTTGTACCGACTACGACGACTACTGCTTAGGTCCCTCCAAGCTTCGGGTTTGGGAAACGCTTCGCCACCACCTGCGAAGCCGTAAGGACCGTTGGACGGCTCTGGCGCGTAGTACTGGAAGTTGTCCGTTAAGTAATGGGGTGAAGGAGTGCTCTCCGCAGGTTGCATCGCCGGTGTGGCGGGAGCCACCGCCTTCTGATCGATGCTGCTAAAGGATTCCCATCGCTGCGATTCTCTCGAGGGAGCCTCGGCCTGCTGGCGAGCAAGTTGCTCAAAGAGCTGTTTCTGGGACTGCTCTTGGCTGACGCCAGTGCTCTGAGGTGGCGCCTCGGCTGACGGAACGGCTTGGATTGGAACCCCAGCAATGGTGTCGCCTGCTTCATTGGGCGCCCTTGTCGGGTACGCCTGCTTTTGTGGAGTGGAGTTCTCAGGCGCCGTCACATCAACAATGAACTCGCCCTCGGCGGACTCTTTCAACCTGACGGGCGGCGAAGCCTCGTTGGAATCTTTCAGCATCGGCATCGACGACTGGTAACGCAGGTCGCTCGAATCCGGCTTGGCGATCGTGACCGTCTCGGGCGCGGATTCTTCTACCGCTCGCGATCTCGTTGCCAGTCGCGCCGTATGGACGGTCGGTAGCAGAAGCGTCGCCAGGACGCCCACGACCGACGCGGCGATGGCCAACTCAACAAGGCGGCCCCGGAGACGCCGCGGCTTCTTCGCTGCGACTTGATCGGCTTGGACGACGGACACTTTCTCCTCCTCCACTTTGTCGAGGATCGCCTGCGACAGATCGGGCGGCCGCTCCTCGCCGAGCGCCTCGGCGAGCACACGGTCCACCAGCCGGTCGCGGTAGTCGTCGGCGGTTGATTTGGGATCGCTCATATCTCGTAGGGTCCGCTGAGCGGACCGTGGTTAACGGTGTCTGCTTCGAGCGTGTCGCAAGCAGATTCATGCTCTGTCGTGCGGTCCGCACAGCGGACCCTACCGGCGAGCCGGCGACGTTAGTCGTCGGTGGGCGCCACGGAAAATCTTCTTGGCTAGTACACCGACGACTAACGTCGCCGGCTCGCCATCTATTCGTTGGGGTCGGCGCTTTGGCGCAGCGCCGCCTCGATACACTCGCGTAACTTCTCCCGCGTGCGTTTGAGCAGCGTCTTCACGCCGCCGGCGGTCATCTCGAGCTGCGCGGCGATCGCCTCGCGGACCTCGCCCTGCCGGTACGCTAGGTCGATCGCCTGCCGCACGCGGCCTTCGAGCTTCTCGACACAACCGCGGGCGGCGTCGACGTGGTCTTGCCACTGATCGACGTGCAGGCGGTCCCGCCACATCGCGTCGGCCCAGACGGTCTCGGCCGTCTCGACGTCCGCCACCTCGCAGCGCCGCGATTGCTTGCGACGCAGCATCAGCAGCTGCCGCCGGGCGACCGTCCGCAGGTAGCCCGCCGTCTGCGGCTCGGAAACTTCGACGAAGTCCGAACGCACGACGGCGAGTAACGTCTCCTGCGTGAGGTCGTCCGCTTCGGCCGGCTTCGCGCCGAGGTACCGCAAGTAGCGCCACACCTCGGCCTGCCGGTCACGCACCAGCCGCGCCCAATCGAGCGTCGACGTTCCCAGCGCAGGCGCCGCCCTGCCCGGGGGCATGGCGTCGGCGGCGGTGGGCGGGAGGGGCTGGCTCATGACCGTCATGCCCCCATAGTGCCGCCGGACCCCCAAAGGGGTTCAGAAATCTCCAAAAGATTTCCAGGAAGGATCAGGCCGCCAGGCGTTCCTGAGTCGTCGGCTCGCTCGTGCTCGCTTCGCTCGGGTCGTATCGCCGTTCCAATTCGTTCAGCGACGCCTCAATGCGGCGGCGGAGCGACTCGACCGACTCGCCCGGCTCGGGACGGATCGGCTCGGCGAAGTAGGCGTCGATCCGGCTGAACGGCAGCGGCGCCTGAAAACGGTCCCATGCCCCGCGGATCACCAGCCGATTGCGGGGCACCGCCAGGACATTGAGCACCGTGGCGCCGGTCCGTTGCGACAACGAGGCGATCCCTTTACGGACCTGCCCGCGCGGCCCGCGCGGCCCATCCACCGCAATCAGAGCCGGCCCGGCGCCGCTATCGACGTGCTCGACCATCGCGTCGAGGGCGTCGGCGCCGCCGCGGCGGTTCGATCCCCGCTTCGGCACGACGCCGAGCACCTGGAAGATCGGCTGCAACAGTTCGCCGTCGGCCGACTGCGAGACCATCGCCGCCGTCCCGCGTTCAGCGAACGCCGTGATGGCGGTCTGGTGGGCGTGGAGGATCGAGAAGACGTACTTCTCGCCCCGCTCCCGCATCGCCGGCCGCGGATCGACCCCGTGCAAACGGACCCGGCAGGTCCAACGCAGGACGAGAACGGCGCAGGCGATCGGCCAGCCGATGAGCTTGGGGGGGATCTTCATAGAAGCTGGTCGAGCGGCGGTGAAACCCTTTGTCGAGAGGTCTGCCGCAGCGTAGCGATTCACCCGTCATCGAGGCTACATCGATCGCTTCGACACGCTAAGCCGCCTTGCCTCGATGGCGTCGGCCGCGCTTGCCGCCACGCGCCTTGCCGGCGGGGGGCAACGCCTCCGACGGGTCGTGTTCAAGCTCCAGAGCGTTCAGCGCCGTCTCGATCCGGCGGCGGACCGACTCGATCCCCTCGTTCGGCTCTGGTCGGATCGGCTCGGCGAAGTAGGCGTCGATCCGGCTGAACGGCAGCGGCACTTGGAAACGGTCCCACGACAACGTGATCCGCAGGCGCCAGCGCGGCACCAGGATGACGTTGACGACCGTGGCGTCGGCGCGGAGGGCCAACGCCGCGATCCCCTTACGGACACGCCCGCGCGGGCCGCGGGGACCATCGACAGCAATGATAGCGGGCGACCCGGCCGAGACGTGGTCCACCAGCGCGTCGAGCGCCGCCACGCCGCCGCGGTCGCGGCCGCCCTTCTGGCTCGACCCCCGAACCGGAGTCACGCCCAGCGCGCGGAACGCCCTGACCACGAGATCGCCGTCGCCAGATTGCGACACCATGGCCGCCGTGTCCGGATCGGTGTTGATCGCCGCGGCGAGCTGATGGGCGTGGAGGATCGAGTACGCGAGCCGCTCGCCGCGGCGGTGCAGCTCGGGCCGTGGGTCGCCGTGGACCCGCAGCCGACAGGTGCGACGGAGCAGCAGCACATAGGCCGCGATTGGCCAAGCAATCAGCCGGGGAGATATCTTCACGGGCCGTAGAGACCGAGCGACGTACAAAACGCTCGGACTGTCCGCGCGAGACATAGGCATCTTATCCGAGTTGCGCCCCGGCCGATACGGAGCAATCGCCTGCCCTACCACGACGAAAAAACGAAGCCGCCGGCTTCCGCCGGCGGCTTCGCTATGGCTGACCGCTGAAAGCTGATGGCGAAGCCGCTAGCGGCTTCACGCCACGCCGAACTCCGGCCGGCGGCGGCCCAGCTGGCCTTGCAGACGCTGGACGATCGCCGAGTGCATCTGGCTGACGCGGCTCTCGGAGAGATCAAGAGTCGCGCCGATCTCCTTCATCGTCAGTTCCTCGTAGTAGTAGAGGATGATGATGAGGCGTTCATTGCGATTAAGGCCCTTGGTCACCAGACGCATCAGGTCCGACTTCTGGACGCGGCGCGTCGGGTCGTCCGACTTCTTGTCTTCGAGGATGTCGATCTCACGGACATCCTTGTAGCTGTCGGTCTCGTACCACTTCTTGTTGAGGCTGATCAGGCCGACGGCGTTCGCCTCTTGGATCATCTTCTCGAGCTCGCCGACGCTCAGCTCCATGTGCTCGGCCAGTTCGATCTCCGTCGGCGTGCGGCCGTGCCTGGCTTCGAGCGTCTTGACAGCCTCATTCAGTTTCGAGGCCTTCGACCGCACCAAGCGCGGCACCCAGTCCATCGAACGCAACTCGTCGAGCATCGCGCCGCGGATACGCGGGACGCAGTAGGTCTCGAACTTCACGCCACGGTCCATGTCGAACGCGTTGATCGCGTCCATCAGGCCGAAGACGCCGGCCGAGATCAGGTCGTCGAGTTCAACGCCATCCGGCAGGCGGCTCCAGATCCGCTCGCCGTTGTACTTGACCAGGGGCAAGTACTCTTCAACCAATTGGTTGCGGAGCGCCTTACTGTCGGGGTCGGCTTTGTAGGCGCGCCACACGATCGCCATCTCGGCGGCGCGGGCTTCTTTGGCGGCTTCTTTCTTTGGGTCTTTCGCCGCAGCGTTGGGCTGCGGACGTAGAACCCTCGAGGCGAGCGTCGTCGCTGACATGCAAATCCTCCGTGAGTCGCTCTCGCGACGCCTACCGTGGCGCCGCGGCGTGCGGAATCCTTCCGCTATGTTGTCGCTTTGAGGCTTGAGCCCTAGGGCTTGAGGGTTACCAGGGCGAACCGCCTCGGTGATCCCTCTAGCCTATTGGCCTCAAATCTCAGGTCTGATTAGCTTCTAACTCGTCGAGTTGTCTCTGTAGCCGCTGCCGGGTCGCTTCATCGACGGTCACCTCGGCGATCCGTCCCACGATGTACCCGACTCCCGCCAGCGCCGCCATCGCGATGAAGGCCGATTTGGCCGTCCCTTCGATGCCACCGCCCACTAGGGCGCCCCGCGCGAACGTGACCGCCCAGGCGAGCGAGCCGAGCACCCCGGCGTACGCCCTTCCCATGACTGACCCATCCCCGAGGCCGCAAACTTTCGACAACCTCCCCATTTTGCCCAATGCGGGCGCAACGGTTTAGACTCAACAATCATCGGCTGCGTTGTCACGGTGGGTTGAGACGAATTGGTCATTCTTTCCGGCTTGCGAGGCGATCGCTCAAGCCGCGAAGGCTGCGGTGACGGGGGCATTGGCGGGGTCCTCGATCGTCGTCGGCAACCAGCCCGCTAGCATCGGCGCCGCTGCCAAGAACTTCTGGCAAGACTCGCTGAGCGAAAGGTGTACGCCGCGGGCCGCGTCTTCGTTCGGGCAGTGATTCACGATCACGCCGACACGGGCCGCGACGGCCCCGAGACGTTTGAGGGTCAAGTAGCCATTGACGGTCGAGAGCCGATCACCACCAACGATCAACAGCGGCCTCGCGGCGCGGCTGGCGAGTTCCCTGGCCCAGAGCGTGTCGCCGACGCCCGCGTCGATGACGATCCAGCCGCCCGCGTCCTCGGTCCACTGACGCGCCGCCCGCAGCAGCCGTTTGGCGGCTTCACCGACGTACGCGCCCTCTCCCGGAGCCGGCGCCACACCGAGCTTCGCCGCCGTTGTGATCACCAGGCCTGCCGTTGGCGTTTCGTCGGCCGCCGCCATCACCGCCAAGTCATTGCGCCCCGCGTGCGCGTCGATCGCCAGGACCGCCACGCCCTCGGGCTGGCTCGTCGAACGCGCGAGGTCCCGGGCCGTGGTTAAGGCGACAGCCGAGACGCCGACGCCGCCCTTGGCGCCAAGCACGACAACGACGCGCTCGGCCGTCGGCGGCATGCCGGGCGCCATGCCTTCGGCGACGCGGCGCAGGTGGTTCGCCTGCTGGCCGTCACCAGAGTGATCTGTCGTTCGTCGAGGATGGCTCACGCAACCTCCTCGCCGAGCAGCCGCGCCGCCAGCGACTTCGCGTCGGCAAGGCGAATGTCTTCGGGGACGCTCTGGCCGTCGGTCAGGTAACTGACGGGGAGACCCGAATCCAATACCGGCGCCGCGGCGTGACCGAGCGATGGGGCCTCGTCGAGCTTCGTAAGCAGCAGCGACGTGGGCCGGACCGGGGCGAAGCGCTCCAGGGCGTCTCGCATACCACGCGCCGTGCCGGTGACGGTCGTTACGAGGTGCGTCTCGTCGGGCGACGCCGCGTCGAGCAGCGTGCGTAGCTCCTCAATGCGGTCGCCGTCGCGCGGGCTGCGTCCGGCCGTGTCGATCAACACCAAGTCGAGCGCCGCAAGTTTTGTGACCGCTCGCCGCATCTCTTCAGGCGTCGAGACCACTTCCATCGGCAGGTCGATGATCTCGGCATAGGTGCGGAGTTGTTCCACCGCTGCGGTGCGGTAGGTGTCCACCGTCACGAGCCCGACGCGAGCGCCGTCGCGGAGCCGGTAATTGGCGGCGAGCTTGGCGAGCGTCGTCGTCTTGCCAACGCCTGTCGCACCCACCAGTGCAACGACACGGCGGCCACCCCCCAGACGGATCGGCCCCGTAACAGCGAGCGACTCTCTCACAACGCCCTGCACAACGCTGCGGAAGTGCTCAACGCCATTGGCGCCCCCCGACAGCCGCGACGCCGCCTCACGCACGAGCGACCGCGCGAGTTCCGGCTGCACGTCCGCGGCGAGCAGGTCGCTACAAACTTGGAGCTGAGGGTCGTGGGTGATTGCGGATTGTGGATTGCGGATTGTGGATTGCTGCGGTGGCAAGGCTTCTTTCGCTTTCAATCCGCGATCCGCCATTCGCAATCCGAAATTAGGCGCCAGCCCGCTCCGCGCCGCTTGCTCCGCCAACGGCGACCGGTCCGGCGTCGCCGCGACCTCAACCGCTCGCCCCCGCAAGAACCGTGCGATCGGCCCCGCATTCACCTCGCGCGAGTGCAGTACGGCCGCCTGCGGACCAAACTCCGCACGCACCATCGCCAGGGCGTCGCGAAGCGTTCGGGCTCGGAAGGTCTTGATGTTCATTGGAAAGTTGAAAGGGGGAAAGTGGAATGGGGGATGAAGCGCAAGCGAACTCCTGACTCCGGAGACTCCGCTTTCCCCTTTCCTCTTTCTTTATTCGTTCACCACGCCATGCGTGACGAGCGTCGTGTCTCTAGTGATTTCATTGAAGCTCATCACTACCAACTGCGGCAGCGAGGTCTCGGTGAGTTGCTTGACGGCGGCGCGTACCTGGGGGCTCACCAGCAACACCGGGCTATGACCCTGGGTGGCGAGCTTCTCCGCTTCGGCGCCGATCGCGCGGTTGATCGACTCGATTGCCGTCGGCGCCAAGCGAATAAACAAGCCGCGGTCGGAGTGCTCGAAGCCCGTGCGGATACGGTCCTCGAGCGTCGGGTCGAGCGCAAGGACATGCAACTGCCCGTCGCGGTCGCGATACCGTGTGCAAAGCTGTCGCGCCAAGCGGTGGCGGACGTACTCGGTGAGCAGGATCGGGTCCTTCGACTTCGTCGCGTTGTCGCCGAGCGACTCGAGGATCGTCGCCAGTTGTCGGATCGAAACCTGCTCACGCAGCAGCATCTGCAAGACGGTCTGCACCTCGGCGAGCGACATAACGCCCGGGATCAGTTCGTTGACCACCGCCGGCGAGGTCTGCTTCAACTCTTCCACCAGCGCCTTGGTGGCGTCGCGGGTGAGGACCTCGTCGGCGTGGCGGCGGCAGACCTCGGTGAGGTGCGTCGCCAACACCGCGCCGGGCTCGACGACCGTGTAGCCTTGCATCTCCGCTTCGTCTTGCTTGCTGTGGGCGATCCACAGCGCATCGGTGCCGAACGCCGGGTCCTTCGTCGGGATGCCATCGACGCGCCCGCTCGTCATCCCCGAGTCGATCGCCAGCAACATCGCCGGCTGGATCTCCGATTGAGCGACCGGCATGTCGGCGATCTTGATGCGGTACTCGTTCTGACCCAGCCGCATGTTGTCGCGGATGCGGACCTTCGGCATCACTAGGCCCACCTCGCCGGCGATGTTGTGCCGCACCTTCTGGACGCGATCAAGCAGGTCGCCGCCGCGGTTGGGGTCCGCCAAGCGGATCAATCCAACACCAAGCTCGACCTCCATCGGATCGACCGCCAGGAAGTCCTCGACGCGTTTCTCCGCTGGCGCCTCATCCTTCTTGTCAGAATCGTCTTCCTGGGGACGCGACTGTTTCTTCTTCAGTGCTTGAGCGAGTCCGAGGCATGAGCCACCAAGCACCAGCAACGGGATTGTCGGCAGGTTGGTGAACACCAACACGCCAAGGAACGCCGCCGCCACGACGAGCGCCTGCGGACGGCTGAACATCTGATCGATGAACATGGCGGGCATGTTCGTCTTGCGGCTGCTACGCGTCACGAGCAAGCCGGCAGCGAGCGAAATCAAGAAGGCCGGCACCTGACTCACCAAGCCGTCTCCGATCGTCAGCCGAGTAAACAGGTCGGCCGCATCGGCGAACTCCATCCCCTCTTGGCCCACGCCAATCACCAAACCGCCGATGATGTTGATCACCGTGATGATGATGCCGGCCACGGCGTCACCGCGGACGAACTTGCTGGCGCCGTCCATGGCGCCAAAGAAGTCGGCCTGCTGAGTGATCTCGCTGCGGCGTGACTGCGCCTCACGCTCGTCGATAATGCCGGCGTTGAGATCGGCGTCGATCGCCATCTGCTTGCCCGGCATGCCGTCCAAGGCAAACCGCGCGGCGACTTCCGAGATACGCGTGGCGCCCTTCGTGATCACCATGAACTGAATCACGATGATGATCACGAAGATAATCAGACCGACAACGATCCGGTCGCCCGCCACGAATTCGCTGAACGCGGTGATGACCCCGCCCGCGGCGTCCATCCCTTTGCTGGTCGCCTGCGTCAGGATGAGCCGCGTTGTGGCGACGTTGAGCACCAATCGAGCGAGCGTCGTCGCTAGCAGCAGCGACGGGAAAACGCTGAACTCCAGCGGCGTGCGGACATAGATCGTCGTCAGCAGGATGATCACCGACACGGTGATGTTCGCCGCCAAGAAGACGTCGAGCAGGAACGACGGCAACGGGACCATGACCACCAGCACGCTGGCGATCATCGCCACCGGCAAGAGGAGATCGCCTAACCGACCCCAGGGGCCGGAAAGCGGGTTGTCGTCCTTCGTGAGCGCCATACGTTCCCTCGCAGCGCAGCGACCCTCTTCCCTGAGAGCCACACCGCCATCGCGTCTGCCTCATTGCCTTGCCCCTGGTAGAAGAGCAGCCGAGAAGCAGAGCGGCGGAAACCTAGAGAAACCCTCAAGTTGGGGGAAGGGAGATGTCGATGAGGGCCCGCTCAGTGGCTTCGCAGGTTCACGAGTCGCTGTGCATCACTCGCAACAAGTTTCGCCCGGATAGGCAACCCGCCGGCTGCTAGCATCGCTACCCCGGGGGTGCAATTGCTAGCAACAATCAGCAAGTGAAGTTAGCATGGCTCGCATTCCCCTGCTCTGGAGAGGTCGCGTCCATGCCGATGACCATTGTTAGAGCCGCTATTGGTTTCTCGCTATTGCTCGCTAGCAGCAATGCGCAATCAGCCGTCTTCGAGTTTGTCCGGCAGCTACCCGGCAGCACCGCGACCGGCTACGACTTCGGGCTTGCCGTCGATACCGATGGCGTTCTAGTTGCGGCCACCTCTTTAGCCACCGACCCGAGCCCCGGTGCTACCGCGGGGGCCGGTTACGTCTTTGCTCCCGAGAATGGGGACTTGGTCAATCGGCTTTACGACAGCACGTCCTCGACCGGTGACGCCTACGGGTTCACAATCGCCATTGACGGAGACAGAACGATCGTCGGCGCCCCACGGGGCGCTTCGCAGTCGGACACGGTCTATTTATTCGACCACACCACGGGAGCGGTCTTGGCCAAGCCGACGGGTGATGTCCGCCTGAATAACTCGTTCGGGGCCTCCATCGCGATGGATCAAGGTATCGCCATCGTTGGCTCTCCCGGTGAGTCCATCGCGCCAAGAGAGCGAGGCGCCGTTTACGTGTATGACGCGGCCGATGGATCACGCCTGCGGAAGATCACTTCCGGCGATAGTATTAGCTCTGCATTTGGCCAGTCCGTGGCCCTCAATGATGGCTTGGCGCTGATCGGCTCTCCTCGCTCATCCGACGTTGGATTAGCGCACCTCTACGATGCCGTCACGGGAAACAAGATCGCGGACTATTCTCCTGAGGACGACGCGCTCGGCGACAATTTTGGATTCCAAGTTGCAATCGCCGATGGAGTTGCGTTGGTTGGAGCGCCAACTCGAACCGTTGGAAGTCGCTTCGGCTCTGCCTACCTCTTTGATGTCGCGACTGGTCAGCAAATTGCCAAACTGTCCCCCAAAACCAACAGTAGGGACGATGGCTATGGACAAAGCGTTGCGATTGACGACGGTATCGCATTGGTTGGCGGACCTCGGGTCGGCGAAGTGTATGTCTTCGACGCTCGTACCGGAACCGAACTCTCAAGGATTATTAGTCCGGAGGGTGTGAACAGCTTTGGGTCGAGCCTCGCCTTCCGCGATGGACTCGCTGTCATCGGGGCGTCATCGCGATCCTCAGCACCCGGTACCGCCTTCATCTACCGCCTGACGATCCCCGAACCCGGCGCACTTCTATTGGCCCTAGCGGCCGTCTCGTCGCTCGCTCTTCGGCGTCGATAACCCGCGGGCCATCAGCCACGCCCCTGCGACGCTCCGTCGCCCCTTGTTGGCGCCGTTAGCTAGCGCGATACTCGCGGCTGCGTTGATTGGGGATTTCGGATTGCGGACTAGCAGGACTCAGAGGTCAGAGGTTCGCTTGCGCGTCATTCCGCAATCCGCAGTCGCCAATCCATAATCCCTATCCCCTCGCCCCCTACCCCTAGCCCCTCCCCACCGCCATGCGTCGCGCCAAGATCAGCATCATCGGAGCCGGAAACGTCGGCGCCACCTGCGCCCACTGGTGCGCCGTCGAGCAACTCGGCGACATCGTCCTGTTGGACATCCCCGGCGACATGGCCGACATGCCGCGAGGTAAGGCGCTGGACCTGATGGAATCGTCGCCGATCTTCGGCTTCGATTCGAACATTGTCGGCACGAACGATTACGCCGACACCGCCGACTCGGACGTGGTCGTCATCACCGCCGGCATCGCCCGCAAGCCGGGCATGAGCCGCGACGACCTGCTAGCGACCAACGCCAAGATCATGGGGCTGGTCTGCGAGCAGGTGAAGAAGACGAGCCCGAACGCCGTGGTGATTGTCGTCAGCAATCCGCTCGACGCGATGGTGCAACGCGCCCTGCAAGTGACGGGTTTCCCGCCGGAACGCGTCATCGGTCAGGCGGGCGTACTCGACACGGCTCGCTACCGTACGTTCATCGCGATGGAGTTGGGCGTCAGCGTCGAGGACGTCTCGGCCCTGCTCATGGGAGGCCACGGCGACACGATGGTGCCGCTTGCTAGCTGCACTAGCGTCGGCGGCATTCCGGTGTCGCAGCTCATCAAGCCCGAGCGCTTAGAAGAGATCATCGACCGTGCCCGCAAGGGCGGCGCCGAGATCGTTGGCCTGCTCAAGACCGGCAGCGCCTACTATGCCCCCGCCGGCGCTACGGCGCAGATGGTCGAGGCCGTCATCCGCGACAAAAAGCGGTTGATCCCGTGCGCAGCCTATTGCGACAAAGAGTACGGCGTGGGTGGCTTCTACGTCGGCGTGCCCGTCATCGTCGGCACGGGAGGCATCGAGAAGATCGTCGAGCTCGACCTCAACGAGACCGAACAGGCCGCGTTCAAGAAGAGCGTTGACGCCGTGAAGGAACTCGTCGGCGCGATGGCCAAGTTGGTCTGATTCAGAAAATGACTCCCGCAACGTGGGCGCGTTTCTGTTAGCTCAGTCACGCGCTCACGTTGACGAGGCGTGATTCTGTCGCGTAGATTCCCGCACACCTGAGCGAACTGACACGCCCTGTGTCGGTGCTGGCGCCAACGCCCGCCGGTCGTGCCGTTCAATGACGTCGATTCGTCAATACGATCAGCACGGCTTGTCCCTCAACGCAGACGCCCAGGAGCTTAGTCTTGACGATGCAACGCGTGCCGTCCGTACTTGTGAAGCCTTCCTTCAAGGCGCCGACACACCACCCGCTCGTCCCCAACTGGCTCATCCCGACTGGTACGGTCCCCTATTCCGAGTCGCGTCGCGATGTTCCCGTCGAGTGGACGTGGAGCGAAGCCGCCCCGTCCCCCGTCAGCTCACCGACTACCGCGACGTTCGCGCCGCTTGCGTACGAGAGCGGATACGAATACCCGCTCATCGTTTGGCTCCACAGCGACGGCGCCAACGAGGACTCGCTCCCGCTGGTGATGAAGCACATCAGCTTGAGGAACTTTGTCGCCGTCGCCCCGCGGGGTGTTGAGGCCCTCGCCGAAGGCTACGGCTGGAGCCAGTTCTCTGACTGCGTGGACGCAGCAGAGGACGCGGTGTTCGAAGCGATCGACTCGACGCGCGATAGGTTCAGCGTGCACACGAGCCGCGTGTTTTTAGTTGGCAGCGGCTCGGGCGGCGCCATGGCGATGCGGATTGCGCTGCGTCACCCCGATCGCTTCGCCGGCGTCGCCACGCTCGACGGCGCTTTACCGACAGGCGACGCCTTGCTCTGCCGCGTCAACGAGGCCCGCCAGCTGCCGCTCCTCCTCTCAGCTAGCAAGTGCAGCATCGACTACCCCGAATCGAGGATGTGCCGCGACTTGGCTCTCTTGCACTCGGCCGGCTGCCGAGTCGCTATCCGGCAATACCCCGGCAACGAAGATCTCACGACCGAGATGCTCGCCGACGTCAATCGCTGGGCGATGCAGATCGTCTGTGAGTAGGCGTCTGTGGTAATCACGCCGCAACGGCTATCGCAAGGCGCCTTCGATTGACAGGGCCTTGGCGACCTCTGTAGAAGCCGTCTGCTGGTGGCGTGCTCCTGAGACCCCGCGCCCCGCACCGACGGAGACGCGGCGTTGGCCGAAGACGAAGTACAACCGTCGACCGAACCGCCTCGCTTAGGCCTCGTGGGCAAACTCCGCGCTTGGAGCGCCGGGCACCCGATCCGCAACACGCTGATCGGAGTGGCGCTAGCCGCTGCTTCGGTCGCCACCATCACCGCGTGGCTCGCGTTGACGCGGATCGCCACCGCGCCGGACGGCTACACCGTCGAGCGGGCCCTCGAGCAGCTCGACGCTGGTGAGGACGACGCCGCTCGCGCGATCATCGACCGTCTCATGGAGGGAGACTCCCTCAAGGCTTCTGACTACGGAGCCGCTCTCTACGTCATGGGGATCATCAAAGTCCGCGAAGCCGAGCGACAGTGGTCACCCGAGCGCAGCCGCAACGATTACTACATCGCGTCAAAGTACCTCGATGAGGCCCGCACGTTTTCGTTCCCGGACGGACGCGAGGCGGACGCCTTGCTACAACTCGGCAAGTCGTTCCTTGAAAGTCGTCAGCTTGAGAAAGGAACCGAGACGCTCCGTCAAGCGCTCGACGCCGGGATGCGAGGAAAAGCCAAGGCGCATCTCTTGTTGGCGGAAGCGTACTTCTACGCCCCCGAACCAGACTTCAAGCAAGCTATCGCCGAAGCCGACATCACCCTCGCCGACCCTTTGATCGACCCGATCCAGCGGACTTCGGCTCAATTGCTGCGGTCGGAAGCATTCGCTTCTCTAGGCCTTGGTGACAAGGCCCTCGCCGCCGCCCAGGAGACCGACGCGACGGTGGACCCCGCGCGAAGATCTCTCGCCGAGGGACGCGCCAGGGTCGCCAAGCTCCAGAGTGCGGCGCCCGGCGAGCGGGCCGCCCTTGCCGAGGCCGCCGACAGCGTCCTAGAGCAGGCCCGCCGCGCTGACCAACTCTCCACCAGCATTTCTCGCGAAAGCGATTACCTCAAAGCGCAGATCGCCGAACTGCTGGGTTTCAGAGAGAAGGCGATCCTCGAGTACGGCGAGTTGCGCCGCTCGCATGGAACATCCGAAGCCGGCATCGCCGCCGCATTTGCTGAAGGCGATCTGCTGCAGAACGAAGGCAACGACGACGAGGCGCTGGAGGCCTACCGCCGCGCGCTCGATGCGATCGACGATCCCGCGAGCTACCGCAGCCGATTGCTGGCACTCCAGGCCGCGAAGCAGCGGGCGCTCTCGGCTCACCAGCGATTGCTGGAACGGAACCGCTACAACGCGGCTCTCCAGATGACCGATTGGGTCGGTGACTTGCTCGGCCCTACGCAGCAGCTCCTGTTGCGAGCCGACACCCTCCAGCGATGGGGCGAGGCCCTGATCGCCGAGGGCGAATCCGAGGGCGTAAAGGGGCGTCAGAAAGTTCGAAGAGGCCGAAAGCGACTCCGAGAGGCCGGGGGCGCCTACGAGCGGCTTGCCGAGGCCCGCTTCGCTACCAACGACTTCATCGAAGACCTCTGGGCGTCCGCCGAACTCTACCAGAGAGGACAGTCCTTCACCGAAGCGATCCGGGTGTTGGACCGTTATCTCCGCAACGAGCCTGTCAAACGGAACGCGCTGGCGCTCTTACGGCTTGGCGAGGCGCAGCTAGCCCGCGGCCAGGATGACGCCGCCGTCGCCACCTTGCAGGAGTGCCTTGAATTTCACGAGAACGACGCCTCATCCTACCGGGCTAGGCTCATCTGCGCCCAAGCCCACCGTATGCGTACCGACTACGCCCAAGCGGAGGCCTACTTGCGACACAACTTGTCGCGGACCGCGCTGGGGACCGAGGCGCCCGAGTGGCGCGACTCGAAGTTCGAGTTAGGTCACCTGCTAGCAGAAGCCAAACGCAACGACGAGGCGATCGCCGAACTCGAGGAGGCGGTTGCCCGTTATCCGGACGACCCGCAGACCCGCTGGGCCCGCTATCAGATCGCATTGTCGCATCGCCAAGCGGCGCGAGAGCCGCTGTCACGGCTTCGGGCGGCGCAAACCGTCAACGAACGCGAGCAGGCCCGGCAGGAAGCCTACGAGCATCTTGAGGCGGCTCTGGCGATGTTCCAGAGCGTGCAACGAGAGATCACGATGGCCGACACGGCCGACCCGCTCGACCGCGCGACGCTCCGCAACTGCTACATGCTCGGCGGCAACGTGCTCTTCGAGTTAGAGCGCTACGAGGACGCTCGACAATCGTTTGCTAGCGTCTCGACGCTTTATCAGAACGAGCCATACATGCTTGAGGCGCTTGTCCACATCTACTACTGCTGGCGCCGGCAGGACGACAGGCCGAAGGCCATGGGCGTCGTGCAGCAGGCGCAACAGCTCTTAAAGCGATTGCCCGATGACGCAGACTTTGCTACTTCCACCAACATGAATCGTGCGCAGTGGGCCAGCCTGCTCACCACGCTCGAACAGATCTGACCCGTCGCCGCCCTCGACAACGGCTCTATGCCAACTAATCCAACGACATCGCCGACGGAATCGCTCGCCAATTTGGTGCGTCAAAAGCGCCGGTTGCTCGAGCAGCTCGTTATGCTCGGCCGGCGTCAGCGAGAGATGATCGAAGCCGGCGAGGCCGCGTCGCTACTGCAACTGCTCGGCGGCAAGCAACAACTCATCACGGGTCTACAGATCCTTGAACGGGGGCTCGACGCGTTCCGCAAGGAAGACCCCGATGCGCGCCAATGGTCTTCACCCGCCCAACGCGCCGCGTGCAAAGCGGACGCCGACGCCTGTAACGATCTGCTCGCCGAAGTGATCGACACTGAACAAGCCCACGAACGCCTGATGACCGACCGCCGCGACGACCTCGCCAAACGGCTCCATCAAGCGCAGTCCGCCCACGCCGCGTCGTCGGCCTACAAGCCACACCTCCGTGGTCAGCGTCCGCGACCAGTGGCGGTCGTTGATGTTTCGGCTCCGCTGAGCGAGTCGCTCGACCTATCGACTTCCGACTAACGCCTCCACAGTCCGTCCCGCGGCGCAACTTAATCGGCCGCCCTCGGTCGCAATCCCCCGGCTTCGATATGGCGACTCAATCTAGCTCCGACGACCGCCCCGAGACGATTGGCCTCTCGCTCTATCGTGGCGACGACCACATCGATGTCTCGCCTTCCGAGCCGGTGGCCGAGACGACCGCTGAGCCGGCGACGCCGGAGCTATCCGTCCTGCTCGACGCGTGGCAAACCGCCACTGCCCGGCTCGAGAAGACGCACGCCCAACTCCGGGACGAAGTCTCTCGCCTCAGCTCTGAACTCGAAGTTAAGAACCGCGAGCTCGCCCGCAAGAACCGGCTCGCGGACCTTGGTGAGATGGCGTCGCACGTCGCGCACGAGGTGCGCAACAGCCTGACGCCGATCACTCTGTACCTGAGCTTGCTGCGGCGGAGCCTGACCGGCGACGCCAAGGGACTCGAAGTCCTCGGCAAGGCCGAGGCTGGTTTCACCGCACTGGAGGCTACTGTGAACGACCTGCTCGCTTTCAGCGCCCATCGTCAACCGCATGCGACGCACTTCCTTGTCGGCGAACTGATCGAGGAACTCGCCGAATCGCTCGCGCCACAGTTTGAAGCGCAAGCCGTGGGGATCGAACTCGACGTCCCACCGAATACGCTGCTGTGGGCCGATCGCGAGATGATCCGCCGCGCAGTTCTCAACTTGATGCTCAACGCGTTGGACGTCATGCCGCAAGGCGGCGACCTGATCGTCACCGCTTGCGAAGGCTTCGAAGGCTTTGAGCTCGAAATCGCCGACAGCGGGCCCGGCATCCGTGATGATGACGAAGGGCGCCTTTTTGAGCCGTTCTACAGCACCAAGGAGACCGGCACTGGCCTGGGGCTGTCGGTGGTCGCGCACGTCGCCGAGGCCCACGGCGGTTCGGTGATCGCCGAGAACTGCCCCGAAGGTGGCGCCGCGTTTACGCTCCGCATCCCCCGTCCGGTGGCGCGGGAGGTTGCCGCGTGACCGTTCACGCCAAAAAGCCTGAGCTACTCTATGGCCGCGTCCTGGTAGTGGACGACCACGCCCCTGCCCGCGAGTCGGTCGCCGATGTGCTGCGCTGCGTCGGCCACGAAGCCACGCCTTGCGGAAGTGGCGCCGAGGCGCTTGCAAAGTTGCGGGCAGGGTCATTCGACGTTGTCGTCACCGACCTGCAGATGCCCGGCATGAGCGGGCTCGAACTAATCCGCGAGATCGAACGCCTTCGGCACCGCGTTCAAGTGCTGATGGTGACGGCGCACGCCAGCGTCGAGACCGCTGTCGAAGCGATGCGACACGGCGCGTTCGACTACCTCGAGAAACCTTACAACGTCGATCGCCTCGAAGCCTCAGTCTCTCGTGCGCTGCAGCGTAAGCGGCTGCAAACCAGCGTCGAAGCCGTGGAGTCAGCCGCCAAGTGCGACGCACCGATGATGATCGGGTCAAGCGCCGCCATGCGTTTGCTGCGCGAGCGGATCGCTCGCGTCGCCTCGACCGAGGAGACGGTGCTCATCCAAGGTGAGAGCGGTGTCGGCAAGGAGCTGATCGCCCAAACGTTGCACGCCCTCAGCTGCCGCAGCAAGGGGCCGATGGTCAGCCTTAACTGCCCGGTCCTTTCCGAACAACTCACCGAAAGCGAGCTCTTCGGTCACTGCCGCGGCGCGTTTACCGGCGCCGATGCCGATCGCGTCGGCCGCTTCGAACTGGCCAACAACGGCTCCTTACTGCTGGACGAAGTCACCGAAATCAACCTCGGCCTACAAGCCAAACTCCTCCGCGTCTTGCAAGAGCGGGCCTTTGAACGCGTCGGTTCAAGCGTCTCGCAGCGTGTCGATGTGCGTGTGATGGCGACCACCAACCGCGACTTGACCGACGAGATCAGCGCCGGCAGGTTCCGCGAAGACCTCTACTACCGTTTAGCCGTCGTTCCGATCCAGGCCCCCGCGTTACGCGAGCGCGGCGAGGACGTGCTGGAGCTCTCCGAGTATTTTCTCGATCAAGCCAGCCAGCGGCTCGGCCGCGAGCGCCTAACGCTCGACGCCGCCGCACGCGACTTGTTTCTCTCGCACAGGTGGCCCGGTAATGTGCGTGAGTTGCACAACGTCGTGACGCGAGCCTGCGTGCTAGCAGACGGACAGACGGTATCGGCCGATCTCGTACGTCCGTGGCTACGGCGCGACAGTGTGAATGCAGTCGAGGCCGTCGAAGAAGGCCCCACGACGCTCCCGATCGGAGCGAGTCTCGCCGAAGTCGAACGACAAATGATCCTCGCGACGCTTGCCCGATTCGACGGGCACCGTCAGAAGACCGCTGACGCGCTTGGCATCGGCGTCCGCACGCTGAGCGGCAAGCTGCGCAGCTACGGCGTCCCACCGGGAGAGAAGGACATCATCTCACGCGCGGCATGAGCGAAGTGACGTAGCCGAGCCGCGAACGTCAGGGAGCGACCGTGAAAATCAGCTAGGTGACCGGTCTTTCCTGACGTCTTCCCTGACGGTCGCGGCTCGGAAGACACCTATACGACAATCCCTCTACCGGCGCCAAACGCCGCCGCTATCGGCAAGTTCCGCCGACCGCTTGCTGCTGCGCCGCGACGGAAGCCGCTTCAAACGCCGTGGAAGACTTCGTCTAGCGTCGGTGGCACGCTCTGTGCTAAACGCTCGTCCGTGTCCGTCCCCACAAGGAGAGGCCGACGATGCTGAACCCCTTCGCGAACTCGACCCTGCCCGTTCTGGAGCAGACCGTTCAGTTCACGCAAGCGCGTCACGGCGTCCTGGCGGGCAATATTGCGAACCTGAACACCCCCGGCTACAAGGCCCGTGACTTGTCGGTGCAAGCCTTCCAGTCGAGCCTGCGATCGGCGATTGATTCGAGCAAGAAAACATACAGCCCGGGCGACGCCATTGTGTTGGGTGACTTGTCCGACGGTCCGCACGAAGGATTGATGGCGCTCGGTGGAGAACGCGGACCCTTCGACGCGGATTCGCTCAATGGCCTGCAGAAGTCGATGGAGACCTTCGTTTACCACGACCAACGCGACGTCAGCCTCGAATCGCAAGTCACCGAGATTTCGAAGAATCAGTCGCTGCACAACCTTGCGATCACTTTGATGAGTCAGCAGTTCCGTCAGATGCGATCGGCTATCAGCGAGACCGTTGCTTAGAAAAACCGGTAGCCGACAAAGATTCCCCAACCCTCCCTTCAACTAGCCCTCCGCGATGTTCACGTCCTACGACATCAGTACGAGCGGCCTTGTGGCGCAACGGGCGCGGCTCGACGCCATCGCCTCGAACCTCGCCAACATCTCGACTACGCGCAACGAGCGCGGCGAGCCTGAGGCGTACCGTCCCAAGTACGTCACCTTCTCCACCGATCCCAACAAGCAAACCCGCGCGGGCGGCATCGGCGTTACGGTAGCGAGCGTCGAGACCTCGACCGAACCGCCCGTCATGCGATACCAGCCCGATCATCCGGACGCGAATCCGGAGACCGGCATGGTCGCGATGCCCGCGGTGGACATGACCACTGAGTTCGTCGACGCCCTCGAGGCGACACGAGCCTACGAAGCGAATATCGGCGTGATGGAGATCACCAAAGACCTCGGCCGCCAGACGCTGCAGATCATCGTATAGTCGCCACCACGCGAGTAGATACGGCACGGACGCCTCGGTCCTATGAACACCATCCCCACCCCATCCGCAGGCCGCCTCATCGGCGGCGTCCCACTCCCCAGCGAACGTCTCGCTGTCGCCGGGGAGAATGCGCCGGCATCGGATGCCGGCTCGTTCAAGAACTTGCTGATCGACTCGATCGAACACGTCAACGGCATGCAGGCACAAGCAGACCAGGCGGTCGAGGCCCTGTTCACCGGCGGTGATGTGAACCCCGCCGAAGTGCTGACCGCCGTCCAGAAAGCCGACATGGCGTTCCGTCTCACGATGCAAGTCCGCAACAAGCTGATGGATGTCTATCGTGAGATTCAAGACGTACGGATATGACACGGCGTTCAGCTGTCAGTGATCGGCTGTCAGCTCTTGAGGAATCGACTTCTTACTGCTGATAGCCAACCGCCGACCGCTGATAGCTCTCTATGGACTTCCTCAACCAAACCGCCGCCCAGGTCCGCGAACTGTTCGCATCGATGACGCCCGGCGCTCGCGTCACCGCGGGGCTGCTGGTCGCGGTTGTCGTTGTCAGCATGGGCTTTTTGTTCCAACAAGCGACGCTCGGCCCCGACGAGTACCTGTTCGGCGGCGAGTCGATCGACCGGCGCCAACTACCGCGGATGGAAGCCGCGATGTCGGCAGCCGGCATCAAGTACGAAACTCAAGGGACAAAGATCCGCGTCTCGCCGGGGGACAAGAACGCCGCTATCGCCGCCATCGCTGACGCGGGTGAACTACCACCCGAGTTCCACAAGATCATGGATGACGCCATCAACGGCGGCAGCCTCTTCGATTTCCGCGACACCAAGTTGCAGCGGATGCGCGCAGCGCGTGAGGCTCAAGCTTCGCTAATCCTCGGAGACTTCCCGTGGGTCGAGAAAGCGGACGTCATCTTTAACGAACGCCAAGGGAGCGGTCTCCACGCCAGCCGACACGCTACCGCAGCGGTGAGCATCCTCCCCGCGGTCGGCGAGTCACTCAGCTCACAACGTGCGCGGGTCGTGAAAGAGTTCATCTCGAAAGCATGCGACGTAGCGATCGAGGATATCGCTATCACCAATCTCGGCAACGACACACTCGCCGGAGGCGACGGCGGGATCTCTCCCGATGACTTCGACCACCCGCTCTACCGCCTCCGCGCGATGGAAGCGGATCGGGTCCGCCAAACCATCATGCGGAACCTGGCGTTCATCCCCGGCGTGCTGGTGCAGGTCAACCCACGGATCGACCCCAAGAGCGAACAACGCGTAGTCGAGGTGACGCCTGAGAAGGAGTCCGTCGCCCTGTCGAAGAAGACGCAAACTCAGGAAGAGTCGCACACTTCCGGCGGCGCCGGCAGTCGTGTCGGTGTCGAAGCCCAGGCGGCCCAGGGCCCACCCAGCGCCAATCGCGACGAGGTTGTCTCGGCTCAAGATCAGACGACGAAGAAGAGCGAAACCACCGACATCGCTAGCGGCGTCGGCACGCGGCGCATGGAGACTGTGACTTCGGGCTTCGCGCTCGAAGAGGCCGAGGCGAGTGTCGTTGTCCCGATCTCTTACGTGAAAGCGGTGTTCCGTGAACGTAACCAGACTCCCGAAGGCGAAGCACCAAAGGAGATCGACGCTAATCAACTCGAGCAGATGCAGACCACGATCCGCAGCGAGATCGAAGGCATCGTCGAGCCGCTGCTGCCGAAACTCGCCCTCGGCGAGAACGACTTCAAGCAGGTCAAAGTGAACTTTGTCACCGACCTGCCGCAGGCAGAGCTCCCAACGCCGTCGCTCGCTACCAATGCCCTGGGCATGCTGGGGACGCACGCCAATACGCTGGCGATGCTCGGCCTCGCCGTGGCGGGCCTCGTGATGCTGCGGTCGATGGTGACATCCAGCGGCGGCAAAGACGGGTCGGCCCAAGGCATCCCCGCGCTGAAGATCGAGAACGATCAGTACGCCGAATCGGATGCCCAGGACGGTGAGGATTCTCAGCGGCCCAAACTCAAGCTCCGCAAAGCGGACACGCTCAAGGGAGACCTCTCGGACATGGTGGCGAGCGATCCCGACGCCGCCGCCGCTATTCTTCGCTCGTGGATCAACAACGCGGCATGACGCCGCCCGTCAATCGCGGATAAGGCATGACGCCTGTCGCTGAAAACTCGCTACGCAAGGCCGCGGTATTCGTCCGTGGTCTCGCGCCTGACGCCGCCGCGGCAATGCTCGGTCGGCTCTCCGCTGAAGAAGCGCGCGCCTTGCGTGTCGCTATTGCCGAACTTGAGCAAGCAGGGGACGGCAAACCAGCGACGAGCGCGTCGATGCCAGCTTCCCAGGATGGCTCGGTCGAGTTGCAGCTGAGCACCTCGCCCTACAACCCGGGCCCTCAGAATAAGCCGCAGCCAACTACCGAGCCTGAACCGCTCGATGGAGCCGCTTGGTTCCGCCAACTCCGCGACGCCGACCCGCAATCGATCGCCGACTACCTATCGCGCGAACAACCGCGGGCTATCGCTCTGGTGCTCGGCTACCTTCCGCCGGACCTTAGCGCGGGTGTCCTCCAATGCCTGCCGGTGGAGGAGCAACCGCGCGTCGTCGCCCAACTCGCCGACCAGCACGAGGCGGACCCCGACAGCCTCCGTGTCATAGCGACGGGTCTCGCCGACTGGGTGCGTCGTCACCATGAAGAAGACCAGCGGCGCTCGACGCGAGTCGCGACGATCCGCCAGATCGTCGCCGCCACGCCAGAAGATAAACGCCGCGGTTTGCTGGCGACACTCGCCGCGTCGGAGCCGCACCTGGCCGCCGCACTTGCCGACTTGACGCCACAGCAGCCGCCGAAGCCCACGCCAGCCGTGGCGAAGCCAACGCCGGCGCCACAACCGCAGCCGACGCTCACGATCGACGACCTGCGGCGTGTCGATGGCCGAGCGCTCGCCGAAGCGGTCGGCTCACTCGACGCGCGGATGGCGCTGCTGGCCCTCGCCGCGGCGCCCGACGAGGTAGTGAGCAACCTGACGGCCGGCTTGCCCCGGATCGCAGCGCGGGAACTACGCCAGCGGATGCACCGCGTCGGCCCGACGACGCTCGTCGAGATCGACCGCGCGCAATCGGCGCTCGCCCTTGCCGTCGAGCAGGTCGTGAGCCAGCGCCGTACCCAACGCTCCCTAACCGCTCCGGGGGGCATGATCGATGGCTAGCATTCTCCGCCAAGGACTCAACCGCATCACCGGCGCCGATGAGGCGCCGCAACCGCCGGCGTTCACGCTCAGCGACATGGCGTCACAGGGCGACGCCTACGTCCACACGGTGCGAACCGAAGCGACGAAGGTCGTTCAGAAAGCCAAGGCCGAGGCCGACCGCATCCGCAAGAAGGCCGAGGCCGACGGGCAAGCCGCCGCCAAGGCGTCGATGGCGAAGTTGCTTGACGAGCGTATGGGCGCCGAGTTGGCGACCTTGCGGCCGGCACTGCAGTCCGTCGTCTCCGAGATCGAAGCCGCCCGCGGCGAGTGGCACGCACACTGGCGGCAGTCCGCCATCGGTCTAGCTGTCGCGATCGCTGAGAAGATTGTCCGACGCGAACTCCGCGACGATCCCACGATCAGCCAAACTTGGCTCGCCGAGGCATTGGAGTTGGCCGCCGGCGCCAGCGACATCACCGTACGCGTCGCGCCGGTTGACCTGGAAAGCCTCCGGAGTCACGCCGAGGCGCTAGCCGCTTCGATGTCCGGAATAGGCGACGCCCGTTTTGTCGCGGATGAATCGATCGAGCCCGGCGGTTGTCGCGTTGAGACCCGACACGGCTCGATCGATCAGCAATTGAAGACGCAAATCGACCGCTTGTTCGAAGAACTTTCCTAGCAATCCTCCCTCAACCGCAACCGACATGGACGACCTAGCGATCGTCGCCCAAGCGCAGCCGACCGGCATGGTCGGGAGCGTCGTCGAGACGACCGGCCTCTTGGCCACGGTCGCCGACCTCGCTGCGCCGGTGGGCTCGGTCGTGACGATTGGCGCGCGGACACGTTTCGACCGTGGCGCCGTCGAGGGGGAAGTGGTTGGCTTCCGTGGCCGGCTGACGATGGTGTCGCCACTCGGCAGCCTCACCGGCATTCGACGCGGACAGCCCGTGCGGCTCGTCCAAACACAGCGTCGCCTTGCGGTTGGTGACGCGCTCCTAGGGCGCGTCGTCAACGCCAACGGCGAGCCTATCGACGGTCGCGCGCGACCCGCCCTGCCCCACCGTGTCGAGATCAACCGGACGCCTCACCCGGCGCTCGACCGCCCGCCGATCAAGACCATGCTGCCAACCGGCGTGCGGGCGATCGACGCCATGCTCACTTGCGGCCGCGGTCAGCGACTTGGCGTCTTTGCCGGCTCGGGAGTCGGCAAGAGCACGCTCCTGGGCATGATGACGCGATATACCGCCGCCGACGTTGTTGTCATCGGATTAGTGGGCGAACGTGGCCGCGAAGTGAACGAGTTCCTCGAACGCGACCTCGGTCCCGAAGGACGGCAAAAGAGCGTCGTCGTTGTCGCCACGAGCGACGAGCCGGCTCCGATGCGGCTACGGGCGGCTTCGACAGCGACCTCGATTGCCGAGCATTTCCGCGACCAAGGACGTGACGTGTTGCTGCTCGTCGATTCCCTGACACGCACGGCGTTAGCCAGCCGAGAGCTTGGCCTCGCCGCTGGCGAGCCGCCAACAACGCGCGGCTTCCCGCCCTCGACCTTCGCACTACTCCCCAAGATTGTCGAGCGCGCCGGCTGCACCAGCCGCGGCAGCATCACGGCGTTCTACTCGGTCCTCGTCGAAGGCGACGACTCCGACGAACCGATCGCCGACTGCGTGCGTGGCCTACTCGACGGGCACGTCTGGCTGAGCCGTAAGATCGCCGCTCGGGGGCATTTCCCGGCGATCGACGTCAATCAGAGCATCAGCCGCTTGATGTCCGAGATCACGCCTACGCAGCAACAGGCCGCTGCGCAGGTTGTACGACGACTACTTTCGGCCCTGAGCGAGAACGCCGACTTGATTTCAATCGGGGCCTACCGACGCGGCGCCGATCCGATTGTTGACGCAGCGATCGAGTTGCGTAGCGAGATCGACGCTTTGCTCCAGCAGAAGGTCAGTGAGCCATCGGCTCCCGAGCAGGCCATCGCCGCGCTGATTCAACTCGCCAACAAGGCCGCGAACGTCGGCGCCAAGCCGCGCCCCGCCGCGCCGGCGCCGATGACGACAGCCCAACGTAAATAGTTCCTAGGAGTCTCCGCCCGTGGCCCGTCCCTTCCGACTGCAAACCGTCGCCCGACTACGGGAAGAGCGTCGCGACGCCGCGCGTGCGCAGTTGGCCGACGCCTTGCGGGCGGCGGAAGTGCTCGAGGACAAGAGGCAAGATCTAGCAAGGCTGTTCGATGAGTTGCTCGAAGCCCGCCGCCACGCCGCTTCGAGAGCCGACACCAGCTGGCTGATGAGCGCAGGGCGTTACGAGCTGGTGTTGCGGGCCGACGAGAAGACCCTCAACGCCAATATCGCCGCCGTGGAACAAGAAATCGATCGCCGCCGTCAGCATATAGCCGAGGCCGACCGCGATCTGCGAGCCATTGAAGTACTGAGAGAACGCGCTGAGCTAGAAGCTAAGAGGGAAGCCGCTCGACGAGAAGCCAAGGTTCTTGACGAGTTCGCGTCCCGGGCCGCGTACGTCACCCACGCCGATGTCGACGGACTCACCCAGGCGTTCTGAGAGGATTAGACCATGCAGTTCCTATTCGCCACCATCGGGTACACCGCTGTCGCTACCGTTCTGTCCACACTGCTGTGGGTCGGTTACCTGTGGCAGACCGAACGCCTCACCGACGAACGGTTGTTCCGGATCATTGCGATGATCCACGGTGTCGAGACGGGTGAGAAAATCGAGGCGATCGCTCCCATCGGAGACCAATCGTCGGAAGAGGAAGCATCCCTCGAAGAGGTGCGCCGATTGCGACACCTGGCGCTACGGAACTATGAGGCCCGTCAAGAGTCACTCGACCGTGGCAAGTCCGAATTCGATCACAGTCTTGGCCAACTCGTTGAGCAACGCAACCGCGTCGATCAGATGGCGACGGAGTTGAAGAAGCGCATCGACCAAGTCAGCACCGAGACGATCGAGGAAGGCGTTAAGAACGTTGTCCGCGACCTCAAAGTGGCCAAGCCCGAAAAGGGAAAAGAACTGCTGCTGCGGATACTAGAAAGCGGTGGCACGGATCCCGATGCCAAGCAACAAGCGCTCGATCAAGTAATTCAGATCATCAACACGATGCCGATCGACACCTGGTCCGACATGCTAAACAAGTTCGAGGGCCCTGCTGAACTGGATCAGCTGCACCGGATCCAGGCCCAGCAACTCGAGGGCGGCGAGAAGCGGCGAGTCCTCCAAGAGGCGCTCGGCCAACTGGGAAACAAGTAACACCGGCAACGCCCGACACGAGCCCGATCATGCCTGAACAAGTCCAATCCAGAGCGTCACTGCTCACGCTGACAGCGTCAAAGCCGCCTCGCGCCGAAACGGCTCGCGACGCTGCCAGCGACTTCGGCGCCGAGCTGACGACAGCGGTCGAAGAGATGACGGCTCAGCCCGCTGAAGCGTCGACAGGAAGCGCTGCTAGGACGAAAGCCAAGGACGCAAAAGCGGCAGCAGAGCGGAGCGACGAAGTCTCAGACGCCGAAACCGCCGAAGCCGCAGCTTCCGAATCGGCAGCGGCCGCAGCCGAGGCCTCTGCCGTTGAAGAAGCCGAAACCAACTCTGAAGAAGCGGCCGAGGAGGCCGAGTTACTGGCGACCTTCGTTGTCACTGAGACAATCGTCTTGGAAACATCGCCCGACGTTGTCCTTCCCGAGGACGCCACCACCATGATCGACGTCGAGTCGGGCGCCAATCATGGCGTCGGTGAGGCGTTCAATTCCGCAACCGAAGGGTCCACTTCACCCGACACAACCGCGGTTATCGACGCCGTTCTCGATTCCGATCTCGCTGCCGAAGCCGAGCAATCGCCCTCGCCATTCTCAAACGAAGGTGACCCGAACCCAACGCAGCTTGCCGCCACGACTCACTCTGACGCTGAGGATGCGCTGCTGAACTCCGGTCAGCCACAAGCCGCGATCCAGGGCTCTCTGGATCAAGGGTCAAGCGTCGCTGTGGCGGATGCCGCTGCTCTCAGAGCGAGCGACTCCGCCGAGATCGACAAGTCATCAACCGAGCAGCAGGACGCCGAATCGCACGACACACCGGAGGCGCCTCGCCCTTCCGCCACCGAAACGGCACTTGCCGTCGCCGCATTGCCGCGAGAGTCCGACAGTGAATCAGGCGAATCTTCGCCCCATGAAGCAGCGGACCCAACCGAAGCCAACGCTATAGAGGGAGCAAGATCACGTGACACGGCTCGGGCCGAGTCGGCCGATGAGGCGGCCCTCCCCGAACGGCCGAACATCGACCCGGCGCGGTTCGTTTCGCGGGTCAGCCGCGCGATCGAGTTCGCCGACCAACGCGGCGGAGGCCCCGTCGAGTTGCGGCTGAGCCCGCCGGAACTCGGCTCGCTGCAAGTCAAGATTCAGGTCAAAGACGGCGTGATGACAGCGAAGCTCGAGGTCGAGACCCCCGCCGCCCGCAACGCCCTGCTCGACAACCTGCCGGCGTTGCGCGACCGGCTCGAACAACAACAAGTCCGCATCGACAAGTTCGACGTAGACGTCCGCGACCAACAACAGCAGCGCGGCGGCGATTGGCGCCAACACCAAGACCAGCGTCAGCAAATGGATCAGCAACAACCGCGTCACGACACGCGAGCACCACGGCAACCGCCGGCTGCGGCGACCACTACCGTCGAGGCCCGCCCCGTCCGCACAATCTCGTACGCCAACAACGGCATCAACCTCGTTGTCTAAGCGTCGTCCAGCCGCTCACGCAAACGACCCCCCAAAGCGACTATGACACTAATCGACGACTCAGCCGCCCAAGCCGCTGCAAAAGCGAAGTACGCGCAGACACAACAGACATACACGCCCAAGCGAAGCTCGGTCCAAGACATGGACCTCGACGCATTTCTGAACCTGATGCTCACCGAGCTTCAGAATCAGGACCCGCTGGACCCCATGGACAACCAGGAGATGCTCAACACCATGGGGCAGATCCGTGAGATCAGTGCGAGCGATAAATTGACGGCGACTCTCGATTCCGTGCTGCTAGGGCAGAACGTTTCGACTTCCGCGGGTCTCATCGGTAAGGAAGTCGAGGGATTGACCGACGCCGGACGACGCGTCACGGGCGAAGTCTTGCAAGTCTCAATCAACGATGGCGCCCCGGTCCTTGAGCTGGCTGTCGAAACTTCCGCCGAAGCCGGCTCGGCCGAAGGCAAGATCGATCCCGGCACGTACCGGTATGAAATCGTTTGGGAGACCGAAGATGGCGTCTTCAGTGTTCAAACCGAGGTCGATACCGAGGACTTGGGCGACGACTTCCAGGGGTCGATCCAGTTGCGAAATCTCCCGCAACTAGACGCAAAAGTGCCCCGCAAAGTCTACCGAACCGATGGCAATGGCGATCCGCGACTCGTTGGCACACTTCCCAACGGGACCTCTAGCGGGTTCACCGACGCTAAAGCGACCGCCGAGTTGGGCTCCGAGACCCTCACCGGCCCGCGTAGCATCTTCGCCTACGCCGAATCGATCAAAGTCAAGCTATCGAACGTCAGCGGCATCCAGAGACTGGTGAACTAGCTTCGTCGAGAGCAATACAAAGGGTGGGCCGTCCGACGCGATCGTCGGGCGTGAACGGAACAACAACGCAACCCACGGATACGGGAGCGAGAAGAAATGGGTCTACAATCCGCCATGACCACGGCCCTCACGGGCATGCAAGGGTCCGAGACGGTCATCGATGTCGTCGGCAATAACATCGCCAACTCGAACACGGTCGGCTTCAAGGCGTCGGACGTGCTCTTCGCGACGCAGTTCCTTCAGACACAATCGATCGGATCGGCGCCGAGCGACCGCAACGGCGGCACCAACCCCCGCCAGATCGGCCTCGGCGTGAAGGTCGCCGAGATTGCGCCCAACTTTAGCCAAGGCACGATCGAGATCAGCTCGAACCCCCTCGACCTCGCGATCCAAGGCAGCGGCTTCTTGATGGTCCAAGGCTCGCAGGGCGAGCAGCTGTACACCCGCAACGGCCAACTCAAGCTCAATAGCGAGAACCAGATTGTCACCGCCAACGGCAACAAGTTGCTCGGCTATGGCTTGCGTGAAGGATCCTTCGAACTCAACGAAGCGTTTGTCCAGCCGCTGACAATCGCCCTGGGCGGCGAACGCGTCGCGCAAGCAACGACCGAGGCGGTCTTCCAGGGTGTGCTAAACCCGACCGTCAACGCCGGAACGGTACCGGCCGCAATCCAATCCGAAGTGATGGGTGACGGGTCCGTCGTCTACCCTAACGGCGAAGTCACGACCGGCACGGGAACGGACGCCGACCCCTTTGTCACCACCGACCTTTTCAACTCGGACGATGTCGAGATCCGAACCCCGCCGACACCGGGTACGGCGGCCTTCTCGACACCCGGCACACCGACGGGGCTCGTGGGCGGCACCTACGCCTACCGCATTACCTACGTTGACGGCAGCGGCCGTGAAACGTCCCCGTCGACGGTATTCAACGTCACCGGCGTCGGAGTCGACGACCAGATCGATTTGACCGATTTGCCCGATATCTCATCCATCCCCGGCAACCCCTACACCAATATCAACATCTACCGGCTTGACCCGGGAGCGACTGAATATCGGCTGAGCGGAACGGTCGCCATGGGAACCACAACGTTCACCGACGGCAACGACGTTTCGGCGGGGGCAGCCCTCAACACCAACACGTTGGAGAACGGTTCGTATACCTACTACGTCACCTACCTCAACCCGGCGAACAACAACGAGTCGCGGCCCTCGGTGGCGCTTGGGCCTTTCGCGGTCAGCGACGATGACAGCTCGGTCCGGCTGGATTTCACCGACCTGCAGTTGCCAACCGATCCGAACTACAGCCGGATGAAAATCTACCGCAACGCGGAGGGGAGCACTGCGACGTTCTATGAGGTCGCCAACCTACCGCTGCCAACTCCCGGCGCCGATAGCTGGATCGACAAGGCGCCGAGCACTTCGATCACGGGCAACAGCCAGCTGAACTTCGACGGCGTCGGCGCCGCGGGCGGCACGCTTCTTGCCAACGTCCAGCTCCGAAATGGATCGACCTACGCACGTCCGTTCGCCGAACTCGGCACTCTGCAATTCACGGGCGAGGTCGGCGGAACTCAGCAGGCGCCGCAATCGCTTGAAATCACCGCAACAACGACGGTGCAAGACTTCCTTGACTTCGTCAACGACGCACTCGGCCTGCAACAGCAGTCCAACGTCAATGGTAGGCCACTCCCGGTCGGCGGCGGCTCGGTGTCGATCGTCAATGGCGTCGTCACCGTGACTAGTAACTACGGCGAAGAGAACACCGTGGGCATCCCGCTGACGGCCTTCCGTCTGACGCCAGCCGGACAGGTTGTGACCCAAACGGTCGATCTCACATTCTCCGAGTCGCAAGAAGCCAATGGCCCTGGCACCTCGACCGAGTTCGTCGTCTACGACTCGCTCGGCTCGCCGCTAACGGTGCGGATGACGACGGTCCTCGAGGCCGCCGACAGCAACAGCACCACCTATCGTTGGTACGCCAGTTCGGGCGACAGCCAGCCGGTCGCGCCGGAGCTAACGACCGTCGTCGGTAACGGCCTGATGGTCTTCGACAGCCGCGGCAATCTCATCAGCTCGCCCTCCGCACGGATCAGCGTCCAACGGGAACTGACGGCGAGCGAATCGCCGCTCGAGATCGAGCTCAACCTCGAACAAGTAACCGCGCTCGCCGAGACCGACTCCTCGGGCAACGCGGTCAGCAGCCTCAACATGGTGCGGCAAGACGGCTTCCCGCCGGGCGTGCTCACCGACTTCATCATCACCGACAGCGGACTGATCCAAGGCCAGTTCTCCAACGGCACGCAGCGAACATTGGGCCAGGTGCTGATGGCGCGCTTCGCCAACGACGGCGGCTTAAGGCAGGTCGGTAATGGCCTCTACTCGGCAAGCGTCAACTCCGGCACAGCCTTCGTTAGTTCGCCTGGTGAAGACGGCATTGGCACACTGACGGCGGGCGCCGTCGAGCTTTCCAACACCGATATCGGTCAGGACCTCGTGAAGATGATCCTGGCGCAAACACAATACCAAGCCGGTTCGCGGGTGATTTCAACCGCCCAGCAGCTGCTGGACGAGCTCTTGGCGCTCAACCGCTAAGCCGCGTCGGCGTGAGCTAAGTTACTTCGGCGGATCGTGCGCGCCGCACGGTCGGCTGCTGGTTGTAAGGGTAGTGACGGTGATCCGGTTGAATCGACTCGACGAAGAGGCGTTTCTGCTCAACGCAGAATTGATCAAGTACGTCGAGTCCCGCCCGGACACCTTCATCACCCTCACAACCGGCGATCGCATCGTCGTCACCCAATCGATGGACGAGGTCATGCGGCGGACACTGGAGTACCACCAGACCAAGGGACTGCTCCCCCCCACGGGGAAGCAGTCGTAGCGGCAGCTTACTCACTGACTTTACGGCCACATGGACATCGCAACAGTCGTCGGCACGATCCTCTCGATCCTATTGATCGTGGGCTCGATCATTGTCGGTGGCGGCAGTTTCATGGCGTTTATTGACATTCCCTCGATCCTCGTGGTGATCGGTGGGTCGATCGCCGCTGCGCTGATCTCGTTCCCGCTGCCAAACTTCCTGGGCGTCTTTGGCGTCACCATGAAGTGCGTCTTCTGGAAAGTCGACTCCACCGAAGACGTCATCAAACAGATCGTCTCGCTGTCGGAGGTCGCCCGTCGTGAAGGGATCCTGGCTCTCGAAAGTAAGACCGCTGAGATCGATAACGACTTCATCAAGCTCGGCATCCAGATGGCGGTCGACGGCACGCGGCCCGAGGTGATGGAGGATATCCTCCGCACCGAGCTCGACGCCATCTCCACACGCCACCGCGACGGCAAAGCCCTGCTCGACTGCATGGGCCGCTTCGCCCCCGCCTTCGGCATGATCGGCACTCTGATGGGACTCGTGATCATGCTCGGCGACATGAGCGATCCCTCGAAGATCGGCGCCGGCATGGCCGTTGCGCTCTTGACGACGCTCTACGGCGCCATCGCTTCGAACGTCTTGTTCCTGCCTTTCGCCGAGAAGCTCGGCTACACGAGCAAGAAGGAGCGACTCACGATGGACATCATCATCCGCGGCGTTATGGCGATCCAGTCGGGCGAGAACCCACGCGTCATCGAACAAAAGCTCAACACGTTCATCCCCCCTAAACAGCGGGCGAAAGAGGCGGCGTAGAAGCGTGGCTCGAGACTCGCGCCATCCGCCGCTGAGCCTCACCAAGCGATCCCCACGACACCAAGCCCGCCTCCAAACAGCTCACCATGGACGACGACGAACCAGTCCCCGGCATCCCCGAATGGGTCGTCACCTTCGGTGACATGATGTCGCTGCTGCTGACGTTCTTCATCATGCTCGTTTCGATGAGCGAGATGAAGCAAGAAGACAAGTTTCAGGCGATGCTGGAGTCGATGCGTCAGCAGTTCGGCCACGAGTCCTCGATGGCGTCGATGATCCCCGGCAGCAGTCCCCCTCTGAACTCCTCGATGCCGGCCATGGCGGCCATGGGCCGCGCCAAGCGACTGGACATCATGCGTGGCGGTAACCCGGTGAAATCGACGACGGGCGACGCTTCGCTCGTCAGGACGATCCGACCGGGACGCGACACGGCCGTTGGCGGCGTGGTGTTCTTTGGCGAGGACGACGCAAACCTCACGGATGAAGCCAAAGAAAGCCTGCGGGCAATCGCCGAACAGGTCGCCGGCAAGCCGCAAAAAATCGAGGTTCGCGGTCACACGTCACGTAAGCCCGCCCCGCTGGGGCAAACCCACTGGACGCTGGCCTCCGAAAGGGCCGGCGTCGTCAAAGACTATCTGGTCGAGCTAGGAATCGACTCGGAGCGCATCCGCCTCGGTTCGGCGGGAGCGAACGAGCCGCTCGATAACAAGATCGACATCGAAAGTCGCCAACGGAATGCGCGCGTCGAGGTCCTCCTGTGGGACGAGCCTGTGACTCGTCCCGCCGCACCGGAGTAAGGCCGCCATGCCGCAAGAGAACGAAACCCCCACCAAGAAGCCTTCGTCCCTATTCCGCCTGATCAAGGCGCTGGGCATCGTCTCGGCGCTCGTTGTCGTCGAGATGGTAGGCGCCTCGATGCTGATCCCCTCTGCCGAAGAGACCGAGCAACTCGCCAGCGAGCTTGTTCAAGCCGCCAAAGGCGAAGAGATCACCTCCACGGACGTGGAGACCGCTAAGGTTGAGAAGGGCGTTGTCACCAAGGAGGTCGAGCTCCTGACCGACAACATCACCCGCTTCAATCCCGACACCGACATGACGCTGAACGTCCAGTTCTCGATTTACGGCGTCGTGCTAGCTGACGAGGAGGCGGAGTTCCTCCTTGAATACGCAACGAACTCCAACCGCATCCACGAGCAGATCATGCTCACCATCCACGCCGCCGAGTCAGCCGACCTCGCTAACGCCGGGTTGGGGTTGATCAAGCGTCAGATTCTTGAGAAGACCAACCGGACCCTCGGGCGGCCGATGCTGCGCGAGGTGGTTTTCACGAAGCTGAACTTCGTCGAACGATAGCGTTCGACGGAGCCAACACGCACGGAAGCGCGGCCCCGCCCGGGGCGTCTGGGTCTCATGGCTGACGACTCGCAACTCAAACAGGACGACATCGAAGCCCTGCTCGCCGCGGCGAGCGCTGGCTCGGCGGCGCCCGAACCCCCCAGCGCGCCTTCTACGTCGACGCCTTCGGCTGGGGATTCGTTCGCACTCGGGCAGGACGAGATCGAGGCGCTGATGTCGGGGGCATCCACCGGGACCGCTGCCGCTCCAAACTTCGCCGCGGGTCCGTCGCCAGGCTACGCCGCATCCGACAAGCCGTCAAACGACGTCGAATTGCTTCTCGACAAGGCCCAAGCCGCGATCGCCTCGCTCGACGAGTACGACGCTAGCGATCTCCCCGACGGCGTGCAGCCCTTCCGGCTCGAATCCTTCGGCGGCAGCCCCGCTAACACCGAGACCGCGACCATCGAGCTGGTTCGCGACGTGCAACTCGACCTGAAGATCGAACTCGGCCGCACCCGGATGCCGCTGGAGGACGTCCTTCGCTTGCGCCGCGACGCCGTGGTGTCGCTCGACAAGCTGGCGGGCGATCCGGTTGACGTGTACGTCAACGGCCGCCTCATCGCCCGTGGCGAGGTCCTGGTGCTCAATGACAACTTCTGCGTCCGTGTGACGGAGTTGATCGTTGGTGATTCCGCGGTGGCGTAAAGCCGCTAGCGGCGCCTTTCTTCCGCGGTTGGTCTGGCCCGGCACGCCGCGCGTTCCTATAAGCCGACTCTGCGCCGATTTTTTGGCGGAATGGCTCAAGGAACGACCCGGACGATGCCGACACGCTTCTGCCCAACGCTGCTGCTAGCACTCGCCGCCGCGTGCGCGTCGGCGGACGTGGGCGTCGGCGCGGAAGCGATCGTTCCCCGCAACGAGTTCGCCCGGATCCGGCCCGGCGTGTCGTCGAGCGGGCCGCAGGGAATGCGGCGCGTCGATTCGAACGTCGAGCCCGCCACGTTCCACTCGCTGGGTCTCTCGGCGCCGCTCTCGCCTCCGAAGTCGGTGGTAGACAACGCTCTCCAAGCGACGAAGGACCCAAAGGTCTCCGAGCTGATTGTCTCGAACCCAGCTCCGGCGCCAGAGGAGAGCGTTCGCTTGCCAACCGAGTCGGTGGCCGAACCCGTCACCCTAACTCCCCCTACCAGCGCCGAGCCCTTGCCGCTCGCCATGAAGCCGGAACGGGCCACGAACCAACCCGATTCGCTGAACGTCGCTGCGCCGCCTGACGCCTCGCCCGGGCGACTCTTGCTCGGCGCTCCAGCCGACGACAAACCCTCGCAGCCACGGCACGGCGCCTCGTCCAACCCGCTCGACGCCGTCATGAACTGGCGTCCCTCATCGCAACAGATGACCGCCACCGGCGCCGGCTTGGCGATCACGGTCGGTCTCTTGCTGTCGTTCATCTGGCTCGTCCGCAGCATGGCGCCGAAAGCGTCGCGACCGCTGCCGCGCGAAGTCGTCGAGGTCCTCGGCCGGACGCCGCTGGGAAGTAAACAGATGACACAGCTGGTGCGAGTCGGTCATAAGCTGGTGCTCATCGCCATCACGCCCGACGGCGCCGAGACGCTCACCGAGATCACCGACCCCGAGGAGGTCGCGCGACTTGTCGCCGCTTGCGACTCCAGTGGCGGCCGCGGCTCGACCGCCGAGTTCGATGCGATGCTCCGCCAGATGGAGTCCGAGCGCACCCGGCCCGGCTTCCTCGACACGAGCGACAACCACCGCTACGACGACGCAGCGTTCGACCCGCGCTCGCTCGCGGCCGCGTACGCCAACACCCCCGGAGGCCGTGGCGATGGTTAGCCTCCTCAAGGCGATGACTCTCGTGGCGATGCTGCTCGCTGCAACGACCGTGCTCGCACAGAGTGAGTACGACGCGATTGCCGCCGCCGCGGAGTTGCCTTCGCCGGGCATGACGATCCTCGAACCGGCCCTCATCAGCGAGGCTCCCGAGGCGAAAGACGGCGAGCCCCTCTCGCTGATCGGGCTCAGCGGCCCGAACGAGTGGACGAAGCCCGAGCGGCTCAGCTCGACGCTGCAGGTGATGCTGATGATGACCGTCATCAGCCTCGCGCCGGCGGTGCTGCTGATGACGACCTGCTTCGTTCGCGTCATCGTCGTGCTGGGTCTCTTGCGCCAGGCGCTGGGCACCCAACAGGCGCCGCCCAGCCAGGTGCTCACCTCGATCACACTCTTCGTGACCCTGCTGGTGATGACGCCCGTCTGGACCGAGAGCTACGAGAACGGCATCAAGCCCTACACCGACGGCCAGATCCCCCTCGATCAAGCATTCGCCAATGCCGCCGCGCCGATGCGTGACTTCATGGGGAAGCAAATCGAGATGACGAAGAACGAGGAAAGTGTTCGGATGTTCTTGCGTCGACTGCCCGAGGCGATCGACCCCGAGACCAACGAGATCCGAACAAACTATCGGCTTTATGATCTTGAAGAGGGTTACGAGTACGTCCCCCTCGCCGCTATCCTTCCCGCCTACATGCTGAGCGAACTGAAGACCGCGTTCCTCATCGGCTTCCAGGTCTATCTGCCCTTCGTGATCCTCGACATCGTCGTCGCCAGCGTGACGATCTCGATGGGCATGCTGATGCTCCCTCCCGTGCTGATCTCGCTCCCCTTCAAGCTCCTGCTCTTCGTGCTGCTCGACGGCTGGACGCTGGTGATAGGCATGCTCATGCAAAGCTTTGCGTGGTAGCTGCGCAACAGGCAAGGGGCTCTGGGACGGGGGACGAGGGCTTTCCATTCCGCAATCCGCAATCCCAAATTCCGCAACCGAATGGACCCTCAACTCGCCATCGACATCAGTCGCGACGCTCTGTTCATGACGTCGATCATCTCGGCGCCGGTGCTCGTGGCGGGCATGTTCGTCGGTCTGGTGATCGGGCTGTTGCAAGCGCTGACACAGATTCAAGAGCAGACCGTCGCGTTCGTTCCGAAGCTCGTGGCGATGGGTTTGGCGCTCGCACTGACGCTGCCGTGGATTCTGGCGCAGCTGCTCGATTACTCGGAGAGCCTGTTCCGAAATATCCCATCGACGTTGTAAGTCTTCGCCGGCGCCACCCCTGGCTAGCGCCGACGGCTCACCTCCTGCCGACTGCCGACCGCCCCCCCATGTCCGGCCTCGAAGCGCAACTGACAGAGCTCGGCGTCTTGTTTGCGCTGATCCTGACGCGCGTCGGGGCGGTTGTCGCAACGGCGCCGATCCTCAGCGACGCGACCCTGCCTGTCCGCGTGAAGGGCCTGATGGCGGTCGCGCTCGCAGCGATGGTGACGCCCGTCACGCTGCAAACGATGACGACGCCCCTCCCCTCGACGAACTCGCTGATCGAACTCGGCGTGCTCGCCGCCTCCGAAGCCGCGGTTGGCCTGGCGCTCGGTCTCGGCCTGATGGTCGTCCTCGCCGGCGTGCAGATCACCGGCCAAGTCGTCGGCCAGATGAGCGGCATGGCACTCGCCGAAGGCGCCGACCCGGTATTTGGCGACACCGCCAGCGTCTTCGGTCAAATCTATTACCTCGTGACAACCGCCGTCTTTGTCGCCGCCGGCGGGTTATCGATGCTGCTCGAAGGCCTGCTCGAAACGCTCCGTCTCGCCCCACCGGGGAGCGGCTACTCGGTGCACGAAATCGCCAACGGCTTCATCGGCCTATTGGGCTTGGGCTTCGAGCTCGGCATCCGCGCTTCGGCGCCGCTGCTCTTGGCGTTGTTCCTCGCCACGCTGGTGCTTGGCCTCATCAGCCGCACGCTGCCGCAACTCAACACGATGGCCGTCGGCTTCGGCCTCAACGCGATGCTCACTCTCGGCGTGATGATGGCGTCGATGGGCGCCGTCGCCTACGCCTTCCAAGGCCCCCTCACGTCCGTCATCACCTCCGTCGCCAGTTCGGTTGGCGGAGGTTAGGAAGAGGGATGGGGAAATGACTGGAGATAAGGGGATCGTAAGCGGACGAGCAAAGGTTGTCGTGATGAAAGTCGGGCGACGCGCAACGCCTCTACCAAACGACATCAACTGTGGGAGGCGTCTCCAGACGCCGATTACGGTCTCCTGGCCAAATACGGCTTGGTGCGCGTAATCGGCGTCTGGAGACGCCTCCTACAGCGGACGCTCCGGGCAACGCGCAGTACGACAACAAGTCCTCTCAAACACAACGGCCGCTTTCGATCCCCCCTATCGCCAACATCTTCCAGCTCCCTTCTTAACCTCACCACCCAATGTCCGAGCAATCCGGCGAGAAGTCGTTCGACGCGACGCCTCACCGGCGGCAGAAGGCGCGTGAGCAGGGGCAGGTGCCGTACAGCCAGGACCTCGGCTCCGCCATCCTGCTGCTCGCCGGGGCGGGGCTGCTCTACACGTTCCAAGAGAACATCGCCGAGTCGATGCAGCGCGTTACGCGCCGGCTGCTCACCGAGCCGCTCGACATGGTCGCCGACGCCAACAACGCCAGCGCGACGTTGCTCGGTCTGGCGAGCGAAATGGCGATCGCGCTGGCCCCGGTGATCGGCCTCCTGCTGCTCGCCGCCGTTGCGACAAGCATCGGCCAAGTCGGCTTCCTCTTCGTCCCCGACAAGCTCGCCCCCGACATCAGCCGTATCAGCCCGCTGAAGGGCTTCGGCCGACTCTTTTCGATGCAGGGCGTCATGAAGCTCGGCTTCGGCCTCTTCAAGGTCGCCGTCGTCGCCGCCGCCACCATCATGGCGGTGACGCCACGCATCTCCGGCGTGCTCGAAGCGGCGCGGCTCGGATCGCCCCAACTCATCGGCCTGATCGTCGATACGGCCTTCGCAACGGTCTTCGCCGCCGGCTTGGCGCTGCTGATCCTGGCGCTCGCCGACCTGTTCTTCCAACGCTGGAAGCACGAGCAGGACCTCAAGATGACGGCGCAGGAAATGAAGGAGGAGATGAAGAACCTGCAAGGCGACCCTGAGATCGCCGCCCGCCGCCGGCAGGTGCAGCGGCAGATGGCCCAGGCGCGGATCTCCGGCGCGGTCCCCAAGGCGGACGTCGTCGTCACCAACCCGACCGAACTCGCCGTCGCCCTGCAGTACGACCCCGACACAATGGCCGCCCCCGTCGTGGTCGCCAAAGGCGCTGGCGTGCTCGCCCAACGCATCCGCCGGCTGGCCCTTGAGAACAACGTGCCGATCGTCGAACGCAAGCCGCTCGCCCAGCTCCTCTACAAAGAAGTCGATATCGGCCGCGCCGTGCCGACCGACAGCTACGCCGCCGTCGCCGAAGTCCTGGCGTACGTCTACCAACTCAAGGGCAAGAAGCCCCCCAAGCCACCCCAGGCCGCAGCGTAACCAAACCGAACCAACGTCAGCCGAGCCGGGAAGCGTAAGCTCCCGGAGTTGAGGAGGCCGTTTCATTTTGAATGATGCCGCTTACCTCCGGGGGCTAGCGCCACCCGGCTCGCATAGAACGTCTCCTGGCGCGGCGGTCGAACTTCTGCGGGGCAGACTTTATACTCTGGGGCATGTCAGCCCCCTCAATCGCCCTCGTTGCTCTGTCCCGCCCGTCGCTCCCCGACGCCGACGCCGTCGCCGCGGAACTCGGGAGACTCATCGCCGCCGCGCCCGCGCCGCGGGTCACGAGCCGCACCGACGCCGCGTTCACGCTCGCCTTCGAAGGGGGCGCCACCGCCAACGTGACGCTCGTCGATAAACCGATCCCCTGGGAGCGGATCGAAGGCCCTTGCGCCACCGCCTGGTACTGGCCCGAGGCCGAGGCCGCGATGCGTCCGCACACGGCCCACCTCTTCGTCACGCTGCTGGACGAATCCAAGCGGCTGATCGACGTGAGCTTCCGCCTTACTCGGGTCCTGGTGGCGACCGCAGCCAACGCCCCGGCGGTCGGCCTCGTCTGGGGCGCGAGCGGCGCCGTGCACGAGCCGCAGGCGTTCGCCGAACTCGCCGCCCAGTCATCCGACAGCGACCTGCCCCTCAACCTCTGGATCGACTTCCGGGTCTACCAGCAAGATGCGGGCGTCGGCTACGGCTTCTTCACCACCGGTATGGAAGCCCTCGGCCGCCGAGAACTCGAAGTCCCGCACTACGATGGCGAACCCCAACACCTCGTCGCCGCCGCGTACAACATCGCCCACTACATCTTGGAAAAGGACGCGGCGATCAAAGACGCCGAAGTCATCGGCCTTCCCGACGAATCGCAGGTGACGATCCGCGAAGACCGGTCGATGATCGACCCCGAGCAGGACGTGGTGCGGCTAGAGTTCAACTGAGAAGTACTGAAGACTCACTGACAATGTAAAAGTAGCGGCAAGCCACTAGCCCACCAGTCGATGCACAGAGGCCAATCGCCAAGAGAAACAGGCAGCTCGATGTATTGATCTCGCCTCTCCGATGCGAGTTCGACCTCGACCACCACGGTCGAATTAATCTGCGTTTATTAGCGTCCATCTGCGGTTCCTACTCCCCACCGCGGTAGACCGCCTGCCCTAGCACGTTCCGCCGCCCAGTAACGGGCCCCTCTGACGGATCGTCGCCCAGGATTGTCAGCATCATCTGGTACTTCGCATCGCAATCGTCGGCAAAGTGGACGATCAGCGCCTCGGGCGTCATCGGCGGCTTGGGGCTCCCCCACTCCGGCAGTCGCTGGTGGCTGACGATCACGTGTTCCAGCCGCAGCAAGGTCTCCTCGTCGAGCGGCTCTTCGAGCTCCGCCGCCGCTTCCCGCACCATGTCGCGTCCTTGCAGGATGTGGCCAATCAGGTTGCCGGCCGCCGTGTACTCGCCGCCCGACGGCGTGACCCGCAGCTCACGCAGCTTGCCGATGTCGTGCAGGATCGCCCCAGCCACCGCGACATCCACCCGCAGCGGAGGCGTCATGTCGGGGTACAACTCGGCGTAGCGCTGCGCCAGATAGTAAGCGTGCCGGGACACGTTCCGCACGTGCTCTAGGTAACCGCCGGCAAAGGCGTGATGGTTCCGCGTCGCCGCGGGCCATGTCAGCAGCAACTCGCGGTGCTCTTCAAGCAGTCCGACGGTCAGCGTCCGCAGCGGCCCCTCGTCGATTCCTTCCTCGGCGATGGCGACCAAGTCGGCGAACATCTCCTGCGTGTCGAACCGAGACGACGGCTGGCACATCTGCGGCGAAAACCCGTCGGCCTCGTCCGCCGGCTCAACGGGGCGGATCTTGCGGATGTCGAGCTGCGGGCCGTAGTTCGTCTCACGGTACAGCGCGCGAACTTTGTAGAACTCACCAACTACCCACTGGTCGCGGCACACATCGGCCAGCGGCGCGTCGCTCCAAATCGGGAAGCTGCAATCCCGCCGCGCGTCGCGGAACGTCACCCGATAGTACGGCTTGCCGTCCTTGGTGAGCATCGTCTGCTTCTCCGCCAACAGCGCAAAGAAGTCCCCCTCCTCGCCACTGGCAAGGTCCGCCATCGCAACGATTACAGGCTCGGCAGCCACTCGTCACCACTTCGGGTTGGAACCACGGATAACACGGATAACACGGATAAAACTGAGACAAGCTGTCCTGTGGGAGGCGTCTCCAGACGCCGATTACGCTCTCTTGGCCGAATACGGCATGGTGCGCGTCATCGGGGTCTGGAGACCCCTCCTACAGTTGAAATTTAAGCATCGCTGTCGCTGCGTCGGCAATCAACTCACTCCATCCGTGCTATCCGTGCAATCCGTGGTTCCCTCTACTCGCCAAAGAGCTTCGCCCGGCGCTCGGCCACCAATCCGTCGAGCATGTCCTGGACGCGGACCGCGGCGAGCGCCATCGCCGGGTCGGTCTCCGCGGTCCGGTCGCGTTCGGGGCTGACCTCGATCGCCTCGCCGACCGACAGCGTGCAGCCGAGCGGGCCGTGGTAGTTGACGCGGTCGCGGTAATCCTCGTCCATCCGCTCGACGGTCTCCAGCACCCGCTCGGGCAGGTCCTTATCCCCGGTGATATAACCGCGCGGGTAGTGGGCGATCTGCTGCAGGTAGTAACACGCCGCCAGGTCGCGCCAGCGGTCTTCGCGTTCCTCGGGGGCGACCTTCTTGGCAATCAGGTCCGGCAGCACCACCGAGCGGATCTTCTTCACCCGCGCGACGACGTTCGCGTAGCCGAGGTCCTTGTCGCCGTTCTTGACGCCCCATTTCTCTTCGATGCGGCGCAGCGTCGTCGCGATCAAGTCGAGCGCCCGTTGGTGCGGGTCGCCCTCGACCGCGGCGCCGAGGTACTCAACTTCCTTGAGCGTCAGCAGCGCCTCGCCGATCTTGCGGATGCGCTGGTGCGTCTTCAGGTGCAGCTGCGGCTGCCAACTGAAGCTCTTCTCGATCGCCTCGAGGTCGGGCGCCACGGCCTTATCGACATCGCCGTCGTAAGAATACCGGATCGCCACCGGATGGATCACCACCGGCGGCTTGCCGACCTTCTCGCGCCGCTTGCTCGCTTGCCGCGCGATAAAGCCCGGGCCCTCCATGAACTCCATCAGTCGGTCGCAGTGCCGCGACACGGCGCCCTCAGGGAAGATCACCAAGGGCCGCTTATTCTCGGTGAGGATGTCGATCGCTTGGTTCACCGCCTGTCGGTCGTTCCCTTCGCGGTAAACGCTGAACGCGCCCATCCGCCGCATCAAGAACGTCTGCCACCACTTCTCCCGGAAGAGGTGCCAGCTCGCCATCGCGAACAGCTCGGTCCCCGCCTCGCCCGACAGAAAGCCCAGCGCCATCGGGTCGGCGAGTCGGGAGTGGTTCGCGGCCAGGATGATCCCACGCCCCTCGGCGATCGACGCCTTCAGCCGATCGACGCCGCGATAGTCGAACGACTCGACGCGGTAAACCTCCCGCATATAGCTCTGCAGCCGAAAGGTCCGCACCAACCAGCACCACAGCGGCGACTCGATCGGTGGAACGAACTCGTAAGGCTCTTCGCGGATGATCTCGAACATATCGTCGGCGGGCAGCGTCACAGGGGCGTCAAAGTTTGCCTAGTCGGCGGAAAGCATCGTAGTGGGCGCCGCCGCGATTCTAAAGGCCGGTGTGGCGGTGAGATTCGTTGGGCGCCGAGACGTATTGGGTAACAATGACGAAGCACGAATGACGAATGACGAATCTGCCGGGGGCAGCATGAAGCCTCCGGCAGGTTCGTCAGTCGTCATTCGGATTTCGTCATTCCGCCGCCAGGCGCTCCATGCCACGCAGGGACCTGAAAAAACTCGTCAAACCGAAGCGGGCCGCCGCTGTCACCGACGCGGCTCGCTACCGGGAGTCGTTCGCGCGCTACTTGGCGAGCGAGCGGCAGATGTCGGGCAACACGGTCGCCGCTTATCGCCGTGACCTGGCGCGGTTCTTCCAGTGGCTCGCCGGCCGCGGGCTGGCGACGCTCACCCATAGCGACCTGGCCGACTACCCGGCGTGGCTCACCGACCAGGGCCTCGCCCCGACGAGCGTCGCCCGCCACGTCGTCTCGCTGAAGTCGTTCTTCCGCTACTTGGTTCTCGAAGGGGTCCTCAACGAGAACCAAGCGGCGCTCGTCGCCTCGCAGAAACTCTGGCGCCGCGTGCCGAAGGTGCTCAGCCCGGCCGAGGTCGACAAACTGCTCACCGCGCCGCTCGCCGGCGAACCGCTCTGGCGCCGCGACCGGGCGATCCTCGAACTGCTCTACGCCACCGGCGCGCGGGTCAGCGAAGTGTCGAACCTCCGTCTCCGTGACGTCCACCTCGCCGAACGCTTCTGCCTCTGCCACGGCAAGGGCGACAAAGAGCGGATGGTCCCGATGGGCACGAGCGCCCAACAGGTCCTCGCCGCCTACCTCCAGCGCGAACGCCTCAAGCTCGCTAAACGGCGCGATCCCGAGTCGGAGTTCCTCTTCCTCTCGTCGCGTGGCGCCCGGCTAAGCCGCGAACGGATTTGGGAACTGCTCAAGAAGTCAGCGCGGCTCGCCGGCGTCTCGGCAAAGATCAGCCCCCACTCGCTGCGGCACAGCTTCGCGACGCACCTGCTGGCCGGCGGCGCCGACATCCGTCACGTGCAAGAACTACTAGGCCACGCCTCGATCGCCACGACACAGCTCTACACGCACGTCGACGCGTCCAAACTCAAACAAGTCCACACAGCGTTCCACCCACGGGCTTAGCAGGTTCTCTTCTTAACCGCCAAGACGCCAAGAGCGCCAAGGATCGCCAGGACGCCGCTCGTGGGTTCGGGGATCGTGATAGGCGTTCCGTGCAGCACAATTAGTGGCCCTACTTGCACGTTGGTAGCGCCGTCGCGCAGTTCCGAATGAACCATTGGCACCTGCTGGCTGCGCAGGAAGAAAGACACTAGTAAAGGCCGACCACTCCAACTTTCAGCGATGCCGCTTAGGGTTTGAGCTTCCTCTGGCTGAGTTGCGCCAACCGTATTGCTAACTCCAAGAGACACATCGCCCGTACTTGAGTCGTAGCTCAAGAACATTCTTCCAACCGCTTGACCTTGGCGTATCGCACTCCCCGGCAGCAGCGGTTCGGTGCTGAAGAACTGCCCGATCACGTCGATGTCATTCACTCGCCCTGCAGCTAGATACCCAGCCTGTATTGAGTCGATCGACATCACCCCAATCCCGGCAGAATTTGATCCAGAGGCGTCTTCACCTACTCCAAAACCGAAGACGCCAGCACCGACGCTACCCGCACTAGTGATCGAGGAAAAATCGATCGCGATCTGAAAGTCTTGATCTGGCGAGAAGTACCACCCGGCATCGGAGGTAGATACCGTATCGCCATTAACACTTGCAAATCCGATGTCGGCGCCGTTTGGGATGGGACCCGATCTGGCAAGTGACGCTTGAGATGGGCCATCGATTGTTGCAGACATTCCTGGATGCGCCGGGTCTTCGACTAGTGTCCAATTCGAAAAATCTGTGATCGATGCAGCCGTGGCGACGCTCGACATCAAGAGCATCGCAAGTGCGAAAAGACGATAATTCATCGAATGGAAATTCTTCGAGGTTACTTGCTACCGATAGTAAGACCCCTGCAGACTACCCACAGGTAAAGCCGAGTCAACAATGAGGGCGGCAAATTAAGCCTGCAGGGCTATCGATCACTCTCCTCTCCTTGGCGATCCCTGGCGCTTCTGGCGTCCTGGCGGTTCCCCTAAGGTGATTCCTTCGGCGGCGTCAACCGAATCTTCTCAATCAACTGGTGCCGCTGGCCGTTCTCGATGTAACCGGAGAGCGCCGTGATCGCCCGCATCACGTAGTCGTACTTCAAATCGAAGTCGGCGTTGATCTCGACCTCTTGGTCCTCCGCCGTCCCGGGGCCGCCCGCGTCGTTGATCATGCCGCGGATGTACCCGTGCAGCTTCGCGAAGCGGTCCTCGCCCTCGAAGACGCGGCTGTCCATCGACAGCTGTTCGAGGTCGCCGTTCGCCGCCGCCGCCATCCGCAGGTTGAACACCGGCAGCTCGCTCGGCGCCGCCGGCGCGTTGCTCGCCGGCAGCGGCATCCGGATGTTGAAGTCCCCCTCCGGCTGCACGATCTTGAACGACATGATGAAGAACACCAACAACTGAAACACGATGTCGATCATCGGCGTCATCGGGACTTCGACCTTGCCCGAGTGCATCTCTGAATGGCGAATCTTCATCGGCTTCTATGCTTAGTAGGAAACCACAGATGAACACGGATCAACACAGATGAAGAAGCTGAGGAACCGTGTATGTCCTTGAGAAATCCTGAAAGAGAACCTCATCCCCGTCCATCGGTGTTTATCTGTGGTTCCAATTCATTCGGAGTTCAGTGTCGATTCGTCGCTCTGCTTGCCCCGCAGCGCGAACGTATCGAAGCCCGCTTCTTGGCACGCCTCGATGATCTCCTGAACGCTGCCGGTGCGGCTGCGGAGGTCGGCGCGGATCACGACCATCGCCTCGTCGAGCCGGTTATCCTTGTAAGCCTTCAGCAGCGTCGCCTCGCGGCGGATCGCCGACCTCAAGTCTTCGATCCCCATTTCCTGCCCGCCAAAGAGGATCGTCTCGTCGGCCGTCATCTGAACCGTCAGCGGCTCGTCGTAAGCCGTCTCCGGCGGCTTCGCCAACTCGCTCGACGGCAGCTGGACGCGCTGGTCCTGCTCGATGTCGGAGAAGTTGATCATCACCATCAAGAACGCGATCAGCTGAAACGTCATGTCGATCATCGGCGTCATGTCCGACTCGGTGACTTCCGATCGATGGCGTTTCGTGAGTCGCATGATGCTCCGCTGACGATTCCGAATCCGGCCCGTTGGCTTTGGCTGTCGAAAAGATTATGAACCACAACGGAACAAAGGGAACGAAGGCTTTCCGCCGAATCGGCCTCGACTTGGAGATCGGTCCTTTGTTCCTTCGTTCCTTGGTGGTTCTCCCTTTCTTCCTGGGTCCACGTTGACTTCTCGTATCAGCCTCAGCGCGACTTCTCAAACCGGCTCATCAACCCCTCGCTGACGATCCCCGCCTGGAGCACCAGCTCCGCGACTCGGTTCCGGAGGATGTTGTAAGCGGCGATCGCCGGGATCGCGATCACCAGGCCCACCAGCGTCGTGAACAGCGCCGTCGCGATGCCCTCGGCCAATTCGCTCGGCTTGGGGGTCGTCGGCGAGGTGGCGATCACGTCGAACGACGCGATCATGCCCTGCACCGTCCCCAACAGGCCGATCATCGGGGCGATCGTGCCGATCAGGGCCATGTAGCTGAGGCGGTGGTCGAGCTTCATGTTCTCTTCCTCGCCGACCTCCTGCATCGCTTCGATCGCGCGGGGGTAATCCCCGCCGTTCGATAACCTGCCGAGCCCCGCGGCGAGCACCTTGCCGAGGAACGAGTCGTCGGCGTTCGCCAGCTCGTAGGCCTCGCTGAACTGCTTGGCGTTCAGGTGCGCCTCGAACGCCTCCACGAGGTCCGGCGGAGCGATGCTGGCCCGCGTCGCCTTGATCAGGTTCATCACCAACAAAGACACCAGCGTGAACGACAACGCCAAGAAGACGATGCTGTACCCTAGGCCGAGCGATTTGTACGCCCAACCAAGGTAGCTAGTCCGTTCAACGGGCGCCGTAGCCGCGCCTTCAACCGGCGCTGGTTCAACCGCGGCCGCGGCCGGCGCCTCGGCGGCGTCCCCCTCGTCCTGGGCCCACGCCCCTTGCGGAGCCGTCACGAACACCGCCACCAGGGCGAGCAGCAGGGTCCCGAGCGTTAACGTGCTTCGTTGCATCGTCTCTCCGCGTTTACCGTCGAAGTCTGTGAAGGAAGGGATCGCTGCGTCTGACGACGCGGGGCATTGGACGCCGCCGCCGGGGGCCTTGTCCAGATTGAGTTACTTGATCGTGTATCGAGTGTAAGAACCGGACGCTAACGCGTGCCGGCTGATCGGGTTGCTAACGGGTATCAGCCACGGGGCCCAATCATCGATTCGCTTGCCCCGGTTCATTGCCTCTAACCACTGGCTAACACCCACTGTGCGAATGAACATTATATCGAATCCGGTGGCCAAAAACGAACGAAAACCCGCTAGAAACTAGCCCCAGACTCAACTTACCTCACCTCGGCCGAACGGGCCTGCGGCGTCGCCGCGTACTGCCGGCGCAACCGGTCGAGTGCGTCGCGCGCCGCGTCGGGCTTCCCCGCCTCCCGCCAGAGCGGCCCCAGGTGAGCCAGGGCCTCGGCGTGTGTCAGCGGATCAGTGTTGAAGAGCAGATCGGTGTGCAAGTAAGCGAACAACGCGTCCTTGCTCTCGCCCGCCGCTTCGTAGCAGCGTCCCAGAGCGTTGTAACCCGCCGCCAAGGTCGCCGCCTCGCGCTCGTCCGCCGAACGGATCACTTCGCGGGCGATCTCGAGTCCCGCGGTCAGGTCTCCGGTCGCCGCCAGGCTCTCGGCCTTCGCCAGCTTCGCCAGCCGCTGCGCCTCGGCGACGCCCGGGTCGTTCACCCTAGCGCCGATCAAGCCATCGAATCGCTTCAACGCGTCTTCATGCTTCCCCTGAACCTGAAGCATTCGGCCGACCAGCAACGCCGCCCGCGCCTTGAGGGCAATTCCGGCCGCCTTGGCGAGTTGGCTGTAGGCTCGCTCCGCTTGATCAAAATCACCAAGCGAAACCCGCAGGTCGCCGAGGGTCTCGACGGCCTCGTAGTAGTGAAAACTATCACCGTGCTCGCGTATGAACGCCGTCATTTGCCGCCCCGCTTCCTGCGCGTCGCCACTGCCGCCGAGGGCCAGACGCGCCGCGCAGGCCGCTTTGTAGTAAGCGATCTCTTGCTTCACGAGCTTTGGGGCGCCGCCGGTCTCCCGCAATCCGCTGAGCATCTCCTCGGCGGTCTCGTACCCGCCGTTGCCGAAATTGATCCGCGCTTGCGTGAGCAGCGTCGGCTCTTCTTCCAGGATCACGAAGCGGAGGTCGCCTACCGGCACGTTGACCGCGCCGTCAACCGTATCGACGGTCACGCCGTCGCGCGTCGCGGTGGTGATCTTGCCGCTCTTCGAACCGCCGCCAACCAGCCGCACCTGGTCCGCCGCCGACGCCGCCGTGGCAAGCGCGAGCGTCAGCGCGATCGATAACACGAGTCTGGTCGGCGTCACGGTCGTTCAGCCCCCCGCCTTCGGTAGGTTCGCCTGCACCTTGCGGAGCAGTTCGTCGTACGCCCGCTTGCTCTCGGGCCCGCCGAGTTCCGGGTTCTTGCGCTCGACAGCGATGAGGGTGCTCGCCGCCTTGCGGAGTTGCTCGGTGCGCTCCGCGCCACTGGCGAGCATCGCTGCTTGGTAACGGGCCTCCGCGACGCGGCGCCACGCGTCGAAGTAGACCTCGCGCTTGCCCGGATCGCTGGCGACGTAACGACCGGTGACCGCAGCCAGCTTGCTCCAACCCCAGATGAGGTTCTTGCCATCGGCGCCCGGTCGCGCGCCGGCGATCGACTCTTCAAGCCGCTTGGCGTCCTTGGTCGCTTCGCCCCACGCCTGCAGCGTCTCGGCCGCGACGCGTTGCACGTCGAGCAACACCGGGCCGCCATCGATCATCGCCGTCAGCGTATCGACCGCGTTAGCGTAATCGCCCAACGTGCGCTGGCATTCGGCGAGCTTCAGCCGCGCCGCGAGCACCGACGTCGGCGACGGCGCGTAGCCCGGCTGCTGCTCGGCTTGCTCGATCAACCCGGCGAGCGCGTCACGCCCCGCGGCCACACTTGCTTTCGCCGCTGCTTTATCGGCAAGCAACTCACCCACACGCAGCCGCGCCTGTGCAATCCACAGGCGCGTGTTCCAATCGCCCGACGCCTCGACCGCGTCGAGACGTTCGAGCACCGCCGCCAAGGTCGCCGCAACCTGCGCCTTGATCGACGTGTTGTCGGCCGACTCGATGTCGCCGAGCAGCCCCACCGCCAAGCCGAGCCACGATCGGTCGCCGCCGGTCGTCTCCGCCGGCGCGTCGGCGAGGGTCGTGGCGTACTTCTCGACCAGCGGCGCCGCGTCCTTGCCCGTCAGCGAAGCGACGCGGATCGCCGACTTGAGCGTCGCCAACGCGAACGGCGGACTATCGGCGGGCGCCTCGTTCTTGTTAAGCCGTGCGACCGGCCCATAGCCTTGGTGGTTGAGCAGGGTCTCCGCCTGAGTGATGTCGCCGGCGTCGAGCGCCGCATCCGCCAAGTAGAGCGCCGCCGTCACCGCTAGTTGCGTCGGCTCATCGTCCTTCACCGCTTGATCGAACGCCTGCCGCATCGCCAGCAACACGGGCGGCGCCTTGGCGGGGTCACTCTTGGCTTGCTCCCAGCGCACGATCGCCAGCCGTAGCGCGAGCTCCCGCCGCTGCGTTTCGGGGACCGTCTCCAGCACCCGCTCGGCGGCTTGCAGGTCGCCCGAACGCAGCGCACTGGCCACCAACACCGACGACGCCGACTCCGCCACTTCGCTATTGGGCCATTGCTTCAGAACGAACTCCGCCATCTTCTGCAAACGGGCGGAAGCGTCGGCCGTCCCCTCGCGCTCGAGTCGCTCGAGCGCCGCCAGCGCCAGCCGCGCGGCCTGCTCGCCCGAGTCGGTCTCCTTGTCGTGCTGCGCGACGATCGCGGCCCGGCTGGCGGCCTTTGCCGCGTCGCCGCCGTCCCAATCGAGCCACGCCAGTTGGTACCGCGCTTGGGCGGCTTGGGCGGGGTCGGTCTTCTCGTCCGCGAGCTTCACCGCCGCGGTCATCGCCGAGTACGCGCCGTCGTACGCGGCCTTGCGTTGATCTTGGAGGGTCGCGGCTTCGGCTCCCTCGACCTCCTTCAGCGAAAGGTCCAGCGCGAGCATCGTCTGGATCGCTTCACGCCCCGCGGCGATCGCCTCGTCGAAGGTCTTCGGGTCGGGGTTCTCTAGGCCCAGCGTCGTGCTGACGGCGACCCACTGCGCGCGGGCGTCGGCCTGCACCTCGCTCGGCACGCGCGCCGATTCGCCGAGCCAGTCCCGCGCGTCACGCCGCAGCTTCTTTGCCGCCGCGCTGTCGTCGTCGCCCGCCTTCGCCAGCGCCGCAAGGCCCAGCCGGTAACGCAACGCCGCGGCTTCGACGCCCTGCTTCTCATCCGCCGCCAAGCCTTCGAGCCACTCCGCCGGCTTGTCGAGCGCCTTGTCCGCGTCGCCATTGTCCAGGGCCAGCGCCGCCAGCTCGGCGTGAGCGAGCGTCACCACCTTCCGCAGGTCGGGCGTCGGCGCCGGCTGCGCAGTGAGGTCCTCCAGCGCGCCCGCCGCCAACTGCCTCTCGCCGAGCTGCCGGTAGCAGCGGCCCTCGTACAGATGGGCATAAAGCCCAACGATGAACTTCGAGTACTTCTCGTATAACGCGCCGAGTTCCTCTGCCGCCTGTTCGTTGAGCTGCTTGCGTTCGGGCGCTCCCTCGGGGAACGTCTGCGCCTTCTCATGGATCAGGCGCGCATTGAGCAACCGCACCAGCGCCAGCCGATCGCCCAGCGTCTTCCAGCGGTCGTCCTCATCGCTTCCCGTCGGGGACCCCTTCAGCCGCCCGCGCTCGCCAGAGATCAACGACTCCGCCGCCGAGAGTTTCTGCCGGGCGTCGTCGAGCGCGGCGCGGGCCTCCTTGCGTTTATCGGCCCGTTCACTCGCCACGGGATGACGCTCCGCCTCCAGCGCCAAGCGACGCGCCTCGTCCGCAGCGGCGACCGCCAAGCGATCGGTGACATCGGTCAACAGGCTTTTGGTGTTGTCGTCGCCAGCGGCTTGCTTGCGCAGCTCGGGCTCGATCGCCGCGAGCGCCGCGGCCCGTTCGGCCGGGTCGCGTAGCGCCTCGGCCGCGTTCAACTTCGACGCCAACAACTGGTAAGGGATCTGCTTTTTGAAGGCGTCCGAGACCAGTGGGTCGTTCGCCGCCCGCTCGAGGTACTCGGGCACGAGGTCGGCATGGCCTTCGGCGCGAAGCTGCTCGACAAAGCGAGTGGACACGTCGTCCGCGGGCGCAGCCGCCGTCGCCAGAGGGGCGACCGCAAGAATCACAACCGCAAGCGCGCCGGTATGACGGCGTTGCGGGGCGTTGCGAGATCGGTCGGCGTTGCGGAGCGACAAGAGGTTCACGCCCCTATTGTGCACGCCGAGAAAGAGACCGGCCACCACCGAAGGGCCGCCGTCCGGGTCATAACAAGCGGTCCTGAAGGGCTTCGCCTTCCCAGGCCGCACAAGCTGCCCAATCATCCACTTCTCAGGTCACTACCGGCGACCCGAGACGCGTTCGATCGCAACCCTCAAAGTTCGTTAACAAAGCCCCGCAGCCGCGCCATGAACCCCTCGGGGAGCGGCACGTCGCGGAGCGAATCCTCCGGCGCCTCGGCGTCGATGGGCCCCGTTGTGGGGGCGACGTACTCGTCACGGTTGGGCACGTTGGTGTTACTCGGTTCGCGACGTGACTTCGCATTGCCGCCAACGAACGGCGCGCTGGCCCCGTCGAGCAGGCCCCCGTCAAGCAAGCCGCTGTCGGACGGGCTCGACGAGTAGAAGGGATCAAAGGCCATGGCGACGCTCGGGGTCTCGGTAAAGTTGGCGCCGTCTCCGACGGCTGGTGGGCGATGGGTCCGCCTACGCGGGTGTCGTTCTTTGGTGATGATTCTCAAGAGGGCTCTTGCCCCCACAGCTCATATCTCGTTGCTGTTGATTCGCTCGGCTGTCACTTCGTTTATCGCAGCTTGGCCACGGATTACACGGATCGCACGGATTTCTTGAACGCCTACAGCGTGAAACTCAATCCGTGGTAGGCGTGTCATCCGAAGTCACATTCTCAACGTGAGAGCGCCTCGCTACCTTCCCCCTTCAGCAGCTCCTCGCGCAAACGTTGCCGCCCGCGGCTGACGCGCGACAGGATCGTTCCCAGCGGCGCGCCCAGCGCGTCGGCCGTCTCTTGGTGCGTCAGCTCGCCGACGATCACCATCAACAGCGCCTCGCGCATCTCGTCCGGCAACCTCGCCAGCGCGGCCTGCATCCGATCGGTGTAACCTTGCTCGAGCGGGTCGTCGTCTTCGATCGAATACTCGAGGACGTGATCGCCCGACGTCGCCGGCAGCGTCCTGCCAACGCGACGCCAACGGTCGGCGGAGCGGCGACGTAGGATCGACGCCAGCCACGCCCGCTCGCCCCGCGCGTTGTCGAACCGGTCGCGGCTCGTCCAGGCGCTGCGGAACGTTTCTTGGACGATCTCTTCCGCATCGTGCGCATCGCCGATCAGCCGGTACGCCAGCCGATACAAGGCCGGGCCGTGCTCATCGACGAGCGATTGGAAATCGGAGCGGTTGAGAGCCATCCGCAGCTCTTGGTGGTCGATTGCCCGCGGCGAGTGGTTGCAGCCTCCTGCCCCCCCACTGCCGTGGTAGTTCCTGTGAAGATTTCGCTTTCCGCCGGGCCCGCTATTGCCTCGAGGTGTGACACCGCGGGAATTGTCCGGCCGACCCAGGCCCCGCGGGCGCTCGCCTGCGACGCCTAAGTCGTTGTGGTGTATTCTATTACGGACGGTCCCAATCCCCAAAAACTTTTGGCAGCCCCGCCCGCCGTGCGGTTCCAAAGCCCCAAAACCTCCCGCCCTCCCCTCTTCGCCGGTCCCCGCCGCCGCCGCGGGCCCAGCCTTCGGCTTGCCGCGACGCTCGGAAGCCTGCTGCTAGTCATCGGCCTGATGGCCCGCCTCCAGCAGCCCGAAACCCACGCCGCCCTCGGCCGCGTCCTCGGCGAAACGGCGCCCCTAGCGTCCGCGGAGCCCGTCCAAGCCGAGCCGCTGGTCCCCGCCGACGCCTTCGAGGGCGTGCGTGACAACGCCCCCTTCCGCAGCGGCGAACAGCCGGCGTGGTTCGCCTCGCTCGCCGCCGTCCGCGACGCCGAACCCGCGGCGCTCGCCGCCCGATCGGCCGGCGTCGTCGGCTACGTCGCGCTGAACAGCCAACCGGACACTTACCGCGGCCGCGTCGTAACCGTCTCCGGCAGCGTCATGCGGGTCGAAGCGACTGAGCCCGCCAAAAACGATCTCGGCATCGAGCAACTCTGGCGCGTCACGATCCAACCCACCGGCGGCGACGTCTGGCCAATCACCGTCTACACGCTCGAAGAGCCCAAGCCGGTTGACGAACCCTACGACGCCTCCGCCGTCGGCGTCTTCTTCAAGAAGCTCTCGTACCGCTGGGCAGAGGGCATCGGCTCGACCCCGATCATTGTCGCAAAGCGACTGGAGACAACGCTCACCGCGCAACCGATCGCGGGTGCGGCGCCCGTTCTCGAAGCGCCTGTTGTCGAAGCGCAGCAACCCGACATCGACTTCACGTCTCCCCACGCCGGGTCGATCGGTCGCGCCTTGCTGACGGACCTCGGCTTCGATCTCAGTCTGTTCGAGAACGTCGTCGACAAGCAGCGTCTCCGCGGCGAAGAGACCGAGGCGTTCTACGCCCTGCTCGGCGCCGTCGACCAGACGCCCCCGTCACAGCTCGCCCGACTCGCCCGCGCAGGACTCGACGACTACGCCGCCCGACGGCTTAGCGGCGCGAAGGAATCGCTGCGTGATCGCCAAGTCGCCCGCGCAATCGAGACCGAGCAAGCCAAGTCCCGCTACTCGGTCGCCCCGCTCTTCATCGACGGCGCCGCCGAGCGGGGCGAGCTCGTCGTCTTCGACGCCAACGTCCGCCGTGTCGTCCGTGTTGACGCCAGTGACAGCTCCGCCGCGGCCGAGAACGGGATCGATCACTACTACGAACTCGAAGCCTTTACCGAAGACTCGCAGAACCTGCCGATCGTCTTCGTCGTCCGCGACCTGCCACCGGGCTTCCCGGTGGGCGATGCGATCCGCCAACCGGCACGGCTCGCCGGCTTCTTCTTTAAGCAGTGGGCCTACCGCGGCCGGACCCGCACCGACGAAGGCGAAGACCGCCGCCAGTTCGCCCCGCTCTTGGTGGGCCGCGCGCCGATCCCGCTGGCCGCCCCCGACGCGTCGGCAATGCGGCCCGGCACGGTCCTCGGCGTCCTCGGCGCCGCCGCGCTAGCCGTCACCGCCTTCACGCTATGGCGGTTGTCACGTCACGACCGACAATACGAAACGGCGACGCTGTCACGGTTCCGCAACGCCGCCGATGGCCCCGAGCACAACTTCGATCGGCTGGGCGATTTGGTCGATCACTCCCCCCCGCCCCGCGCAGACACCACCCCGCCCGCCACCTAAACTCGCCCTCTCAATACGGTCCACCGATCCCCAGCCTCTATGCCCGACGCCACTCCCAACAAGCCGAACAAGCACGGTTACGGCGTCGATCCCGTCCACCACTACGGCTGGATCACGCCACGCTTCTGGCACGGCATGACGCCCGGCGACTTCTGGCGGATGGTCTTCGCGAACCGCTGCAAGGTCTCGGTCCGCGGCGCCCTCACCTGCTCGACCATCACCGGCGTCGGCCTGTTCCACCTCGGCGCGAAGCTGGTGACCGACCTCACGATGGGCCGCAAGCTCCGGCTCGCGCGTCCTTCGCAGCCGCCGCTGTTCGTGCTCGGCCACTGGCGTTCGGGCACGACGATGCTGCACGAGCTGCTGATCCGCGACCCGCGGCACGTCTTCCCGACGACGTTCGAGTGCTTCGCGCCGCACCACTTCTTGCTCACCGAGACGGCGATCACGCCGTTCATCAGCTGGCTGCTCCCCAAGAAGCGGCCGATGGACAACGTCGCCGCCGGCTTCGACCGCCCGCAAGAGGATGAGTTCGCGCTGTGTAGCCTCGGCCTGCCGACGCCCTACCGAAGCTGGGCGTTCCCCGACCACGGCCCGGTGTGCGGCGACTGGCTAACGCTCGACAATGTCAGCGACGCCGACCGCAAGCGCTGGGGCGAAGCGCTGCGCCGATTCGTCGGCGCGCTGTCGCTCAAGCGCCCCGGCCGCGTCATCCTCAAGTCGCCCCCGCACACCGCGCGAATCAAAACAATCCTCGAGCACTTCCCCGACGCCCGCTTCGTCCACATCAGCCGCGACCCGCTGAAACTCTTCCCGTCCACGGTGCGGCTCTGGAAGTCGCTGTGCGACGTGCAGACGCTCCAGCCGCAGCGCGCGCACTACGACTGGATCGAGGAAGAGGTCTTCGGGAACCTCACCCGCATGTACGAGGCCTACGACCGCGACCGCCCGCTGATCCCCGAGGGCCGCGTCGTGGAGATGCGTTACGAGGACCTCGTCGCCGACCCGCTAAGCACGCTACGCGACCTCTACGCAAACCTCGACCTCGGCGCCTTCGCCGACGCCGAACCTGGCGTCGCCGCCTACCTGGCCGAAGAAAAAGACTACAAAACCAACCGCTTCGAACTGCCCGAGGAAGTGCGAGAGCGGATCAACGATCGCTGGAGCGGCTACGCGAAGCGTTGGGGCTACGTTTAGCTTCACCTCCAAGACCGTGAGCGTAAGCCCTCGGAGTGACTCAAAGCCAGAGTTATAAATCACAAAGTAGCTATGAGCAGCGACGACGGACGCCCACCATACGTCGAAGCACTTGCCGCGAAGCTCGTTGGCTCACATGTATTAGTAGGTATTACGAAGCTCGATCACCTTGGCAATCTAATCGAGCAGATTCAGTATCACGGGGTAGTCATTGCGGCAGATGCCAATCGGGGATTCCAGATTGAGTTAAGCGGGATTCGTAGCGGTGAGTTCGAATGGCTACCGCCCGATACTCGCAATTTCTTCGAGGCAAAGCCCGGCGAATATCATCTACGATCGACAGGTGAGACTGTCGTCGATCCTAAATTCCTATCGACATGGACATCAAGGAAGCATAATCCTGAGTAGCCTACTTGGCGACACCGCTGTCCTACTAAACGGCGTCCTTGAGAACGATGCGCATAGAGGCGTGCTCGACATCGTCCCCGCCTTCGACGCCACAGCGGTCCACTTCGATCCGACGCAATTCTCGATCGGCGAACTGACCGCTTGGATCGACTCGAACGCGACGAAGAGCAACCACACCAGCGTCGCTTCAAGACTCATTGAGATCCCCGTCCGCTACGGCGACGAGTTCGGCCCCGATCTCGACACGGTCGCCAAGCATGCCGGCCTCACTGCCGACGAAGTCGTCCGCCGTCACGCCGCCGTGAAGTACGTCGTCGGCGCCGTGGGGTTTCAGCCCGGCTTCGGCTACCTCGAAGGCTTGCCTGCCGAGTTGCACACCCCGCGTCACAGCACGCCCCGCACCGCGGTGCCCGTGGGCGCTGTCGGCATCGGCGGGCCTTACACGGCCGTCTATCCGAGCGCATCGCCGGGCGGGTGGAATCTCATCGGACAGACGCCGCTGGTGATGTTCGAAGAAGGCCGTACTGAGCCCTCGCTGCTCAAGCACGGCGACCGCGTCCGCTTCCGGGCGATCAACGCGAAGGAGTTCAAGCGACTCGCCGCCGTGAATCACTTGACGCCATCCATCGAACCGCCGCCAGAGCGCCCCTTGCTTCGCGTCGTCAACGCCGGCGCGCAATCGACGCTCCAGGGCTTGCCGCGCTACGGCCGACAACACCTCGGTGTCAGCCCGGGCGGTGCGATGGACACAATGTCGCTGCGGCTCGCAAACCTCCTCGCCGGCAACGCCCCCGGCGCCACCGCCATCGAAGCGACGCTGATGGGCCCCGTCCTCGAAGCGATCGAACCCGTCACGCTCGCCCTCGCCGGCGCCGTCCCAACTGCGCGCTGCGTCACGCTCCGCGCCGGCGAGCAACTCGATCTCCGGCGCCTGACAGGCGGCGCCCGCGCCTACATCGCTATCCCGGGCGGCTTCGGCGGAAGCATTGGCAGAACTCTCGGAGTGGACGACGTCCTCGGTTCACTCACAAACCCAACCCACCAACCGTCAACCGCCGTCCTAGCCGGAGCCGGAAGGCGCCGGAGCCCCACGAAGGACGTCACCACCCTACACCTTCTCCGCGGCCCCCAAGCCCCCCTCTTCGATGACGAAGCATGGCGCCGCCTGCTCAACGAGACGTACCGCGTCGCCCCGCAATCGAGCCGCATGGGCGTCCGCCTCGAAGGCCCCGAGCTCCCCGTCAACGGCGCCGTCGAAATGCCCTCGCAGCCCGTCTGCACGGGCGCCGTCCAAGTCCCCCCCGACGGCCAACCCATCGCCCTCGGCGCCGACCGCCAAACCCTCGGCGGCTACCCGGTGATCGCCGCGATCATCTCCGCCGACTGGTCAATGATCGGTCAATTAGCCCCCGGGAACACCGTCCGTTTCGCCGAAGTCAATCTTGAAGAAGCGATCCGTCTTCGCAAGAAATTAGAACGCGACCTCGCCCTCGCCGCTGTCGGGATTCAACTTGAGGACCAACAATTTTGAACCACCAAGGAACTAAGGAACGAAGGAAAGAGTTTGAGTACGAGCCTTTGTTCCTTCGTTACTTTGTGGTTAACTCGCCTTGATGAGAACGATCGATCTCAACGCCGACGTAGGCGAAGGCCTTGCGACCGACGCCGAGCTGATTTCGCTCGTCACCAGCGCGAACATCGCCTGCGGCGGTCATGCGGGAGACGAAAACGCCATTCACGACTCGGTCATTGCAGCGATTGAAGGCGGCGTCGCGATCGGCGCCCACCCGGGCCATGCCGATCGTCAACACTTTGGACGGCGCGAGATCGCTGTCACTCCTGGAGCACTCGCTGCGCTAGTCGATGAGCAGATCGAAACACTCCACTTCTACGCGTTCACCCTAACCGGCTGGACTCTGAAGTACCTCAAACTCCACGGCGCCCTTTACCACCAAACGGGCCGTGATCGATCGCTCGCCGACGCCGTGATTGCTGCGGCCTCGCGATATACTTTCGGCCCGCTACCGATCTTAGGACAAGCCGGCTCCGCGCTCGAAGCGGCGGCAAAGGACGCGGGCTTGCCGTTCTTCGCCGAAGCCTTCGCCGATCGGGCGTATCGCGACGATGGAACGCTCGCCCCGCGATCACTCCCCGGCGCCGTGCTAACCGACGAGGCGGCCGTTGTCGCTCAAGCGGTGCGGCTCGCGCGCGACGGCGTCGCTGTCGCGCTCAGCGGCAAGGAGATTCCCATGCGTAGCGACAGCATCTGTCTACACGGCGATGGAGAGAACGCGGTCCCGCTCGCGCGGGCGGTGCGGGCGGCGCTCGAAGCAGAAGGGATCACGCTCCGCGCGTTCACTACGCAAGGCGATACCGAGTGAGCCGCGTCGTCCCGACCGCGGTGAAGTCGGCGCCCCTGCCACCGCATCGGAGACGACGCGGCTCACTTCAAGAGAAGACTCGTTGTTCGACAACGTGTCACGCCTTCCGCACGTGCGTCACGCGCGGCAACTGTGAAAGGTCTTTCAACGTCGCCACCAACTCCAGCCCCGGCGAATCGTTCACAAGCCCCTCGACGCGATCCGCGATCATCGGGCTGATCTCGATGAGGAGTTCGCCGCCGTTGGCGAGCCGCTCCGGCGCGAGCGCCAAGAGTCGCTCGATGACGCTCGTCCCCTCGGGGCCGCCGTCGAGCGCCAGGTGGGGTTCATGGTCGCGCACAGTCGGGTCGAGGTTCATCAACTCGTTCGTCGTTACGTACGGCGGGTTCGACACGATGAAGTCGAACGTGCGTGACGCCTTCACCTTCGAGAACAGGTCGCTCTCGATCGGCGCGAGGCGGTCGGCGACGCCGTACTTCTCCGCGTTCTTCTTCGCCAGGGCGACCGCCTGCGGGTTCACGTCGATCGCCACGACTTTGCTCGACGGCGCGTGCTTGGCGATCGCCACCGCGATCGCGCCCGTCCCAGTCCCGATATCGGCGATCATCACGTCGGCGTTGCCGCGAGATTTGATCAAGTCGAGGACCGTCACCACCAATAGCTCGGTGTCGGGCCGCGGGATGAGTACGCCCTCTTCGACATGGAAGTCGAGCGAATAAAACTCTTTCCGCCCCACAAGGTACGCCACCGGCGCCCCCTCGGCCCGCTTCTTCACCAGCGCCTTGAACGCGTTGCGAACCGCCTCCGCCGGGACTTCTTCAAACCGAGTGTAAAGCGCTATCCGCTGACACCCGAGCGCCTCGGCGAGCAGCACCTCCGCGTCGAGCCGCGGTGACTCGGCCCCGTGCTCCTTCAGATAGTCGGTCGTCCAATTGAGGAGGCGGAGAACGGACCAAGGCGCTTCGTTAGGCATAGCGGCGCTCCTGTGGAGAGGCCATCGAAGCGCAAAAGGGGAAAGGGGAATGCCGAAAGGGGAAGGAAGTGACCTTACGGCCCCCACTGAATCCATTCCACTTTCCACTTTCCACTTTCCGCATTAATCCAACCCTCCCATCGCGTCCCGCACGCTCTGTCGATCGTGATCTACCAACGCGTCGGTCACCATCTGCACGTCCCCCGACATGATCTGGTCGAGCTTGTAGAGCGTCAGGCCGACGCGGTGGTCGGTGAAGCGGTTCTGCGGGTAGTTGTAGGTGCGGATCCGCTCGCTGCGGTCACCCGAGCCGACGAGGCCCTTGCGTTCGGCGGAGCGTCGCTTCTCTTCCTCTTGCTGGCGCTGGTCGTAGATGCGCGACTTGAGCACGCGCAGCGCCTTCGCCAAGTTCTTGTGCTGCGACTTCTCGTCCTGGCATTGGACGACGATGTTCGTCTCGTAGTGCGTCAGGCGGATGGCGGACTCGGTCTTGTTGACGTGCTGCCCGCCGGGGCCCGACGCGCAGAACTTGTCGATCCGGTAGTCCTCCGGCGTCAGGTTGACCTCGACGTCTTCAGGCTCGGCCAGAACGGCGACCGTCGCGGCCGACGTGTGAACGCGTCCTTGGGTCTCGGTCGCGGGGACGCGCTGCACGCGGTGGCCCCCCGACTCGTAGCGCAATTCGCGGAAGACGCCTTCGCCCTCGAAGGCGAGCGAGATTTCTTTGAAGCCCCCCAACTCCGTGGCGCTGGCGTCCATGATCTCGACCTTCCAGCCCTTCACCTCGGCGTGGCGCTTGTACATCTCGAACAAGTCGCGGGCGAACAGCGCCGCCTCGTCGCCGCCGGTGCCGGCGCGGATCTCCATCAGGCAGCGGCTGCGGTTGGCGTCCTCGCCGCCGAGCGTCATCGTCAGCAGCTCGTCCCACAGCGCCTCGCGGCGCTCAATGAGATCGGGGAGCTCCGCCTCGGCGAGCTCACGCATCTCGGCCTCGTCGCCGGCCGCCATCTCGCGCGCTTCGGCGATCTGCTGGCAGAGGTCTTTGAACGACCGGTACTTGCCCGCCAGCCGCGACAGCGACCCATGCTCGCGCGCCGTCGCCGCTAGCCGCGTCGAGTCGGCCAGCACGTCTTGATCGCAGAGGTCGCGCTCGAGTTGCTCAAACCGGGCGAGCTTCGTTTCGAGCAGGTCACGCATGGTGAAAGGGGAAAGTTGAATGCGGAAAGGGGAAAACTAAGCGCAGCCGTACACGGCGCTGCTAACGCTCTTCCCCTTTCCCCTTTCGCCTTTCCACTTTCGCGCTCACTTCTTGCCAAGGCTCGCGTAGCCAGCCGCCGCGAACTTCTTCTTGAACTTATCGATACGGCCGGCGGTGTCCACGAACTTCAGCTTGCCGGTGTAGAACGGGTGGCAAGCGTTGCAGATATCGACCTTCAGTTCCTTCCGCGTGCTGCGCGTCGTGAACGTGTTGCCGCAACCGCAGTGGACGGACGTTTCTTGATACTGGGGGTGGATGTCGGCCTGCATGGCTCTGTTCCTATCGACTGGGTCTCAGTCGGCTGGGCCCTGGGGGGCGTCCTCGTCTGGTGAGGCCGCCGGGCGCTTGTGTCGTGGGCGGGGGTCCGCCGTAGCCCCGTATCATACGGGCGCGGGGGGCGGGGCTCAAGATGGCTGGCGGTAAGGTGAAGGGGAGGTTTTCGTGGCGCCCTCCGGTCGCTGACGCTCCCGGCTCGCCGTCCGTGTTTTGGCGAGCCGGGAGCGTCAGCGACCGGAGTGAACCACGAATCACCCCCCCTTTCTGAACCCCCAGAATCGTCACTTCGCCCGCTTCACCCCCAACTTCTCCACCAGAACCGCGTCGATCAGCAGTTGCAGCGTGTGGTAGACGATCATCGGCAGGATCGCCAGCGGACCGAACTCCATCGCGACGCTCAACCCCACCGCCAGCGTCTTTTGGCTCCCGGAGACGGCGGCCGCCAGCATGTCGGCCCGCGGGGCGCCGATCGCCCGCGTCCCGTACCAAGCCAAGGCGAAGAGCACCACGTGCACCACGGCGGTGATGACGATCAGCAGCCCCCAGTCGACCAGCCGCAGCGTTGAGTCCGTCCCTGCTAGCAGCTCGCCGCAGCGGACGGCCCCGATCAGCACCATCAGCAACAGCCCCAACTGGGCGGTGAGGCTTAGTTGATGGCGATGCCGGTCGCACCACAACCGGCACGGCGACCAACCACGCATCGCCTGCGCCAGGCCGATCGGCAACACGACGTAAACCAGCATCTTGCCGGCAAGCTCAACCGCATCGACTTCGACGTTCTGCCCTTTACCGATCAGCAGCCACGCCCAGCCCGGCAGCGACACCACCGAAAGCAGACTCGTGACAACGGTCACCATCAAGGCGATGGCGTCGTTGCCGCCGCCGCGGCGGGTCCAGACGGCGGCCGAGGCCATCGTGCACGGCGACAACGCGGCAAGCACCAAGCCGATCGCTAGCGGTTCGATCAAGGCCCGGCCCATCACCCACGCCAGCGGCCCCGCCGCGAGCGTGTTGACCGCCACCGCTATGCCGGTAGCCGCCACGGCGTGCCTCCCCGACAGCGAACGTCGCAGGTCGAGCGGCGCCGACATCAGCCACAGGATCACCGCCAACAGCGGGTGCTGCGGGATCGCCTCGGTGACGGGCCGCAGCGGCTGGTAGAACAGTGCGCCGCCGACGAGCGTCGCCCCGAGCGCCAGTAAGAACCACTGCTGCCGAGCGAACTTGGTCACGGCTCGTCCGCCGCGTCTTGATCGGCCTCGTCTCCCAACGCCTCCTCGGCGCCAACCGCCCGCTCCCGCAACCTCCGCGCCCGCAGTTTGGCGCCTGGGGCCATCGGGCCTTCAATCTTGTCGAGCACGTCCGCTGCCTCGTCGAGCTGATTGAGACCTTCGAGCGAGCGGGCCCTGAGTTGCTGCACTAGAGGCTTATACGGCGCGGCCGACGCATCGTCCATCGCCGGGTTGTCGAGCCAGTCGATGGCGACGCTGTAGGCGCCATCCTCGTACGACAGCAACGCTAGAAAGAGCGTCCCCAACGTCCGCGCGGCGCGATAGATTTCTCGCTTCTCCTCCGGGACTTTCTGCTGCTCGAGACTCTTCTCGGAGGGTCGGACCTTGCGGCTCATGAAGTACCGCAGGGCCGCCTTGTGATCGTCGAGCGTTTCGTCGAGCACATTTCGCTTCACATCGGCCTCTTGGTGGACGCCGCGGAACTGCTGGAGCCGCCCGCGCCATAGCTGCGGCCGCCATGCGAACGGCAAGAAGTCACGCACCGCTTGCCGCCGCTCGGACGGCTTCGCCGCGAGCTTGTCAGCGAGCGTTTGGATCGGTTGCTGCCAGAGAACGACCTCGCCAACCCCCTTCACCTCGCCGAGTTGCTTGGCGACGCCATCGACGTCGACCGAGAGCGCCAGCGCGTCGTCACCCGACAGCTTTGTGTCGAGTTCGCTTGCGCGTCGAGTGAGCGAGAACGCATCGGCAACGACGCCAATACGCGCGTTCTTCATGGCCTCAGCGGTAAGCGGGTAGGACTCGTCTTCCAGGTCCAGTTTCCGCAGCAGCGCGTCGTCGGCTTGGACTTCGGCGAGCGTTGCGATCGCGCCCTCGTTGGCGCCGGGAAGCGGCGCCCCCAACACGGGGTCAAACAGCCGCAATTCGGTCCCCTCGACGACACCGACCAAGAGCCGTTCATCGCCGCCCTCGACGGGGACAGCAACGGCGACGGCCGTCAGATGCTGCTGTTGGCACAGTCCGGCGAAGACCCACACCCGACCCGCGGCGGTTGCCTGGGCATGCAGCATCATCTCCCAGGGCCAACGCGGCGGCGTTTGCGACGGCTCGACGAGTTGCACATTCAACGTCACCCAGTCGAACAGCGTCCTCGCCACCGCCAGCGGCGCAAGGTCGCCGCCCCGCGCCCAGCGTGACACATCCCGCTGCCAAGTCGCGCCTTGCACCAAGCGGCTCTCGTAGGGGCGGAAGTAACCCGTCGCTAGTTCGTCATCGGCGAGGTACGGCTCGAGGTCAACGCCGCTGGTAATCGACTCGGGGAGCGTCTCCAACAGCGTGGGTCGCTTCCAGGCGCCGGCGTCCGCCCGCTTGCCGGCGGCGCCGACTTGCCGCAGCCATTGATTCAAACGCTCCGTCAGCTGTCCGAGCGACGCCTCGTCAGCGCTGGGGTGCCACTCCAGCGGCGGCTCGCGGCGAGCGACGTAAGCGCCCCACTCACGCTGGATCTCTTCCATCCGCGAATCGACGGTCCGCCAGACCTCGATCTTGCGCACCGCTTCATCCTCGTTGGGAAAACCGCCAACGATCAATAGCGAGTTGTCGTCGAGCACCTGAGCGACCGTCAAATCTATCGCGTCGAATGTCAGGACATCCACGTCCGCCGTCGAGTAGTCACGTTGCCCCGTGCGAATATCGACTTCGGCGGTGGCTTCTAGACGCTGCTGAGTCGCTTCGTCCGGCACACCGTAATACTTGACGATGTCGCCCGGCTTGACGTTCTTCCGAAACCCCGCATTTCCACGGGGGACCGTAATCAGGTTGGCGGGCTCAAACGGCCCGTCGGGCCGACGACGCAGGATGCCCTGGATCTCTTCGCCGTCGGCGCTAGAACGCGCATCGAGCACCACTGCCGGCGGCGTGAGCTCAAGCTGAGACGACTCGGGAAGCGTCCGCAGTTGGGCCACAATCGAGTCGAGCAAGCCGCGCGAGTCGCGCTGCGAGGCGGCGCCGGTATTGGGACGCTTTGCCGCCGGTCGCTTCGTCGGGCGACAGCCCAACGGCGTCAGCAGGCTGGCGGCGACGAGGCCCACGGCGGCGATTGCGGCGGTCGGGCGCCAGGGGTTCGCGAACTTCATGCCACCAGGGGGTCGGCGTCAAAGGGAAACTTCCTAGGGTGAGGGGCTAGGGACTGAGGGGGTAAACGGTTGAGGGAGACGAGCAAGCAGCGCCGTTTCTCTCCCTCAGCCCCTAGCCCCTCAGCCCCTAGTCCCTCTCTGAACCCCATCATACGCCAGCCGCCTGCCGAATCGCGAGGAGCCGCTCCACCAGCGCCGGCAACTTGTCGAGGGGGACCATGTTGGGCCCGTCGCTAGGCGAATCATCGGGGTTGGGGTGCGTCTCCAGGAACACCGCATTCACGCCAACCGCCACCGCCGCCCGGGCGAGCGGCTCGACCATCTCACGCCGGCCCCCGGTAGCGCCACCGAGGCCGCCGGGCTCTTGGACGCTGTGCGTCGCGTCGTAAACGACTGGCACGCCGAGGGCTTGCATCTCGGGGATCGCCCGGAAGTCGTTCACCAGCCGGCCGTAGCCGAAGAACGTGCCCCGTTCGCATAGCAGCACGTCGCGGCAGCCCCCTTCGACGAGCTTGCCCACAACGTGCTTCATATCGCCCGGCGCCATGAACTGGCCTTTCTTGACGTTCACCGGCCGCCCCGTCGCCGCACAGGCGATCAACAGGTCCGTCTGGCGGGCCAGGAACGCCGGCACCTGGAGCACGTCGCACGCCTGCCCCACGGCCGCCGCTTGGTGCGATTCGTGAACGTCGGTCGTCACCGGCAGGCCCGTCGCATCGCGGACCTTCTCCAGAATCCGCAGTCCCTCGTCCTGGCCAGGCCCGCGGTAGGCGCCCGAACTGGTGCGGTTCGCCTTGTCGAACGACGCCTTGAAGACCACCGGCACGCTCAGCCGTTGCGACATGGCGGCCAGCGACTCGGCGATCGAGAGCGTCAGCGCCTCGGTCTGGATCACGCACGGCCCGGCGATCAGCAGCAGAGGTTCCCCAGCGCCGCAGCGGTGCGGGCCAATCGTAGCGACGGTGTTCGGCTTCTCTGTGGCCATCGGGCCCCTCCTCCTTGAGCGGTAAGTGCGGCACGCAACGGCCGCCCTGCTGCAAGAGTTGGTAAGGCGCCCGCCGCAGCGGATCAATGGCGCCCCAGGCAACAAGGCGAGCCGGCGACGTGAGTCGTCGGTGGGAAGCGGGTATCCGACGCGCACCGACGACTCACGTCGCCGGCTCGCCGTCACACTGTAATTGAGCCCTCGTGTAGCGTCTCGCCACAGCCGAGTAGCGCGATCTTGAAACGCCGCAGCGAAGCCGACGCCGCGAATCCCAGCTTGAGACTGCCGCCAAACACCGCAATCCGTTCACTCGCAACGGCTTACGGCATTCCCAGATCGGGACGCCCTACCCTGCCCCAGCGGCACGGGGACTGCAACTACCGACCGTTGGCCCGCGTGGCCTCGGAGGAACGGTGTGAGGACGGCTTGATTGCCCCTGGCCGTCGTCACGGAGTCGGTGTGTCGCCGGCTCCTCCGAGGTCACGCTTTTTTTAGGCTCGGCGGCGGCATCCCGCGCCGAGCAGCGCCATCGCGACGATCGCCGCCGAGGTCGGCTCGGGGACCGTTACCGCTTGCCCGGCGGCCGCCATCGAATCACGCCACACGGTGTAGTCCGCCGCATTGACGACACCATCGCCGTTGCCGTCAGCGTCGAGGGTGAGCGTCGATCCGTAGAGGGTCTGCCACCACAGGAAATCAGCGTTCGAGATATCGCCGTCCCGGTTGTAGTCGCCGGGCAATTGTGAGCGTAACACGCCCTGCCCGAGATTCGCCTGCCAGATCGCCAAATCGTCTTCATCGACGTTGGAATCACCGTCCGCGTCGGCAGCTAGATTGTCCTGATTAATCGAGGCGGATTCCCAGACATCACGGTCAGCTTGGTTGACGATCCCGTCATTGTTGAAGTCCCCCGGCTGCAGTGAGATTTCAATGGTCTCGTACAGGGTGACGAGCGTCGTGCCATTGACGAGCGGCGTCGTGGCCTCGTAGCTGCCCGCCTTCTGCGGGTAAGTGTCTTGAAGCTGGTTGACGTAAGGCACTTGGCTAAACCAGTCGAAGCCCTCGGTGATCTGCCCGTAGATCGTATAGGGCCCCGGATCAAAGCCGCCCGCGTTGTTGGTGACGTTGAAGAACCACTGGGCCGTGGCACTATCGGGATGGGCTGTACGCGCGGCGGCGAGGCTGCCCGGTGTGTTGGACAGTCCGTTAGAGGCGTTGAACTCGTTCTTGATCTGCTTGAACGGCGTTACGGGTTGGCTGACAAGGTTGTTGATCGTCGGCGCCGCGGGGACGGTGAAGCCGCCCCCCTGGACGAACTTCGCGGCACCGGCCTCGACCCGGTGGACGAACGTATTGTCGTACCGGTTAGAGTCAACGTAGAGCATGAAGTTCGCGACGTGACGCGGCGAGTCGGCGCCATAGAGCTCGACCTCAATCGGGCCGTAGTTCCAGTACATCCGCACTTTGTGCGTCGGAGTCGCCGCTGAGGCGGACAACGAGGCCAGCGTCGCAGCCAAGCCCAGGAGGCTTGCTAAGTGAAATCCGCCGCTCATGTGAAGCCGCCTGTCTCAACTCGAAAGGGATTCCGATACCATCCGCTCGGGAACGGTTCGTCCCCAAGCCAGTAGTCTATTTCCCCCGGCAAATAAGGGCGACCATTCCGTATCGATTGGGGCCGATTCGTGCCGTAGTTGTAACGTCCGATCCATCTGGCGCAGTCGGCAGAACTGCTAGGACACCTAGTACTCGCCTGAGGCGTCACGGGGGGAAATGCCGAGATGGACCGTGCTGCAGGTGGCCTTCGCCGCTCCGGTTAGGCGGAGTTCATTCGCTAGCCGTAGCCTTTCTGTCACGTCATGCCGGGTCGGAGACACGTCGAGCGGCTCGCCGTTCAGCTCGACCGCCTCGACCGCGCCATCCCATACGAGCCAGACCCGTTCACCCCCCTCCAGGCCGGTGGGCTTATTGAAACGCCGCACGGAGACGCCGCCCCCCTCGTGTCGCCAGGCAGCTCGTAGTCGGATGACATGCATTGGTGGAGGCCGATTCCTGCTAACGGGGGGCAGTTAGAGACGGGGGACGAGGGAATTCCAGTTCGCAGCGCTCATCCTAGCCTCTAGCCTCTCAACGTCATTCCGGCACAAACGATTCCTTGACCCGCACCTCACGGATCTGTCGGCTGTCACGCTCGTAAGCACGGAGCGACACCTGCAAGCCACGCAGCGCCGCATCGTAAGGGGGACGCGTTTCACGCTCAGCGAAGTCGTCGGGGCCGTATAGCGCGATGTCGGCGGCGTTGTCAACGAGACGGGGGTCGCCGGCAATGGTGGGGTCCGGGTCGTCCAAGCCATTGGCCCCCTCGTCAACCGTAGGCCTGCCGTTCGGGCCGCTGTCGCGATCCTGATTGATCCCATCGTTCTCGTAATGCCAACTCCACGTGTCGTAGTTCGCGTACAACGTCGTAAGTGGAGCTGCGGTGGAGGTTGGTTGACTTGGCAATCGAACGAACCCATCGCGCCAGAATTGCGGAGCGATCGGGGCAACCAGGTTGAGGGCCCCTACGGGTAGCAGAGGATCGCCCGTGTAACGCTGGCTGACACCGAAGGCAGGCGAACGCTTTCCATAACCAAGATCGACGTAGGCGCCCTGACTCTCGAATGTATCAATTGCAACATCGCCATTGGCAGCCGGCCCATTGGCATCGGTCAATATCGCCGCAGGCCACGCCGGATCGTTGGGACCTACGATAAGAAAGTCCGTGCCGGAAGCAATTCGGTAGATCGGCGCGCCCGGGTCGTAGACTTTCAAGTCGAATGCCAAAGCGTCTGTCATCATCACGTCCTCGCCACGCCGGCTCCCGCCGAGCGGAACAAGACCTCTCGTGACGTGAACCACTTGATTCACTTCATTTAGCACTGCCCGCGCTGTGCATGGTGATGCGGTAGAGTAATTCACGAGGGCGAACGGACGCGCACCGTAAACTCGATCCATCGATGTCGTCTCGGTGTCTGACGGCTCGTAGGCGACCACTGCATAGCCGCCTCCAAGAGCGGCAGGCAGACCCGCCACGACTGTTTGAAACTCTGCGCCTTCTGCTGGATTCCCGATCTCAGGATCGGAAACGAAGAGCACATCCGAAACGGAATTGGGCGTTACTCCTCCCGATGCCAATGCGAACGGGTAGTAGCGATCGATCGTGCCGTAAGCCGCGGCGATGCCAATGTAGCCATGATGCTCGTAGCGATTCTCTCGTTCTGTTAGATCGCCGAGCGTATTGGATTTGAGCACCCACCTGCCGGGCTCTGTATTACTGCTTGGCAACAGTGGGTCCCATTCAAGCCGCACCGACAGGTCGTAACGCTCTTGGAAACTGATGAGACAGGCAATCGCTTGGGAAACGTCGGTGCGGTCCACATCAGGCGGAAGGACTCGCACCGCCCCCGGGCCCGCCAACACGCCCGCGACGTTACCCGGATTCGTATCGACTCCGCCAGGAATCACATCGATCCCATAATCCACGTCCGGCAGAATCAACAACGCCCGTCGATAAATAGTCCGATAGCCCGGCTCGCCGAATGCGAACGTGCGGTTCGGGTCGACCGGGTTCTCCAGCGCGTACCACACCACCTCGGCAAGCGGCGACTCAATCTCTTCGTTTCCCCAGTTGGCAAAGGCAGCCGCACTGGGCGACGCGTTCCCCGAGCGAATCGGGATCCTGCCGACGAACGGCTCCTCCTCATTACGCACCGTGAGCATCAGCGTGTCGTCGCCGTCGCCGAGGCCGCGGCCGTCGGTAGGTGTGTTCTCCAGCGACGTGCCCGGGCCGATCGGCGTGTTGGAGCCGATCACAAGGCCGTGACCGGTGAAGTCGTTCGCCGGCGTGCCGCCCAGGTTACTCCCCGGCAGCGACGAGAGCGCCAGTTCAATGCCCGGCACATTGCCGATCGGATCGGGAACGCCGTCGCCGTCGCCGTCGAACAACCACGGCGTCGGGTAGTAGTCGTTCTGAGGCCCTTCAATGATCTCGATATAACCGACGTTTGACTCGGGCCGTTGCCACGGCACCGCGGGGCACGTTGCGCCGGCCAAGTCACGGGCGAGCGTCTCGCGCACGTTGCGCAGCGCCGACGACATCTCGATTGTCGCCCGCCGCCGCGTCACGCTGTTCGAAACGTTGGCGAACACCGTCACCACCGCCGCCATGATCAGCAGCGTGATCGCCATCGCCACCAGCATCTCGACGATGGTGAGCGCCGTGGGCGGTGGGCAGTGGGCGGTGGGCAGACGGCGATTAACGGCGCCGGCGCGCGCCGTGAGCGGGTTGGACGGATGGAGTAACTTCACTCGGTGGCTTCTCCGGCCGCTTTTCGCGACGAGTTGGGCCCAGGCGCAAAAGGCCCCTGAAGCGGCCCAGGCCCATTCATTGCAACACGCCGTAACGTATTGGTCAAGAAAGAGTTAGGCTAACGCCAAGTGGGAAGTCAGAAGTGGGAAGTTGGATTGCGCACCAAGTGACAGGGAGCCGGAACGCGTTAGCGCCCGGAGTGGCCCACTAAATCGCTATCCATCACCGACCCAACCACCGCCCCACCAGCGGCTCCAACGCCCCAAACGCGATCTGAGCGATCTTCTCAGCCACTTCCGCGGTAGGGTGCAACCCGTCGGGAAAGCCTGCTCTGGCGTCCTCCAGAGGGCTGAAGAAGTCCACCAGCGGGGCGCCGATCTCGACGGCGACGCGGCGAACAGTCGGCCGCACCTCGTCCCGTAGAGCGTCAAAATCGATCTCCGCCACGGGCGGAAACGCCGGCGGCGGGTCGGCCGCCAGCACCTCGGCGCCCAGGCCCCGGAAGTGCTCGACGAGGTCCGCCAAGTCGCGGGCGAGCGTCCGTCGGGCCGAAACGTTCGCAAACTGGGCGTCGTTCGTTCCCAGCATCAGCGGCACGAAGTGCGGCTCGAACCGCGTCGCCGCCGTGAAGCTGGGCGTCTGCCAGTACGGCTCGTTCGACACCCGCGCCGCCGTGGCGCCGCTGTAGCCGAAGTTGCGGACCTCGCACCCGCCGGCGCCGTACCGCTCGTCCAATAGCCGCTGCAACACGGCCGGGTAGCACTGCTCTCGCCGATTCGGCAACCCGCGCCCAAAGGTGACGCTCGCCCCCACGCAAGCGATCCGGCAGGGTTCAGTGGAAGACATCGACATACGGCGGGGGGATGTCTGGGACGCGGGCTGACGAACGATTGTTGCGCTCCGAGCCGATCCGGCCAAGAAGCTCCTTCGGTGATTCACTCACGGCGCTGGTGGTTAGGGCTCTCCTTCGTTGTGGCGGCAACGCCGAAAAAGGGAGCCCCAAGCGCCAGCGCCGGGAGTGCGTCATGCAAACGATAACCACCCAGTCGGACTCTCAAACCAAGTGCGATGAAAGCCACTTGCCTCAGTTGTCGCCAAGGGTACAATCGGTCGCATCGCTAATTTAGCCTTGGTTACAATTTCCACGCGAGCCATGAGACGTCAAACCACCTTCCGCGCATTCACGCTGATCGAGCTCCTGGTCGTTATCGCCATCATCGGCCTCTTGGTGGCGCTGCTGCTCCCGGCCGTTCAAGCGGCCCGCGAAGCGGCGCGGCGGTCGCAGTGCACCAACAACCTCAAGCAGATCGGCCTGGCGACGCATAACTACGAGAGCGCCAAGCGGCTCTTGCCGCCGGGTTACTCGGTGGACACCACCGCCCCAGACCGTGACGCGACGACCGGCGACGCGGGCCCCGGCTGGGCATGGGGCGCCTACTTGCTACAGCAGCTCGAAGAGACCGCCGTCGCCGACGCGATCGACTTCGACGTGCCCGTCTGGGCCCCCGCGCACGCGGTTCCGCGGCGAGCGACCGTCACCTCCTACCTATGCCCCAGCGTGGGCGAGGAGACGACGCCGTTCGCGGTCGCCGACGCCTCGGGCAGCCACGTCGATCTCGGCGCTGGGCCGATCGAAGTGGGTCGCTCGCACTACGTCGCCAGCCACGGCCAAGAATCCTGCTGGGGCCCCTGCGGCGGCGCGGCGGACGCCACGATCTTCACCGACATCTACGCCGAAACCACGGGGATCGTCCCCCACAACGGCGACGTCGCCAAAGTCGCTGATGGGCCGTTCTATCGCAACTCGCAAACGCGCTTCGCCGATGTCACCGATGGGCTCTCCAAGACGATCTTCTTCGGTGAACACTCGGCGCGGCTCAGCGACAAGACTTGGGCCGGTGTCGTTCCCCAAGCCACGACGCTCCCCAAACTCATCACGCCCGACAACGGCGACGACGCGGCGGCCACACTGGTGCTCGTCCATGGCGGCCCATCCGGGGGCGAGTTTGACGTCTTTGATCAAATCATCATCCACCCGGTCAACTTCCCGACGCTGCACGTCGGGCAGATGTTTGCCGAGCACCCCGGCGGCGGCAACGTCGCGCTGGGTGACGCGTCGGTGCGGTTCGTATCCGAAGACGTCAACCTAATCCTATGGGCCGAGTACAGCAGCATCGGCGAGGGGGAGGCTTCGAATGCAGAACTGTGAGAAAGGGGCTCTCGGCCGTCGGCTGTCGGCTGTCGGCTTGATACTCTTGGTGATGGCAGGTTGCGGATACGGCGAAGTAAGCCCAATGGCGTACGAGTTCGCCCACGCGCTCTACACACTCAGCAATCGGCAGTCGGCCGACCGCATCGACGAAGTCACCACCAAGATCGACGCGGCCGTCGCTGCCGGCGAAATCACCGAACGTGAGGCCGGCTGGCTGAACGACATCTGCCAGCAGTGCCGCAACGGCGATTGGTCCGACGCGCAACAAGCCGCTAAACGGATGATGCGCGATCAAGTGAAGCGATAGCGTCACGACCAGAGGCGAGCCGGCGACGTGAGTCGTCGGTGGGAAGCTGGTACGTACGGTCCACCGACGACTCACGTCGCCGGCTCGCCGTCAATTATCAACCACCTGCGGTTCGTACACACCACCCCACGGGTAGTTGTTCAGGTCGTTGTCGCGCACGCGGATCATCGACTTCTGCTTCTTATGGTCTCGCGGTAGGCGGTAGTAGACGTGCCCCGAGTAGTACAACCGGTCGTGCAGCCCGTGCTGAGTGACCTTCACGCCATCGACGAGGACGCGTGTCTGGTTCGTGGCGCGGCTTGCATCGACGATCACCGGCGGCGTGTCCTCTTTCTTGCGGTCGCTGTACAGATGGGTGATCCGGCAGGGCATCAGGTTCGAGCCGCCGCCACTCAGCGTTAGCCACGTGCCGACATCAAAGCCCGTGCAGTTCTCCAGGTGCGAGAAGCCGCCCTCGTTAAACACCACCGCCCGATCAACGTGACCGAAGAAACACATCCCATCGAACAGGTAGTTCACGCCTTGCAGGTGATTGACTTCCAGACCCGTACCGCAGCGATAAAACTGGCACCCGTTGAATGTCACGTCGGCGGCGTTGTGATCCGTGGACTTTTCACCCGCTTTGAACGCAATTCCACAACCGTGAAAGGCGACGCGGTGCAGGTAAGCATTCGCATTGCCCCAGCCCGGGACTTGCTTGTACGCCACCCCGACCCCCGTGGTCTCGACGCTGAAGTTGCGTAGCTCTGTGTTGATTGCCGCTTCGAGGACGATCGCTGGCTGTGTCGGGTCGGTCGCGACGATCAGCGTCGAGGCCTGAATCGTCTCGGGGTGCGACCGCCAACCGTTCCTGGATTCTGCCGGAGCATAAGCGGGGCCAGCCCCTTCGATGACGCCCCCGTGGAGCCGTTTAAGCACCACCGGCGTGTCGGTCTTAATGACGCCTACCGGCAGCACGCATCGCCCCGTCGTCGTGAGCGACTCCGTCACGTAAGCGGCCAGCGCCCCGGGCTCACTGAGCGCCTCCGCGGTTGGGACTTCGACCGGCGCGCCCTGTCGCTCCACCGCAAGTGCGGCGGATGCCATCAATCCGAGGCACATCGCTAGCAACTGAAAAAGCATCCGATCTCCAGAGTCGTGCAACAACTAACCTCAGCCTCAGCCTCAGCCTCAGCCCCGTGCCGCGGCAACATCAGCCCGTGCAACGCCCGCGACCGCGTTAAGGGCCTATTTTAAACGATCTCGTCACGCCCTCCGAATGGTTTTAGCCACTATTCGACGTTTCTTGCCGACAACCCGTTCCCGCTTACTTGCAGGCTCGGAGAGTTTCGCGTTTCAATGCCGTGGCTTCTGTTTTGCTCACCGAATCATCGCAACCAATGTCGACCGTTGCCTTCACCGATCACCTGCGTGACCACGCCCCCGACGAGCCTGTCGAGGTCGCCGGCGCCACCGTCGCCGAAGCCCTCTCCGCCGCGCTCGCCGGCCGCGACCGGTTGCGTAGCTACGTCTTCGACGAGCAAGGCCGCCTGCGCCGCCACGTCGCCGTGTTCGTCGATGGCAAACTGATCGCCGACCGCGTCGCTTTGAGCGACCCGATCACGCCCGCCTCCGAACTCTTCGTCATGCAAGCCCTGTCGGGCGGTTGACCCCTTCAATCCTCATCGCGATCTCCTCATGTCCGATCGATTTGACGTTGCGACTCGCAAGGGCCTCTTCACGTTCCGCCGCGCGCCGAGCGGTTGGGAGATCGCCAACGTCGCGTTCCTCGGCAAGAACCTCTCGATGTCGCTCGTTGATCCCCGGGACGGCGTCGCCTACGCCTCGGTGGACGAAGGACACTTCGGCTGCCACCTGCACCGCAGCCGCGACGGCGGCGTGACCTGGGAAGAGATCGCGGCGCCGACGTACCCCGCCGGCGAAACGGTCCCCAATCGCATGCCCGACACGGGCGAAGCCATCGAGGGCGCGCAGCGCAAGCCCGCGTCGCTGTCCGAAATCTGGTCGCTCGAACCCGCCGGCGCTGACGAGCCCGGCTCGCTCTGGTGCGGCACGATCCCCGGCGGCCTCTTCCGTTCGGACGACTATGGCGATTCGTGGCGCTTGGTCGAGTCGCTGTGGAATATGCCGCAACGCGACAACTGGTTCGGCGGCGGCAAGGACGACGCCGGGCTGCACTCGATCGTCGTCGATCCCCGCGACAAGAACCGCTTGGCGGTCGCCCTCTCCTGCGGCGGCGTCTGGACCACCACCGACGGCGGCGCCACTTGGACCAACGACAACCAGGGCCTCCGCGCCGAGTACATGCCGCCCGAGATGGCGTACGACCCGGTCTCGCAAGACCCGCACCGCATGGTCGGCTGCCGCGCCAACCCCGACCGTCTCTGGATCCAACACCACAACGGCGTCTTCCGCAGCAACGACCGCGGCGCCAACTGGGACGAAATGACAAACGTCGATCCGTCGGTCTTCGGCTTTGCCGTCGCCGTCCACCCGCACGACCCCGACACGGCGTGGTTCGTCCCCGCCGTGAAGGACGAGTTCCGCTACCCGGTCAACGCTGCGCTAGCCGTATCAAAAACCTCCGACGGCGGCGCCACCTTCACCGCGAAACGCGACGGCCTCCCGCAAACGCACGCCTACGACATCGTCTTCCGCCACGCCCTCGACGTGGACGACGCCGGCGAACGCCTAGCGATGGGCTCCTCCACCGGCGGCCTCTGGATCAGCGAAGACGGCGGCGAGAGCTGGACGCTGTTGTCGGCGCACTTGCCGCCGATCTATTCTGTCCGGTTCGCGTAGCTCGCTTGGTTTGCCTGAATCGAAGGGCGACGGCGAGCCGCGTCCTCCGGACCCCGCTACGATGAACGCCTGGTCCACCGCTGTCGCCGCTTGGCTCGACTGCCGCACTCGCTGGCGGGCCTTGCTGGGCGTTGGGGTTGTTTGGTGGTTCGCCTCGACGCTGCTGCTCGCGCCGCTCTACGCCGCGACGCTGCGGCTGGCGATGCTGGGCTCTGGCCAATCGGTCCTCGCCGACCAGGACCTGCTCTACTTCGTCACCTCGCCGATCGGTGTGGCGGGCCTCGTGGTGGTGAGCGTCATCGCTACTGCGATCGTGGCGCTCGAGTTCGGCGCGCTGCTCACCATCTTGTCACAACCGCCGCAGTCGCCGAATCTCCTCGCCGCGTTGCAACTGCTTCTTTCGCACTCGGCACGGCTGCTCGGCGTCGCGGCGAAGATCGTCTTGCAAACAATCCTCTGGCTCGCCCCGGCCGTCGCCATCACGGCGGCGACCTACGCCCTGCTGCTGACCAAGTACGACATCAACTACTACCTGTCGCAGCGTCCACCCGCCTTCTGGGCGGCGGCGGTCGTCGTTGTCGGCCTCACGGCGTACATTGCGGTCGTGGCCGTTAAGCTGGCGTCGGACTGGTTCTTGGTCTTGCCAATCACGCTCTTCGAAGACGAAGCCTACTGGCGCGTCGGAAGCCTCAGCCGGCGCCGCACGGCGCCCCACCGCTGGGAAGTCCGCGCGTGGATCGCCGGCTGGGCGGTGGGCTCGTTCTTGCTGTCGATGACGACGACGCTAGTGATCGGGGCCGCCGCGTGGCGGATCGCGCCGCACTGGCCGCAGTCGCTTACCACTGTCTCTATCGGCGTCGGCCTGGGCCTGACGCTTGCCGTGACAGCCGGGGCGGTTGCCCACCTCGTCGAGATCGTTGCGCTGGCGGCGATCGTGCGGCGGCTTCACCTGCGACTGGGGGGCGTCATCCCCGAGACGCTCACTCGTGACGGCGGCCTCGGTAACGGGGCGTCGTTCGTCACTCGCAAGCGACTGGCGGTCGGCATGCCTGTCGCGCTACTCGGCGCCGTGACGCTGGGCTTCGTCACGCTCAGCAGCGTGCCGGTCGAAGATCGCGTGCTCGTCATCGCCCACCGCGGCTCGCCCTTCTCGGCGCCCGACAACACCCTTGCCGCGGTCCGCGCCGCGATCGCCGAGGGCGCCGACTGGATCGAGATCGACGTTCAAGAAACGGTCGACGGGGAGGTGGTCGTCTTCCACGACAGCGACTTCATGAAAGCCGCCGGCCTCAATCTCAAGATCTGGGACGCCACGGCTTCGCAGCTGGCGGACATCGACATCGGCAGCTCGTTCGGCGCCGACTTCGCCACGGAAAGAGTCCCGACGCTCCGCGCCGTGCTCGACGAGTGCCGCGGCAAGGCGGGCGTGCTCGTCGAGCTCAAGTACTTCGGCCACGACGTGCGGCTCGAGGAGCGCGTCGTCGAGATCGTCGAAGCGGCCGGCATGGTGGACCAAACGAAGTTCATGTCCCTCCATCGGAACGGCGTCGCCAAACTCAAGGCGCTACGGCCCGAGTGGCGCGTCGGGCAACTGCTCTCGGTCACGGCGGGCTCGTCACGGCGTCTCGAAGGGGACTTCTTGGCGGTGAACGCATCGTTCGCCACACGTGAGCTGATCCGAAAGACGCACCACGGCGGCCGCGAGCTTTACGTGTGGACCGTCGATGACCCAATGACGATGTCGGCGCTCATCAGTCGCGGCGTTGATGGCCTGATCACCAACGTGCCGGCCAAGGCGCGTTCGGTGCTGGCGGAGCGCGATGACATGCCTCCCGTTTCACGCCTGCTAGTGGACCTGGCGGACCGATTCCGTATTCCCCCGCCGTACCAACCCAACGCCCTCATCGACTCGCCATGAACGTTGATCCACGAAGCCAAGTGGAGGGAGTTTCGCGCAGAGACGCGGAGACGCAGAGTGAGAGACTTTTGATAAGACTCACGCAAAGGCGCCAAGTTGCGAAGGATGTGCCTCTACGCGGGTGCGATCTTGCTTCAAAAGACTTTTCCTTAGCGCCTTTGCGTGAGTCTTCCCCACCTACCCTCTGCGTCTCAGCGTCTCTGCGCGAGACTCAATGGTGAATCGAAGAACGCGATAACGCACCTTGAAGGGTAAAGCCCATCCGTCAAACGCCGCGCGGCATCCCCGTGTAGCTCCCTTCGCGGTACGCGGCGACGTAACGCGCGTAGTTGTCGGGCGACTCGAGGACGTTGCGTAGCTCATCCTCGGTTAGCGGCCTCTTCACCGCGGCGGGGACGCCCGCTACGAGCATCCCCGACGGCGCCACGAAACCCTGCCGCACCAGCGACCCCGCCGCTACAAGCGTCCGCGACTCGATCACGCAGCCGTCAAGCAAGATGGCGCCCATGCCGATGAGCGTCTCGTCCTGCACCGTGCAGGCGTGCAGCACTGCGTTGTGGCCGATCGTGACGCGGCTGCCGATGTTGAGCGGTCCCGTGTCGTGCGTCACGTGCAGCGTGACGTTGTCCTGCACGTTGGTCCGCTCACCGATGCGAATCGGACAAACATCCCCACGTACGACCGCGTTGAACCAGACGCTCGAATCGGCGCCGATCTCGACGTCGCCAATGATGCGGGCGCCGTCGGCGATAAAGACCGACTCGTGAAGCCGGGGCCAAACGCCGCGGAAAGAAAGGATCGTGGGCATGGTCGCAGTGTAGCGAGTGGCAAGGGTGGCGGCTCGAAACTTTCCTCAGTGAGACATACGACTGGAATAAACGCAACCGACTCCGCGAAAGCTTATCCTGCCGCCGGCATGCAGCTACAATCACCGCGTCCGAGGTTTGCAAAATCACCTGAGGTGATCTCACTAGCAAGAAATGATGATGCCCCAGTGTTTCCAAGGCAGACCGTACCGAACTAGGTGTCGGAATAGCAGCCTGCTGTTACTGATCTGTGTATTGTGCCACGTCGGCTGCTCTGAGCAAGCAACGCCGCCGGTCGGGCAATCGCCAGCGCAGGCGACGCCGCTTGAACCGCCACGGAAGGTGGTGGGGTCCGTCCTTTGCTTAACAACGGAGACCTACCCCGCGGATGGCGTCTTCGCCGACCGACTTCTCCGTGAGATCGTCAGGCAAGGCGTGCTGATTGCAGCGCGTGACGAGCTGAGGATGATCACCCGCGACGAAGCGCTCGGGGAACGATTCCCCGAGTTTGGGGGATCGGAGGGGGAGCCGGCCCACCAAGCCAAGCACGCCATAGGATTGAAATCGCAGTTCAATGATGACGGCGGTTGGAACGCTCGACTCTACGTAGAAGACGGCCCTCAGTACGCGCCGATTTGGGAAGCCGAAGCGGGCGGCGGTGGCGGGGACGTTCGGTCGCGCTATCCCCGACTCGTCGCCGAGGTGACGAACGCAACCGACCTCATCGCCAAGAGCTTATCTGCCGCCGGCGGCTCCGAATCGCTTGCCACAACGGAGTCGGGTTCAAGTCCTTCGGCTGAGATCGAGTCCTGGTTGGGAGAGATGAACTTCGCGTCTCAATTTGCTGCGATAAGGGCCGGTCATCAAGCGATCCGCCGTGATGGCGACTCGGTCGAGTGGCTTGGAGTGTTATCGCGGTCCTACGCTCATTTGTCGGCGCTGACCAACCACACCTGGTCGAGTCAGAGCGATGTCTTCGCCGCGCGATCGCTTCTTTACGCCGAGAGGATGTTCAAGCTCGCCGAAGGCGAGCCACTGCCGCATTGGAATCGCGCGTACGTCTACGCGATTCTTGGGCTGCATGCGCTGGCGCTGGAAGAGTTCGAGGCGGCCTCTGCCTTACCGGGCGATGGCGACGATCCACCCGAGTGGGCTTCGCTTATTGCGCCGATCGCGAAGTACGATCACGAAGCGCTCGCTCAATGCGCCGAACATCGCCCCGATCTTGCCGAGACCGCGGCGTTCGCGCAGTGGAATCTCTACTACTCCTACTTGCATGGCCGATGGGTCTATGAGAAGGGCAGCGCGGCTATGGCGGAATGCCCGGAAGCCTACGGCGTTTACGCGGCGATGGCGAATTGGAACGCCTTAGCGATTAAGCGGATTGGCTCGGGCGCCGGTGCGCAGGCGTTTGGAGAGTTGCTGCCAAGGCGGTTGGCGTCGCTCGGCTCCTTGCCCAAGCGGGTCCGGCCATTGCTGGTCAAGAAGTTGGACCTGATCGGGGGGGTATTCGGCCGGACAACGTCTTCATACCTTAGCCCGCGCCCGATGGAAATCGCCCACGCATTGCGAGAGGCCTCGCTCGAAGGTCCGGTCGAAGAGTTCTCCTGGCCGGTCCTGGCCGAACTCATCGCCCAAGAGCAGTTCACCCAAGCGGCGAATCTGCTACGGGTGTCAGGGGACGCGGTCGAACACTCCAAAGAAAGCCTAGTAGCGCAGCTCCGACCACTGGTCGAGGGGCATCGCTACGCGCCCTTCGTAGAGAGCCACACATTCTCTCCGCGCCAACAAGACGAGTCCAAGGCGACGCTCCGTAAGCTCACGATCGTTGACCCCCGCGGCGTGATGGTGAACATGCTCTCCAGCGTCTGGGACGTGCCGGTCGCAGGATTGAAATGCGGCACGGAACTGGGCGTCAACGCTGTGGCGTATCGTTCGCGCACCGTTCCCGCTCTGCTGGAAGCCGACCACGGCCTGGTGTTGCGTTGGCGCAAACATTTCTCGGACGAGGATCACCAGAGCATCCTCGCCGATATCGCCACGGTCAGCCCGTACGCGCCCCAGGCCCAGCGTCTGAAGTTCGCCGAGGCAGACAATCCCGACAGGGAGACAGTCAAGAGCTGGGAAGCAGAACTACGCGACGACCCGCTCGGTTGGATGGCGGCGGCTTGGCAGTACAAGCGTCTGGGGGACGACGAGAACGCGATCCGTTGCTATCGGCGTTCGATCGACATCAGCCCCTGCATGGACTCGGTCCGCGCGTTGTCCGAAATCTACTATCGGAAAGGAGACAAAGACCGGTGGGAGCAGACCCTCAAGAGTTACTTGAAGCTCGAAGACTTGGGCCTCGCACACGCCCAGATTCACCGGGAGATCGCTAACGAGCACCTATCGCTTCGTGCGTGGAAGCAAGCGGAGCCTCACGCTTTGGAAGCAGCCCAGACCTACTCATCCTGGGGGCTCTTGCTAGCCTCGCGCGTCTACGAAGGGATGCAGGACCAGAAGTCCTCCGAGCACTTCGCCGCAGAAGCGTCGCGGAGCTATCCGTCTGGCTACACAGGCACCGAGTGGTATTTCTGGACGCAACGCAACGGCAAAGGCGACCGAGAAGGCGCCCGCGCTATCGCGGCAAAGAGCATCGCCGTCGCTGAACAGCACAGATACTATGACTCACAGCTCCGTGTAGCCATCTACCGCTGGCTGGAGGGCGATCTCGTCGCCGCCTTGTCCCAAGTCGAGGGACCGCTCCAGTCGTTGCCCGATTCCAACGATCCATGGACCCGCGCCTACAATCTGTTCCTTGCGGCATCGATCGCCGCCGAACTCAAAGATGCTGACGCGGTCCAAAGATCGATCGTTAAGGTGCGATCCCTGGTCGAAGCCAAGGAGATTCAGGATTACCCCAACTGGATTGTTGTGTTGGATGTCATGTCCGACGCCTTCTCGGGCAAACAGCCCGCCGATGAGTTCTATGCAATCTTCGAGAAGGCCGTCGCTGAGTCGACCGATGGCTACCGTTGCGACTACTACTACTTCCTGGGAGCGGCTCTGGAACACACCGGACAAACAGAGTTGTCGAATAAGTACTATGGTCTGGCGGCGTTCCAGTCCCCTTTTGACCGCTACTCGGCGACTCTAGCAGGGCGTCGTTTGGTTTCGCGGCGCGGAACCGACCGGGGCGGACTGCCAGTGGCGTACGCCGCAATGGAGAAGGTGGCCGAGGCAAAGCAGCAAACCGCTTCGGAGGAAGACGTCCAGGAAGCAGGGGCCGAAACTGAGGCGTCGAGCGCGGACGGTGGCCGTTCCGAGAAGTCTATGTCCGAGGGGTGACACGCGACGGCGCCGGATAGGAACGACGAGCCCTCTCTGGCGATGAGGCCAGACCAAGCGATGATTCTCGGAATGCGATGAAGCTTCCCTAGTCGGCCGCGAGAGACGAGTAATAGAGAGCCACATCGCGGTACATTGCTTCAGGCAGGCCAGCGGCGATGGGGTCCATCAGACGCGCGTTTGTGCCGCCACGGTGGCCGGTGTGGAAAAGGCGGAGTTGCCGCTCGAGATACCAAGCCGGCTGGCCCGCCAGCCGTGGATATTCATCCGCAATCGGTAGTTCACCCGGTCCGTGGCAGTCGATACACGACGGCACATTGGCGTCGGGTAGGCCGTGCTCGGCAATCTGACGCCCGCGAGCGATCGCGTCCCTATCCTCTTGAAACCCTGACAGGGCCGTGGCGTCGGTGCTCGACGCCGACATCTCGCCGAAGTGGTTCGCGAAGGCGCGGCGTTCCTCGTCCGTGAGCACCGCCGCGACGGTTTGCATGACACCGCTATGGCGCTCGCCGGCGGTGTAGGCCTCCAACGATTCGAGCAAGTACTGGGCGGGCTGGCCCACCAAGCGCGGAAACGCCCCACCGGGACCGCCACGTCCGTCGGCGCCGTGGCAACGCGTACAAGTTGCGAGCGGCGCCGTGGCGACTCCATCGGCAGTGGGAAGCGGCGTCAGTCCATTCTCTTGTGAAATCAGGCGGGCGTACTCATCGCGGTCGATCTGCGGCAATCGGACAAGAAACGCGACGACATCCCACACCTCGTCGGGCCGCTGCTGAGTGGGCCAAGCAGGCATACCCGCGAAGAGGATGCCGTGCTGGACCACGTAATAGAGTTCGCGGGCTTTGCGACGCTCGACGAGCGGCGAAAGCAAGGGTGGCGTCGGCGTCATCGCCAGAGCGACGGGCGATCGCGCGCGCAAGGGGCTGCCGTGGCAGTTGGCGCACGCGGTCTCGTAGTGGCCCGCGCCCCGCCGCACACGCCCCGGGTCATCGAGTTCGGGGGCCTCGATTCCCAGGCTGTGCGTGGCGACCGAGCGATTTTTCGAGAACGCCAAGAACCACTTCGTAATTGCCCAATGGCCCGAGCTCGCCCGGATCGGAGCGACCCCGGTCACCACGACGATCGAACCGAGCATCGCCAGCAATCCGAGGAAGACGGCGAGCGTCGTCGCGCGTTGCTTGAGACGAAGTTTCATGGCGCCGCCTCAGCTACGTCGTGTCGGCTCCGAAGCAATTCCCACGTTAACCACAAGCCGCCGCTCAGGTAGGCGACTCCGCCGACGACGATCATGACAACGCCACCCAGCTGCTGATCGGCGAGAGCCGACATCGTCTCATGGCCCGTGTTATGCGAGTAAAGCGGTCGGGGCGCTAGCGCGAGCAGGGCGCCGAGCAGCGTCATGTGCATGGACGTGAGCAGAAGACCAATCACCCCCGCGGCGCGGCGCCCATGGTCGCGGCGGGGGTCTCCGCCAAAGGCGGAAAGCCACACCCACAGGCCGGCGAGCAGGAATGAACCTTGCTCGGCAATCAATCCCCAAGTGCTTTCCCGGGCGAGGTGATGCGGCGCCGGGGCGTGCCACGCCCAGACCAGCACGAGTTCGCCCACCGAGGCGGGGATCGGCGCAAACAACGCGGGCGCTCGCTGGGTCGGGTCGAAGCGGCTTCCCGCCGCTGCAAAAGCCAGCAGGGGCGCCGCGACGGCAACCACGAGCATGTGCATCAGCATGTGTCCGAAGAACGCGTAGTGGGCGAGTTCGCGAAACGGCCCCAACCAAGCAACGGCGAGTGCTGCGATTCCGGCGATGAGCAGTCCCATTCGCATCAGTGACAAGTCTCCACGAAAAGAGCGACCGCCGCGACGAACAGAGTCGCGACGAGGCTAAGGCCCGCCAGAAGGGTGGTCGCGTATCCAAGGAAGCGGTGACGGTCCTCTGCACTGTCGGTGTCGTAGCCGTAGCCTTCGGGGGCTCCGCGGATGCGGCGGTATCCGAACCACCCGTTCACCACGATAAGAGCGACGGCCAGGAGGGTGTAGACGGCAAAGGCAACACGCACGGGCGCTAGCGAAAGTGAGTCGCCGGCAAACTTCTCACACCAAACCGCAGCCGTGATGTAACAGGCCATGAAATGCGCGGCCCAGACCGCCGGCGAGACAAAGATCGCCAGCAGCGATTCGTCGCTTTCATTAGCGGTCGGTACGGCGTTGGGAGGGGGCGCGTCCATCATTTGGAAAGCAAGGGGAAGCCGGCGATAACGCCGACCGTCAGCGCCACGGTTAGCGCGAGGAAGTGCCAGTACAGCGTTACATTGGTAATGTCGGCGTCGTGTCGCGCGGTCATAAGGCCGGCGCTGCGGCGGGCTAGGCAATAGAGTTGCATCAACACGCCCACCAACGCGTGCAGGACCGTCCAGCCGACTAGTAGCCAAACGATCGCGTCGTAGGAGTGTCTGGTGGGATCGAGACCGGTGACCCAGGGCGCCGCGTAGAGCGCCGCGGCGCCCCCCACGGTCAGCAGGGCGGCGGTCCCCAGCGTGAAGTAGAAGACGCCGCTTCGATCGGCCCGGTTAAGGCGCCATGCGGCGATCGTCATCCCGTAGGCCAGCAACATCAGCAGCCCCCCAGCCACGGGCCACATGACGCCGGGACCCGCCGACGTTTCGGGCGGGAAGTCGTCGTGGATTGTCCAGTAGAAGAAGTAGCCGAACACGAGCGAGATGAACGCCGTCGCGTCGCCGAGCATGGTGATGAACATGGCCCACCAACCCACGGACGAGGGCCCCGAAATATAAATCGGGAGCTCTAGGCCAAGGCCGACGTTCTTCGTTTCCTTTTCCGGTGCTCGCGCTGTGCCGGTCCACAGCCAGATGAGGATCGTCGCCACCGCGCCAGCGCCGCTCAGCAACGAGGGCGTCCACCAGTGGTAGGTGCCGAAGATGAAGACGCCGCCGGTGAACGCCGCGCTTATCATGGGCAAGAACGTCGGCCCCGGCACGCGTAGGCACTGTTCTGGGCGGGCGTCGATCACCGACGTGACGAGCGTCTCGCGTAGCCCTTCCTCAGCGTCGGGCAGATAGAACCGCCCGTCGTCGATGTCACGGACCAAATCCTCCTGATCCCAGAGGGGGTAGCGGCTCTTGATGATCGGGACCGAGCGGATGCCCCACGGTTTGAGGGGCATCTCAGCCAGCCACTCGAGCGTCCCGGCGTCCCACGGGTTGCGGGGGGCATAGGGCTCTTTGCCCTTCGGTCGAACGATGTCCCACAGCACCACCAGAAAGCCCAAGGCCAGCACGAAGGCGCCGACCGTTGAGATCAAGTTTAGTGTTTCGAAGCCCATTCCTGCCGGATAGGTATAGACCCGCCGGGGCATCCCCAGCAGACCGGTCCAGTGCATCGGTAGAAACGTGATGTTGAACCCAACTAGCAGCAGCCAGAACGCGATCTTTCCCAAGCGCGGTGAGAGTTGCTTCGCAGTAGCCAAGGGGTAGTAGTAGTAGGCGCCGCCAATCAGGGGGAAGATCGTCCCGCCAACCAGTACATAGTGCAGATGGCCAACGACGAAGTAAGTGTCGTGAGCCTGGAGATCGAAGGGAGCGACCGCGACCATCACCCCAGTCAGGCCGCCGAAGACAAACGTCGCGAGGCTGGCGAAGATGAAGAGCAGCGGCACTGACACAACCACCCTGCCCGCCACGAGCGTTGCGAGGAAGCAAAACAGTTGGATACCCGTGGGGATCGCCACGGCCTGTGAAGCCGCAGAGAAAACGCCCAGTGTCACCGCGGGCAGTCCCGTGGTGAACATGTGGTGCACCCACAGGCCGAAGCTCAAGAAGCCGGTGCCGACCGCGGCGAGCACCACCCAGCCGTAGCCCACGATCGGCGTGCGGGCGAACGTAGGCACAATCATCGCCATCAACGCGACGGACGGCAGGAACACGATGTAGACCTCCGGGTGGCCGAAGATCCAGAACAAGTGCTGCCACAGCATTGGATCGCCGCCCCGACTGGGGTCGAAGAAAGGCCAGTCGAAGGCGCGTTCCATCTCTAGCAGAATGTCACCGGCGATCAGCGGCGGGAACGCGAACAGAATCATTCCGGCAACCACCAGGATGTACCACCCGTACAGCGGGATCAGATTGATCCGCATCCCCGGCGGGCGGCACTTGAGCACGCCGACGATGAGCTCCACCGCCGCGGCGATCGAAGCGATCTCGATGAACGACAAACCCAATAGCCAGATATCGGCCCCGATCCCCGGCTGATAGTCGGTGGTCATCGGCGGGTACATGAACCAGCCGCCCTTGGGGGCGGCGTCGAAAAACAGCGAGCCGCAAACGAACACCCCACCGATCAAGAAGCTGTAATAGCCGTAAGCCGAAAGCCGCGGAAAGGGCAGGTCGCGCGCGCCCATCATCTGGGGCAGCAGGAGGATTGAGATCGCTTCGAAGATCGGCACGGCAAACAAGAACATCATCACCGAGCCGTGCATGGTGAAGATCTGATTGTACCGGTCCGCCGACAAGAACTCGGCGCCCGGCGTCGCGAGTTGCACCCGCATCAAGAGTGCAAGCACCCCCGCAAACAGAAAGAAGCAGCCCGAAGTGACCGTGTACCAAAGACCGACTTCGGTGTTGTTCACCGCGGACCAATAACGCCAACCGCGCGGCGTACGCCACGTTTCCAGGAGCCGTTGCTCTTGGACGTTCTTCGGTGCGCCCTCGGGGGCGTCGTTATCGGCGGGGCTGTTCACTCCAGTCCTTGCAGGTAGGCGATCAGACTTGCTAAATCGGCGTCCGATAGCGTGTGAAAGCCGGGCATCACCGCCATCGGCTTGATGCTTTGCGGATCGGTGATCCAGCGTCGGAGATTATCGGGTGAATTCTCAAGGCTTCCCGCGGCGAGGCTCCTCCGGCTGCCAAGGTGCGTGAGGTCCGGCGCGATCGAACCGTCGGCGGGCGTGCCCCGGACCGAATGGCAGGCGCCGCAGCCGCTCTTAAGGAACACCTCACTTCCGCGGCGTGCCTCCGATCCCGACGGATCGACGGCGTCTTGGGCTTGTTGTCGCAACCAAGTGTCGAACTCCGCTCGTGGCATCACGACAACATCGAAAGCCATCTTCGCATGCGACGCGCCACAGTACTCGGCACAGACTCCCCGGTAGGTCCCGACGGTCGTGGGCCAGAGCGTCAGTCGTGTCTGACGACCGGGGATCATGTCTACCTTTCCGCCTAGCGAGGGGATCCAGAACCCGTGAATCACATCCGCGCTACGCAAATCAAACTGTACCGGCTCGCCAGCCGGCAACCGCACTTCGTTGGCCAGCTCAAACGAGCCGCCATCGGGCGTGGGATAAATGATTCGCCACCACCAGCGGACGCCGACGGCTTCAACGTGCAGGCTCCCCCCAGGCGCGGGCCGCACCAGCGCCGGCAAAATCGCCAGGCCGAACATCAGCAGGATGGTTAGCAGAAGGGTCGGTACGACCACACCGCCACCGATCACCCATTGTCGTGAAGACCGCGTGTCGTGCGGGTAGGGAGCGATCCGCAGCACGTAGACGGCCAATCCAATGACGATCAGCCAGATCATTCCGGCGCCGATCGCCATCGCCCAGAATAGGGCGGCGATCTGCTCGGCGCCCTCGCCCGCCGGTGATAGAGCGGACTGGGGCCCTTGGCACCCTCCGCATACCACAACTGCCGGCAGGACCAATCGTGCGATCGAACTGCGACCCCACCTACAAGTGGCTCGTCGCAGCCGATCTGTCATCGGTCCGAGCGACTGAATGGCGGCGCGCATGATCACCCGGGCGCTCCCGATTGCCCAGCCGCTCCCGACTGGAAGTACAAGACTCCTAGGCCCGCCAGGTAGGTCAACAGCACGCACCATGAATCGACCCCCATCCGAAGGATCGATCGATCCCGCCGTTCCAGCAACCCCCACAAGTAGAGCGCGGTCATGACGATACTCAAACCGGCCATCAACAGAGCCGAGTTATCCACAGCGTTCATCACGGGGCCATCGCGGTAGGCAAGATCGGCCGGAAACAGCAAAGCAATCTCCAGCGTGTTGGTGCCCAAGATGTTGGCGATCGCCATCGAGTAGGCGCCGAGCCGAATGGCGCCTGCGGTCGTGCTGATCTCCGGCAACGAGGTCGCTACGGCGACCAGTGTCGCCCCGATAAATCCACTGCCGATGCCGGTTTGGGCCGAAAATGCGTCGGCCGACGTGGAGACGGAGGCGCCGCCGATCAGGACGAGGACGCAATTGAAGGCGAACAACGCCATCAACCACGCCAAAGAGGCGTCGGTACTTTCTTTCTGATCGTCTCCTGGAGCGTCAGCTTGCAAGACTTTCTCTGGCAACCGGGCGGCGGTCCATGTCTCAAGCGATGCGAAGTTCTCGATGTAGTACAGCGACATGCCGTAGATCACGACCAGCAATAAGGGCCAAAAGCCGATGTGTGCAAGAATCGCCACATCTCCCGCTGAGACGGCGATGATTGCTAATGCGACCTGCAGCACCAGCAACACGCCAGCGAGCAGCAAGACCGGGTCGGGAGAGAAGAAAGTTAGCGGGCCGTCGCGGACGCTCCAGAAGTCGATCAAAGCCAGTACCGCCAGTTGCATGGCGACGCCACCAAACAGATTGTTCACCGCCAGCGGCGCGTTCCCCAGGGCGCCGGCGGTCACCGTCGTGGCGATCTCGGGCAACGATGTCGCCACCCCCAAAAGCATCGCGCCGGCCAGCACCCGGCTCATACCCGTGCGCAAGGCAATCGATTCCGCAAGACGGGCGAGCTGCAATCCCGCCACCCAGACCACGGATCCCCCGATTGCCAGGATCGCGAGATTTCCCCAAACAGGAAGCGATTTGAAATCCAAATCAAGCATAGAGGCCTGCACCCAGGGCTGGCGTGAACGACTCTACGGGGTGGTGCCGGGAGATCGACCCCACCTGATCGTCACCCGAACACGACTCGGCGGGGGCACAATCTGCGCCACCTGAAATCGCCACCGTTCCACGCAGGTAGTAACTCCCCAGAGGTGCGGGCCCATACATGCCCAGCCAACTCCAGCGGTCGGGTCGTTACACCAGCGCCACCACAGCAGTTGGCTCCCTATCACCCCACTGTGTTGCTTGGTAGCCAAGGTGATCGCGTTCGCGCCAGCCTCGTGGGCGGAAGCTTTTCACACCTTGCATTCAGAGAGCGGCACAGCGTTCGCTGCTCACGATCTACACCAAGTTGCATCGTCTCACGCCGTCGTCACGCGCGTAAGGGATTGATAGCTCCCGTCTTAAGAGCCGACTTCAACAATCTGGGTCGGTACGAGCGACTCGCGGCGTGTTGACGCCCTGCAAGCTTCGTCATCTGTAGCCTGCAAGTCTGAAGGAGGTAAGCCATGACTCAGGATGAACGACAGCAGCTTGAAGAAGTATGCCGGTTGATGCGGGTCTGGATACTCGAGTCCTCGCACGCGGCAGGCTCAGGGCACCCGACCTCATCGTTATCGGCGTTGGAACTGATGGCCGGGCTATTCTTCACGGGCCAACTACACTACGACGCCTCCGATCCCGGTTACGTGAACAACGACCGTGTGATCTTCTCGAAAGGGCACGCCTCCCCGCTCCTCTACGCCCTGTGGGCCGCCGCCGGCGAGATCGCCGAGGATGATTTGCTCACCTACCGAGACTACGACAGTTCGCTCGAAGGGCACGCCACCAAGCGATTCGAGTTCGCCGAGGCCGCCACCGGTTCGCTCGGCCAAGGATTGTCGATCGGGGTCGGCATGGCCCTGTCGGCAAAGCAGATCGACCGGGTCCCTTACCGGACCTACGTCTTGCTCGGTGACAGCGAAATGACCGAGGGTTCGCAATGGGAAGCGATCCAAATCGCGGCCCACTACGAACTCGATAACCTCGTTGGCATGCTTGATGTCAACCGGCTCGGCCAGCGAGGCCCGACGCAATTTGGCCACGACCTCTCGGCCTACCAACAACGACTCGAAGCTTTTGGCTGGCATGTTGAAATTGTTGAGGACGGGCACGACCTCGACCAAGTTGAAACGGCCCTCGCTTTTGCCCAGAAGGTAAGCGGCAAGCCAATGATGATCATCGCCAAAACGATCAAAGGACACGGCGTCTCTTTTCTTGAGGATGAGGAAGGGTTCCATGGCAAAGCGCTCGACGACGACCAATTGAAGCGAGCGCTTGATGAAATCGGCGAGGTGGACCGCTCGGTGCGAGGTCGCATCGCTCCGCCGAAGCGCGTCGAACTCCCCCCTTTGAAGCCGCTTCCGGCGGGTCCGCTGGAGTACGCGGTCGGAGATTCGCACGCCACGCGCGACGGCTACGGTTCAGCCCTGAAAAGGCTAGCGCCGGTGCTGCCCCACCTAGTTGCGCTGGACGGAGAGGTGAGCAACTCCACCCGCGCCGATGTGCTCCGCGACGCGTACCCCGAGCGCTTCTTCGAGATGTTCATCGCCGAGCAGAACATGGCCGGCGTCGCGTTGGGCATGGCTCTGCGCGGCAAGACACCGTTCGTCTCGACGTTTGCGGCATTCCTCACTCGGGCGTTTGATCAGATCCGCATGAGCGTCCACTCGGGCGCCGGGATCAACTTTGTCGGCTCGCACGCCGGCGTGTCGATCGGTCAGGACGGTCCTTCACAAATGGGCCTGGAAGACTTGGCGATGTTCCGGACCCTGCCGGGCTCGACGGTGCTGTACCCCTGCGACGCCGTCTCGACCGAGCGGCTGGTCGAAGCGATGGCCCATGAGCCGGGCGCCTGTTATCTCCGGACCACCCGCGGTAAGACACCGGTGATCTACGGCAACGACGAGGAGTTTCCGATCGGCGGATGCAAAGTGCTGCGGCACTCCGACCGGGATGTCGGCGTCGTCGTTGCCGCTGGGGTCACGCTCCATGAGGCTCTTGCCGCTTACGACAAGCTCCACGAGTGGGACATCCCGATCCGTGTGATCGACTTGTACAGCGTCAAGCCGCTTGACGCAGAGACACTACATCGCGTCGCCGAGGCGACAGGCTTCGTGGTGACGGTCGAAGACCACTACCTCGCAGGCGGCCTGGGTGAAGCCGTCGCGTCAGCCCTGGCCGACCGCCCCGTCCCGGTCTTCCAGATGGCGGTCGATCAACGACCACGCAGCGGGGAGCCAGCTCGTCTCCGCAAGGCCGAGGGAATCTCTGCCGATGCAATTGTCGGCTTCGTCTCAAACGTCGCCAATTCAATGCAACCGACACTTCATTAGGCCTAGGAATCTCCTGAGGCCTAAGAGGTCGCTCTTAGCATCAGGTACCTAGACGAAAAGCGAAGGGATGTTCTCCGTGTCACACTGCGAAGTGAACTCACGCTCGTGCCCTTCCGCAGTAACCCCCCTCACTCTTCCCCACCCGTGTCGTACTATCCACTCCAGCGTCGACCTCAATCGGAGGTCTGTCACTAGAATGAAGTAACAACACTGAAGAATTCAATCTCAGCAACCTCGCCACTTGGAATTCCATTCGCGAGGCGTACTCACATGCAATTCTCGCGCCAGCCCACTAGGGCACTCGATACCGCGGAATAGAGTAGTTTGCCGTAAGTTCCTCAGAGCACTCCCTAGGAGCACGATGCAATGCCGGAAAAACGCCAACGACCAGAGAGACTCGGTGCCGTCTGCCATTAACCGAGAGCACGGGAATCGTGGAGGACGCATTCTTTGACAGCTGGGACGGGTTACTACGCACGCTTGCCGTCGGCGTGCTGGCTTACATTGCGCTCGTTGCACTCCTGCGTCTTTCGGGCAAGCGGACACTAACCAAGCTCAATGCGTTCGATCTTGTCGTGACGGTGGCCCTGGGATCAACTCTCGCAACGATGCTTCTCTCGAAAGATGTAGCGTTGACGGAAGGGGCGCTGGCATTAGCGCTGCTTATCGGGCTGCAGTACCTCGTAACCTGGACCAGCATTCGCCTGAGGTGGTTTCGGGCGCTAATCCGCTCAGAACCGACCCTGCTGTTGCATCATGGTAGAATGATGTCGCGGGCAATGCAGCGAGAACGGATCACCGAGGGAGAAGTCCTCGCTGCCCTCCGAGCAGCGGGCGTAGCTTCGGTTGATGGGGTTGAGGCGGTGATTCTGGAGACCGACGGATCGCTGAGTGTGGTGCAGGGGCCGGTCGCAAACGTAGCAACGAGCCTCCGTGACGTTCGCTCCATCGGCAACCGCTCGGCAGGTTGAACACTGAACCGCAAGCCGATGAACGCCGCTCGGCAAGGCATACTTCTCTGATCCGCTTGGGCGATCTTGATCGCAACACATCTCGCCGCAATTGCTCGAGATGCGGCCGGTACGTCAAGAGTCGTGAACAATCGGAGACTCTCTGCAAAGCGCCGAGCCAGTCAAAAAAGTCGCTATACGAAGGGAGTTCATGCTTCGTTTCTGACCAACAACGGACGTAGCGAACGGGATCAGCCCCGAGAGACCATACTCTAGGAAGCAAACGCTCTAGACGCCCCGCTATCTCGTTGGGGGCTGCTCGATCATCGAGCCGCTAATCCTTTCGAGTAGATTCGCTGAGGAGATAAGTCGATGCAGCAGACCTACGAGACCAACCTACGATGCCAGAAGTGCTTGACAACGATCGGGCCTCTGCTTGACGCCGAAGAAGGAGTGCTCAATTGGTCGGTCGATCTCGACGATCCCAAGAGGCCACTCACCGTCGACCTAGCCGATAAGGCAGACAGTGATCGCGTCGTCAAGCTGATGGGAGAGGCCGGCTATCAGGCGACCCCGGTAAGTTCACCGCCGAGTAAGCAGGGCGCCTCGACGCAGAGCACCGAGCCATCGACCGGTTTTTCCCTCTCGAACTACAAGCCTCTACTGTTGGTGGTCGCCTATGTGCTTGGTGCGACTGCAATTGCAGAGTCAATTCACGGCGAGGTCGTTTGGCCGCGGGCGATGAGTTACTTCATGGGCTTTTTCTTCCTCGGCTTCGCCTTCTTCAAGCTCTTGGATATCCCGGCGTTCGCTGATGCCTTCTCAAGCTACGACATTGTGGCGAAGCGTAATCGTGCGTACGCCTTGGCGTACCCATGGATCGAACTCGCACTTGGGATCTTATTCGTCAGCCGCACTCTGCCGATCCTCGCCAACTGCCTAACAGCGATCGTCATGGCGGTAGGGCTCGTGGGCGTCGCCGGCGCTGTCCTCCGCAAACAAACCATCCAATGCGCCTGCCTCGGAACAGTCTTCAACTTGCCGATGTCAGTCGTCACGATCGTCGAGAACAGCGTCATGTTGGCGATGGCGATCTTTATGCTCATGAGGCATCTCACGTCTTGATCGGTCGGTAGACGTTCAATCGAGCGAAGCCCGCCTGAACACCAAACTCTGACGGATAGTGTTGGCTGGTGTTCCCCGGCGGAACGGTGTCATCGAAATTTAAGGACACCATTGCGGCCCCCCGGTCGCTCTGCTGTCGGCCGGCAAGGTCGCCCCGCGCACCGCACAGGCCGCGATGCGTCACTCGACGATCGATCTGACGATGAACACTTACACCGATCCTAGGGTGCTCGACGTTGCTGGCGCCCTCGACTCGCTCCCCGCGCTTTCTCTGAATAGCGGGCCCCTCGACGGCGCGACTCAGGATCGGCAGCTGGCACGGGCTACTGGAACGGATGACCGCCGGCCAGCCGAGCGGGCCGCCGAGGTTTCGTGGCGCCAAAGGTGGCGCCAAATCCAGGTAAGCAGAGCAAACTAGAGGGGTCTGCTGACAATTCGCCCGCCGCGGACGGTCGCCGCGAAAACGAAAAACCCCGGGAAACACAGCGGTTTCACGGGGTTCATCGGAGAGGCGTCGGTGGGAGTCGAACCCACGATGTCGGATTTGCAATCCGATGCCTTAGCCACTTGGCTACGACGCCTTGGTTCTAGCGGGACACGGGTCCAGTGGACCGGGTTCGCTAGCACGTCGGAGCTGCAGTCCGACGCGGTTGTGAGAGTTGTATCGGCTTTGCCGCCCCCTCACTGAAGTCGAAACTACGAAACTGGCGGGACATGGTCAAGGTGTGACGATTGTAGTGGGCAGTCGGCAGAGGGCGGTGAGCGGGAAAACAGCGTCGGCAAAGCCGTCGACCCCTTCTGACAGCCGAATGCCCACTACCGGTTCTACCGGTCGTAACGGCCCGCTGAGGCCGTTTGGACGGGCGGCGCTGTGCGCGACGATTCTCAGGGCAGCCGAAAGGATTCGGCGTTGCTTGCCTAAACTGGGCTTGCCCAAACGGGGCTCGCTCAACCTGACGCCGGAGCCGTCGCCATGCGTATTCGTCTTGCATCGCCCAGCCGCCTCGCCTCGCTGTCACTCGCCGCCGTGGCGGCTGCCGCGTTTGCCAACACCGCGTCGGCCCAGGTGACGCTCGATCCGGGCCCGGTGGGCGCCCCGGCCGTCGAGCGGCCCGAGTACGCCGGTCGCATCGGCAAGATGACGCCAACCGAGATCATCCAGGCGAAGGCCCAGGCGAAGGCCGCCCAGCGCGCCGCCCGTATCGCCAGCCGCGAATGGTACGGCTACTCGCAGGCCCGCCCCTCGACGCCCGCCACGCCGTTCAGCGGCATGTACGGCGCTCAGTTCAACGGCTACACGCTCGGCCGTCCTGAAGCGCATCATGTGGCGCGGCCGATTCTGATTCTTCGCTAGCGCGAAGAGTGGGCAGTTGGCAGTAGTCTTGTAGGAGGCGTCTCCAGACGCCGATTACGGTCAATTAGCCGATACGGCGTGGTGCGCGTAATCGGCGTCTGGAGACGCCTCCTACAGATGTTTAGTCTCACGCCGAAGGCGTGCGAATCACCAAGAGCCGCTGCTCCGTCATATCCTCCATCGCGTAGCGGATGCCTTCGCGGCCGAGGCCGGAGTCTTTGACGCCGCCGTAGGGCATGTTATCGACGCGCCAACTCGGCACATCGCCGATGACGACGCCGCCCACCTCGAGCGTGTCCCACGCCTGCTGGATCTTGTACCAGTCGCGGGTGAAGATGCCCGCTTGCAGGCCGAACTTGCTGTCGTTGGTTTGAGCAAGCGCGTCATCGAACGAGCTGAACTTGCTGAGGATCGCGACCGGGCCGAACGCCTCTTCGGTGCAGAGGTCTTGATCGGCCGGCACGTCTTCGAGCAGCGTCGCCTCAAGCATGGCGCCGTCACGCTTGCCGCCACAGAGGACCTTGCCGCCCGCCTTTACGGCCGACTGGATCCAGCCATCGAGCCGCTTGGCTTCACCCTCGCTGATCATTGGGCCGATGAACGTGTCTTCATCCTTCGGGTCGCCGGCGATCAGTTTCTTCGTGGCGGCGACGAGCTTATCTTTCAGTGTGTCGTAGATTTTCTCGTGCGCGAGGATGCGTTGCACGCCGATGCAGCTCTGGCCCGATTGGTAGAACGCGCCGATCACGAGGCGGGCGACGGCGTCTTCAAGGTTCGCGTCCTCGTCAACGATGCAGGCCGCGTTGCCGCCGAGCTCGAGGATCACGGGCTTCTTGCCGGCGCGGGCCTTGAGGTCCCAACCGACGTCGGGCGAGCCGGTGAACGACAGCAGCTTGAGACGGTCGTCGGTCGTGAACAGGTCGGCGCCATCGCGGTGGCAAGGCAGGATGCTGAACGCGCCGGGTGGCAGGTCGGTCTCGGCAAGAATCTCGCCGATGACGATCGCCCCAATCGGCGTGCGGCTCGCCGGCTTGAGCACGAAGGGACAGCCCACCGCCAGCGCCGGCGCCACTTTGTGGGCGGCCAGATTGAGCGGGAAGTTGAACGGCGAGATGAACGAGCACGGCCCGATCGGCACGCGTTGCACAAAGCCGCGGTAGCCCTTAGCCCGCGCCGATATCTCAAGGTTCGGGATCTCGCCGTCGACGCGGACCGACTCCTCGGCCGCGATCCGAAAAGTGTCGATCAAACGGGACACTTCGCCCCGCGAATCCTTGATCGGCTTGCCAGCTTCGATGCAAAGAGCCATCGCCATCTCGTCGGCGCGCTGCTTGAAGCGCTCCACGCAGTGGTACAACACCGCCTGCCGCTCGTAAGGCCGCATGAGGCGCATCGGCTCGGTCGCCTCAACCGCCGCGGCGATGCCCCGATCGATGTCACTCGCCGACGCCATCGCCACGTGGGTAGCAACCTTACCGGTGAACTTGTCGGTCACCTCAAGGTCGGCGTTGGGCGACTCGGGCTTGTTAGCGAGGTAGAAGGGGTATTTGTCTTTTAGCATTTTGGATTCACCGCGGAGACGCGGAGGACGCGGAGTTAGTTTGATTATTTAGCGGGGGCCCCAGCATGTGCCCCATTCTACAGAAGGATACGGTCGTACTTGAAATCTAAGTGGACGGATGCAGTCCTTCTCGAATGTGAATACCAAAGCGGTAGAGCCTTTTTTATGGGTCTCAGCCACGATGCCTCGAACCCACTGCAATTCGAGACGCCCTAAAACCTCTTTACCCTTCCACCACGCAAGCTTGGCTTCCATTTCTTGAGGCCAGCATTCGAAGACAACTCTATACCCATTGACTTCGCTGCCGTACCTCTTGAACACCTGTTCTGATTCTTGAGGTTCGCACTCGAACACCCAAAGTAGCTGCCAATCTTCTGGAAATGGACTCATCATTACTCCGCGTCCTCCGCGCACTCTGCACACTCCGCGGTGAAATCTAAAAAACGCCGACTACGCGCACCATGCCGTTTCGGAATGGAGGCCGTAATCGGGGTCTGGAGACCCCTCCTACAGTCGCTTCGCTTCTTTGTTCCTTCGTTCCTTTGTGGTGAATTTTTACAAAGCCGCTGCCAGTTTCTTGATCTCTTCGTTCAACAACGGCACGTTCACCGAGTAATCGACAGGGCAGTCGATCACGTCCACGCCCGGGGTGTCGCGGCACTTCTCTAGGAGGGGTCGCAGAGCTGCGGTCGATTCGACGCGGTGACCGCGGGCGCCGTAGGCTTCGGCGAGTTTGACGAAGTCGGGGTTCGTGAAGTCGAGGCCGTAGTTGGTCATGCCGTCGGCCTGTTGCTTCCATTTGATCATGCCGTAACCCGAGTCGTTGAGGATCAGCACGACGAGGTCGAGCTTGAGGCGGACGGCCGTCTCGAGCTCTTGCTCGTTCATCAAGAACCCGCCATCACCGCAGACGGCCATCACAAAGCGCTTCGGGTGGACGATCTCGGCCGCCATCGCCGCGGGGAGGCCGGCGCCCATGCTCGCCAGCGCGTTGTCCAGCAGCAGCGTGTTGGGCTCGTGGGCGTTGAAGTTGCGCGCAAACCAGATCTTGTACATGCCGTTATCGAGAGACAGCATCCCATCGGGGGGCATGATCGCCTGCACTTCGGCGACGAGCCGCGCCGGCGTGACAGGGAAGCGGTCATCCGCCGTGTGCTGGGCTTGGTTCTTCTCTTGAGCGGCCTTAACTTCGCGGAAGCGTTTGAACTCCCAGTGCTCTTGCGGGCGGATGTCGTTACCCATCCGCCAGACACTGTGCGCGATATCGCCAACGACCTCGACGTGCGGGAAGTAGACCGGATCGACCTCGGCCGTCGTGAAGTTGACGTGGATCACCTTCACGCCGCCGGGCGTCATAAAGAACGGCGGCTTTTCGACAACGTCGTGGCCAACGTTGATGATCAGGTCGGCCGCATCGATCGCCCGGTGGACAAAGTCGCCTGACGAAAGCGCCGCGGTGCCGAGGCACAGCTCGTGCGAATCGTCGATGACGCCCTTCCCCATCTGCGTCGTAAAGAACGGGAGGCCCGTCTGGTGGACGAAGCGCCGCAGCATCTTGCTGCAAAGGCGTCGGTTCGCGCCGGCGCCGACCAGCAGCAACGGACACTTGGCCTTCTCGATCAAATCGACCGCCAACCGGATCGACTTCTCGTCCGCCGCGGGGCGGCGCACGCGGCTGGCGTGCATGACGGGTGTCTTGGTCGGCTCCTTGGCGATGTCCTCGGGCAATTCGAGATGCACGGCGCCGGGCCGCTCTTCTTCGGCGAGGCGGAAGGCTTCGCGAACCCGTGACGGGATGTTGTCGCCGGCGACGATCTGTTTGGTGAACTTCGTCAGGGGCTTCATCATGTCGACGGTGTCGATGATCTGAAAATGCCCCTGTTTGCTGGTCTTGATCGGCTTCTGGCCGGTGATCATCAGCATCGGCATCGCCCCGAGCTGGGCGTACGCCGCCGCGGTGACGAAGTTCGTGGCGCCCGGCCCGAGGGTCGAGAGGCAGACGCCGGGCTTGCCGGTGAGCCGGCCGTAGGTCGCCGCCATGAAGCCGGCGGCCTGCTCGTGGCGGGTGAGGATCAGCCGGATCGTCGATCGCGACAGCGAGTCGAGCAGGTCGAGGTTCTCTTCGCCGGGGATGCCGAAGATGTACTCGACGCCCTCCGCTTCGAGGGCACGGACGAACAGGTCGGAGGATTTCATCGCAGTTCCTTTGCAGTGGTGGACTCTAAGCGTCACGCAAAGCCGCGGAGGCGCAAAGGGGGACCGGTTGCAGAGAGAATGATCTTCTTGCGAGCCCCAAGACCGACTCGGGCGAGCCCCGCGACGTCAGTCCGGGGAGGAAAGTGGGCGCCAACACACTCCCCGGACTGACGTCGCGGGGCTCGCATGACACTTAATTTGGGGGCTCTCAGACCAACTCGAGGCGGGGTAACCTAAGTGGCCTACTGCATTCTCCCTACACCGCCCTCCCCCGCTGCTGAATGCCCCGACTCATCGCGATCGGCGACATTCACGGCTGCAGCGCCGCGCTGCGGGCAATCCTGGAGGCGATCGAGTTGGGCGATGACGACCATGTCGTGACGCTTGGCGACTATGTCGATCGCGGGCCCGATTCACGGGGCGTGATCGATCAGCTGCTGGAGCTCGACGCGTCGGGGCGGCTCACTTCGCTCCTCGGCAATCATGAAGAGATGATGCTCGGCGCGCTACGCGGGTCGTACCCGCGGACCTGGTGGTTCCAGCACGGCGGCGTCGCCACGCTCGACTCCTACGGCTTTGTCGGTGACCTGTCGGTGATCCCCCAGCAGCACCTCGACTTCATCGACCGCTGCTTGCCGTACTACGAGACCGACGACTTCATCTTCACGCACGCCAACTACGTCGCCGACGAGCCGATGGACCGCCAACCGGCCGAGGCGCTGCGTTGGCAAAGCTTGCAGGAGCATACGCCGAAGGAGCACTTCTCGGGCAAGCGTGTCATCGTCGGACACACGGCACAGAAACGCGGCGAGGTTCAAGACCTCGGCTACTTGGTGTGCCTCGACACCTACTGCCACGGCGGCGGCTGGCTCACCGCTCGTGATGTTGAGACGGGACAGACTTGGCAGGTCTCAGCAGACGGAGCTCTGCGGGTATAGTCGCACGGCTGCAATCGTTTTCAGTACGCCGATGCGGTGAGTAATTCCCACACTCGCCCGGCCCTTCGCTACAGTTTTCCCGCGGCGCCATACGCATGGCGCCGCGAACGTGATTCCTACACTGGATTCGGAACGACCAGCCGCCGATGAACTAGTCGGGGCAGGCGTCGACCCGTCGATCTCGCCGTGAAGTCGCGACGGATCGGCGGGTCACGCATTTCAGGGACGTTGTTGTCTCGATTCGGCGCGCCTAGACTGCGGGCGTGGCCATCGCCGACCCCTCATCATCGATCCGCGAACGCCGGACGTCGGCACGGCGCCCAATGTGGGTGCGGGTCGCGGCGCCAGCTCTGGTCGCTGTCTTATTCTTGGCGGCTTGGGAGACGCTAATTCGCTGGAAGGAAGTCCAGCCGTACGTCGCGCCGGCGCCCTCGGCGGTGTCGGCAACTCTCGTCGATCAGTGGGGCGCGCTCGGACCCGCTTGGTTAGTGACCGTACGTACGATGCTGCTGGCGTTAATGCTGGCCGTTGCGGGAGGTCTACTGCTGGCGGTGCTCTTCGCTATCTCCCCGGCGATTGAGCTAAGCCTTTTCCCCTACGCCGTGATGCTGCAAGTAACGCCATTGGTGGCGACGGCGCCGTTGCTGACGATCTGGATCGAGCAGACGCAAGTGGTGCTCCTGGTCTGCGCATGGATCGTCGCGTTCTTCCCCATCCTCGCAAGCACAACGGTCGGCCTCCGCAGCGCCGATCCCGGCTTGCGCGACCTCTTCGATCTCTATGGCGCCAGCCGCTGGCAGCGACTACGCCTGCTCTTGGCTCCGACCGCCCTCCCCTACTTCCTGTCCGGACTGCGGACGGCGGTCAACCTGAGCCTCGTCGGCACCGTCGTCGCCGAATTCGCCACGGGCGCGACTGGCAAGCAGTCGGGCCTTGCCGCCGCCGTCTTCGAGGGCCAGTACCGCCTCGACACGCCGCTGATGTTCGCCGCCCTGGCCCTGATCGCGCTGACGGGGATCATCGGCTACTTCGCGACGCACCTCCTGAGCCGCTGGCTGCTCGCCGGTTGGCACGAGTCAACGCTGTAGTGAGGCGATACGCTTAGGGCTCCCAGCCAATCCCTGGGGAAACTGTTAGACTTATGGCGACACCCGCCCTGCTCTGCCCCCGCGTCGCCGTGCTTCGAATCGCTTTACTACTTCTGCTGATCGCCTGCCCGCAACCTGCTAGCAGCGCGGAGAAAGTGACGCTTGCCCTTAACTGGAAGGCGCAGCCCGAACTGGGCGGCTTCTATCAAGCGCTCGCCGCAGGGCACTACAAGGACCGCGGTCTTGATGTGACGATCCGCGTCGGCGGGCCGATGATCAACAACCGCCCGCTGCTGCCCGTTGGTAAAGCGGACTTCCTGATCGGGACCAATCTGATCCCGGCCTTCGATGTGGTGAAGCAGAAGATCCCAACGCGTTTCGTCGCCGCATTCTTCCAGCGCGACCCGCAGTGCCTGATCGCCCACGCCGACGGGCCCGTCAAAGAATGGGCCGACCTGAAGAAGGCGCCACTGATGCTCGGCGCGCCGGGACGGCACAGCTTCTTCCTATGGCTCGAGTCGGCCCACGGGTTCGATCGGTCGCTCATCCGGCCGTACAACCACAACCTGGCGCCGTTTCTCGTGAACAAAGGCTGGGCGGTTCAGGGGTACGCCACCGCCGAGCCGCAACGTGTCCGCGAAGCCAGCGGCGCCGAGCCGCGCGTCTTCCTGCTCGCCGACAACGGCTGGCAGAGCTACTCGACCGTGCTCGAGACGCGTCAAGACTTGATCGATGAGAAGCCCGAACTGGTGCAGGCTTTCGTCGATGCGTCGATCGTCGGCTGGTACGAGTACCTCTACGGCGACGCCGCCACGGCCAACGAGTTGATCCTTGCCGAGAACGCCGACATGACACCCAGCCAGATCGATTACTCGATCGAGATGATGCGCAAGTGGGGCCTCGTCGACTCGGGCGACACGCTCGAAAAGGGCCTCGGCGCGATCGACGGCCACCGCGTCGCTTCGTTCGTCAAGACGATGACCAAGGCCGGCCTCTACAAGGAAGGCGAGATCGACCCGACAGATTCTTACGACGACCGATTCGTCAACAAGGGCGTCGGCCTCGACCGACGCGACGAACTCTTGCTTGAGGCTCCAACCGGGCCGTAGCCTACATCTCCTTCCCTCTAACTCCACACTCTTGGAGAACTCTGCTATGCGACCCCCGTTCCTCGCCGCCGCACTCTCGGCGGTGGCGTTTTCAATCGGCTGCGGCCCCACGGGGCCGGAATTGGACCCCGCCCAGTTCCCGAAGGCGTTGATCACGCTTGAGTCGTTGACCGAAGAGATCATCGCCGCGTTCGAGGCGGGCAATCCGCAAGCCGCCGACAGGCCGATGCACCAGCTCGGCAAGTCGTTCAGCACGATTCAACAGCTGGCGGGCGTTGCCGGGCTGAGTGACCAACAACTGACGAAGCTCGACGACGCTAAAGATTCGCTGCTCGAAACGTTTGCCGTACTCCACGAACCGTTGCACGAGGATGAGCTGCCGGAGGACTTCAAGTTCGAACCGCTCAAGCAGCAGTTGCTCGACGGACTCGCCGAACTCCGCGCCGCGTTGCCGCCGGAGATCGTCGCGAAGATGGACGAGGCCGCGGCCGAGCGAGCCGCGTCGCCAACTTCTCCCTCCAGCGATGATGCCCACGACCACGACGCGCACGATCATGAAGGGCACAGCGATCACGATCATGCCGATCACGACGATGAGGAGCATGCCGATCACGATCACGATGACCATACGGACGAGCCTGCGGCCGACATGCCGGCCGACAACACGGGGGCGGCGCTGCCGCCCCCGTCGGGCCGTTTCCGGCTCGCCTCGTTGCACAAGACCGGTCGGGCGCCGATCGGTCCAACCGTGATGATGTACGACGCCACCTCGCTCGACACGGCGCCTGAGCACGTCAGCCGAGCCGCCGATCTCATGGCTTCCGCTCCGTCGGCCGACCGCTGGGTGCAACTCGTGCCAACACTCCATGCACGCCTCAAGCCCGATCTGACGATCGACGCCTACGGCCTGCAAGGATCGCGGGGAGCGTCCTGGACGTCGCCCGACAACTTCACGGTCGCCACGGACGACCTGGCCGACCGCTTTCGCGACGCGTTCGCGAAGGCGATCGGCCAGGCCGTCCGCCGCGGCCTCCACGTCTCGCTGCTGCCGCACCTAGACCCGGCCGGCGGTCGCGTCAACGAGTGGCGGAACCTGTACCGTTTCACGCCTTCCAAGACGATCGGCGCCGGCTCGTACGAGTCGCTGCTCATCAAACCACTCGCCGACGCCATCGAAGCCGAAGCGACTTCGGACACAAGGTTCGATCTGGCCCTGTCGGGCGAGATGGGCCGCTCGCTCTTCCAGCATCCCCAGGCGTATCGGGCGATCGTCCTGCGATTGCGCGAACGGTTCGCAGCCAATCCCCGCACCAAGGGCGTGCAGATCGGCGTCGCCCTCAACTGGAGCGGCCTAGCGGGTGAGGCGGAGGAAGCCGCGATCGACCACGCCGCCGTCGCCGAGCTGTTCGCCGAACTCGATTTCATCGGCGTCTCTTGCTACGCGCCGGTCAGCGTGCCGCCCACCGCCGAAGACTTTTTGGCCGCGACGCAGAACTTCGTCGAAGAACTGCGCAGCCTCGGGGGAGACCTGTCGCCAAACGCTCGGCTCGTCTACAGCGAGGTCGGCATCGGCGGCGGCTACCCCGAGTTCGGGATCGATGGCCTCCGCTACCCTACACCCGCCCAAGTCGCCGCTAAGCCCTACGAAGGCCGCGGGCACGGCCGGAACAACCCGTGGGACGACCCCGCGCTGGCGAAGCTACGGAGCGGGTACTACGGGGCGTTGTGCGACTACCTGAGCAATGACGCAAACGCTTCGCCACCAATCGACAAGGCCTTTCTGTGGAGCGAAGGCCCCTGGGACCCGCAGGGCGTGGCGTCGCGGTCGTTCCGCGACGAGGCGATCGCCGCTTCGATCGACCGGCACAACGCCGGCTAGCTCGCGACGGTACACAGGGTGGCGGGTAATAATCCCGCGCCGACAACGGCTGGTCTGCTATTCGATGGCTACTCCGTGGGGCAAGTCTTGTTTTGGGGCTAACCGCACGCCAGAATACGGCGCAGCCGACCATCGTTCGGCGATTTCTCACGACCGATTTAGTCCGCGCCCATTAAGATCGTTGTCGAGTCGATTGGAACGCACCGATCGAAATCGAAAACTGTCGACATTCCAACGTTCTGGCAGCCAAAGATGGCGGACTCTCTTTTCGGTCCTTCAGGCCCTCATTTGATGCATGGGCTTCTAAAGGCGGTAGTTCTCGATGGTACGTCACGACGCCGGGGCGCCTCACTCTGTGTAATCGCGGCGCTCGTGCTTTCGACGTTCAGCCTAGGGTGCAACAGCGATACGCCGACGACTTCTGAGCAACCCGTTCCGCGAGTGACCGTCGCCAGCGTCGTCGAACAGGTGGTCACCGACTCCGACGAGTACACCGGTCGGACGGAAGCCTCCGCGATTGTGGAGGTCCGGGCCCGTGTATACGGTTACTTGAAGTCAACCGAGTTTCGGGACGGCGACTACGTCGAAGAAGGGCAGACTCTCTTCACGATCGAACCGGACGAGTACCAAGCCATTCATGCCCAATCTTTGTCGCGCATCGCGTTGACGTCGGCCAACTATGAGCTGGCGAAAGCGAACCTCGGTCGGAGCGAGAAATTGGTCCCTTCCGGGGCCATTTCGCAGGAGGAGTACGAAGAATCCGTGGCCGCGATGAAGTCGGCCGAGGCGACCGTCGTCGCGGCCAAGGCAGACGCCGATCGAACCGCTCTGGATCTGAAGTATACGGAGATCAAAGCGCCGATTAGCGGCCGCATCGATCGCGCACTTGTCTCCGACGGCAATCTGCTCACCGGCGGACGGACCGATGGAACGCTGCTGACGACGATCGTCGCTGAGGCGCCGATGTACGTGTACTTCGACGTCGATGAGCGTTCGCTGCTCGGGTACATGCGGCGACGGAGCGGGAATGAATTGGAAAAGACCCCCGGCAATTTACGAGACCAAGAGGTTCCGTGTTACGTGCAGTTGGCGGATGAAAAGGATTTTTCGCACGTCGGCAAGCTCGACTTCGCTTCGGCCGAGGTTAGCACCACTACGGGCACCGCCCGTCTCAGAGGCGTGTTCGAGAACGAAGATCGTGGTCTGGTAAGCGGACTCTTCGTACGAATCCGTGTCCCGGTCAGCAAACCGTACCAAGCGTTGCTGATTCCGGAGCGAGCCCTAGCCACCGACCAAAGCGTCCGGTTCGTCTATGTCGTCACGGAGGAGCAGAAGACGGAGCGGCGCAACGTCGAGATCGGCGGACAGCGCGGCGATTGGCGGATTGTGAAGTCGGGGTTGACGGCCGGTGATCGGGTGATCGTCAAGGGACTCCAGCGTGTCCGCCCGGGGCAGCTGGTGGAGGCCGAAACGGAGCCCGCTGCCGAGATGGAGCCCGCTGCCGAAGCCGCTTCTGGGACTCCGTCCGATTCGTAGCCGCCTGCTGGCAGCGGCCCGAATCGTGAGAGTCGAAATTACGCAACGCGCCTCATCGCCAAAATAGTCCGGTTCCTAGGCGTCAACGCAATGGCCAGTTTCTTCATCAACCGCCCGATCTTTGCGGCGGTGATCTCGGTCATCGTCACGCTGGCGGGAGCGCTCGCCGTGAGGACGCTGCCGGTAGCGCAGTACCCCGAGATAACGCCGCCGACCGTGCAGGTTAGCTGCACCTATCCCGGGGCGAGCTCCAAGGTCGTAGCCGACACCGTCGCCGCGCCGATCGAGCAGCAGGTGATCGGTGTCGAGAACATGCTGTACATGTCGTCGCAGAGCACCAACGACGGCGGCTACAACTTGACGGTGACGTTCGAGGTAGGCGCCGACTTAGACATGGCGCAAGTGCTCGTCCAGAATCGAGTCAATCTAGCGTTCCCATCCCTCCCGAGTGAAGTTAAGCAAACGGGCGTCAGCGTAAAGAAGAAGTCGCCGAGCATTCTCTTGGTCGTCAACCTCGTGTCTCCCAAGGGGACGTACGACCAGCTCTATCTGAGCAATTACGCAACGATCAATCTGCGCGACGAACTGGCCCAGATCAAAGGCGTCGGCGACGTTTCTTATCTCGGGCAGCTCGACTACAGCATGCGAGTTTGGATCGACCCCGATCGGATGGCGGCGCGCAACTTGTCGGCTAGCGATGTCGTGGCGGCGCTGCGCGAGCAGAACGTCCAAGTCGCCGCCGGATCGCTCGGACGTCCTCCCGTGCCAACGGGGCGGGCGTTTCAGTACACCCTCAGCACACTCGGACGACTGACCTCGCCCCAGCAGTTCGGCGAGATCGTCGTAAAGACTGGGGACAACGGCGAGATCACGCGCCTGCGCGACCTGGTGACGGACGAGCGCAGCGACGAAGACGGCGCCCGATTTGGCGGCATCCAGCTGGGCGCGAAGACCGAGGACACGACGTGTAGTCTCGACGGGCGACCGTCGATCGGCCTGGGCATCTTCCAGCAGCCGGGATCGAACGCGCTCGCGACCGCGGAGGCGATCCGGACACGGATGGAGGAACTCAAGCTCGAGTTTCCGCCCGACGTGGACTACGCCATCGTCTACGACACGACCCCCTTCATCGACGAATCAATCCACGAGGTCTTCAAGGCGTTGCGGGACGCCATCGTCCTCGTCGCGATTGTGGTGCTCGTGTTCTTGCAGTCGTGGCGGGCCACGTTGATCCCGCTGATCGCTGTGCCCGTGGCGATCATCGGCACGTTCGCCGTGATGTCAGGCATGGGCTTCAGCCTCAACAATCTCTCGCTCTTCGGCCTCGTGCTTGCGATTGGCATTGTCGTGGACGACGCGATCGTCGTGGTTGAGGCGGTTGAACATCATCTCGACCACGGGATGTCTCCCAAGGCCGCCGCTGAGAAGGCGATGAGCGAAGTTACCGGGCCCATCATCGCGATCTCTCTCGTGCTGATGTGCGTGTTCATCCCCTGCGCTTTTATCACGGGGATCACGGGCCAGTTCTTCCGGCAATTCGCGCTGACGATCGCCGTCTCCACCTTTTTCTCCGCGGTCAACTCACTGACCCTCAGTCCCGCGCTGTGCGCGCTGCTGCTGAAGCCGAAGGAGCAGCAGAGAGACCTACTTTCGCGATTGATGCAGTTCGGCCTGGGTTGGTTCTTCCGGCTCTTTAACCGCGGGTTCACCCAGGGCTCCGATCTGTACGCGTCGATCGTTCGCGGCCTGTTGCGGGTCAGCGCGCTCGTATTGTTGGTCTATGTCGGATTGCTAGCGCTCACCTACTTCAGTTTTACACGGGTCCCCATCGGCTTCATTCCCTCGCAAGATAAAGGCTACCTGCTGGTCGATGTGCGGTTGCCAGACTCGTCGTCGCTGGAGCGCACCAAGGCAGTGATGGAGCAGATCGAGAAGATCGCTCTGGGAAGCGACGATGACGCTCTTGGGGACTCCGGAGACGGTCACGGAGATGGCGTCCCGGGCATTGCGCACACGATCACCATCGCCGGTCAGTCGATCGTGCAAAACGCGATCGGGTCCAACTACGGAACCGTGTACGTGGTGCTCGACGAGTTCCACCATCGCCACGGCGATGACTTGGGCGCCGACGCAATCGCTTCGAAGCTGCGGGCCGCCTGCTATCGCGACGTGCAAGAAGCGTCGGTCTCGGTTTTTGGAGCGCCGCCCGTCGACGGTCTCGGCAGCGCGGGTGGCTTTAAGCTGATGGTCCGCGATCTCACCGGGCTTGGACTCGACGCCCTCCAGGAGGCGGCGGACGATCTCGCCGCCGAAGGCAATGAGCAACCTGGGATCATCGGGATGTTCAGCGCGTTCCGGGCGCAAACGCCGCAGATGTACGTCGATGTCGACCGCGCTCGCTGCAAATCGATGGGCGTCCCCCTCGACGAGGTCTTCCTCACGTTGCAGCTCTACCTGGGGGGATACTACACCAACGACTTCAACCAGTTCGGGCGCACGTGGCAGGTCAATCTTCAGGGCGATCCGCAGTTCCGGCTGACGCCCGAGCAGGTGACGAGGCTGAAGGTTCGCAACTCGGCTGGCGAGATGGTTCCGCTGGGCAGCGTGGCGCAGGTAAACGAAATCGGTGGCCCAGCCCTCGTGCTCCGCTACAACGGCAAAACGGCGGCGTCGGTCAACGGTGGATCGCTGCCCGGCGTGAGCTCGGGCACGGTGATCAGTACGGTCGATCAACTGGGCAAGAGGGTTCTGCCGCAGGGCATGGATTTTCAATGGACCGAATTGACGTTGTTACAGATCCTGGCGGGGAATACGGCGATCATTGTGTTCGGGGTTGCGGTTGTATTGGTGTTCCTCGTGCTGGCGGCCCAGTACGAAAGCCTGACCTTGCCGCTCGCCGTCATCCTCGTCGTTCCGATGTGCCTGCTCAGCTCGGTGATCGGCGTCTGGCTGGCAGGGATGGACATCAACATTTTCGTGCAGATCGGCTTCGTTGTGCTCGTGGGCCTTGCGAGCAAGAACGCCATTCTGATCGTTGAATTCGCCAAGGAGAAATCGGCTCAAGGGGCGTCGCCGGAAGAGGCCACGGTCGAGGCGTGCCGTCTACGGCTGCGGCCCATCATCATGACGTCGCTCGCCTTTATTCTCGGCGTCTTGCCGCTCGCGCTGGCCGTGGGCGCCGGTGCGGAGATGCGGAGCACGCTTGGCATCGCGGTTTTCTCCGGAATGCTGGGCGTGACGCTGTTCGGCATCTTCCTGACGCCGGTGTTCTATTACGTGATTGTGCGGCTGACTCGCGGCTCGACGCCCCTCACCGCAAATGACAGCGTCAGCTCCAGCTAGACGCACGCAGAGGCCGACCGGTCACCCCGAGGGTCGACTATGGCTTCCCAAAATGAGAACCCGAATGTAGTTCGCCCCTGATCTCTTGGGTCTTTGAGCGTCTGCAAGTTCGCCCTACCCATGAAGAGCTGGGAGAACTACGCGTTCTTCATGAGCGGCCTCGACGCAGTGCATTGATCCAACAAAGGGACTGCAGGAGGCGTCTCCGACGCCGATTGCGGCGTCCACTCCGCAACGGCATCGTACGCGAAATCGGCGTTGGAGACGCCTCCTACATTTTGTTAACCGAACGGCTTGTCGATCGATTCGCTTGGCTTCGTCAGCCACTCGGCGCCGCTTTCGGTGACGAGGAAGTGGTCTTCGAGGCGGACGCCCATCTCGCCGTAGACGCAGAGGGTGGGCTCGATGCTGGCGATGTTGCCGGGCGTTAGCGGCGTGTCGTTGCGGCGGACCAGGTAGGGCCGCTCGTGGCACTCGAGGCCGAGGCCGTGCCCCGTGCGGTGCGGCAGGCCGGGCGTTTTGTAGTCGGGACCGAAGCCATGCTTGGCGATCACGGCCCGCGCCGCCTCGTCAACGTCGCTGCACGGCGCGCCGGGCTTCGCTGCGTCGAACGCCGCTTGCTGCGCTTCGTGTTCGACCGCCCAGAGTTGGCGTTGTCGTTCGGTCGGCTCGCCGAAGACATACGTCCGCGTCAGGTCGGACTGGTATCCGTGTACTGCACAACCGATGTCCACCAGCACCGTATCCCCGTCGCGGAGCGTCTGCTCCCCCTCGGGCCCGTGCGGGTAGGCGGTCTGGTCGGCGAAGGCGACGATCGAAAACGTGTTGCCGCCATCGGCGCCCCCCTCACGGTGCATCCGGTCGGCGGCGGCGGCGATCTCGGTGTTCGTCATGCCGGGCCGGAGCATCTCGTGGACGCGGCGGTGCACGTCGAGCGTCAGCCCCATCGCCCAGCGGATGATGGCGATCTCGGCGGGGCTCTTCACGGCCCGGCAAGCGGCGACGGTGCCCACCGGGTCAACTAGCTCGATGCTCGGCGCCTCGCTACGTATCCCCGCGACGAACGCCCACGGCGTCGCCTCGTCGAACGCCAGCTTCTCGGCCCGCCACTCACTGAGCAGCTGCGCGACCAACCGATAGGGCGACTCTTCCTCCTGCCAGACACGGACCGCGTCGCCCACCCGCAAGAGCTGACGAACCTTCGGCTCCTCGAACGCCGGCGCCACATAGACCGGGTCTCCCTCTCGCCCAATCATCGCGCCCAGAAGCCGTTCGCTGATCCCCCAACCCACGCCCGTGAAGTACCGCAAGCTCGCCCCGCCGGGGAGCAGCACTGCGTCGACGTTCTGTTCCGCCATCCGTCGCTGCAAACAATCGATCCGCTGGCGATGGTCTTCGGCGGTTATCGCAGGCGGTTGAGGCGGCACAGGTCGGCTCGGCAGTAAACAGGCTATGATTGAGATAGGACCATCGAAACCCATCTCACCGATCCTGTAAACCTCTCCGCCCTTGGCGCTCTTGGCGCCTTGGCGGTTCCAACATCACCGATTGAACCATGAAGGTCTCCATCATCGGCGCCGGCCGCGTCGGCTCGACGCTCGCCTACACGCTCGTCGTCAAGGAAGTCGTGGACGAGATCGTGATTGTCGGTCGCAATCGAGACGCCGCCGAGGGGGACGCGCTCGACCTCCAGCACGCCCACCTCTTCGTCGATCGCAACATCGACATCCGCGCGGGCGAGATCGCCGACACGGCCGGCTCGGAGGTGCTCGTCATCTGCGCGTCGGCGCCGTGGAAGGAGAACTTCACCGACCGCTTGAAGGCCGCCGCCGATAATACGCGGCTGATGGAAGAGCTGATCCCGCCGCTGGCGGCAGCCTCTCCCGACGCAAAGATCGTGATGATCTCGAACCCCGTCGATGTGCTGACCTGGCACGCCATCCGGCTGTCGGGCTTCAGTCCCGACCGCGTCATGGGGACCGGGACGCTCGTCGACTCGGCCCGCTTCCGCGACATGGTGAGCGAAGAGGTCGGCATCCACCCCGCCGACATCCGGGTGTACTCGATGGGCGAACACGGCGACAGCCAGTTCCTCGCCTTCAGCTGCGCCGAGGCGGGCGGCGAGCCGCTCGAAGACCGCCCCGACCGCCGGGAGATGTTCGCCCGCGCCGTCGGCGCCGGTTACGAGGTCTTCAACAAGAAGGGCTGCACGAACTACGCGATCGCGATGGCGGCGACCTACCTCATCGAAGCGATCGTCACCGACGCCCGCCACACGATGCCCCTCTCGGTGCTGATCGATGGCTACCAGGGCGTCAGCGGCGTCTGCCTGAGCGTGCCGGTGGTGGTCGGAAAGAAAGGGATTGTGCGTTGGATGAAGCCGGAGTTGAACGAAGAGGAAGCCGAGGCGTTTCGCGCCAGTGCTAGCGTGATCCGCAAGGTGATCGTCGGCACGCTGCGCGAAGACAAGGACGTTTAGCTAGCAAATCCACTATGGGAGGGGTCTCCAGACCCCGATTACGGTGTCCATGCCGTAACGGCGTGGTGCGCGTAATCGGGGTCTGGAGACCCCTCCCACAATCGTTCCATTCTTTATCCTGCCACGATTCGCCTTGCCATCGTTGGCAGCCGCTAGTACGGTCCACGGCCAATGTCTTCATTTTGGCGCACGGAGTCGGTCATGGGCGACGCAAAACGACTTGAAGCGGCGAAGCGGCTCTTTGGGATGATCGGCCAGAAGCTCGGCGCCGAGATCTCGGTGCGGCTGTGGGATGGGTCGGTCGTGCCCCTGGGTCCCAACGCCGACCCGAACATCGGCCTCTCGATCCGCGGCCCCGGGGTCATCGGCGCGCTGTTGCGGCGGCCTTCGCTCGAGACCGTCATCCGCCAGTACGCCACCGGCGGCGTCGACTTCTACGGCGCCGACTTCATCGACTTCGCCGACAAGGCCCGCGTCAAGAACTCGCGCCGCCGCGTCGGCAAGGTGAGCAAGCTCGCCGTCGCACGGAATCTGTTGCCGTTCCTCTTTGCACGGGATGAGCCGGTCCAAGACAAGAACGGCTTTAACGGCGATGACGCTGGCTTTGATCGCGAGCAGTCCGCCAACAAAGATTACATCCAGTTCCACTACGACATCGGCAACGACTTCTACAAGTTGTTCCTCGATCGGAACATGGTCTACACCTGCGGGTACTTCACCGACTGGAACAACTCGCTCGAGCAGGCGCAGCTCGACAAGCTCGACATGATCTGCCGCAAGCTACAACTCAAGCCGGGCGAGCGGATGCTCGATATCGGCTGTGGCTGGGGCGCGCTGATCTGCCACGCTGCCGAGCACTACGGCGTTTACGCCCACGGCGTGACGCTCGCCGAAGAACAGGTCGAGTACACGCAGCAGCTGATCCGTGAGCGTGGCCTCGAGGGCCGGGCGAGCATCGAGCTCAAGGACTACAACGACGTCGAGGGGTCGTTCGACAAGGTCTCGTCGATCGGCATGGTCGAGCACGTCGGCATCGCCAACATGCCCCTCTATCTGAACAAGATCAACTCGCTGCTGCCCGACCGGGGCATCTTCCTCAACCACGGCATTACCCGGCCGGCGAAGAAGTCGGCCCGCAAGTTCCGCAAGCTGCGGCCCGAGCAGAAGGCCCTCCGCAAGTACATCTTCCCGGGCGGCGAGCTCGATCACATCGGCCACAGCCTCGAGCTGATGGAGTCGCACGGCTTCCGCGTCAGCGACGTCGAGGGCTGGCGCGACCACTACGCCCAGACCTGCCGGCACTGGTGCCGCAACTTGTACCGCAACCGGGACGAGGCGATCCGGCTGGTGGGCGCGGAGAAGTACCGGCTGTGGCTGGCTTACTTGGGAGGCGTGAGCTACTCGCTCGGCGACGGTTCGGCGTGCATCTTCCAGACGGTAGCGACCAAGCACGCCTCGAAGGGCGTCAGCGGCATGCCGCCGACGCGCCAGCATCTCTACGAGCCGCGTCCGGCAGGCGCTCGGGCGGCGGCGTAACGTTGCGGCGACCTTTGGACCGCCATCATTGCTGCCGTTGATCGACCGGCAGGTGCGTTGCGCGTCGCCATTGCAGAATGCTCTGCGACAGACCACAAGCACGTGAACGTTGTGGATGCTTTGGCGCTGCCCCACCTAGCGATTTAGCGAAGATCGTGTTTATCTCGGCGCGCCTTTGCCGCTCAGGACGCCTCTTTTTGAAGGCGCTCGCAAGAGATTGTCGCCGATTGTGACGGCGAGGCATGTCGTTTGCCTAGCTGACGTGCCAGTCGCATCGCCTCGACGCCCTTAGCGCTGACCGGTGATTTTGCGCCTTCGCAACCGCCGGTTGTGTTTCTCATGCGGGGCCGCCCCGCCCTCCCCTCTATCGGAGATGTCAAGATGAAGTGTCTGTTAACCGTTGCCCTGTGTGTCGCCATGACGTCCGTCGTATCGGCACAGGTCGTTCAGACGTCGGGCCAACAGAACATTCAGTCGTCGACGCGCGCCAACAGCTCGCAGATCGACAACCGCGTCGCGTCCTGCCTGATCCTCGCCAACCTGGGCGAGATCGAGATCGCCAAGTTCGCCGAAGAGAACCTCGACGACGGCGACGTCAAGAAGTTCGCCAAGACGCTGGCCGAAGACCACAAGAAGCTCAACAAAGAACTAGAACGCTTCGCGCCGCAGGCCGCTTCGACCAAGCTCTCCAGCGACAGCAGCTCGTGGGATCGCGATCAGCAGCGTTCGCAGCAGGCCGGCACTAACATTACGCCGGGCTTTGATAATCCCAGTGCGTCGCAACAGACGGCCGCACAGAACCCGACCGACAAGAAGCTCTTCCAGATCGAGAAAGAAGCCACGCAGAACTGCGTCGCTATGACCAAGGAAGAACTGCAAGAGACCAGTGGTAAGGAGATGGAGCAGGCGTTCCTGGGTTGCCAGGTCGCCACGCACATTCAGATGGTCGCCCACCTGAAGGCGGCCGAGAATGCGGTCTCGCCCGAACTGAAGCAGGTGGTCGCCGACGCGAAGGAGAAGGTCCAGTCGCACCTCGACAAGGCCAAGAAGCTGATGAAGGAGCAGAAGAATAGCTAACCTGAGACTGCAACCGCTCTGAAGTGAGCCCGCCGCCATCCCGAGATGGCGGCGGGCTTTTTTTGTTGAAGCGGTCCGACGATCGTTCGGCGATCGGGGCTGACGGGACGCCTTTTGGAGCCGCGGCTGCCGCCCGACCCGGCGGTGGTCATGAACACCCGTCTACAGGCCCCACAGAGGCCCGTAGAAGGCCTCAAACACCTCGGGGCGACAGAACCTCACCTCGCCCTCGCAACGCCCTAACGTGCGTCCTAGAGGCTCAGGAGGGCGCCCCCCAAAGGGGCTGCCTTACCTGGGGATCGACCACCGCACGTCGGCCCAAAGTCCGCCGCCCTGTCGAACTTCCCGCCACGACCCGCGGAGGTCGGTCCCGGAGGTGTCGTTAAAGCGTGCTCCACATATAGCGTACTTCATTCCTCCGTAGCGTCGCGTGCAGAAACGCGGAGACGCAGAGGCTAGGCAGCGAAGACTCACGCCAAGCCGCCAAGGCGCAAAGACAAAGTCGTTGAGAAATGAGCGTAGCCACAAACGATCGCAGAGCAACGCGTTCTTTGCGGCTTAGCGCCTTTGCGTGAGTCTTCAAGTCATCCAACTCTGCTGTCTCAGCGCCTCTGCGCGAGACGTGATGGCAAATTGAAGAACGCTCTAGCTACCCCTCGGTCACAAAGGTCCCCTCGACGCGATCGTCAAGCACGGTTGCGCTGCCGACAACCCGTAGCGGAACCAACTCCCAAAGTGGCGACCATCGCCCACACGAACAGACTGGCAGGCTCGGGGACTTCGCCGTCCGTGGGGGGTGGCGGCGGAGTCATCGTAATCGTGGGGTCCGTCAGCTTGTCACTTCCTTCGCCGGCGTTGACCTGCTGGAACCTGACGAACGACGTCAGTTTGTAGGAATCGTCGCCCGGGTCCGTGAGGGCGGAGAGGAACGCCGCTTCCAAGACGGCTGCCGTGCCCCCACTCAGCTTGATCGATACTTTGTCGCTCGAGCCAGCGGGGAGTGCGCCGTTCGCATTCCCGCCCTGAAAGTTGGCGTTGTCCGCGACCCCAAAATCGACGCTGCCAAACGGCGGCAAGCTTGCATTGACCAGCAAGGTGTCGAAGTACGCCACCGTGTCGCCGTCGAGGTCGGTCATCAGGCTGTTGGCGACGAGCGACACACCGATCGGAAGATCGATCGCAAAGCCGGTGAGCATCGACGCCGTGGCGCCGCTGCCGAAAACGGGACTGCCCGTGGTGTTGCTGATCAACAGTTCGAGATCGACCTCACCCGGCAGCAGCGAGTCGATGAAGCTCATCACGACCTTCGCCGACGCGCCCGTCGCGGTCGGGTTCGAGGACGTACTGTCGGCGCCAAAATTGAGTTCGATGCTCGCCTCCGCCGGCGCGGTCGCGACGAGCGACAACGCTCCGACGAGAAGACCAACCCCGTAGAAGCGTCCCCGTGCGGCGCCACCGATTCGAATCAAGTGTTGAGCATTCATGGTTGCAAACGAATAGGGTGGAAAAGACCCTTGCCAATCGCCCCCGGCGATCGACCTCAGAGAATCAAGCGACGACACAAGACCGCAGAGAGGAGAAACCCGCCCCGAGTTAAGGAGCGTGCTAGCTGCCGCAGCTGATCTCATTAACCGGATCTGCGGGCCGTTTGCAAGGAAAATCCCATTTTATTCGGTCAATACTCACCTGAGCCGGCCATCGGCGCCAGGCTATCGACCTCGTAAGAGGGCCCAACGTCGGGGCAAAGAGTCGGCATTTCAACCTGCCAACGAGAACCTGCACGCAGCCCGGCACTACAGATAAGGCTGAGCCGGGGGCGGCAGCCCGTACTAGACCACGCCTTCCAGCTCTCCCTTCCAGCGAACGAAACCCTCGATCGCTTCGAACTCCGACAGGCCCAGCTTGTCGTAGAGTTGCGCGCAGCCGCGGTTGCGGTCTTCGGCGCGTTGCCAGAACTCGCGCGGGTCGCTCCCCGGGAACAGGGCCCGGTCCTTCTGTGACTGGTGCTTAAAGATTGCGTTCCGCTTCCGCATCACCTCTTGCGGGCTCAGCGGGACGGCCATCTCGATTTGGTGCGGCTCCCACTCGTGCCACGCGCCGCGGTACAGCCAGACGACGCAGTGCTGGTACCAGTCGCGGTCCTTGATGCGGTCGCACGCCGTGAGGATCGCGCGGAGGCAAGTGCGGTGCGTGCCGTGCGGGTCCGACAGGTCGCCGGCGCAGTAGATCTGGTGCGGCTTAATCCGCTCGAGAAAATCGATGACGAGTTGGATGTCGTCTTCGCCGAGCGGGTTCTTGCGCACGCGGCCCGTCTGGTAGAAGGGCATGTCCATGAACGTGCAGCGTTCTTCCGGCACGCCCGCGACACGCGCGCCGGCGCGGGCCTCGGCGCGGCGGATGAGGCCTTTGATGGTTTGAACCTCGGGGCTATCCACCTGGCCGGGCTGCTTGTGACGGAGGAAGGTCTCGACGTGCTCTTCGAGCTTCGCGGTCTGCTCGGGGTTGATGCCAAACTGCTTGTTGAACTCCGCCATGAACTCGGCGTAGCGGATCGCGTCGTCGTCGAACACAGCGACGTTGCCCGACGTCTGGTAGGCGATGTGGACCTCGTGGCCCTGATCGCAGAGGCGGATCAGCGTGCCGCCCATGCTGATGACGTCGTCGTCCGGGTGCGGCGAGAAGCAGATCACCCGCTTCGGGAAGATCTCGTCGTGCGGGCGGCGGCGGTCGCCGGGCTGTTGGCGCTCGAGCGGCTTGCCGCCGGGCCAGCCGGTGACGGTGGCCTGCAACTGGCGGAAGACTTGCAGGTTGATGTCGTAGGCGCGGCCCTTCTTGGCGAGCAGCTCTTGCAGGCCGTCCTCGTTGTAGTCCTCTTCGGTGAGCTTGAGGATCGGCTTGTTGAGCTTCCGTGCCAGCCAGATGACGGCCTTGCGGGTCCAGTAGTCGTTCCACTCGAAGACGCCGCCGGGGCCCGAGGAGAGCGGCCCCAGCAGCCACGGCGCTTGGTAGCGTGTTAGCCGGTCGGCAGCGGCTTCGTCGAGGACCGCCACCGCGTTGTCGTGCTCTTGCAGGAAGCTCGCCGCGACGATCGGCGTCACGGGACCTTCGATCGCCTCGGCGACGACCTTCGCCTTCCCTTCACCGAAGGCGAGCATGTAGACCTGCCGCGCTTCGAGGATCGTGCCAACGCCCATCGTGATCGCACGACGCGGCACGTAGTCCTCGCCAAAGAAGTCGCTCGCCGCGTCTTGGCGAGTCTTCTTGTCGAGCGTGATCATACGGGTGCGGCTCTCACGGCCGGAACCCGGCTCGTTGAAACCGATGTGGCCCGTGCGGCCGATGCCGAGGACCTGTATATCGACGCCGCCGAGATCCACGATCTTCTGCTCGTACGCCGCGCAGTGGGCGAGCACCTCTTCTTCGGGGAGCGTACCGTCGGGGATGTTGACGTTCGCTTGATCGATATCGATGTGGTCGAAGAGGTTCTCGTTCATGAACCGGACGTAGCTCTGCAGCTCGTTGGGCTGCATCGGGTAGTACTCGTCCAGGTTGAACGTGTGGACGCCGGCGAACGACAGGCCCTCTTCGCGGTGCAGCCGCACCAGCTCGGCGTAGACGGTCGTCGGCGTGCTGCCGGTCGCCAAGCCAAGGACGCAAGGCCGGCCCTCGGCGGCGCGCTCGCGGATCAGCTCGGCGATCTGGGCGGCGACGTACTCGCTGGCGCTCTTGGCGTGCTTGAACACGCAACAAGGGATCCGCTCGATCTGATTGCGGGGGTCGAGGTCCTTGAGGGTGGCGGGCTTCAAGGCGGCCATGGGCGTGCGCGAAAGTTTGGGTGGGGTGTGGCTAGAAACGTCAGTTTAACCGCAATCGCGGTCGGCGGTGCGGCGGATTGAGTAGTGAAGTCTCGAAAATGCGCAGAGACTGGGGTTTGGGGAGTCGATCGGTAGGGGGGAGCGGGTTGGTGGTTCCCTCCGGTCGCTGACGCTCCCGGCTCGCCATCGTTCTGCTGGCGAGCCGGGAGCGTCAGCGACCGGAGCGTGCCACGCCCGAACTCACCACCCCATTCAAACCCGTACCCGCTTCCCACTCTCCAAACTCTTCGCCTGCGCCTGGCAGAGCACAATCGCGTCGCGGGCCAACTCGGCGCTGAGCACCGCGGAGGGTTTGTCCTCCTTCACACACCGAACCACTTCGCGGAGCTCGGTCTCGAAGGCGTCCATCGGGTCGCCGCCGGCAAGCTTGGGCCGCTTCGCCTTGCCGTCGTGCGTCAGCACTGTCGGCGGGCAAAGGTAAGCCCCCTCGCCGCCGATCACCGCGAAGTCGAAGACCAGCGTCGCGCGCTCGAGATGAATCTCAAAGGCATGCTGGAACGACCGCCCCTGCTGATTAATCGTTCCGCTAGTAGCGAGCACCGTAGGCAGTGCTTTCCCTTCCTGCCCACTGCCCACTGCGGACTGCCCACTAAACTCAAACTGCGTATTCCAATACTCCGGCAGACCGTTCCGCATCCGGCCGCTGGTCGACACCGCCATCGGCTTGCCAAAGACCAAGCGGATGAAGTGCGCGTCGTGGACGTGGAGGTCGAGCATCGGGCCGCCGACACGGTCGGGGTCCCAGAACGTGGTGAGCCAAGCCGGGTCGGAGATGACGCGCTTGAACGATCCGCCAACAAGCGCGCCGTGCTTGCCGCTCTGGATCTCTTTCAGCGCCCAGGCGTATTCGGGGAAGTACGGCAGCACGTGGCCGATGTAGAGCTGCTTCTTCGCCTTAGCGGCGGCCTTCACCATCCGGTCGCAGTCGGCCGGCCGCATCGCCATCGGCTTCTCGCAGAAGACGTGCTTCCCCGCGGCGAGCGCCCGGCAAGCGATGTCGGCGTGCAGCGCCGGCGGCAGCGTGATGTCGATGACGTCGAGAGACGCGTCGGCGATCATCTCATCGACCGACTCGTACGTCGCGACGCCCGCCAGGTCCATCTTCGCCCCCGGCGGGCCGAAGTTCCCCTTGATCGACCGCCAATCGCCCCCGCGCTTCTTCGCGTCTGGATCGGCGATCGCGGCGACCTTCACGCCGCGCAGCTTCGCATAGGAGAGGTGGTGAACCATCCCCATAAACCCAAGGCCAGCGATGCCAACTCGAAGCATGTGCGAACTAACGGTGCGGTCTGACTGAGGAAGGGTTAATTCAGGAAAGGAGATAGGGGGATGGTTGGAGATGAGGGGGACGGTCGTTCGACCGCGGGAAATCTAGCCGCCAAAAAACTCTATCTAAGAAAAGGAATGGCTTTGTGGGTGCTAAAAAATCTTCCACACCAAAGGCGTCCCCCGCGGCGGCCACGATCCCCCTTATCTCCAATTATCCCCCTATCTCCCTTCCTTCGCGTCGCCTACTTATCGAGTGAGCGAAGCAGTTCCAGAGCGGCGCCGATCTCGGCTTTTTGGCGTTCGGGCTCTTGGGGGATCTCGCGCTCGATCGTTAGCGGGCCGTTGTAGCCGATCTTGTCGAGCAAGCCGATGAACGCGGCGAAGTTTACGTCGCCTTTGCCCAGAGCGGTCTCCTCGCCCCAGGTCTCGCCGGGGTCAGCGTTCCACTTGGCGTCCTTGCAGTGGACGCTGCGGACGTGCCTGCCGAGCTGCTCCAGCGCCGGCAGCGGCTCGCCACAGCCGTAGAGGATCATGTTGGCGGGGTCGAAGTTCACGCCGAGATTCTGGCGATCCACCGCTGCGAGGAACTCCAGCAGCACGCCAGCGGCCTCTTGCCCGGTCTCCAAGTGGACCGCTTGGCCGTGGGGCAAGCAGTGGTCGCAGATCGCGTGCGTCGCGGCGACCACGTCGGCGAACTCCTTGCTGGACGCGTCGTGCGGAACGAAGCCGACGTGCAGGCCCACGGGGATCGGGCCGCCCGTGTAGCTCGTCTCGGGCGACGAGAGGAGACGGGCGAAGTCGGCGATCTCTTTTAGCTCAGCCAGCCGCTCGGCGCGCGTCTCAGCCGGTGCTAGCCCGATGGTGCGCTGTGTCGTCGGGATGTCGGCGTAGGACTCACCATCAAAACCGGCGAAGACGACGGAGATCTTGATGCCCAGCTCTTGCAAGCGAGCGCGGAACGCCGCGGCGTTCGCCTCGGTCCGCGACGCCTTGTGCGGCGTGTGGAGGTGGACCGTGGGGACGCCGAGTTCGTGGGCGACATCCAGGTGCACGCCGAGGCCGGCGTCGATGCTGGCGAAAACTCCGAGGGGGCGAGGCATTGCGAAGGGGGAAGGCGGAAAGGGGAAGGCGGAAGTCAGCCCTTGCGGGATCAGCTTCTTGTGGGAGGGGTCTCCAGACCCCGATTACGCACACCATGCCGATTCGGAAGGGATACCGTAATCGGCGTCTGGAGACGCCTCCCACAAGCGACTTCGTCGCCCGCTAGGCTCCGATGGCTTAGCCCGGTGCTATGCCACTCGTGCCGCGATCCTTACACGCATGGCCGCCAAATGCCAGAGTCCGTCGCATCGGGCAGCGAGTCAGGCCGGCGCGTTCTCGGGCCCTGCGGTTGCCGACTCGTCGCCGCTCTGGCCGAGGGCGCCCTCACCTAGAGCCTTGTCGCGATCGACGCGGTCCCAGAACGCCACCGCGAACAGCACCATGATCGCCAGGGCCATGTAAGCAGGGATCAGCCAGAACTCCTTCCACTGCAGCATCGTCTGGTTCACCAGTTCGCCATCGAGGTTCTCCGGCAACGCCCGGCTGAACATCTTGCCGAAGCGTTCGAAGAAGCCGAGCGTCGACTCGGGGCGGGCTTCGGCGATCGCCGCGCTGAGGCTGTCGTGGCTGGGCATCTGGGTCTTGAACAGACGACCGGCGACCTCATAGCCGATAAACATGCCGACGCCCTGCGTGAAGAACACCAGCATGCTCTGCGCCTGACCGCGGACGCTCGCCGGCGCCTTCTGGTCGGTGTACATGAACCCCGTGACGAAGAAGAAGTCGTAGCAGATGCCGTGCAGCGCGACGCCTAAGAGCAGCATCCAAGTCGAGAGCTCGGACGCGCCGAAGGCGAACAGCACGTAACGGGCGAACCACGCCCCCATCCCGACGATGATCATCCACTTCACGCCCAAGCGGCGGAAGAAGAACGGGATCAGCAGCATGAAGACGATCTCGCTCATCTGCCCTAGCGACATCGTCGCCGCGGGCTCTTCAAAACCGGTCTGCGACAACAGGCCCGACGCGTACTGGTAGTAGTAAGCCAGCGGGATACAGATCAGCGTTGAGCAGAGGATAAACACCGCGAACGGCACGCTCTTCATCAACCCGAAAGCGTCGCGCATCAACAGGCTGCCGATGTCGAGCGGCTTGCCCTTCGCCGGCGGCGGCGTGTGCGGGAGCGTGAAGCTGTAGAACCCAAACACGGCCGACGCCGCCGCGCCGAGGTAGAGGATCTTGGTGCTCGCCGACCACCCGAGGCCGCCCACCACCAAGCCCGCGACGATCCAGCCGATCGTGCCCCAGACACGGATCGCCGGGAACTTGTTCTGGTCGTCGATGTTCGCGAACGCGATCGAGTTGCCCAGGCCGAGCGTCGGCATGTAGCAGAGCATGTGGCCGATGAAGAGCCACACCGCCAGCGAGCCGTTGCCCGCCTCCACCGCCCCGGCGGCGCCGTACATCAGGCCGGCGCCGATCAGCATCAGCACACCCTGCACCATCTGTGAAGGGAACAAGCGGTCGGCGATCAGCCCTAAGAACAGCGGCGCGATGATCGCGGCGATCGGCGCGCTCTGATACGCCCGCGGCGTGAAGTCGCCCAGCCCGGCGCTCCCCATGCAGAGGAACAGCGTCACGAACCAAGCCCCCCAAGTGAAGAACTGGAGGAACATCATCACCGACAACCGGGTCGTTACCATGCGTAGCTGCTCGCTCGGGATTTTTGCATTGGGAGAGGAGAGGCGTCACTATCGCTACGGCGCGTGAGCCGTCGGCGCTAGCCGCGGGTTTGCGATGGTAACGACCCCGCCCCCTCGGAGGCTAGCAGGGCTTGTGAAAAAAGCCCGCTTTGCATGGCGAAACGGCGAGCCGGCGACGTTAGTCGTCGGTGGATAGCGGGTACATGGATTCCACCGACGACTAACGTCGCCGGCTCGCCAATCAATCTCGCCACACGCCGTTAGCTGGGCAGCTTCCCCCAGGGTTGTCGCCGCCAGCGTGTCACCGCCAACAGCCCAATCACTACCGCCAGCGGCGCCAAGAAGGCCACGAGCGACCCGCGGCCCGGCGGTTGGCCGATCACCGCGGCCGAGTACGCCAGCCACGCCGTGTAGGCGACGTAGAAGAGCAGCATCAGCGCCCCTTCGAGCCGCGTCACACTCATCCCCGAAAAGAAGATCGGGTAGCAGCAAATCGACACCGCGACCATCAGCGGGATGTCGAACGCCAGCGAGTCGGCGCTCACCGCGACGCCCGCCGGGGCGACCGTCGCCCCCATTCCAAGCACCGCCACGACGTTGAGGATGTTGCTGCCGATGACGTTACCGACCGCCAGGTCACGCTTGCCACGCATCGCGGCGACGACCGACACGACGAGCTCGGGAAGCGAAGTGCCGATCGCCACGATCGTCAGGCCGATCACCAGCTCGCTGACACCAAACCGTTTGGCGAGCTCGACGCAGCCATTCACCGTGTAGTCGGCGCCGTAGACGAGCAGCGCCAGGCCGGCGAGCCCGATGATGGTGTTGACGACGAACGTTTTCGGCGTGGCGGGCACGTCGTGCGGCGCCACGTCTTCGAGTTCGCGCTCGAGCTTGCGAGTCTCGCGCCGGGCCTCGCGCATCGTCCAGCCGAGGTACATCACCATCGCCACCACCAGCGCGATCCCCTCGCCGCGCGAGACCGAGCCGTCTGACCCCAGGGCGAACAACGCGATCGCCGCGCCGATCATCACCGGGATATCGAGCCGGAAGAGCTGCGAGCTAACCGTCAGCGGCGCGACGGTCGCGGCGAGCCCGAGGATCAGCAGCAGGTTCGCCAAGTTGCTGCCGACGATGTTCCCCACCGCCAGGTCCGCCTCGCCGGCGTAGCAAGACTTCACCGTAACCGCGAGCTCCGGCGCGCTTGTCCCTAGCGCCACTACGGTCAGCCCAATCACCAGCGCCGGCACCTTCAGCGCCGCCGCCAGATTCGAAGCCCCGCGCACGAGCAACTCACCACCAACAATCAACCCGACAAACCCGCCGAGGATGAAGAGCGCGATCGTGAAGAGGTCCATTTAAGTTGCTTCTTTGAAAAAAAAGAATGGGACGCGGATGAACGCGGATGACGGGGATTTCCGCGGATCAGAATCGAAAGAATATCCGCGTCAATCCTTTCAATCCCAGTAAATCCGCGTCCCATTCGTCAGCCCATCAAACCGCGTTGCGGCGGATGTTGGCGGGGGGGCCGCCGCCGGCTTGGGCGCTGTTCACGGCGGCGACGAACGCCTTGGTGCTCGCTTCCACGGTGTCGGTCGAGACACCGCGGCCGCGGTAGAGGCGGCCGTCGCTGATCGCCTCGATGTTGGCCTCGCCCTGCGCGTCCTTGCCCTTGGAGACGCTGTTAACGCGATAGTCGGTCACTTCGAGCTGGATGCCGGCGACCTTCTCGACCGCGCGGAACAGCGCGTCGAGCGGGCCGTCGCCGCCGAAGAACGTCTCGGTCGTTTCTTCGCCCTTCTCTTTGGGCCCACGACGGAGCGTCACGGTAGCCGAGGCCGGTTCGTCGGTGTGCGTCTTCACGTCGTACGAGACGAGCGACCAGTCGCGCTCGCTCGGCGGTCGCTTGTCCACCAGCGCGATGAGGTCGGAGTCGTAGACCTCCTTCTTCTTGTCGGCGAGCCGCTTGAACGCCTCGAAGACTATGTCGAGCTTGTCGCCTTCGACCGGGTAGCCCAATGCCTTCAGGCGATCCGACAAAGCCGCCCTACCAGAATGCTTGCCGAGCACGAGGTCGGTCTTGGTGAAGCCGACGTCCTCGGGCCGCATAATCTCGTAGGTCGTCGGTTCCTTGAGCATGCCGTCTTGGTGGATGCCCGACTCGTGGGCGAACGCGTTGCGGCCGACGATCGCCTTGTTACGCTGCACCTCCATGCCGGTGATGCTCGAGAGCAAGCGGCTGGTGGGAACGAGGCGCGTCGTGTCGATGCGGGTGTCGGCCTGGTAGTAGTCGTTGCGAGTGCGGAGCGCCATGACGATCTCTTCGAGCGAGCAGTTGCCGGCTCGCTCGCCGATGCCGTTGATGGTGCACTCGATCTGCCCAGCGCCCGCCTCGATGCCGGCAAGGCTGTTGGCGACCGCCATCCCCAGGTCGTCGTGGCAGTGCATGCTGATGACGGCCTTGTCGATGTTCGGCACCCGATCGACGAGCGTCTTGATGTGGTTGAACATGTGCGTCGGCGTGGCGTAGCCCACGGTGTCTGGAATATTGACGGTGGTGGCGCCCGCGTTGATGGCGGCCTCCACCACTTCACAGAGGAAATCCAGCTCGGTCCGCGCCGCGTCCTCGGGCGAGAACTCGATGTTGTCGCACAGGTTACGGGCCCGCTTCACGCCCTCGACGGCGCGGCGGACGATCTCGGCCTTGTCCATCCGCAGCTTGAACTCGCGGTGGATCGCACTGGTGGCGAGGAAGACGTGGATCCGCGGGTGCTCGGCGCCGCGGACCGCCTCTCCCGCGCGGTCGATGTCCTTGTCGTTGCAGCGGGCGAGGCCGCAGACCTGCACCCCCTTCACGGTCTCGGCGATCGACTTGACGCTCTCGAAGTCGCCTGGCGACGCGATCGGGAAGCCCGCCTCGATCACGTCGACGCGCAGGTCCGCGAGCGCCTGGGCCATCTCGAGCTTCTCAGCCAGGTTCATGCTGCAGCCGGGCGATTGCTCGCCGTCGCGGAGCGTGGTGTCGAAGATCGTGATTGGGCGTGACATAGTCTTAAGTGCTTGGCGCCTGCGAAAAGGGTTCAAAGAAATGGTAAGGATACGAAAAAACCCCGCGGCCGCAGGGGCCCCGGGGTCTGGCGTTTTCAGTAGTGCAGCTCGGACTGCGCGCCGTCCCTAGGACCCCGTTGGGGCTAGTAGGAGGAGCGGCAGTAGGAGGCTGGCAGTCGACATGATTGGTGCTCGGCTTCGAGTATAGCCCCCAGACCCCCGCTAGGGCGACCGGGTTCGCCGAAAAAAGCCGGGCCGATGGCAATCCAAGAGCGAGCCGGGGCGTCCCCGACCCCGGCTGAATCAACTACACGCTTCCCCACAACGAGCGAAGGCGAGCCGGGAGCGTCAGCGACCGGAGGAGACTACGCGCCCACTCCACTCCGGGCGCTAACCAGGATTATGCAAGGGCTAGCAGTTCAAAGTCGGGTGTATTGAAGAAGCGTTAGCGCGATAGGTCCCCCTCCTTCTTCAGAGGGAGGCCGCTTTCTCTGGTAAACGGGGGGAGGGTGCTGAAGCGGGTACCAGGGTTCCACCCCCTCCCCCCGTTTCGTGGATAAAGCGGCCTCCCCCGAAAGCGGTGGAGGGGAAAAAACGCGCCAACGCTTCATGGACGTAACCACCTAAACCCACTTCACACCGCTAGCCTTTGCATAATCCTGTGACTCTCCCGGCTCGCTGGCAAATCGAACGAAAGAGTTACCCGCCGCACCCTCCGCATCCTCCGCAGCCACCACCTCCGCAACCACTGTCGCCGCCCCCGCTGTCACTCCCGCATCCACTGCCGAAAAAAAGGCCCGTTCCACCGCAGCCGGAGTCACCACCGCGATGCCGTTTGCGATTGCCAGGCTTTCGACGACTCGCCACGGCAATATTGTAAACGATGGATAAAACGATAGACGCACCGATCACCCACAAGAGCCAATGGGTCTGACCGAACAGTATCGGAGGCACGGCAGCGATGCCGCAGAAGACGACGCCTGCACTGGACGACGATCGACACCAAGGCTTCGGCACGAGCCACATCCGCTGCCGGTTCACCCGTACAAAATCCTTCGCCTCGCCGAATCGCACCACGCTCGGAGGCCAGACATCGGCGGGCGGCTCTTCGCTGAACACGTCGCGATAACTTGCGAGCGTTTCTTCGTACTGATCTTCAAAGCGCTGGCCCTCCGAGGCGCCCCCTTTCGTTGGGCCGTGATGCAATGGCCGGCCGAGGACTTCGCCACACAACTCACCCCAGTAGCTGCGGGTGTACGTAAGGTGGAGGTGCCACGCTTGATCGACCTCGTCGGAGGGCGTCACCTCGTGACCGGCGGTCATCGCTAGGAAGACGAACCGTTTGTATTCCTCGACGACACGGGCGGCATAGGGAACATCCCAACCGTTCTCCCTCGCCAATCGGCGGGTGAAGGTGAGCGACGCCGCCGGGTCGTCGAACTCGAAAGTCTCGAGCCTGCGCCACAGTTCGCGGTCGGTTGTTCTCATCACGCCCCCTTCTAGGGTGAGGAACGTCGAGTAGGAGGGCGGCGCCAAACTTCATCTTGCCCAGCGCCCCGCAGTTGTGGTTAAGCTTACCCGAAATCCCTCGCCACGCCGCTAGCACGATGGACGACCCCGGCAGCCATCTCGACCTCTCCAGCGACGCCACGCCCACCAAGGGGCCGGGCCAGGACCGCCGTGGTCGCTTCTTGGGAGTTACCTTCGAGTGCTGCGGCATCTACGCCCGGATCTACCAGAACCGGGCCGGAGACGCGTACGAGGGCCGCTGTCCCCGTTGCATGGGGAGGATCCGGATCGGCATTGGGCCGGACGGCGGCAATACGCGGTTCTTCGTGGCGCGTTAGGTCTGGCGCCGCTAAGCCGCAAGCGGCGTGTCCTGAACCGTCAGCCGCTTGCGGCTTAGCGGCGCCATCACCGGCTCCCTCCGCGCGCTCTTGCGTCGCCAGCACGGTTTTTCCTACGGTCCGCGGCCCGAACTCCGCGCCCCCCTGGAACCCCATGGCGATCGACTATCAAGTCCGCCGCTGTACGCGCCGCTGCGCCGCCGCCGACCGTGAGCTGACGGCTGGGGAGTCGTTCGTGTCGGTGCTGGTAGACGAGGGCGCCGAAGTAGTGCGCCGCGATTACTCGGCGGTCGCTTGGAACGGTCCGCCCGAGGGGACGATCGCTTGGTGGCGATCGACGATGCCCGGCAATGGCGAAGCGAAGCCCGCGCCGCGCGAAGCGTTACTCGCCCTGCTCGACGAGTGGGCCGACAAGCCCGAAGAGGCGCCCGCGCGCTATCTGCTTGCGCTGCTGCTCGTGCGTCGCCGGGTGCTACGGCTGCAAGGCGAGGGCTTCCTCGATGGCCTGCACGGCAAAGAAACCAAGCAAGGCGACGTCGAAACGCTCACGCTCGTGTGCCGCGAGCGCGACGATCCGATCGAGATCGCCATCACGCCGCCTAGCGCCGAAGAGGCGCCGCGGCTGCAAGAGCGCCTGAGCGAACTACTCGGCGCCGCTTGACCCCCAATCGACCTAACATGCGAACCGACCAATCACTGCTCGCTCGACTCGTCGCGACTTGCGCTGCGCTGGTCGTGATCGTGTCGTCGATGGGCGCGAGCTGCTCGCCGCGGTTGGGATCGCCATTCGGTATCTCCGGCCCGCCGGCGCCGGTGGTGCTCTCGCCTACCTCGAGCGCCGCGGAGGTCGTCGCCGCGATCAACGCCAACGCTTCGCGGATCCAAACCTACCAAGCGCCGTCGGCGTCGATCTCGATGCCCCAGTCGGCCGGCCTGCCGCTGGTGTCGGCGAGCATCGCGGTGGAGCGCCCGCAGCGGTTCCGCATGCGGGCCACGACCGGCGTCTCCGGCCCTGAACTCGACCTCGGCAGCAACGACGAACGCTTCTGGATCTGGGCCCGCCGTAATGACCCGCCCGCGCTCTACACGGCGCGGCACGACCAGTGGGCCACGAGCCCGATGAAGGGCCAAGTCCCGATCGAGCCGGCGTGGCTGATCGACGCCTTGGGACTCGTCCAGCTCGACCCCACCGCGGCGTACGTCGGCCCCCTGCCCCGCGACAACAACACGATCGAGCTTCGCGCGCAAACTGCCAACGGCGTGCGGGTGTTGATCGTCGACGCTCAGACCGCCTGGGTGCGCGAACAACACGTCTACGATAACGCCGGCGCGCTGACGGCGAGCGTCGTCGCCGACAACTTCCGCTACGACCAGACGACGCAGACCTCGCTCCCCGAGCGCGTCCGGGTGAACGTCCCCGCGGCAGGACTCGACCTCACGATCAACGCGGGCCAAATCGTCATCAACGCCCCCGTAGGCGACGGCGGTCAGCTCTGGAGCCTGCCGCAGTTGGGGTCGTACCCCGTGGTGGACCTGATCGCCCCCGGCGGCGTGCAAGGCGCCACGAAGGGCCCCTGGGACCTCTCAGGAACCGGCTCGGTGTACGGCCAGCCCGGCTCGCTTGTCGAGTCGTACGCGTCAACGACGCCCGTCGCATCACAAGCAACGGCGCCAATCACGACGGCGCCGACCACACGCGCGCCGAACACGCCCAGTCAAAGGCCGAGCGTTTATCCTTCGCCGGCGACCGCACAGGTGGCGCCCGTAACGTTGCCGCAAGCAAGCGGCTTCGTCGGCCTACCAGCGGGCGGCCGAGCGCTAGAATGAGCCGTCGGCGCTAGCCGCGGGTGCGCCACGGACCGTGTTCCACCACAACCCGCGGCTAGCGCCAACGGCTCATTGACGGATCAATGCGAGCCGCCGCTTTGGCGCATCCGCATCCGGGCGCGGCTCAGCACAGGGCCGATCGTGTTGACCGGCAGGCCCACGGCGTGGCTGATCTCGTTGTACGAGCGGCCTTCGAGGTGGTACATGCGGACTACCTGGGCGTCGGGCTCGGGCAAGCCGCCGAGCATGTGATCGACCTCTTCGCGATCGGCGACACGCTGTTCGACCGGCGCTTCGCCGTTGGGGATGTCGGCCGGGTAGCCCGGGGCGTACATCGCGACAGGGGTCTGCCCGGCCTTCTGCATCAGCCGCCGGACCACGACGCGGCGCGCGATCACCGAGAGATACACGTGCAACGCGCTGCGGCGTTGGAAACGACGGAGCACGGCCTTATCGCGCTCCAGCAGCGTGACGAAGACCTCGGCGATGAGGTCCTCACGATCCGCCGGCGTGATCCGCACGCCGCGGCAGTCGGCCGCGTGGCTGACGACGTGTGAGATCAGGCCGATAAAGCGATCGACGAACAACGGCCAAGCATTGGCGTCTCCGCCAAGCAGGGAGTCGAGTAGATCACGGTCGTTCGGTAAGAGAGGCACTTACGGTCCCCTGCAGTCAGCGGATCGAGACCACGGTCCGTCGCGGTGTTGCGGCGGCCGCGGTTGGCGCCCCTTCGTTCTGTCCCGGTTCGTGTTTCCGGTAGCTTTCTTGGATGGAACGCCTCTTCCGACGATCCATCGCAAGCGCCTTTTCAACTGAGTGATGATCAATCGAATGGCGGCGTTCGCTAGCCCCGCGTTCGCCTACGCCAGCGGAACCGACTTGGTTCGACGGACGCTACCAAAAGGTTCGGCTGTTGGACGGGGGCTTATCGCACGCAAAACCTTGTCGCGGCATGCTTTCCCGCTGCAAAGTTAGGCAGGCAACGCCTCCACCAATCGTACGCAGCGCCGGCGCCGCAAGCAACCAGTTCGCGGGGCGTTGACATTGCTGCGCAGTGGTCCTAGCTTGCCCAATCAGAGCGACCGGCTACGATGCGTAAGCGGTTACCCAGCAACGACTTGCCGCCGCTCTATTGATACCCAGTCGCAACAAGCCACCCCGGCTCAAGGCGCCCCGGCCCCAAGGCCGATGGCTCCAAAACGGCCGCAAAGCCATCCAAGACCAATCCACCGCCAAAGCGGTCAATATCTAGCAGGAGAAACTCCCCGATGCCGCACGTCGTCACCCAGCCCTGCTTCAACTGCAAGTACACCGACTGCGTGGTCGTCTGCCCGGTGGAGTGCTTCTACGAGGGCGAGAAGATGCTCTACATCCACCCGGACGAGTGCATCGACTGCGAGGCATGCGTGCCCGAGTGCCCCGTCGAGGCGATCTACCACGAGGACAACGTCCCCGACGAGTGGAAGGACTTCATCGCCCTGAACGCCGAGATGTCGCCGCAAAGCGAAGTCATCACCGAAAAGAAGGAACCCCTCGCCGACAATTAAGCCGGCGAAGGGTTTTCGAGATCGAATACGCGTTTGATACGCGATACGCATTTAGCCCCCGGTCATTGACCGGGGGCTAAATTTATGCCTCAACGCAGATCCACCGACCAATACGCCGCGTCGACAAACGTCCGCCAGCTGACGTACTTCGGGTTCCCCAGCTTGATCGCCAGCAGGGGGCTGCGCTTGGGACGGACCGGCTTCTTCGCCAGCTTCATGCCGGCTTCGTCGGGGGTGCGGCCCCCCTTGCGGACGTTGCAGCGCACGCAAGCGCAGACCACGTTCTCCCAGGTGGTCTCGCCGCCACGGCAGCTCGGCACCACATGGTCGATCGACAGCTCACTGGTCGGGAACGTCTTGTTGCAATACTGGCACTTGCCGCCGTCGCGGGCGAACAGGTTCCGGCGGTTGAGGCGCACCCGCTGGCGGGGAACGCGATCGTAGTGCAGTAGACGCAGGATCCGTGGCGCCTGGATCTGGAAGTTGATCGACCGCACCCAGTCGGCGTGCGGGTCGGGCTCCATGTCTTCCGGGAACTGCGCGCGGAGAGCGCTGAGGTCACGCCACGAGTCGAAGTCGTAGTTGGCGTACTGGCCATCCTCGATGTGAATGACCTCGGCCAACTCGCGCAGCAGCAGCGTGAACGCCCGGCGCACATCGATCACGTGAATCGCCATGTACTGGCGGTTCAGGACCAGAACGCTCGCATGGAGCGCCGACATGCCGTTGTTCGGCGTCGGGTGGGTCGGCAGATAGGCAGCGGTCGCCATAGAGACTCGTCACTCCCAAATCCGTGTTTTAGGGGCCGCGCTTAGCGGGCCTGAAAACTACGCCTACAAACGGGGCATACGAAAACAGGCGCCGCTCCGCGACGCCTACGAACGTCTACCGGACTCGTCGTGACGGGGACATGTTCGCGCACAGGGCGCGTCCATCGGCTGCCGAGCTGAATTGCGAGAATCTCAGTGTTGCAAGAATCCCAACCCACTCGGCGATCGACGGATTGTCCACCGGATACCCCCATCGTAATCCAGCGGTAGCAGGGGGACTAGTCGGAACAGGGGCTCTCCGGGGGCGTCTTCACCAACTTCCGTTCGCCGCTTCGCCAAATCTTCAAACAAGGCCGCTCTTCGGCTTGATGGGCGGCTGCGCTTGTCCTTAGGATGATCACCAGAGGCGCAGAGATGTGGCTCGGAGCAATTCCTACCGTCACGGATTGGCGGAACCCTTGGCGGCAAAGCCATTTCGACGCCATTTCGATAAGGCGCTTACCGATGATTCACTTCACCTGCGATTGTTGCGGCCGGGCGATCAACCAGACGAGCGAGACCCGCTACGTCGTCCGTATGGAGGTCTACGCCGCCCTCGACGATGAGGCCGGCAACACCGCCGAAGAGGCCGATCACCTTGGAGAGATCGAGGACCTGCTTGAGCGGATGGACGACATCGACGCCGACCTCGACGAGGCCCTCTACCGTCATGTCCGCTACGACCTCTGCCCCGACTGCCGCGAGCGGTTCCTCCGCAACCCGCTGGGCCGCGTCGCCTCGCGCACGAGCTACAGCGAAAATTAGGGGCGAGTCTTGAGACTGTAGACGACAGGGTTGGAGTACTTACTCTTTCATTTGGAGTACTTACTCTTTCATGTAGTAAAGCCCTCTGCGGCTCGCTTGCGAGCCGCCCTGCTTCCTCAAGTCTCAAGCCTGCAGCCTCCCCCCTCCCACATGCTCACCGCCGGCGTCCCCGCATCGGCGAAGACGCTCGCCGCACTCTGCGACCGTGTCGCGATCTCGCTCGACGCCGGCATCGACCTCCGCCGTATCTGGCGCAGCGAAGGCGAGCGGCTATCGGGGCGCGGCGCTAAGGCTTGTTCGGAAGTCGCCGACGCAATCCAGCGCGGCGACTCGATCGACAAGGCGATCGCCGAGGCCGGGCCGTTCTTCCCGCCGCTGATGGTCGAGCTGGTCCGCGTCGGCGACCAAACCGGCACGGCCGACGAAGTCTTCCATCGCCTCGCGCAGCACTACCAGCGCCAAGTCAGTCGCGCGCGCGAGTTCCGCGGCGCCATACTCTGGCCGGTCATCCAACTAGTCCTCGCCCTTGGGATCGTCGGCGTGCTGATCGCCATCGGCGGCATCCTCAAGGACGGCAAAGGTCAACCGATCGACATGGTCGGCTTCGGCATGACGGGCGCCAGCGGACTCGTGACGTACGTAGGTCTGCTGATCGGGACCGCCCTGGTAGCAGCCCTCACTTGGCTCGCGGTGCGCCGCCGACCCGAGTGGGGCGCCAAGGTCCGCGGCTGGGCGAGTTCGATCCCCGTCATCGGCGACGCGCTGCAGAAGATCGCGCTGGCGCGGATCGCCTGGGCCTTGCGGCTGACGATGAACGTCGCCATGGACCTACGCAAAGTCGGCCCCGTGGTGCTTCGCGCGTCGGACAACGACCGCTACTCCCGCCACGCCGCCAACGTCTCCGCGATGGTGGGCCGCGGCGAGCCGCTCTCAAAGTGCTTCGCCGCAACAAAGGCGTTCCCGCAGCCTTTCCTCGATCACCTCGACGTGGCCGAACAAACCGGCACGATCGTCGAATCGATGGACCGCCTCTCGAAACGCTACGACGAAGAAGCCGAGCACGCCGTCGCGATGCTGACGCGCGTCGCCGCGTTCCTCGTGTGGGCCGCGATCGCAACGCTGATCATCGTGCTGATCTTCCGCGTGTTTGGGATGTATACGGGGATGATCAATGATGCGCTGAAGGAGATTTGAGGGACCGGGCGTCTCAACAAATCACGCGCACAAGTCACGCCCTCCGCGGAGACTTCGCGGTACCTTGCCGCACCTTAGGCAAGGATGATTTCGAGGAGCGTGTCGCCGTCGTCTAGGTTTCCAATCGTCTTGAAACCTAGACCACTGTACAAGGCAGAGGCCGCTCTGTTACTTGGTTTGTGCATGGTTCTGATACGTGTTCCACCTCGTTGTCGGATCTCTTCCAGGGCAAGCAACATCGCTTGAGCCGCATGGCCTTGACGTTGGTGGTCTTTATCGATCAGCAGCCGGAAGATCCAATACAGATCTACGTCCTCCGGGTCATCTTCGTGGCAGTATGCCAGCATTCCCACCACCCTCTCGCTGTTGCAGATTGCGCGAAGTTGATGGTGTGGCTCAAACTTGGATTCGGCGATTGTTGAGACGTTGCTCGCAACGTAGCCTTGCTGGTGATCGTGCACCGAGAGTTTGGCGCAGGCGACCCAGTTCTCACGGGTTACTTTTCGGAGCGTGACCATCCGCCTAGCTTACCAGAGAGGGCAAGTTGTCCCAGATATTCCGATGGTCTCCCGCTAAGTACAAATGAGTGAAACGCCGAACGCACGAAGCTTGCCCGCATCGAGGGAGGGTAACTGAGCAGGCCGCCAGAATGGCGTTCGAACCCTGAGTCGACGACGAAGCGCCGTCGGCGACAAAAATAGCCTGTCGCCTGCCCGCCACGTCGAGGCCGTGCATCAATACTCGTAACGCAGCGTGGCGAGATCATGGCGAAGCCATGTCGAGACCGCCCAAAAACCAGTACCGGAGGTGGGAGTCGAACCCACACGCCCTTGCGGGCAGCGGATTTTGAGTCCGCCGCGTCTGCCATTCCGCCACTCCGGCAAGGCTCGTCGGCCAAACCCTGTTTGGGCAACGAGTTAGGCCATTATGCATCACGTTCTGGCGACGGCAAGCCGTCCCGCACACAGTGGTGACTACAGCGTGAGAGAGTGAGTTTGCGGTGAAAGTCGTTGCCCATTGACTCCAGGTGGCCGACAACGGGGTTTAGCGGTCGTAGCCGCGGCACTCCTCGCTCTCCTCCCCCTCCTCGACCGGCTAGTCGTCATGCACTTCCTCATATTGCCCGCTTTATTCCTCGGCTCGCTAGCCCTAACGACGCCGGCGGTGGGGCAACAGGTCTTCAACGTCCGCGACGCAGGCGCGACAGGCGACGGCGAGACGCTCGATACAACCGCGATCCAGAAGTGCCTCAATGACTGTGGCCAGGCGGGCGGCGGCGTTGTGCTGCTGCCCGCAGGAACCTACTTGAGCGAACCGATCAAGATCCGCACGAAGACAACGCTGCGACTGGAACGCGGCGCCATCCTGCTGGCGACCGGTGATCGGTCGGCGTTTGAGCGTGACAACGAGCCCGGCAAGTTCGATCACTTCCTCACCGGAAAGGACCTCGAGGACGTGACCATTGAGGGCGAGGGGACCATCGACGGCGGCGGGCAGGCGTGGTGGGTGGCGGCCGAGGCGGCACGGCAAGCGAAGTCGGGCTACACCCTGCCGCGCCCGAACCTGATCGTGCTGACGCGGGTGAAGAACCTCACCGTCCGCGGCGTGACGATCCAGAACGCGCCCAAGTTCCATTTCGTGCCGACCGAATGCGACGGCGTGCTGGTCGAGGACGCGACGTTCCTCGCGCCCGAACGGGCGCCGAACACCGACGCGATCGACCCCAGCATGTGCGTCGATGTCGTGGTGCGGCGCTGCGTCATCGATGTGGGGGATGACAACATCGCCGTGAAGTCGGGCAAGCGCGCTGACGGCCGCGAGTTTGCCGCCCACGGGCTCACGGTGACCGACTGCACGTTCAAGCACGGCCACGGCATGTCGATCGGCAGCGAGACCGTCGGCGGCGTCAAGGATGTCGTTGTCCGCGACTGCACGTTCGAGAACACCGTCAACGGCATTCGCATCAAGAGCGACCGCAAGCGTGGCGGCACGGTCGAGAACCTCACGTGTGAGAACATCACGATGAAGAACGTCGCCGGCGCCATCACCATCACCAGCTACTACCCAAAGATCCCCGCGACCGACGAGCCGCAACCGGTCACAAAGACAACGCCCAAGTACCGCAACATCACGATCCGCAACCTCACCGCCACGAGCACCAAGGACGCGGGCTTCCTCGTCGGCTTGCCCGAAAGCCCAATCGAGAACGTGCTGCTAGAGAATGTGACGATCGATTCGCAGCGGGCCGGCCTTGAAATCCGCCACGTGCGGGGCGTCGTGCTACGGAACGTGAACGTCACAGCGGCGAAGGGTGAGCCGCTGGTCGTGGGCGACGCCGAGCCGGTTATCGACTGAGCTGCCAGAAGAATTCACCACGAAGGGCGCGACGAGTCATTTGGCGGGGCAAAGTTCTTTCTAGAGCGGACTTCATTTTTCCGTAGCGTCTCGCGCAGAGACGCGGAGACGCCGAGGCTAGGCAGCGAAGACTCACGCCAAGCCGCCAAGGCGCATAGACAAAGTCGTTGAGAAATGAGCGTAGCCGCAAACGATCGCACAGCAACGCGTTCTTTGCGGCTTAGCGCCTTTGCGTGAGTCTTGGAAAGCATCCAACTCTGCGCCTCTGCGCGAGACTTCCCCACGTTGCTCCGTGGATCAGAGCGAGGCTAGAAACGTTACGGCCAAGTGAAGCACGCTCTAGATAGCATGCCGTCGTGTTCTTCGGGCCCGTCGTGGTGAAGAATCCTTAACTCGACATCTGATCGGCGACCTTCTGCATCTCCGACCCATGCTTGTGGCGGGTGAATCTCGTGATGCCCATCGCTACGAGCCAGACGCCTAGCGCCCAGGCGAGCCCCAGCGCCCAACCGGCGACCACGTCGGTTGGCCAGTGGACCGCCAGGTAGACGCGGCTGAAGCCAACGGCGACCGTCAGCGCCACGGCCATCGTCAGGATCAACGCCTTCACACGCCACAGCGGCTGGATGCGGGCGAGCATCGCGCCGAGCGTCAGGTACACCACCGCCGCCGTGGTGGCGTGGCCGCTGGGGAAGCTCTGCGTGTACACGTGCGAGCCGTGCGGCGCGAGGTCGGGCCGCGGCCGGTCGAAGCCCGCTTTCAGGGCGAGGCTCAGCGCCACACCGCCCACCACGGTCACCACGACATACGCCGCCATGGCTCGTTTGCCGATCATCACCAAGTAAGCGACCGCACCGGCCGTCACGAGCGTCGTCACGCCGATGCCGCCTAAGGCCGTGAAGTCGCGCATCATTTCTTCCAGCCAGCGCGGGCCGATCGGATCGGCGAGGTCGTCCGGGTTGCGGAGCGACAGCAGCAGGCCGCTATCAACGCCAAGGATCTCGGCCTCGGCCACCTCGTCCGCCACCTCCAAGAAGACATACGCCGACAACGCGGCGATGATCCCGACAATGATCGGCAACGCATTGCCCCGGAGGGCCCGGTACCACGATGACAACAGCGACTTGTCCATGCCGCCAGTCTACGCAATTGACGCGCCGATCGTCACGGCATGAACATCACCAGCTCGGCGTCGGTCCACTCTTCGCCGCGCGGCCGGCCCTGGACGCCCAGCATGCAGCCGTCAGTGAGCGGCCACCACTTTTCGCGCGTCGTCGGGTCTTCGCCAGCCAGGGCGAAGTCGGCGTCGGGGTCGCTCCCCGTGTACTCGAAGCTGCGGAACAGGAACTTCCGTGCGCCGATCGTCTGGATCCAGATGTGGTAGTTCTGGATGTTGGCCCGCTTGCAAGCGGCGACGACCTCGGGCCACACATCGGCGTGCAACTCGCGGTAGAGCCGCTCCTTCGCCGGGTCCAGCTCAACAAACCCCGCGTAGCGCCGCACACCCGCGGCGACCTGCGACTCGGGCGAGGGATTCGTGGGGCCGTATGCTGCCATGATCAGAAATCCAAAAGGTTTCGCGCAGAGACGCGGAGACGGCAGAGAGATAGCGAGCGAGATGACTCACGCAAAGGCGCAAAGCCGCAAAGGTCCGTAATTCTTTTCTTCTTCGCGGCTTTGCGCCTTTGCGTGAGTCTTAAAGCTGTCTCTCTGCGTCTCCGCGTCTCTGCGCGCAAATTACTTGCCAGCTTTGCCCCACGCGTCGCGCAGCGTCACGGTGCGGTTGAACACGGGCGCCTCGGCGACGGTGTCGATCGGGTCGGCGTGGAAGTAGCCCAGGCGTTCAAACTGGTAACGATCGCCGGGCTGGGCGTCGGCGAGCTCGGGTTCGAGCTTCGCGACGACGATCTCCAGCGAGTTCGGGTTCATGTTGTCGAGGAACGTCTTGCCGTCGGGCACGTCTTCGGGGTCTTCCGCGGCGAACAGGTGGTCGTAGAGTCGCACCTCAGCGTCGAGGCAGTCTTCGGCAGGGACCCAGTGGATGGTCCCCTTCACCTTCTTGCCATCAACCAACGCCGTCGTATCGGGGTCGAGCGTACACTGCACTTCGGTGATGGCGCCCTCCCCGTCTTTGACGACCTCGACACACTTGATGATTCCCGCGCCGCGTAGCCGCACAGCGCCGCCTGGTTGGAGACGGAAGAAGCCCTTGGGGGCCGCTTCCATGAAGTCGTCCGCCTCGATCCATAGCTCGCGCGTCAGTTCGATCTCGCGTTTGCCGAGTTCGGGGTGCTGCGGGTGGTTGTCGAGTTCGCAGACCTTGATGACGCCCTCGGGGAGCGGCGTGCCGTCGGCGTACGACGTGAGCGTCACCTTCAACGGCCGTAGCACGGCCATGCGCCGCTGCGCCGTCTCGTTGAGATGCTCGCGCACCGCGTCTTCGAGCCACAGCATGTCGATCGTGCTGTTCTGCTTGGTGACGCCGATGCGTTCGCAGAACGCCCGGATCGCCTCGGCCGTGTAGCCGCGGCGACGCAGGCCCCGGATCGTCGGCATGCGGGGGTCGTCCCAGCCGGAGACGTGCCCCTCTTTCACAAGTTGGAGCAGCTTGCGCTTGCTCATTACCAAGTAGGTGAGGTTGAGCCGTGCGAACTCAATCTGTCGCGGCCGGTGGTGAGGGAGCAGCTTGAGTTCTTGCAAGCGGTCGAGGAACCAATCGTAGAGCGGGCGGTGGTTCTCGAACTCAAGCGTGCAGATCGAGTGCGTTATGCCTTCGAGCGCGTCCCCCTGGCCGTGGGCCCAGTCGTACGACGCGTACAAACACCACGCGTCGCCCGTCCGCTGGTGCGAGACGTGCTTGATGCGGTACATCACCGGGTCGCGCAGGTTGATGATCGGCGAGGCCATATCGATCTTGGCGCGCAGCGTCTTGGCGCCATCGGGGAACTCGCCCGCGCGCATCAGCGCGAAGAGGTCGAGGTTCTCTTCGACCGAGCGATCACGGAACGGGCTCGGCTTGCCTGGTTCAGTAAGCGTGCCGCGCATCTCGCGCACTTCGTCGCCCGTCAGGTCACACACGTAGGCGTGCCCCGCCTTCACCAACGCCGTGGCCCACTCGTAGTAGGTCTCGAAATAGTCGCTGGCGTGGAACAGCCGATCGTCCCACTCGGCGCCGAGCCAGCGGACGTCGTCCATGATGGCGTCGACGTACTCCTGCTCTTCCTTCGCGGGGTTCGTGTCGTCGAACCGTAGGTTGAACTGCCCGTTATAATTCCGCGCGAGGCCCGAGTTCAGGCAGATGCTCTTGGCGTGCCCGATGTGCAGGTAGCCGTTGGGCTCCGGCGGGAACCGCGTGTGGACGTGATCGACACGCCCAGCGGCGAGGTCGGCGTCGATCTGCTGCTCGATGAAATTCTTCGAGGCGGAAGGGTCGGCAGGCGTCTCGTCCGTGGACATCGCGGTGGCAAGCTGGCGGGCCAGCATTTTGGTAGGCGGGGTGGGTGGGGCGGGCACGGGAAGGCCGCTAAGCCGCAATCTACCATTCCGACCGTCCGCCGCAGAGGGCCGTTAATGAATCGCGCAGAGGCGCAGAGACGCAAAGGGCTTTACTTCCCGCCTTCTTTGCGCCTTCGCGCCTTTGCGTGAGTCTTAAGCCTTTGCGTCTTCGCAAGACTATTTCGCCAGCTCCGCCTGCACCTCCGACTTACGCCGCCAGTTTGCCGCCTCGGCCTCGTCGCCGTAGTCTTCGAACGCCTCCGCCACCGACGCATATAGCTCCGACAGCAACTTCGGGTCGCGGGGGTTCTCGGCCGATTGCAGGCGCTCGCGGAACGCCGTCATCTTCTCCCGGACGCCGGGCTTCGCGCAGATCTGCCGGCCCTCGCGCGTCGAGCAGCCGAACACGACGCCGGCGAGCTTGTCCCAATCGCCGAGTTGCTCGGTCCCTTTCTTCTGAACGGTGAGTGTGACATCGATCGTCTGGCCCGGGACGGTTTTGATGTCGTAGTCGCGACGGCCGATGAAGATGGGGAGTTCGTAGTCGTCGCTATCGACGTAGAGACGCCCGTTGCCTGGGAGCATCGTGACCGTGGCATGGCCCGCAGCGTCGGTAGTGCCATCGAAGGGGTAAGGGTGTCCTTCGTCGACCGCATCGGCGTAATCGCGCTCTCTGAGAAGTCGCTCACCGCGGACCAGCGGACTGCAGTAAATCTGTGAGCCGCTGTTCCACCACCCGACATTCGGATTAGCGAGCACTCGAACTCCTTCCACCGCCTCACCCGCCGCGTCTCGCACGGTCGCGCGGCACGCTGAAGTTTGTGACATCGCTACGATAATCGGCTCATCGCCCGGCTCTTCGAATACTTGTGGGCGATTGTAGGGGTCGATCATTGGGTCGCGAGGGTCCTCAACTACCTTCGGTGCAACCCCATTCGTCGCGTAGTGGCCCCGGCAAAGGGCAATTAGTTGGAGAGCCTCACCTTGAGGCCACCCTTTGATGACGAACGTTCCGTCGGGCTGGATCGGCGCCCAGGTGAACCACTCCTCGAAGGCTTGGTAGTCGTCGGCGTTCGGGTTGATGGTGCTGACCTTAACACGACCATCCTCTACCGGTCGTGGAACTTCGCCGTCGAGTCGTCCGTAGACCGTCGCCGAGGGCTGAAGCTCGATGTCGATCATAGGCGGATCGCTTTTCCCTAATTCAAATCGATTGATGGGGCTAAAGTGCGTGGCATGTTCTCCCTCCAATCGAACCAGCCGCATGCTAACCGGACCCGGCGCCATTGCCGGGAATCGGAGAGCGCCATCCTCCGTAGGTTCGATCTTCGTACCGGGGCGCCACGATCGGCCGTCGGACCAGATGGCGTAAATGGATCCAAGATCAGCAGGTTTGCCGTCAATCAGTGGTCGCACGGTTGGTCGAATGCCACGCACGAGCCGTACTTCGTGCGAAACAACTTCCTCTAGAGGCACATCGATATGCAGGTCATCGACGAAGCCGAAATCCGGCTGGTCGATCCACAACGAAACTTGAAGCGTTGTCACCTGTTCAACGACGTCACGATATCGCGGGTAGGAAATGTCAGCTCGACCATTGGCATCGGTTTTGACCGACGCCGGGTCGAGACCGCTACGCTCGTCTCCCTCTCGCCAGAGCCCATGCCCTTGACCCGACCGCAGCGCCCAAGGAATCACCTTCGCGCCGACGACGGGCTCGCCCTTCTCGTCAACCACCCGTACCGGCAGCTTAAGCATCTGCTGCCCGTCGGGGAGCGTGATCTCGAAGGCGGACGCCGTTGCGACGATGGCGAGGAGCGGCAGCAGCGCTAGCGGGAGGGTTCGCATGGCGGCGGGTCTCCATTGGGACAGAAAACTGAGGGGCTTTGATTAGTGGGATACGTTGTGAGTCCGGATTTGTCTATGGAAACTGAAGCTTAGTAGGGTCCGCTGTGAGGACCGTGCTTGGTGGTTTGGCGCCAGATCTGGCACGGTGGGCGAGGAGGCGCCGCGCTCGCTCAACTACGGTCCGCACAGCGGACCCTACAAGCCATCGTCCTCTTTGCGTCTCTGCACGAGACTTATCGTGACCGCGACCATCTGCCGCGCTCGCCCCGCGACGGCACGCCGCCGATAGTGTTACGCTGTCCGAACGCACCGCCACCACGGGAATCGCGGGATGCCCGATGAAACCGCTCTGGGACTCGATGTCGTCATGCTGTCGCGGATTCAGTTCGCGCTGACGATCATGTTCCACTACCTGTTCCCGCCCCTCACGATCGGGCTGGGCGTGGTGCTGGTCTATCTCGAAGGCCGCTACCTGTGGACCAAGGAGATCATCTACGAACAGGCCGCCCGGTTTTGGACGCGGCTGTTCGGGCTCAACTTTGCGCTGGGCGTCGTGACGGGCGTCGTCATGGAGTTCCAGTTCGGCACCAACTGGGCGGCGTACTCACGGTTCGTCGGCGACGTGTTCGGCTCGGCCCTCGCGGCGGAAGGCATCTTCGCGTTCTTCCTCGAGTCGGGGTTCCTTTCGCTGCTGCTGTTCGGCTGGGACCGCGTCGGGCCGAAGACGCATTTCTTCGCCACAGTGATGGTCGCGCTGGGCGGGATCTTCTCGAGCGTGTGGATCGTCATCGCCAACAGTTGGCAGCAAACGCCCACCGGCCATGTGCTCCGTGAGCACGTCGTCGGCGAGCGCACCGCGCTGCGGGCCGAGATCATCGACTTCTGGGCGATGGTCTTTAACCCTTCGACCATCCACCGTTTGACGCACGTCTGGCTGGGATCGTTCGTGCTCGGGGCGTGCTTCGTGATGAGCATCTCGGCGTGGTATCTGCTCAAGGGCAGGCACGTCGATTTCGCGCGGCGGTCGTTCATCGGCGCGCTGATGTTGGCGACCGTGTCGTCGCTCGCCCAAGCCGTGTCGGGGCATTTTAATGCGGAGATGGTCGCTCATCATCAGCCCGCCAAGCTTGCGGCGATGGAAGGCCTTTATGAGACGAAAGCCGGAGCGCCGCTGTATCTCTTCGGCTGGCCCAACTCCGCCGAGCGCCGCGTCGATTGGGGCGTGGCGATCCCTTCGGGGCTAAGCCTCTTGATCCACCAAGACCCGTCGGCTGAGGTGCCGGGGCTCGACCAACTCGGCCCTGTCTACGGCGAGCCGCCCGTCTGGATCACGTTCCAGGCCTATCACCTGATGGTGGGCATCGGCACGCTGATGATCGGCGCGACGCTCGTTGCGTGGTGGTTCTATCGCCGCGGCACGCTCTTCGAGCAGCGTTGGCTGCTGTGGTTCTTCGTCGCGTCGGTCGTGCTGGCGATGGTCGCCAACGAAGCGGGCTGGGTCGCCGCCGAGACGGGCCGCCAGCCTTGGATCGTTTACCCAACAATCGTCGATGGCGTCGCCACCGGCGGCCTCCGCACGGCGGACGGGGTCTCCGAGTCGGTCCACGCCGACCAGGTGCTCGGCTCGATCATCTTCTTCGGCGTCATCTACGCCACGCTCGGCGTCCTCTGGCTGGTGCTGCTCAACGGCAAGATCCAACATGGGCCGGAGCTTGACGAGGGCGACGACGGCGAAACGGTATCGGAACGGCGGCACGACATCGGCATGGCGGATGCTTAACGTGAATGACGAAGCAAGAATGACGAATGACGAACCAGCCGGTGGCGGATAAATCCTCCGACAGGTTCGTCATTCGTGCTTCGTCATTCGTCATTTGCAAGATCCACTTCCAACTTCCCACTTCGCCCCATGGACTACCCCACTCTCTGGTTCGTCCTCCTCGGCGTGTTGCTCACCGGGTACGCGGTGCTGGACGGGTTCGACCTGGGCGTCGCGCTGTGGCATCCGTTTGCGAAGGACGATGGCGAGCGGCGGCTATTGGTGAACTCGATCGGCCCGTTGTGGGACGGCAACGGTGTGTGGCTCGTGACGTTCGGCGGGGCGTTGTTTGCGGCGTTTCCTGAGGCGTACGCCACGGCGTTCTCGGGGTTCTATCTGGCTTTCATGGCGGCGCTGGGCGGGCTGATCTTTCGGGCCGTGTCGATCGAGTTCCGCGGCAAGGTCGATCGCGCGTGGTGGCGGGTGCTGTGGGACACGGTCTTCTTCACGGCGAGCTTCGTCGCAACTGTCGTCTACGGCGCCGCGGTCGGCGCGGCGATGGCGGGCGTGCCGCTCGATGACCGTGGCATCATGGCGAGCTCGACCCTCGAGCAAATCGGCCTCTTCTCACTGCTCACCGCTGCGCTGACGCTCTCCGCCTTCGCGCTGCACGGCGCGCTGTTCCTGGGCCTTAAGACCACCGGCGACTTGCAGCGTCGCACACGCACTTGGGCGTGGGGCGCCTACTTCGCGTACGTTGTGCTGTTCCTGATTACAACGGGCGTCGCCGTCGCTACCATCGACCGGGCCACCAAGAATTTTGACGTCCACCCTTGGGGACTGATCATCGTGGTGCTCAACTTCCTGGCGGTCGCCAACGTGTCGCGCTGCCTCTACAAGGGGTACGGCGGGCAGGCGTTCATCTCGTCGGGCTGTTCGATCGCGGCGCTGGTGTTCCTGTTCGGCTTCGCCCTCTTCCCCGACCTCGTGGCGTCTTCGACCGACCCCGCCAACAGCCTGACGATCTACAACTCGGCGTCGTCCACAGCGACGCTCAAGCTGATGGCCCTCTTCGCCCTGATCGGCATGCCCTTCGTGCTGGCGTACACGTCGGTGGTCTACTGGACCTTCCGAGGCAAAGTCCGCATCGACAAACACAGCTACTGATCCATGTATCGCGCAGAGACGCGGAGACGCGGAGACACATTCTTAAGACTCACTCAAAGGCGCTAAGACGCAAAGAACGAAAGCAATAAAGCCCTTGCGGCTTTGCGTGAGCCATCCCGCTCAGCACTCTTTCTCTGCGTCTCCGCGTCTCTGCGCGAGACCTAAGCAACTTGCTTGTAGCGTGACGGTAAGAGGGCAAGGGTCATTACCAGCAGTTGGCTTGTCGCGAAGAAGAGGAGCATGCTGGCCGTGTTGCTTTCGGAGGCGCCGTAGGCGTGGAGGCCGACGCCTAGTTCGTTGACGCCGAACCAGCTCCAGGTGGTGACGATGTTGCCGCCGACGGCGAGCGTGGCGAAGCCCACCGGGCCGATCATCTTGCCCCAGCGGGCGTGCAGCACCAGGGCGTTCCAGAGCACGATGATCAGGGCGCCGTTCTCCTTCGGGTCCCAGCCCCAGAAGCGGCCCCACGAGTCGTCCGCCCACAAGCCGCCGAGCACGGTGCCGACGAAGCTAAAGAGCAGCGCGAAGCAGAGCGTGCCGTAAGCCATGCGGATGAGTTGGTCGCCAACTTGCTTGGTGAGCAGACTCTTTGCGCCCACCAGCCGGGGGGCGCCCATCGCGATCAGGTAACCGGCGCCGAGGAAGCCAGCGAGGTACGTCGTCGAGTAACCGAGCGTCACACAGACGACGTGCGTCGCGAGCCAGAACTGCGTGTCGAGCACCGCGCGGAGGACGGTGTACGTGTCGCCGTCGAGCGACAGGTAGTGAGCCACCACCAGCGTCGCGAAGCCCAACAAGCTCGCCACAGCGCTGCCGATGCCGATCTTGTAGATCGCTTCGTACGCCACGCCGAACAGCACCGCGCCCCAGCCGATGAACACCGCCGACGAATAGAGGTTCGTCACCGGCGGCCGGCCCGAAATGTAGATACGGCCCACCAAGGCGAACGTGTGCACGAGCAGCGTCACAACGATCACCGCGAGCGCCGCACGCCCCAACGCCTTCGTCACGGTCCCCTGACCCAGCCACGACAACGCTGTCAGCACGAACGCCACGAGGTACATCGCCGCGCAGTAATAGAAAGGGCTAAAGTGGCTGAAGAAGTGCTCGAACCGCACTGCGGCGGCGTCGAGCCTTTCGGACGAGGCGAGTTTCGCCAACACCTCGGGCGAGGATTCGAGCGAACGCTCGTACTTCTCGATCGCCGCTTCGATGTCGGTGAGGCTATCGCCGAACTCCTTGGGCATGCCGCGGTTGTACGCCGTGAGGGCGTCGCTCCAAGCGGCGCCGGCGGGCTCGAGCGGCTGCTTGGTCGCCAGCCGCATCAGGTTCGCCAGGTTCGACTGGAAGAGCGTCGACCACTCGCCATCGGCCTCGCTCGGCGGCACGGCGAGCACCGCGCCGGAGCGGCTGAGTCTCTCGGCGTTGGCCTGCGCGGCGACGAGCTGCTGCCGCACCTCTTGTTCGTTCTCGCCGTTGATGCGCGGGTCGCCGAAAGCGCCGGCAAGCTGGTGCACCAGCGTAATCTTGTCCGCCAGGGCGAGCGTCTGTTGCTGGACGAGCGACAAGGGCTCGGCTTCCTCGCCCGCCTTCTTCGCCTCCTCGATCGCCGCTTGCTGCGCGATCGCGGCGTCGAACTGTTTCGCGAAGCCGGCCTCGGGGTTCATCACTTCTTCGTAGCTGTAACGGAAGAAGCCCGTGCGGTGTTCGAGACCCAGCGCGTCGAGCAACTCGAGGCTCTCGATGCGGAACACCGGGTGTTGCGCCCAACCCTCGCGCCCCGAGATCGTTTCGAGCAGCCACTGCGTCGCCGGCAGGCCGTCGCGGTCGTCCTTGTCTTCGAAGACTTCTTGCCGGGCGCTGATCGCCTGCAGCGTCGTGCGGGCGAGCGTGTCGATCGGTTTGATGCGGCCCCCCTCGGCGACCGGCAACGCGCCGAAGCGCTGGATCGCCATCGCCCCCGCTGCGTCGCTCGGCGGGCTTGCCTTGCTACCGAAGTAAGCGACCGCCACCACCGCGGCGAGCGCTGGCGCCCACACGATCGGCTGCTTCCAAGCGGCCGCTGAGAGCAGGCTCGGGCCCGCTTCGTCGGCGGCGTTCGCCTTCGCTAGGCGGTTCGCTTCTTCGACGCGCCGCCGTGCGAAGCGCGTCAGCGTGCCCATGAAGTGCACGAGCATTCCCAGGCCGACGTAAACGCAGCTCACATACGGGATCATCCAGCCCGTGTTGCTGACCACCTGGAGGACGGTCCCCTGCTCGGTGACTTCGTCATAGCCCTGCTGGTAGAGCGTATCGCCGGCGTAGCGCAGCGGGTTGTTCATCCAGATCTTCGCGTCGCGTTCGACGCCGCGCGACGGGTCATTGATCACGACGTCCGACTGAAAGTTCTTCGGGACGTTGGTCCCCGAGTACCGATCGAACCGGAAGTCTTGCAGCGTGACCGAATAGTCCTTGTAGAGCCGCTTGAAGCGCAGATCGACGCCGTACGTCTCGCCACCGGCCTCGATCGGCTGCGAGAGCAGGCCGATACCGCCGCCCCCGGGCGTGCGCATGTACGAGTTTGACACCAGCCACACGCCGAGCGACTTGCCGGTCTCCTTGTCGATCGGCTCGACGTAGGCCGAAGGCCGGTTGACGCCGCTGGCGGCCGAGGCGCCCGACACCGAACGATTCGCTAGCGCGATGCGCTGCAAGCCGGCGCCTTGCGTGGCGGGGTTCTCGGCGACAGGGCCCACCGCGGCGAGCGTCGAGTTTTCGTCGAACCGCACGACCTTGAGATCGAATGGCAGGTCGGGATGCTTCACGACTTCGCCCGACTTGGCGGCTTTGGCGAGCACGTTCTGTGGCACGACGGTGACGCGCTGCGTGTCTCCTTCGTCGGCGACGACCGCTAGTTCGACGCTGCGGATGTCCTCGGCATAGTTGGCGGTCGCGCCCTCCTGGATGGACATGACGCCCTCGACGTGGGCGAGGTCCACCACCAGTTCATTCACCAACAGCAGCGCCACGCCGGCGTGCAGCAGCACGATGCCCGCGCGCTGCTTGAAAGCCAGCAGACAGCCCACGAGGCACAGCACCGCGGCGCCGCAAGACTTCGTGAGTTGCCACAGAATGCGCATGCCCGAGTTGTCAGGCGCGGCCGAGGGATACAAGAACAGGTACGCCGCGACGCCGAGCAGCACGAGACTCAGCGCCATCGCCAGGCCCCACTCCGCGGTTCGCAATCGCGCGCGGGCTTGTAGCGACCAATACGTCATCACGAGCGCTAGGCCCGCGATGCCGGCGCGCATGGCTTGCCAGAGGCCGTCACTGAAAGCCGGCGACAGTTCGTCACCGACCGTCTTGTCGCCGAAGATGACCCACGCCGTCGCCGCCACGCCCGCCACGACAAGCGCGAGCCCGGCCGCCAGCCGGCCGCCCTTCGACGCGACCTTGAAGCGCACCGAATGCGCGGCGAGCAGGTTGAGGAACATCGCCACACCGATCAGCTTGCCGCCGGGGAACAAGAAACCCCCCGTGATCGGCTGCGCCTCGCTCTTGGTGAACATCTCCACCAGCCGCGCGAACGCCTGCCATTCGATCGTCGCCACCCAGACGCGGAAGTAGTTCTCTTCGACCACGTACCAAACGTCGTGGTCCACCTGGGCAAGCGTCCCCGCGAAGACCAAGAAGATCGCCAGCGAGAAGAGCACGACCGTCAACCGCAGCGACGCCAACGGCCCGAGCAGCCGCTCCAGCGTCGACGCCTCGCGTCGAGAGCGCGGCGCGTCGGTCGGTCGTGCCGTCGTGGCACTGGGAGTAGCTTCGAGGGTCGCGCCCATTTAATTCGCCTGCAAGAATGCGATGGCTTCTTCATTACTCCCCTCCCGTTTGTGGGGAGGGGCATTTCTCACCCGATAATTTGCAGGAGGCGTCTCCGACGCCGATGACGCGCACCACGCCGCTGCGGAATGGATGCCGTCATCGGCGTCGTAGACGCCTCCTACATGAATTGTTATTTCTCGGCGCCTTCAAGCGACAACGACTCAAGCCACTTCTTGAACGCGTCGCGCTCGTTCGCCACCTCTTCGACGGGACCGCGGAGCTTGAAGAACCAGACCTGGCCTTCGCGCTCGACCATCGCGGCGTGCGTCGTCTCCGTCTTGCCGACCATCTCGAAGTACGCGCCGTCACTGCCGAGCAGTTTCATTTCTTCGGTCTGGGCCTCGAGCTCGTCGGCGGTCGTGGGCTCGAGCCCGATCTCGCCGCGCCAACGGTTGACGTTCTCCAAGCGGTCGCCCATCGCGCCGGTAAGCGGAAACGCGAAGCCCGTCAGCACCGCTCCGCCGGGCGTGCGGAGCGACGCCTTGCGCATCGCGCTGCCGGGCTCTTCGGTCCAACCGTCGGGCGTCGTCGATTGCAACTCCGACTGGTACTTCATCTCGCGCTGCTCAGCAGCGGGCGCGGCCGGCGCCGCGGGTGGCGTCGCGCTGGCGAAAGGCGCGGCGCCGCCGGCGAAGGGCGCCATCGTGCCGCCGTCGAACCAGCCGACCGTGTCGAACAGCACCGCGCCCTCGGCCACGTCGGCGAGGGGCTTCAGCTCGTCCCCAATGGCCTCGGCGGCGAGCGGCGGCTGTTGCAGCTGCTTCCGCCAGCGGTTGGCGTTGTCGAGCACCTGCGCGTCCCAGTCGCCGACGAGCGGCAGACCAATGACGCTCATTTCGATCGACTCGGTCCCTTCTTCCGCCGGGACCTTGAGCGTCGCCAGCCGCATGCCGCCGGCCTCCTCCTCGGTCCAGCCCTCGGGCGTCTCCCACTTCGGCTTGTCGCCTTCGAACCGCACCGAGGCGAGGAACGCGGTGACCGCGTCTGCCGCGTCGTCGATCGCCGCCTTCGGACCGACGGCCTTGAAGAACCACGCCTGGCTCGGCCCGGGCACGATCGACCCGATCATCCGATCCGTCGGCTCGCCGCTCGGCGGCTTAGCGGCGGTTTCGGGAGCAACGGGTTGCGGCGTCTCGCTCGCGGCGCTCGGCGCGTCGGCGGGCTTGGCGATCCGGTAGGTGCGGACCTCTTCCTCGGGACGGCACCCAGCAAGGGCGACAATACACAGGGCGAGCGCGACCACGGGGGCCGCTCGGCGGGTGAAGAGCACGGGCTTTTTGGGACCGGTGGCGGAGATTGGCGCCGCCAGACGTTCTGGCAGCGAGCCCCCTATCTTACGGCCCCGCGGGGAGCGCGGCCTACCCGTATCGCGGACGCCGAGGCGCGGCAAACCGCCGCACAGGGTGGCCCACGTCACACCTTCGAGGTCCCTGCGTCCCCGCTTCGACGTGTGGCTAGTCTATTGCCCGACGATGCTCAGGAGGCCTTCCATGAGGCCGCTGCTGAACGCGAAGGGCTCGTCCCAGGACCACATGGTCTGCATCAGGTCCATCGCCATGACGCCGGCCAGCAGCATCGAGAAGAAGCCGGCGATCAACATGCCGAGCACCCAACCCGGGAACGGAACCTCTTGGGAAGAGCCGACCGCGACCGGGGCGGCGGCCGCCTCGGTCCCGAAGCCGCCGGCGTCGAAACCGCCGCCGAAATCGTCGTCCCCCTCGCCTTCGTCGATCGCCTCGAAACCGGGGAGGTCCTCGTCCTCCTCACCGACCTCTTCGAGGGCGACGATCTGCGAGCTGTCTTCTTCCTCGTCGCCGCTGTCGGCAGGGGTGAGTTGGAAGTCTTCGCCACCCAGGCCCGACATCACCGAGCCCATGCCCGACGCGCCCGATCCGGCCGCCGAGAGGGCCGCCAAGTCCAGGGCCGATCCGATCTGCGAGCCGCCCAGGTCGAGCGGCACCTCGTCCAAGGCAAAGCCGCTGTCCGAGGGGGAGAGGTTGATGCCGCTATCGCCCGTGGCTAGACCGTCTGAACCGTCCGAGCCGCCGAGCACAAGGTCGTCATCCTCGTCTTCGCCGAGCTGAATGCTGTCGATGCCGCCCAGGCCGCTGACGCTACCGGGGCCAGAGAGACCCGGCGAACCGGCCTCGTCGACATCGCCCTTGCCGAGCACGTCCGAGCCACGGACAGCCGAGGCGTCGCCCAGGTCGAGGTCGATGTCGCTGTCCGAGCCGAGCTTGAGGCTCGACTCTGCCTTGGCAATTTCCTCGGACGCCTTGCGAGCGGCTTCGGCGTGCTTGGCCTCGAAGACGCGCGACTCGGTCTCAAGGTCGAGCTCAAGCTCGTCAAGGTCCTCGAACGCACTGGAGCCGGGTTTGGGGCCCGCTTTGGCGGCGGCGTCGCTGCCGCTAGCGAGCATCAAGTCGTCTTCGAGCGACAGATCGCTCTTGCCGATGATCGTGCTCTGCGGGCGCGGGATGCCCCCTTCGATCTCGTCATCACCGGTGAGCAGGATCGACTCGGCATCGTCGCCATCGCCCAACGGCTCGACGCCCAGACCGATGTCGTCATCATCGTCCGCCGAACCGCCGATCTCGGTCGGCGGGGCTTCATCGGGGGCGTCATCGTCCAGCTTGACCTCGGGTAGGTCGTCGCCCAAATCGCCGAGGCTGTACTCCTCCGCGGCGTCGAGAGTGAAGTCCTCGCCCTCGTCCTCGGGGGGGATGCCCTCCGATTCGAGCCGCTCGATGTGCTCGGTGCGGAACTTCCAGCTCGTCCCGTCCTTGTAGCCGTTGATCACGTTGGCGTCACGAAGGTGATTGAGCCGTTCCTTCGTGATCCCAAGGCGGGCGGCGGCGTCTTCGAGGCTGATGAACTTCTGCGACATAGCGACGACAGTTCGGGCGGGGAGAGTTCGGTCGTAAGGCGCTAGCGGCAGCGGGCTAGCGCTATTGCGTTAACGGGGACCCCGGGCCTCGTCGAGCATCGCTTGGATGTCTTTCGGGGCGGGGGCACCGCTGTTGAATTGTTCGAGTCGGAGGTCGGCCGACAAGTTACGGACGGACTTCAGCATAATCTGACCGCTGCCCGCGTCGACGTGGTAAACGGCGAAGACTTGGCGGACTGGGTCAAAAATCAGGGCCGCGTGCGGGCCGTTCGGATTTTCCAGGATTTTCCACTGGGTCTGCCCCCCCGCCGGCGGCGCCGCCACGGCGGGCAGCGGTGGGCTGGCGGCCGCGGTTGTCGATCGGGCGGCGAAACTGAGCGGCTCCTCCGACGGCGGCGGATCGGTCGGCAGCGGATCGGTTTCCAATGGATTGGTCGGCAGGGGGTCGGCTGCCAAAGGCTGTTCAATGGCTTGAATTCGGCCTGTTTTCGCGCCCCCCGACTGAACCCTTCGGTCCCCCTCAGCAGGCGGCCAGACGAAGCCCTGGGCCGCCACAGCGGTCGCTACGGCCAACATAAGGACGACAGCCAACCCGCGGCTCGCGGGACGCTGGTGGATGGTCATGGCAGAGGCTCCTTCCTCGGGGAATCGTTGGGAAATCCGGCTCGCCACCGCAACGAGCGGCGATCCAGGTAATTCTACGTAGTTTCGCTAACCACTTCCAACAACGCCGGTCGGAAAACTGGCCGAATACGAGTTGCGGCGAGCTGGCGACGTGAGTCGTCGGTGGGAAGCGGGTACCAGGCGTCCACCGACGACTCACGTCGCCGGCTCGCTACGGGTCGAGGTAGCGAGCCTAGCTCGGGGGGCTCCCCTACTTTTTCCGCTACGGGTAGTTTGGGTCGTGCCGGACAACCTGCGCCCAGCGTTGGCGCACTCCCGAACACGGACCCCCTAATCGACGTCATGACGACGCCCGCCGCCGCTTCGCCCGCTACGTACCCTGCCGAGTGGAAGGCCGCCGCCAATGAGCGGCTCGATTGGGCCCGCCAGATCACGCTCGAAGCGGGCGAGATCACCCAGACCTACTTCCGTTCGCCGACCCTACGGATCGAGTGGAAAGAGGACCGCACCCCGGTCACCCTGGCCGACCAGGCGGCCGAGCAGCACCTGCGGAAGCGGATCGAGGAGCGGTTCCCCGACGACGGCATCCTCGGCGAGGAGTACCCCGAAAAGCCCGGAACGTCGGGATACAAGTGGATCCTCGACCCGATCGACGGCACCAAGCCCTTCATGCACGGCGTGCCGCTGTACACCAACTTAGTGGCGGTGCTCGAAGAAGCCTCCGGCGAGCCGATCCTGGGCGTGATCAACGCCCCGGCGTCGGGCGAGACGATCCACGCCGCCATCGGCGGTGGCGCCTGGTACCAGAACGGCGGCGGCCAAAACGGCGGTGGGGAGCTGAGCCGAGCGCACGTCTCGGAACTGAAGGACCTGGGTGAGGGCCTCTTCCTAACCGGTGACGTCGGCGGCTTCCAGGACCGCGCCGAGGACGCCACGGAGACCTACTTCGCCCTCCAGCAGACGGCCCGCATATCCCGCACCTGGGGCGACGGTTATGGCTACATGATGGTCGCCGTCGGCCGAGCCGAGCTCATGGTCGACGCCAAGATGAGCGTCTGGGACGCGGCGTGCCTGAAGCCGATCCTCGAAGAAGCCGGCGGCACCTTCACCAGCTGGAGCGGCGACCCCACCGTCCACGCCGGCGAAGGCATCGCCACCAACGGGCATGTTTTGAAGCAGGTTTTGGCGATCACGGCTGGGAAGTAGGCAGAAATCTGTAGGAGGGGTCTCCAGACCCCGATTACGGTATCCATCCCGAATAGGCATGGTGCGCGAAATCGGCGTCTGGAGACGCCTCCCACAGTTTCCACGTCTCAGCCGGTTTTCCGCCTTTGGGGAGCATTGCCCCCCACGCCTTGGTCCGCTAACCTGTGCGATTCGCCGCGGCAGGAAGGCCACGGCTAGGGGTCCGTTACCCGACCAGGGGACGGCCTCGACACCCGCACAACGATTCAACACACCAGGCCTGCCCCACCGGCGGCCGACCACGAGGCAATCCGATGGCTCGCGCTTGTGAACTCTGTGGCAAAGGCCCGCAGATCGGCAACCAGGTCACCATCCGCGGTAAGAAGAAGTACCTCGGCGGCGTCGGCACCAAGGTCACTGGCATCACCAAGCGGCAGTTCAAGCCGAACTTGCAGCGCGTCAAGGTCGCGGGCGAGGGTGGCAACGCCGCTCACCTTCGAGTTTGCGTGCAGTGCATCCGCTCGGGCGCGGTCGTGAAGAAGGTCCGCACGGCGCCGTTCCAGTTGCCCGTGAAGGCCGCTAAGCCGCAAGCGGCTGGCAAGAAGAAGTAATCCTCTGCGGATGAAGGGGCCATGGCGATCTCTCGGAGCGATGTCGAGCGCGTCGCCCACCTGGCGCGGCTCGACTTGGACGACGCCCAGCTCGAAGCGCTGACGCCGCAGATCGCCGGCATCGTGGCGTACGTCGATTCGCTGGCGGCGGTCGATACGGCGGGCGTTGAACCAATGGCCCACGCCGTCGAACTCTACAACGTCTTGCGGGCCGACGAGGTGCGCGCGGGCCTGTCGCACGAGGCGGCCCTAGCGAACGCCCCGCGGAAGGATGCGGTCGGTTTCAAAGTGCCGGCTGTTCTCGAAGGTTGAGCCGTTCTCATTGGTACTCCGTCACGGTGACGGCTCGGCGTGTAACAACTCACTGAGCCGCGACCGTCAGGGAGCGACCAAACACGATGGCCGACCTCACCCGCTTCACCGCCGCCGAGCAGCGTCGCCTCCTCGACGCCGGCGAAGTCTCTTCGGTCGAGCTGACGCAAGCGCACCTCGACCGCATCACGGCGATCGACGCTAAGGTCGGCGCGTTTCTGCACGTGTCATCGGATCGCGCGCTCCAACAAGCCGCTGCTGCTGACGAGCGTCGCGCCGCCGGCAAGCCGCTCGGCCCCCTCGATGGCGTTCCGGTCGCCGTGAAGGACGTTCTCTGCGACGAAGGTGAGCTCGTTACCTGCGCGTCGAGGATGCTCGAGCACTTCCGCGCGCCGTACGACTCGACCGTCGTCGCCAAGCTCAAGGCGGCCGGCGCTGTGCTCGTTGGCCGCACGAACATGGACGAGTTCGCAATGGGCGGCTCGACCGAGAACTCGGCGTTCAAGAAGACGCACAACCCCTGGGACCTTACGCGTTCGCCCGGCGGCTCCAGCGGCGGCTCGGCGGCGGCGGTCGCGGCTTGCGAGGCGCCCCTCGCCATCGGCACCGACACGGGCGGTTCGATCCGCCAGCCCGCCGCGCTGTGCGGCATCGTCGGCATGAAGCCCACTTACGGACGCGTCAGCCGTTACGGACTGGTGGCGTTCGCCAGCAGCCTCGACCAAGTCGGGCCGTTCGCCCGCACGGTCGAAGACACGGCCCTGCTCTACGACGCGATCGCCGGCCACTGCGACCGCGATTCGACCTCCGCCAACATGGAGGCGAAACCGACGGCGCCAACGATCGACGAGCCGCTCAAGGGTCTGCGTGTCGGCGTCGTTCCCGAGCACTACGCCGATGGCCTTGATGCCGAAGTGAAGGCCGCCGTCGATGCGAGCGTTGATCGATATAAGGAACTCGGCGCCGAGATTGTCGAAGTCCACCTACCAAACGCCAAGCACGGCGTGGCGACTTACTACGTCATTGCCCCCAGCGAGGCGTCGAGCAACCTCGCGCGTTACGACGGCGTTCACTACGGCCACCGCACCGACGAAACGGCGATGCACGCCGAGCTCGCCGCCGAGCGCAAGGCAGCGACCGACGCGGGCGACAAAGCGGCGCTGAAGAAGATCGACTCGGCCCTGGTGCGTCTCTACCGCAAGAGCCGCAGCGAAGGCTTCGGTCCCGAAGTGCAACGCCGCATCATGCTCGGCGTCTACGCGCTGAGCGAAGGCTACGCCGACGCGTATTACCTCAAGGGCCTGCAAGTCCGCCGCCTCATCCGCCAGGACTACGACCGCGCGTTTGAGAAGGTGGATGTGATCCTCGGCCCAACAACCCCGGCGCCGGCGTTCAAACTCGGCGAACTCGTCGACGACCCCCTGTCGATGTACCTCCTGGATCTCTACACCGTCGCCGCCAACCTCGCCGGCCTCCCCGCGATCAGCCTCCCCTGCGGCATGTCCAAGTCGGGCTTACCGATCGGCATGCAACTAATGGCCCCGCCACTAGAAGAAGAACGGCTCCTCAGAGCAGCACGGATGCACGAAGCGGCTTTTGGAATGGCGCCCCTCGCTAAGATTTAGTGCCCACGAATTACACGAATTGACTCGAATAGGTCTAAACGATGGCTGAGATCGTTCTTAAGGACGAGTCATATGCAATCGTGGGGGCTTGCTTCGAGGTATACAACGAACTGGGATGTGGCTTCCTAGAAGCGGTATATCAAGAAGCATTGCAACTTGAGTTAGGCGCTAAGCAGATTCCGTACGTTCCTCAATCGCCACTGCAAATCCACTACAAAGGTCAGCCGCTGATCCAGGCTTACCGTGCTGACTTGATATGCTATGGGTCCGTCCTTGTTGAACTGAAGGCTGTGTCATACATCAACGACGATCACCGAGCCCAACTACTGAACTACCTGCACGCTACAAAGATGCCCCTCGGTTTGCTTATCAACTTCGGGCACAGCAAAGGCCTCCAGCACGAACGATTCCTACCTCGAACTTAATTCGCGTAGATTCGTGTAATTCGTGGGCAACCAGCCTTAAGAAAGTCATGAGCGACTATCAAACGATCATCGGCCTCGAAGTCCACGTCCAGCTCGCCACCAAGAGCAAGCTGTTCTGTGGCTGCCCCAATAAGTTCGGCGCTGCGCCGAATACGCAGGTCTGCCCCGTGTGCCTCGGGCTGCCGGGGGCGCTGCCGGTGCTGAATGCGAGGGCGATCGAGCTCGCGGTGCAAACGGGCGTGGCGCTAGGATGCGAGATTCCCGCGTTCACCAAGTGGGACCGTAAGCAGTACTTCTATCCCGACCTGCCGAAGGGGTATCAGACGAGCCAGTTTGACCTGCCGATCACCGAGCATGGCAAGCTTGAAGTCGCGGTTGATGATTCAGAAGCTCGCACGATTCGCATCCTCCGCGCGCACCTCGAAGAGGACGCCGGCAAGAGCCTGCACGACGAGTCGGGGGCCGGCGGCGACACGGTGATCGACCTCAACCGTGCCGGCACGCCGCTCTTGGAGATCGTCAGCGAGCCCGATTTGCGTTCAGCCGCGGAGGCGAAGGCCTATCTCTCCGAACTCAAGCTGATCCTCGGCCCCGAGTACCTCGGCGTCTCCGACTGCAACATGCAGGAGGGTTCGCTGCGGGTGGACGCCAACGTCAACATCCACCTCGACGACCCGAAGAATCCCGGCAAGAAGCTTGCCACGCCGATCGTTGAGATCAAGAACCTCAACAGCTTCCGCGCCGTCGAGCGCGCGATCGAATACGAAGCGGCGCGGCAGTATCGTGAGTGGCAGGAGACGGGTCGCCTCATCGGCGAAGCGCCGAAGCAGACCCGTGGCTGGGACGACAACGCCGGCAAGACGATCCCGCAGCGCGAGAAGGAAGAGTCGGCCGACTACCGCTACTTCCCCTGCCCCGACCTAGCGCCGGTGCTGAACCCGGCCGCCGAAGTCGACAAGGTCCGCGCCGCGATGCCCGAGCTGCCCGCCGCGCTGCGACTACGCCTCGTGACCGACCACGGCCTGTCGGCGTACGACTCGGACGTGATCGTCAACCAGGGACGCGAGGTCGTCGAATACTTCTTCACCGCCGCGACCGAGGCGGGCGACGCCAAACTCGCCGCCAACTGGGTGACGCAGCACGTGCTGCGCGTGATGAACGCCGAGTCGAAGACGCTTACGGATGTCGGCCTCGCGCCCGAGCGCTTGGGCGGCATGATCAAGAAGCTCGTCGCCGGCGAGCTGCCGAGCCCGCGGGCGCGCGAGGTCTTCGAGCTGATGATCGCCGAAAAACTCGACGCCGACGCCGCGATGGCGAAGCTCGGCATCGCCGCGGTCGATGAGTCGGAGCTCGTCGAGATCTGCCGCGACCTACTGCAAGCGAACCCCAAGATCGTCGCCGACGTGCAGAAGGGGAACGACAAAGCGGTCGGCGCGCTGATCGGACAAGCAAAGAAGAAGAACCCGAATGCGGACCCCGGTCGCGTGCGCGAGATTTGCTTAGAGCTGATCGCGAAGGGATTGTAGCGCCAAGCGCTAATGGCGAGCCGGCGACGTTAGTCGTCGGTGGGTAGCGGGTACTAGGCATCCACCGACGACTAACGTCGCCGGCTCGCCACGATACTTGATGGCTGGCGTAACGCGCCGCACGGTAGCGGGATTCGTCGCGGGTAGACTAGGGTTTCTATCACCACCCTACCGATCTATCGGACTACCCGCCTACCAACCTCCCTCGATGCTCCTCACCCTCACCACCGACTTCGGCCCCGGCGGCCGCTACGTCGCGCAGATGAAGGGGGTGCTCTACAGCCGCGCGCCCGGCGTGACGGTTGTCGATCTGTCGCACGACATCCCGCCGCAAGACATCGCCGCGGCGGCGCGGCTCTTGGAAGCGGCGGCGGCTTACTGGCCCGCGGGGACGACGCATCTGGCGGTGATCGATCCCGGCGTAGGGACCGAGCGGCCGATTGTCGTCGTTGAGGCGCTGAAGCAACGGTTCATCGGTCCGGACAACGGGTTGTTCGGGTGGTTGGAAGGACGCTTTGATGAATGCGTCGCGTTAAGCCGCGAGCGACTGGCGCCGGCGGGGGATTCGTGTACGTTCCATGGGCGCGACTTGATGGCGCCCGCCGCGGCGCTGCTCTTGTCGGGAACGCCGCTCAAGGAACTCGGCGCGGCGCACGCTTCTCTTCAGAGGATGCCGATGACGGACGGACCACGCATCGAAAACGAGCGGATCGAAGGCCGCGTCGCCGAGGTCGATCACTACGGCAACCTGATCACGAACATCAGCGCGGACCTGCTCAAAGAAACGCCGCGCGACGAGCGGCTGCGCGTCACCCTCGGCGAGCACGAGACCTACGGCCTCTGGCAAACCTACGGCGAGAACCCACCGCAGACGCTAGTGGCGCTCGTTGGCTCGGAGGGCTTCGTCGAAGTCGCCCTCGTTAATGGCAACGCGGCGGAGATGCTCGGCGCGGGCGTCGGCGACGCCGTTTGTTTGAATTGGAGCGACACCTTGTAGGAGGCGTCTCCGACGCCGATTACGGTATCCATTCCGAAACGGCATGGTGCGCGTAATCGGCGTCGGAGACGCCTCCTACAGATATTTGCGAAATGAACAGTTCAAAGAACGACCAACTCCGCGAATGGGACCGCGCCCACTACTGGCACTCGTTCACGCCGATGGCGGGGTACGAGCCGCTGGTGATCGCGCGGGCGGAGGGCTCGACGCTCTACGACGTTGACGGCAACGCCTATCTCGACGCGGCGAGCAGCATGTGGTGCGCGGCGCTGGGGCACGGTCACCCACGCATCAACGCGGCGATCGTCGAACAACTCGGCAAGATGGCGCACTGCACCAGCCTCGGCATGGGCGCCGACATCGCCGTGCGACTCGCTAAACGCCTCGCCGACCTTGCGCCGGGCGACTTGCAACACGTCTTCTATTCGAGCGACGGCTCCAGCGCGGTCGAAGTCGCGATGAAGCAAGCGCTGCAGTACTGGCGGCAATGCGACTCGCCGCGAACTAACAAGACAAAGTATCTAGCCTTCGGTCAGGCGTACCACGGCGACACAATCGGCGCGACAGCGCTGGGCGGCATCGGACGTTATCACGATGCGTTCGCGCCGGTGCTTTGTGAAGTGATACGTGTCGCGGCGCCCGATAGCCGCAGCGCCAAAAGCTCCCCTCTACCTGGTGGGGAGGGAGAAATGGCGCGAGCACTCTCTGATGTGCGTACCGTCCTCGAATCGCAAGCCGACACGATCGCCGCGATTGTCGTTGAACCCCGCGTGCAGTGCGCGGCGGGGATGCTGATGCACCCGCCGGGCTTTCTGGCGGGGTTGCGAAAACTCTGCGACGAGTACGACGTGCTGCTCGTCGCCGATGAGATCGCCGTCGGACTCGGACGCACGGGCAAGCTCTTCGCCTGCAACCACGAAGACGTAACGCCCGACTTCTTGTGTTTAGGAAAACACCTGACGGCGGGCTACCTGCCGATGGCGGTGACGATCACCACGCCACGCGTCTACAACGCGTTCCTCAATCGCGAGCCGACCGACGACAACACGTTCTGGCACGGCCACACGCACAGCGGCAACGCCCTAGCGGCCGCCGCGGCGATGGCGACGCTCGACGAGTTCGAGTCGGGCCTGATGGACGAACTGCCGGCGAAGATTGCTCACCTCAATAAGCGTTGGCGCGAGATCGCGACAAGTCCGCGCGTCAAACACTCCCGCCAGTGCGGCATGATCGCGGCGATCGACCTCCACGAACCGAAAGGCCAAGCCATCGCGAGCTACGCACTAGAGCGAGGCGTCTGGCTCCGCGGCCGCGACGACCTCGTCTACGTGATGCCCCCGCTCAACATTGATGCGACTGACCTCGATCGCATCCTCGACGTAGTGGCGGCCGCTTTGCAAAAGATTTGAACCACGAAGGCACGAAGGAACAAAGAATGAAGACGACGACTTTTCTCTTCGTTAGTTCCTTCGCGGTACAGATTTCTTTCGCTCGTAGGATGGCGCCGAAGGCCCATCACTTCTTGATGTCGGCTCCGAAATGAGGCGATGGGCCTACGGCGCCATCCTACTCTTTTTGTTCCTTCGTTCCTTTGTGGTTCAACCTTCGTCGGTGTCCATCCCGAGTTGCTTCATCTTCCGATAAAGATTGGAACGATGAAGCCCGAGCGACCGGGCCGCGGCGGCGACGTTGCCCCTAGCGCGTTCGATCTCTCGATTGATGAGGCGGCGTTGGAACTCGCCTGTGGCTTCGGTCAGTTCGCCTTCGATTGCCAGCTCGCCGCCGGCGCCGCGGGTCGGGCCGCGGTCGATGATCGCCAGGTCGTCGGCTTCGATCATCGGCTCGTCGGTCAGGTACGCGACGCGCTCCATCAGGTTACGCAGTTCGCGGATGTTGCCGGGCCAGTTGTGGGTGGTGAGCTTGCGTTTGGCCGTCGCAGAGAGCTTCGGCGTCTTGCGGCCGCGCTTCTGGCTGTACTGCTTCAAGAAGTGCTCGGCGAGGAGGATCACGTCGTCGCCACGGTCGCGCAACGGCGGCAGCTCGATCGTCACCACGCACAGGCGATAGAAGAGGTCTTCGCGGAACTTGCCCTCGCGCACGCGCTCGGCGAGGTCGCGGTTGGTGGCGGCGACGACACGCACATCCACCTTGCGTTCTTCGGCGCCGCCGACGCGCACGACGGTTTTGTCTTCGAGCACGCGCAACAACTTCGCTTGTCCCCCGGGGGACATGTCGCCGATCTCGTCGAGCAGCAGCGTGCCGCCGTCGGCGAGTTCGAACTTGCCGGCCCGCGACTCGCGCGCGTCGGTGAAGGCGCCCTTCTCATGGCCGAACAGTTCGCTCTCCAAGAGCGACTCGGCGATCGCCGCGCAGTTCACCGCCAGCAGCGGCGCGTTGCGGCGGCGGCTCTGGAAGTGGAGCGACTGCGCGACAACTTCTTTGCCCGTGCCGTTCTCGCCGAGCACCAGCACCGCCAGGTCGGCGTCGGCGACGCGCTGGATGGTCTTGCGTAACGCGGCGATCGCCGGCGCCTCGCCGAGCATCCGGACATCGCTGGCGGCCTGCTCCACGAGCGAGTCGCGTTGCCACACGAGGTCTTCGACCTGTTGCGCGTTGGCGACGGCGACGGCGGCGAGTCGCGCGAACTCAATCAAGCCGCGTTCGTCGTCGTCGGTGAACTCGCCGGTGCGGTTCTTGTTGATCAGCTCGAAGGCGCCGAGGCGTTCGCCCCCCGGCGCATCGAGTGGCACGCAGAGCAGCGAGTCAGTTCGATAGCCGCTCGACTTGTCGGTCGCACGATCGACCATCTCCGCGTCACGCATTGATGTGCGTAAGGCCTTACCTGTTTGCACAACACGGCCGACGACGCCCGCGCTGTCGGGCACGGTGAGCTGATTGCCCGGCATGCCGAGCGCCGGCCGCCCCACCAATTGCCCCGCCGAGCGGTTCCACAAGAAGACCGTCGCGCGGTCGCAGTCGAACAGGCGCGTCGCCGCCTCGGCCATCCGCTCCAGGAGGGCGGCCGTGTCGCTCGACTCACCCCACTCCAGCGACAGCGAGACCAGCTCCGCCAGCCGTTCGATCCGGCCGGCCTCGTGATGGGTGGCCCACGCCGCGGTGCGGGCCGCCTCGACCAGCGCCGCCAGGTCGGCCATCGGCAGGCGCTGGCGCGGTTGGCGGATGGCGAGGATGTCGGGCTGACGGTAGCCCTCTGAGGGCCCTCCAGGGGCCGCTAGAGGCGTCGCAATCCAGCCCGCCACCTCAACCGTCCGCTCGGCGTCGAGGGCCTCAGGAACGGCTTCTGGGGGCTCTGAGGGGGTCGTAGGAACCCCCGCCAGATTCCGCCACTGCGGGGCCGCCGGACGCCACAACCCGACGGCCGAAGCCTCACAAGCGTCCCGCACCGCCGCCGCGACACGGGCGTCGAAAGGCTGGGCGCCCTCCCCCACGGCAGCGATCAGATCGACAGCGAGTTTCGCCAGCGGTTGTGTTGTCATCATGACATCCGTTGTGACGCGGGCGGGGCGAGAACGCAACCACAGAGGATGGCGACAGCAATCTGTAGGAGGGGTCTCCAGACCCCGATGACGCGCACCATGCCGTATTCGGCCAGGAGACCGCTATCGGGGTCTGGAGACCCCTCCCACAATCGATCGGGGCCTCAATCAATTTGGGTCAGCCAGCTCTGATCGCGGCCCCGTTCTCCCCGCCGCTCTTGCCGGGTAGGATCGCCCGTTTCGCAACGACTGTCCCCTCCAAAACTCACACGGGAGCCGCCGCTATGTCCGGCCTCTTCGCAGGAAAAAAAGGCCTGATTACGGGCGTCTTCAACAAGCAGTCGATCGCCTGGGCGATCGCCGAGCAGGTCATGGAGCAAGGGGGCGACTGCGGCTTCACGCACATGCCCGACAAGCCCGACGACGAGCGGCGTAAGAACCAGGGCCGCGTCGAGAAGCTCATCGACGGGAACCCGCGCGCCAAGTTCCTCGTGCCGATGGACGTGACGAACGACGAGCACGTCGCCAGCGTCGCTGAGAAGTGTAAGTCCGAGTTCGGCAACATCGACTTCTTGCTGCACTCGATCGCCTTCGCGCCGCCGGAGGACCTCAAGAAGGACACCGTCGACACGAGCCGCGAAGGCTTCAAGCTCGCGATGGCGATCAGCGTTCACAGCCTGATGGCGCTATCGAGCGCGCATAAGGATCTGCTGAGCCCCGGTTCGAGCATCCTCACGCTCACCTACTTCGGCGGCGAGAAGGCGGTCCCCGGCTACAACGTGATGGGCGTCTGCAAGGCGGCCCTCGACGCGACCGTACGTTACCTGGCGTACGACCTCGGCCCCCGCGACATCCGCGTCAACGCCCTGTCGGCCGGCCCCGTGCAAACGATCAGCGGCCGCGGCGCCGGCGTCGACGAGATGCTCGGCCTCTACGAAGCGATGGCGCCCCTGGGCCGCAACATCACGCACGAAGAAGTCGGCAAGAGCGGCGTCTATCTCCTCAGCGACATGTCGAGCGGCGTGACGGGCGAGATCCTGCACGTCGACGCCGGCTACAACGCGATGGGCTCGCCGGGGCGGTTGCTGGATAAGTTCAAGGCGGCGAAGGGTTAACCGTGACTCGGCTCATCTCAGAGCGCACAAAGCATTAACAGAACGCCCAACGTCAAATGCAACATCTGGACTTTGGGTTCGAGTCGCCACTATCGGAATCGCTTGTGCTGCGCGACGGGATCGCGACATTTGAATCACAGTTCGAGACCGGTATCCCTTCCGATGTGGAATCGCTATGCGCAGTCCTGCGATCACTCGATGGGCTTACTTGCTACGGTGGAGCGTCGGACTTTCCACTACACCCAATGCTGATCGAGTTGCGTGACGGCAGTCGTCTTCGCACTGGACGGGAAGCGCTAGCTGCATTGATGCCGCGTCATTTCGAAAGTGAACACGTCGTCTCCCTTGATGCGGACTACATCCCCTATCCTGGCTATCGTCCAGGTACCAAGAACGACGAGATCCACAGTGATCCTACGGAGCAGTACATTTTCGCGAATGAGTTAGATGGCGAGAACGACCCTCAACGATCGATGACACTTCATGCAAAGCTTAGGAATGTAGCGGAGGAAGGAAGGCTGTGGTACGTTTTGCTCCACACAGCTCCAACGCGTTTAAGTGACGGATTCGAATTTCGTGAATTCGTCTATCTCGTCGCGATCGGTAAGGCGCCAGGAAAGCCGATAGCATTCGGAGTGGTAACTGCCCAAGTCTGCCACAATCTTTGTGATTAACAGGTGGCCCCGACTGTCGTGAGCGGGAGGGCGTGCCTGCCGCTAGGCTCATTCGAACGAGTCTCGGGGTTGCGGAGCAACAAGAGGCGTTCGAGTCTCGATCTCATCGTATGCGGCGACCCCATACTTCATGGGCAAAGCACATAGCTTATGTTTCGAACTTATTCTCCAATCAATGCAAGGCCAAGATGAGAGCTATCGCCCTCAGCATCATTGTTTTTTCGGGCGCCTTCATGGCAGTAGGCGGCGCGATCGCCGAGGCGATGCCCTCTTCGCAGGTTGTTTGCTATGCCGATGAGTTTGGTTTGGTGATCGCCGTTGTTGGTGTCTTCATGCTGATCCTCGAAATCATGGCGACAGCGAGCCGAGAGTCGCAGAACAAGGCGAAGCCGTAGTCTGGAGCGAGCCAACGGGCGTCCGTAAGAGCCCCGGAGGGGCGGCAGCGTGCAGCCAGGGGCGCGAGCCCCTGGTAGACGACGCCTCAAACAGCAAAGCCCCGGAGGGGCGACAGCAACGTTGATCATCACGTTGCTGTCGCCCCTCCGGGGCTTTCTAGTTCCCTTTTTCCGATGACCAGGGGCTTGCGCCCCTGGCTACGCGCTTTCGCCCCTCCGGGGCTTTCTTTGCTCGACATCGATCGTTGGGGCCAGGGACTTCACATGACGACGCTCGCTTGGTCGCTACCCTGACGGTCGCGGCTCGGATGCTTCTCTGTGCGTCCTCCGGGTCCTCCGTGGCTCTGTGGTTAACCAGCACACCGAAGCGCTCTGTACGCCGCCGCGTCTGATAGCGATACTCCGCGCGATTGACTTGCTATCTCCCACGGATGAACGAGGACCTCGTCGTCATGTCGCCTTGCTTACGCGCCCTCCTCTGCCTGATCGCTGTCACTGCTAGCTCCACCGCTTTTGGTCAGGGCGCGGCGCCGACTCCCGAGCAGGCGCTCGCTCTGTCGCCGATTCAGAAGGGGGTCGAGTTCGACAAGCCCGCTGGCGACGAGGCCAAGAACTGCACGATCAAGGCCGAGCGCGACGGCAAGGGGACCTCGTGGATCGTCCGCGACGGGACCGGCCGCATGCTCCGCCGCTTCGCCGACGCCAACGCCGACAACGTCGTCGACACCTGGTGCTACTACCAGAACGGCCTGGAAGTCTACCGCGACATCGACTCGGACTTCGACAACCGCGCCGACCAGTACCGCTGGTTCCACACGGGCGGCTCGCGCTGGGGCATCGACGATAACGAAGACACCAAGATCGATTACTGGAAGCGGATCTCGCCGCAGGAAGTTGCCGAGGAGGCGTTCCTCGCTGTGCAGACCAATGACGCCGAACGCTTCGAGCGGCTGCTGCTCACGGCCGACGAGGCCAAGTCGCTCGGCCTTGGCAAGGCGCTTGCCGAGAGCTTCGCCGCCAGCCGCGAGCGCGCGGCGAGCGAGTTCAAGAAGTTCTTGACGACTCAGAAGGCGATCGACGCCAAGGGCAAGTTCGTTGACTTCGGCGCCCCGCGCCCGGGCGTGATCCCCGAAGGGGTCGATGGGTCGACGAAGGACGTCACCGTTTACGAGAACGCGTCGGCGCTCGTTGACGCCGGCGGCGCTCCGGAGCAACTGTTGCTCGGCTCGATGGTCCAAGTCGGCGACGGCTGGCGGCTCGTTGAATCGCCGCAGACAGGAGCGACCAGCCCCGAGCTGGCGGCCCTGTTCTCGGTGCCAACGATGAACGGCGGCGCCGCGACCGTCGGCGCGCCCAGCGACGAGGTGCAGAAGTGGATGACCGATCTAGACAAGCTCGACCAACAAGCGGCGAACGCGAAGCCCGCCGACCGGGCGAAGCTCACCGACCGCCGTGTCGAACTCTTGCTCAAGCTCGCCGAGAGCGCCGACCGCGCCGATGAGGCGACCGCTTGGTACAAGCAGCTCGCCGGCCTGTTGAGCGCCGCTGTGCAAGCCGACGGCTACTCCGCCGGCGTCGCCAAGCTCGGCTCGATCGCGCGCTCGCCCGGCGTGCAGCGGATCGGCAAGGACCTCGAGGCGCACTTCCGCTACCAACAGATCGCCGCCGAGAACGGCCTGGCTTATCAGAACCCCAAGGCCGACTTCGCCAAGGTCCAGCAGAACTGGATCGCGTCGCTCGAGGGCTTTGTGAAGGCGTACCCCACCAGCCCCGACGCGGCCGACGCGCTGCTGCAGTTGGGCAGCATGGCGGGTGAGTTCGCCGGTGAGAACGACGTCGCGGTGAAGTGGTACCGCCAAGCGGCCGCCGAGTTCCCACGCACCGTCCAAGGCCAGAAGGCCGCGGGCGCGTTGCGGCGTCTCGACTCGGTCGGCAAGGCGTTGCCGCTCTCGGGACCGACGCTTTCGGGCAAGCAACTCAACCTCGCCGCGGCGCCGTTCAAGGGCCGCTTCGTGCTGGTCCACTACTGGACGACGTGGAGCGGTCCGCAATCGGACTTCGCGCAGATCGAGGCGCTGCGGAAGAAGTACCGCGGCAAGTTCGACGCGATCGGCGTCAATCTCGATAGCGACCCGGCGGTTGCGAAGCAGTTCCTCGCCGCTAACAAGAACGGTTGGGAACACCTCTACGACGCCGAGGGCCTCGACGGCGAGCGTGCGACATCGCTCGGCGTTATCAACCTGCCGCTGATGATGCTGGTCGATACCCAAGGCCGCGTCGTGAACCGCAGCCTGACGGCGGGCGAACTCGAAGCCGAGTTGCAGCGAGTGGTGCGCTGACGCGCGGGGTTAGGGACGGGGGACTAGGGACGAGGGGACGGCACGCCCCTGTCCATTGCCTACCCTGCTAACCGCTAACCGCGAATCGCTGCTTCACCACCCCCAACGGCGGCCGCGGCGGCCGTTGATGGTCATGCCGGGGGTGCTGGTCGTTCGCTTGCGCGAGCGGCGGCGGCTGGAGCGTTGCGAGCGGCGTGCTCCCGTCTTTTGCGACTCGTCCGAGGCGCGGTCTTCGTAGTGGTCGTAACGGAAGGCGTGATTGGCGTAGGTCTGCATGGTGTTAAGTCCTGGTAAGCGACGAGCTTTCAGTAGCGCGTTTCCGACGGGTGGAGAGAGCGTGGGCCACAATCGGCGCCACGACACCAATAAGAAAGCAAGCGTCGTGCCAGCAGGGGCGGCTTCCCGCCGCAACCGCGAAAGGTCGGCATTACGTCGCGAAAAGAATCTCGCGGCGGCGACTTGAGCGAGCCTCTCACCGGCGAACTGCGGCGATACTCTCACCACCGCCGTGAAAAGCCCTTAAGCGCCGACGGCTTAGCTGTTTCGAGCGAGTGTCCTGACGGATTCTCGTCGCCAACAGCGAGAAACTTCGTCGCAACCGAGGCGTCTGTAAGGCTTTACGGCGACTCACAAGAAGAGGGAGTCGTTTCACCATTTTGGTGAAACGGCGCGCGACCCGGCCGCTGGGTGAAAGAGGCTCACCAAGCGGGCGGAGTAGCGACTCGAAGCGCTTGCCACGGCTCCCAGAGTGAGGCAACGGCGCTACGGCCGCTTGCCCCGCGTTGCGTTGCGAGTCAGCCACGCTCTCGGGGCGGGCCGCTCGAAGGTGAACGGAACGGCGGAGTGCGATCCGCCGAGGGTTCGGCCTTGTTGCTGCGGGGCAACGGTTCGGTTGTCTGCCGTCAACGTCGATCGCGGCGCGGCGAGGTTTCGCCAGCGCCTTCGACGCACGGGGCATGGGGTCGGAGGGCTAGTTCATCAAGCTCCTTAAGCAGAGATAGCGGTGGCTGGAACAGTCCTCGCGCGCACGGCGCGCAGGGTCCGCGGCCAGTCAAAGCAACCGCCATGCCACAGCCAGCAGCCGCTTGCGGCTTAGCGGCGCCAGCAGCCTTCCAACCCCGTCTCTCAGCACAGCTTCTCGGTAAAAGCGAAAAAAGACTCCCCGCCGTGCGTCGGTGCTGCCGAAAGTACCAACCGGAGCGGTTGTATCAGCCGCGGGGGATGATGGCGCCACGCCCGACGGGGGCGAGCGACCGGGTCCTACCGACCCACCAGCCAGTCACCGGCAATCGTGAGCTACCCAGTCGGGAGCGATTCGGTTGGCGGAGCTGTCACAATGAAAACACAGAGGGGGAGTAAGATGCGTCAGTGGATCGTCGCGGCCGCGGGGGCGGCCCTGCTCTGGCCGGCGTCGGCCGGGGCAGCATCGCCCGCCGCCGAACAGATGGCCAGCCAAGTCGCGCAGACGTTGCGTGAGAGCGGCCAGCTCAAGAACTATCGCGTTGGCGTGAAGTTCGAGGACGGGGTGGCCTGGCTTATGGGCTCGGTCACCAGCGCCGAGCAGTCGGCGATTGCCGAACAGCTCGCTAGCGAGGTGGAGGGCATCTCCCACGTCGTCAACAAGCTCGAGATCGCCGAGCCCGAGGCGCCGGCCACGCCGAAAGCGGACGAGCCGCTGAAGCTGGCCTCGCTCCATCAGGGCGAACCGGAGTCGTTAGAGGCGCCGTTGCCGCCGAATCCGCAGCCGATGCCCTCGGCCAAGGCCCCGTCGCGCGGCATGCCGCTCGCTATGGGTCGGACGGCTGGCATGCCGCAACAGGGCATGCCGCAGCCGGGTATGCCGCATCCGGGTATGCAGCAAGGCGTTCAGCCCGCCCAGTACGGGGCGGCCTACGCCGGCGGCGGGGCGCCCCAGGGCTATAGCACCGCTGGCGCCCGCGGCGTGAGCTACGACTCGGCCAACATGCCGAACTACGCGTGGCCCAGCTACGCCGCTCACCCGAACTACGCCGCGGTCAGCTATCCGCAGCAGTACTCGCCGGCGGCCTGGCCGTACATCGGCCCGTTCCATCCCTATCCGCAGGTCCCGCTGGGATGGCGGAAGGTGACGCTCGAATGGGACGACGGCTGGTGGTTCCTCGACTTCAGCCACCAAGAGTCGCACTGAGTACGGCAGGCGGCTACTACACGAACTGGCGCAAGCCCTCGGGGGGAACCTTCCCTCGGGGGCTTGCGGCTTTTGTGGTGGGGCAGTGGGCGGTCGGTTGTGGGCAGCAAAACGGCTTCGGCTCCGCCGACACGGCTACCACTGCTGACTGCTGACTGCCCACTACTCAGTATTTTCAGAATAACCCGCAAGTTCCGCCCAGCTTCACACGATAAGAAGACTATCGAATCACGTGGCGTCGGGCGGCGCAGGATCGCGCCCACGTCGCTCGCTATCAGACGAGGGTCCTTTTCGATGGCACGGCAACGCATGATGCTCCGGCCTCAACTCGCCACCGCGGCACTGCTCGTGGCGGCGGTTACAACGACGAGCACCGGATGCTTCTGGGGACTGGTCAGCGGAGGCCCGAGTCTGGGCATCCTGGCGGTCCCCATCCCGATTTCGCCCTACCTTCAGAAGAAGGAAGAGGACAAGTATTGGGAGCACGAACGCTACGACCGCGTGCCGATCCTCGGACCGATCGACGACTCGGGCGGACCGCCCGTGGCGCTCGACCCGCCGAGCGATGACGAGGTCATCCGCGCCTTGGAAAAGGCCCGGCCGATCGAGGGCGGCATCCCGATGCTCTGGGTCCGCAACCGCAACAACGTGCGGATCGTCAAGGAGAAGATCGCCGACTACGTCGACCCGGTCCGTGTCTACCCGATGATCGGCCCGGCTCAACAGCACCACGCCCACTACAAGTGCACCGTCTACTACGAGGACGTGCGTCGCGTCGGCTGGCCGGTGCCTCACACCATCCGTGACGAGGACGCCCGCGAAGTGCTCTACATCGACCACAACCACCTGCACATGGTTGGCGATGTCGATAACGCCGAGTGTCTGCCGCCGCTGAACTAGAGTCGCTGACAATCGAATCGCTCGTCGCCGACCGCGCCCCTGTGGCGCCGGTCGGCGGCGGCGTGAATAGGCGCCAACCGTGGACGCTACGACGGGAAATCGTGAATGGCTCAAACCACTCTGCTCGACGCCGTGCTCAGCGTGGGCCCGCTGCTCGTGCCGATCAGCATCGCCTCGGTCGTCATGGTGCTGTGCGTCATCGAGCGGCTGATGGCGCTGCGTCATAGCCGTGTCGTTCCGAAGCGGTTCGTTCACTGTGTCCTCACTCAGGTCGAAGAGGGCGCCGTCGATAAGTCGGGCGCGCTCGACTTGTGTGAAGAGAACTCGAGTCTGATCGCGAACGTCTTCGAGGCGGGCCTGCGCCGTTGGGGACGCCCCGCGGTGGAAGTCGAGCAAGCGATCCTCGACGAGGGCGAACGCGCCGCGGCCGACCTCCGCAAGTACGTCCGCGTCATCAGTGGCGTCAGCCAGCTGTGCCCGCTGTTCGGCCTGCTGGGCACGGTGTGGGGCATGCGGACATCGTTCAACGCGATCGCCGGTGAATCGGCGATGGGCAAGCCCGAGCTGCTCGCCGGCGGCATCAGCGAAGCGCTGATGTCCACCGCCGCGGGCCTCGCCGTCGCCATCCCCGCGATGATCGCCTACCTCCACCTCACCGGCCGCATCGACACGCTGGTTGGCCAGATCGACCGCCACGGCCAAGAGCTCGTGAACCTGATCTCGGCCGAAGCGATCGAAGAGCGAGGAACCGCGAGACCACGGAAAACCAAACGGGCCGCTTAGTGGAGGGGTTAGGAGTTGAGGGGCTGAGGGGCTTAGGGCCTCGGGAAACAGTTCGCCTCAGCTCCCTTAGCCCCTCAACCCCTTAGCCCCGAACCCCTCTGCATGCCTCTCAAACGCGATGCCACCGGCGCCGACCCGTTCGCGTTGAACCTGACGCCGATGATCGACGTTGTGTTCCTGCTGGTGATCTTCTTCATGTCGGCGACCCAGTTCGCGGAGGTCGAGCGCGCAGTCGAGCTCGAGTTGCCGACCGTTGGATCGGAAGGGACGTCGGTCGCGGCGGTGGTCGAGCCGCGCGTCGTGAGCGTCACGGCGGCGGGCGAGATCACGCTCGATGGCGAGGTGCGATCCATTGATGAGTTGAAGGCCGACCTCACGCTGGCGAAAGAGAGCGCGGCCTCGGACGCGGGCCCAGCGGTGCTAATCCACGGCGACGCCCGTTGCGACTTTCAACACATCGCCGCCGCCCTCACCGCGTGCCGCGCGGCGGGAATCGCCGACGTGGGCGTGTCAGTAGACACGGCCGAAGAAACGATCCGCCGCTAACGGGAGAGGACGCACGATGTCTCTCTCGACCCTGCTCGCCGCGCTGGCCCTGCTGGCCGCTGGCGGCTGCGCCGCGACGGCGTTCACCGAGTGGGGCAAGCGGCGACCGCTGCACCGTTACGGGGCGTTGTCGATCTCGGCCCACCTGCTGCTGCTTGCGGCGATGGCGGGCATCCGCCTCGGCGGCCCGCCGCGACCCGGCGCCGAAGACGCGCCGCTGCAGAAGGTGCGGATCGTACTGCGGACCACCGAGGCGCCCGACCCCAAGGCGGACGCGGTAGAGCCGGTCGCCGCTGAGCCGGTCGCGGACGCGGAACCAACGGCGTCAAAGGAGACGGCGGAAGTTCCGAGTGTCGTTGTGGCGGAGCCTTCGCCCGCTAAGCCTCAAGCGGCGGACGCGCCTTCAGAGCAAAAGGCGGAACCGCAACCCGAGTTGGCGGAGGTGGACTCGATGGCGCCGCCGGAGGTTGAACCGTGGGCGCTTCAGGCTGAAGAAGAGAACGCGGAGCCGACACAGGAATCGCCGCAGGAGTCGGCGACTCGAGAAGTTGAATCGCAAGTCGAATCTGCGCCGGAGCCACTGCTTGAACCGATCCCGCAGCCCGAACTTACCCCCGTCCCCCGCCCCTCGTCTCTCGTCCCTTCCTCGCTCGCTCCCTCTGCCTACGCCCAGCGCGGCGAGCTCGCCAAGCGGCGGCTCTCGGCCGACCAGGGCGGTTCGCAAGAGTCGCTCGACGCCGTCGCCGCGGCCGTCGATTGGCTCGCTCGCGCGCAGGCGCCAAATGGCTCGTGGGATAGCCGGCGTTGGGGAGCGGGGCGCGAGACCTTCACGCTCGGCCAAGACCGCAAGCGCGCCGGCGAAGGCGCTGAGACCGGCCTCTCGGGCCTTGCGTTGCTGGCGATGGGCGGTGCGGGGCACACGCACCTGGCGGGGCCGTACCGAGACGTTTACACGCGCGGCTTGCAGTACCTGCTCGACAAGCAAGAACCCAGCGGATCGCTCGCCGGCGACGCGACGCTGTACGCCAAGACCTACTGCCACTCGATGGCGACGTTCGCGCTCGCCGAGGCGATGGCCGTCAGCGGCGACGAGCGGCTGCGACCCGCTGTCGAGGCCGCGGTCGACTATCTGGTCGGCACCCAGAATCGCGCCGATGGCGGCTGGCGCTACCAACCGGGCGACCGCGGCGATATGAGCCAGATGGGGTGGGTCGTGATGGCGCTGCGTTCGGCCGAGATCGCCGGCGTCGTCGTGCCCGAGACGACCTGGGCCGGGTGCGAGAAGTTTCTCACGGCGGTCCGTCGCGGCGATCAAGGCGGGCTCGCTTGCTACCAGCGGCTCGGGCCCACGACCAGCACCATGACCGCGGAGGCCATGTACTGCCGGCAGATCCTCGGCTTGTCGCGGCGATCGCCCGCGGCCGATAACGAGGCCGCCGCGTGGCTGCTGACCGACATGCCCGGGGCGGAGTGTCGATCGTGCCCGGGCGGAAAGCCGAACCTCTACTACTGGTACTATGCGACGCTCGCTCTCCACCACCACCGCTCGACGGGCGCCGCTGGCGAGCAATCGTGGCGGCAGTGGAACGACGCCATGCAGCGGGCCGTCCTCCCCCGCCAAGTCGCCCAGGGCCCCGAGGCGGGCAGCTGGGGCGCCGACACCGTCTGGGGGGGGTATGGCGGCCGGGTTTACGCGACCGCCCTCGGAGCGATGTGCCTGGAGGTCTACTACCGCTACGACGCCGAAACCATCGGCCGCGACCCCTGGATCGCCTCACGAGAGGGCGTTTTGCGGCGGTAGAGGCTGGTATTTCGCCATAGAACTGTAACGCAGTTCGCCCCGCCGGCCATTTGACGCCCCCGACCGTCGGCGTAGACTAGAGAGTGCGCTCTAACTGCCGAGCGCTCAATGACTTACCCTCCCGGTCGCGGCGTCACTGCGAACGGCACAGCGACCCTTTCCGCCATGTTCGGCATCGGCCCCGTCCAGCTTCTCGTTGTCCTTGTGATCGCGCTGCTGCTCTTTGGCACGCGATTGCCGTCAATCGCTCGCGCGTTCGGTCAGAGCATCACCGAGTTCAAGAAGGGCGTGAAAGAGGTCGAGGACCACAGCAACGAACCGCAGAAGTAACGGCGCCGATAGCGCTGGTTCGTCGCCCCGCTGCCTTGCTGTCAAGACAAAGCCATGTTCGGACTCAACCCCGTCGAGATGCTGATCGTCGGCGTCGTCGCCATCCTGCTGTTCGGCAGCCGACTGCCGACGGTGGCGCGGTCGCTGGGCAAGAGCATGACCGAGTTCCGCCGCGGGATGAATGACCTGCAGCACGAGTTCCGCAGCGCGATGAACGAGGCGGATGAGGCGGCCCGGGCCCCGGTGCAAGGCGCCCAAGGCCGGCTCCCCAACGCGGCCGAGGTTGCCCACGACGAAGACCCCCCTCGCCGCGACGACAGCGCCAGCGATTCGGCCTACGACTCCCATGTACCAGAGACCGATGCGGTTAGTGAAGAAGATGCTCTGGCGGCCGTCGATCGTCGTGAAGAGGCTCCAGCTCCGAGTCCGGCGCCCAGTCCGTCCAATGTCGGCTGAGCACCAAGCGGGGGTCGGCCGCAACCGTCTAGCGGGGCCCTTTGGCTCTGGCTACCATTCGGGCCTCCCGCTAAGATTTGGGGCTCGCCGCTAGACCTAGCTTCTGGCTGGCAAGAACACGCGGGCGATTAGCTCAGTTGGTTAGAGCGCTGCCTTCACACGGCAGAGGTCACAGATTCGAGTTCTGTATCGCCCACTAGCTGTAACTTCTGCCGAGTCTTGAGTTTCTGACACCTGCCGACGGTCGGCAGTGCGGCGTTTCCCGGAGAGCCAAAACGGTACCTACCGTTTTGGGGCTTCAATCCTTGGGAGACCCGCGATGCCACGTCTAGTAAGTAAGCTGCCGACCTATCGTCGCCACAAGGCGAGCGGCCAAGCTGTCGTCACTCTCTGCGGTGTCGATCACTACCTTGGGCCCTACGGTTCGAAGCCGAGCCGCGTTCTGTACGACCGGCTGGTCGCGGAGTGGCTGGCAAGCGGCCGCTCGCGGCCAAGCAACGCCGACGCGTCAGCTTTGACAATTGTCGAACTCGCTGCGCGGTACTGGGAGTTCGCCGTCGGCTACTACCAGAAGGACGGTCGCAGCACCGGTGTCACCCCGGGAATCAAGGCGACGCTGCGATACCTCAACGACTGGTACGGCCGTGAGCCTGCGGACCAGTTCGGGCCCCTGCGGCTGAAGGCGCTCCGTGACCGGATGATCGCCGACGGGCACAGCCGCAACTACATCAACGACCACGTGGGCCGCATCAAGCGGATGTTCAAGTGGGCGGTCAGCGAGGAACTGGTCACGGAATCGACCTACCACGCGCTCGCTGTCGTGGAAGGTTTGAAGCGAGGACGGACAACGGCGCGTGAGACAGCACGTGTCCTCCCGATTGACGACGCGATTGTTCAGCAGACGTTGACATTTCTTCCCGAAACGGTCGCCGACATGGTCAGACTGCAACGCTTAACAGGCATGCGGCCAGCGGAGGTCTGTCTGCTCCGGCCCTGTGACCTGGACCGATCGAGACCGGTTTGGATCTACCGACCCGAAAGCCACAAGACAGAGCATCACGGCCGGGATCGGTGGGTTTTCGTGGGCCCGCAGGGTCAAGAGCTGCTCGACCGTTACCTCGATCGTGACCCCGACAGCCGCTGTTTCCAGCCTCGAGACAGCGAGGCACGGCGCCGGCTGGCGGCACATGCGGCTCGGGTAACCCCACCAAATCAAGGGGACGCGCCGGGCGCCAACCGGGCGCCTCGGCCCAAACGGTCGCCGGGAAGCACTTACCATGTCGCAAGTTACCGGCGGGCAATCCATCGCGCTTGCGATAAGGCCGGCGTTGCCCGTTGGAGTCCGAACCGCCTCCGGCACGCCGCCGCGACAGAAGTCCGCGCGAAATTCGGCCTCGAGGCCGCCCAGGTCGTTCTCGGCCATGCTGGGGCCGATGTCACCCAGATTTACGCCGAGCGGGACCTCGCCAAGGGGCTCGAGGTAGCCGCAAAAATTGGCTAGCCCGGGCGCCTTCTTTTTTGCGACTGCGTTTCTGTCTAATCGTTCGCAGTCCCTCGCACTGGGGACGAGTGAATAGCACGAAGACGCAGGAGGCAGGGATGGTTATTGAGAGTTGCACGGCGATGATCGTCGCGGAAAAGCTGGATGAGCTGCAACAATGCCTGCTCGGGCTGTCCGAGAACACCGCGTGGATTGAGCGGATCGCGGAGCGCTACGCATTTCTCTACGACGAGGAGAATCGCATTTGCGGGCTGGTCGGGTGGTGGCGGTCCAAAGGCGCCTCGATCCCCGAAGTCCATATCCATGATTACTTGCTCCGCCGTCGGGAGTTGCTCGCGACGGTCAACCTAGCGGAAGGCGTCGATGACGACTCGGTCGCCGGCGAGGAATACGCGCGCACCGAATTCGACGACGCCTTGCCCTATGGTTGCCTCCCGCGCGCTTTTCCGTTCTCCGCCGACGCAGCAGAGCTCACCGATGATGTTATGCCGTCCCGCGGTGCGATCGCGGCTGCCAAGGCCAACGAATGCCTGTCAGCCGTACTGGAGGATCTGGCACGGCTCCCCTCGTTGGTGGTGGCGGCGGACCAGTCGCTCGACGGCCTCTCGAAATCCACTGTGTTGCAACTCGATGGCTTGAACGGGCGCCCATGGATTCCGCAAGTGCGGCGTCAGTTGCTCGACCATCTGCCGGTATTCCTCACGCTTCGGGGCGTCAAGAAGTCGGATCCGCCCACTACTGCGATCGATTTTTTGACCGAGCTTTGGCCGGGAGAAACGCAGAAAGCTTGGGCCTCCGCTGCCTATCACGCAGAGCATTTTGCCGATGACGCCCGTGCGTGCCGCAGCGCGGAGGCTGGGCCATCGGGCCAGCCGCCGGCGATGGATTCTCATGCACGGGACTGTGTCGAGATTGCGGATGGGCCGATCACGCCAGACTGTTGGCGACACAACGGGCAATTGCTCTACGACCTTAAAGGAGTGCCCTTCCAGCTCGCCTCGACCTTGTACGAAGCCATGCCTTACGGAGTCCGGTTTGAACAACTGGCGGAGCCGGTCCTTGGGGATCATGCCGCCCCAGTTGATTCCAAGGACGTCCAGAATTGGGCGACACCCGTTCGCAACTTCTTCAAGAAGCATCGCATCCCGCTTACGGTCACAGTCCGCCAGCCATACGTATCAATCAGGCCCGCTCAGCAAGCCGGCGTCACTGATGGCGAATAAGTGCCAGATAAGTCTGTCCTAAGACTTCCCTAAGAGTTTCCCACGACACTGCGTCGCCAAACTTCCTCGCACTACTGAACGCATCCAACCGTTCATCCCTGCGAGGAACCAATGCTGAAGGATAACTCCGGTTACCTGACTCTCCCCGCCGCGTCGGCCACGCTCCCCGGCCGGCCTCACGTCGCGACCCTCCACCGCTGGCGCACCCGTGGTGTGCGTGGGGTCCGCCTACGGACCTGCCTGATCGGCGGCCGGCGGTACACGACGCGCGAGTGGCTCCGCGAGTTCATCGAGGCGACCACGGCCGAGGATGCTGGCGCGCCCCGCGCCTCTGATAGCCCCCGCCGCGAATCGGAAATCGCCGCCGCCGAGCGCTGCCTAAAGGCCGCCGGCATCTAGTCCCCCCAGCCAAGACCTCGCCGCCGGCGGTGCGCCCTAAAAAAAAGGCCCCGCCGAGCGTTGGCGCGCTTCGGCGAGGCGGAGAATCCATTGCTCCAGAATTGTAACACACTCGACAAGAAATCGAATCGCCGTTCGGACCCGGGAGATATTGGTGGCAAACAACTAAAGGGTAAGCGGTTCAAGCTGCTCGAGGCGATCGATCCGCAGAGCCTCGACACACCAATCGGACGTCGCGCTTGGGCAACCGTGGTCAACCTGCTAAAGGCCATCGCGATTTTCTCGAAGGATGGGCCCTGCGAGGCTTACGTCAGCACTATCGCCCAGTGGATGAGCGAGAGGGTTGGCGTCGATCGGTCGACGGTCCACCGGGCATCGAAGCTGGCCCAGGAACTCGGATTGCTCATCATCGAGCCGCGGTACTCGCACGGCGGTCGCACGGCGAATCGGTGGATCGTCTGCTGGGATGTCGTCGAAGAGTTGGCGGAGGCGTCTGGCCAAGGCAGTCAGTCGCAGGATGCAACAGTGGGGGTCGCACATTGCGACCCACCTGATCGCAATCTGCAGCAAAGTGAGTCGCACGATGCATCAGGGTGGCTCTCAGTATGCGACTCACCTCGTCGCAGTTTGCAACAAGGTGAGTCGCACAATGCGACAGCTAATAAAGGATTAACCTCTTCATTACCCCTTGAAGAATCCCCTCCTCTTTCCCCCGCAAACGGCTGGGAGGAGGAGGTCGAAGTTCTTTTGAAACTTGGGGTACGTCAGGCACAGCCTGCCGTGCAGGCCGCGATCGCTGCCGACTGCACGATCGACGACTGGCGCCCTCATCGCGAGTTCTGGCACGAGCACTCCGATCTTTGGGACAGTCCCGAAGGCGTGTTATACAGCCGGCTCTTCTCGCTGCGTCCTGGTCAGGCGTTCGACAAAGGGTGGCCCGAACCCAACGACTCGAAGTTGAAAGCGCGGAAAGTCCGGATCGAGGGTCTCAACTACGACCGCAAGAAGCAGGCGAAAAAGCAATGGGAGAGCTACGATCGGGCCAAACATCTTGAGATTCTGCAGGAGGCGGGATTCTCTCCGACCAAGGCCGAGCAGCTTTACGACTGGAACCCTGCCGCAGCCGAACGCTACGCGATCGCCCACATGGCGCGGCCGCTGAAGCTGCCCTGGTAGGGTCGATTCTCCCTGCTCCAAAATGCGCCCGATCGCGGCTATCATCGGGCCCGGCACGACGCCCCTCTCCTCGGACCGACCCCGAATCGATGGCGAAGAAGAAGACGACACGCAAGGCGAAGGGCGACAACGCTGCGGCCGCCGCTCCTGCCACGCCCACCGACCTCGATTACGCCGACAAGCTCTGGAAAGCGGCCGATACGCTCCGCGGGCAGGTCGATGCGGCCGAGTACAAGCACGTCGTGCTCGGACTCTTGTTCCTCAAGTACATTAGCGACGCCTTCGCCGCGCGGCGTGACGAGCTGGCCGCCGAGCTCACCGCCGACGGCATCCCCGCGGCGCAGCACGCCGGGCTCCTCGAGAGCCGCGACGAGTACGCGGCCGAGAATGTCTTCTGGGTCCCCAAGGCGGCCCGTTGGGAAGAGCTGCAAGCGCAAGCCACCAGCCCCAAGATCGCCACGCTGATCGACGACGCCGTGCTCGCCGTCGAAGCCGACAACCCCTCGCTGAAAAACAAGCTGCCGCGCGACTACGCTCGCCGCGGCATCGAGCCGATCAAGCTCAAGTCGCTCGTGGACCTCGTCGCCGACATCGGCTTCAAGGGGGGCCGCGACAAGGCCCGCGACACGCTCGGCCGCGTCTACGAGTATTTCCTCGGCAAGTTCGCCCAGGCCGAAGGCAAGCTCGGCGGCGAGTTCTATACGCCCCGCTGTGTGGTGCGCCTGCTCGTCGAGATGCTCGAGCCCTATGAGGGCCGCGTCTACGACCCGTGCTGTGGTTCGGGCGGCATGTTCGTCCAGTCCGAGCGGTTCGTCGAGGCCCACGGCGGCCGCCGCACCGACATCTCGATCTTCGGCCAAGAGTCGAACCCGACGACGTGGCGCCTCGCCCATATGAACGTCGCGCTGCGTGGCATCGAGGCGAACCTCGGCGAGAAGCCGGCCGACACGTTCCTCGCCAACCTGCACCCCGACCTGCGGTGCGACTACCTGCTCGCCAACCCGCCGTTCAACGTCAGCGACTGGTCGGGCCAGCTCTTGCGCGACGATGTCCGCTGGAAGTACGGCGCCCCGCCCGTGGGCAACGCCAACTACGCGTGGATCCAGCACTTCGTCCACCACCTGGCGGTCCCTAACGGGAAAGGCGGGGGCGTCGCCGGGTTCGTGATGGCGAACGGCTCGCTATCGAGCAACTCGGGGGGCGAGGGGGACATCCGCCGCAGCATCGTCGAGGCCGACCTCGTCGATTGCATCGTCGCCCTTCCCGCACAGCTCTTCTACACGACCGGCATCCCGGTCTGCCTCTGGTTCCTGACACGCGACAAGACGGGCCGCAACCTGCGCAACGGCTGCCCGAACCGGCCAAGGGCCGTAAGGGCGAGACGCTGTTCATCGACGCCCGCAAGCTCGGCGCGATGCAGACGCGGACGCTGCGCGTCTTATCGGGCGCGGAGGACGCCGAGCTGTTCGAGGGATCGCACGACCCGGGGCCCGACTCCGATATTGGCCGCATCGCCTACGCATTCCGCCAGTGGCGCGGCGAGCCGGCGCCGAAGTGGTGGGATGAGAAGCAACACGGCGAGTGGAAGTACGCCGACCGTCCCGGCTTCTGCAAGGCGGCGACGATCGCCGACATCGCCAAGCACGCCCACGTCCTCACGCCGGGCCGTTACGTCGGCGCCGAGGATGTCGAGGACGACGGCGAGCCGTTCGCGGAGAAGTACCCGCGGCTGGTGGCGGAGTTGGAGACGCACTTTGCGGAGGGGGAGCGGCTAACGGTGGTGATCCGCGAGCGACTGAGGTCGTTGGTATGAATAGAGATTGGCGTCAAGTCACGCTGGAAGAAGTCTCCGATCAAATAACGGTAGGCCACGTTGGTTCGATGGCCTCGCGCTATGTCGAAATCGGCATTCCATTTCTTAGGTCGCAGAACGTAAAGAGACTTCAGCTTGACTTATCGGAGACCAAGTTCATTCCTGAATCCTTCCACGCAGAATTGCAGAAGTCTCGGCTGCGTCCTGGAGACGTAGTAATCGTGCGAACGGGAGAACCGGGCTCCTGCGCGGTCATCCCGGATACTTTGCCGGACTCAAATTGTTCAGACCTCGTTATCGTGCGGCCGGGCTCCGAGTTGGATGCTCGCTTTCTTTCCTACTATGTGAACGCAGCGGCACAACACCACGTTGCGTCGCATCTAGTAGGGGCAGTCCAGCAACACTTCAATGTTGGTGCAGCCCGGACGCTTCCTCTCAACCTCCCTCCTTTCTTTGAGCAACTGGCGATAGTTGGCGTGCTCGGCGCGCTCGACGACAAGATCGAGCAGAACCGGCGGACGGCGGAGGGATTGGAGAAGTTGGCGCGGGCGATCTTCCGGGCGTGGTTCGTGGACTTCGAGCCGGTCCACGCCAAGGCGGCCGGCGCCACGTCCTTCCCCGGCATGCCGCCCGCCGTCTTCGACTCGCTGCCGACCCGGCTGGTGGACTCGGAGCTGGGGCCCATCCCGGAGGGATGGGGAGTGGAGCGTCTCTCGACGATTTGCGAGGTCAATCCGAAACGAGCGATACGCAAGGGGGATGTCGCACCCTATCTCGACATGAAGGGCATGCCGACTTCTGGACACGCGCCTTCGGATTGGATCGATCGGCCCTTCGGTTCAGGAATGCGGTTCATCAACGGCGATACGCTGGTGGCGCGGATCACGCCTTGCCTAGAGAATGGCAAGACCGCGTACGTCGATTTCCTCGAACCGGATCAAGTAGCGTGGGGTTCTACCGAGTACATTGTCCTGCGGCCTCTCGATCCAAACCCTCCGATCTTTGCTTACTGCCTCGCGCGTACGGATGAGTTCCGCGACTTCGCGGTTCAAAATATGAGCGGAACAAGTGGACGGCAACGCGTACCGGCGGAAGCAATGGACCACTACCGGCTAGCGAACCCATCGAGAAGTTGCGCCGAGGCTTTCGGCAAGATCGTCGAGCCACTCTTCGCGCGCGTGCGAGCGGGAATCGACGAGTCGCGAAAGCTTGCGGAGCTGCGGGACTACCTGCTGCCCAAACTGCTGAGCGGCGAGGTGCGGGTGAATCCCACGGCGGACGAGGAGGCAGCGTAATGGACCCAAATAAGCAAAAAGAAGAGTTCAGCCGGGGATACGTCCAATCGTTAGCGGCTGCGGCTGGTTTCTCGGTCTCGGAACCGAGCGTCGATGATGATAGTATCGACCTCACCTTCCATAGGACCGGCGGTAAAGGGACGATACGGTCTCCAAGGTTCGATGCGCAGCTGAAGTGTTCTGCGCAGGCGTTGCCGACGACTGATTTCGGCTTCTCTCTGAAGCTCAAAAATTACGACGACCTTCGGGTACCCTCAGGCCAATTGGCCGTTCATCGAATACTGGTAGTGGTACTGGTTCCGGACGACCCTGCCGACTGGGCGAGATACGCCACCGCCCACCTCCCGCTCAAGCACGGGGCGTACTGGCTAAATCTCGCCGGAATGCCGACAAGTACGAATAAGACGGCGCAATCCGTTACGATTCCCTTCGGTCAATCCTTTACGGTGGATTCGCTATTGGCCATCATGGATGTCGTGGGAAATGGAGGTACTCCGTAATGCTCGACACCTTCTCAAAAGCCGCAATCCGAACTGTTCGGCCCCTCGACGTTGCGCAATACCTCCGGTTCTCTGGCTGGGAGGAGACGCCCCGCCCTGCCAGCTCCGATTCACAGTGGCGAGCCTGGCAACGAACTATTGGCGACGACGAATTCGAAGCGATAGTTCCCCGCGCGACGGATCGTGCGGATTATGCGCTCCGAGTCGCGGAGTTAATCGAGACAATCGCGGTAAGCGAAGGCCGCGAGCGCGAACAAGTCTTTTTTGACTTGCTACATGTCGGCTCGGACGTAATTCGAGTACGGATTTCTGATCCAGACTTTGAGGACGGCTCCCTACCTATAGAAGAGCATGCAATCGTCGCGCAGAGGACCAGCGATATCGTGCTCGCCGCCGCATGCGCGGCAGTTAGTCCTAAGCCCGTTTGGCGTTCGCGCCGGCCGGCTGAGGCTGTTGAGCAAGTCCGAGGTATCAGAATTGGGCAAAGCGAAATCGGAAGTTACATCGTCAAAGTAATCAACAGAATTACTCCAAGCCTAGAGCCAGACAGTCAAGAGACCGAAGAGCCGTTTGATCGTCGTGTCACCACGACGTTGGCCTCCGCTCTCGTTGCGTTGGACAATGCGTCTGAGCGGGCAGCCGTCTACTCAGAGATGGACGCTTTCAACCGCGCAGTGCAGTCCGGAGTAAGTGCGAATCTTTGCGATGCCGTCTCTGGCCTTTGGGGGGGGGACGATTCGCAGCGGCAGCTCGAGTTCATGTTCAGCTGGTCGCCAACTCGTCCTGTTGGCGCGACACCAATCCGTCGCGTTGGTTTCGGTTCCGATCGCGCGAGAGTGATCCGTGAAGCAGGAAGACTATTGCGTGAGAGAGCGCCGGAAGAAGATTTCCAGGTAGGCGGGTATGTCGTGAAGCTAGACAGAGCACCTGATAACGAGTCCGGATCGGTCGTTGTCGCCTGCGACATAGACGGCGCGACGCGTCGTATAAGTATGGTCCTGTCGGGGAATAACTATAGGGCGGCAATCGATGCTCACCGCGACACCAATCTGTTCCGCGCGACCGGTCTTCTCTCCAAAGCTGGACGGACCTATTCGCTTGAACTGCCTCACAGCATCACGGTAGAGAGCGAGCAGTAAACTCCCAACCTGGTGCATAGGTCGCCGCGTTGCACGAATTCGCCGTCGAAGACGATACGCTCGAACTCCTCGCCGGCCTCGGCTATTCAGCCGCTAGGGGCGTCGATCTATCCGAAGCGGGCGACCGGACGCAGCAAACGGACTGGCTCCTGCGACCGCGGCTGGTGGCGGCGATCGGGCGGCTCAACCCGCAGCTCTCCGCCGACGATGTCGAGGGCGTCGTGCGGGTAGTCGCCGCGCCACCGCACCCGACGCTCGTCGAGAACAACCGCTGGCTGCACGGTCTGCTGACGGGGGGCGTCGATGTCGAGTACGCCGACCCGACGACCGGCGAACGCCGTGGCGACAAAGCCCAGCTAATCGATTTCGACAACCCAGCGGCTAACGACTGGCTTGTCGTCCGCCAACTGACGATCGCCGGCGCCGGCGGCAAATCCGTCCGCCCCGACCTCGTGGTCTATCTCAACGGCCTGCCGATCGGCGTCGTCGAACTCAAGGACCCGACCGACACGGTAGCGACGCTCGACCGGGCGATCGACGATCGCCTCCGCAAGTACCAGCGGCTGGTCCCCGACCTCTACGCCGCGAACCTGCTGTGCGTCGCGTCGGATGGGCTACTGACGCGGGTCGGCTCGTTGACGGCGAATGCCTCGCGTTACATGCCGTGGCGGCCCGAGGCGGGGGGCGAGCCGTCTCTCGACGCGATGTGCCGCGAGCTGCTCGCGCCCGACCGGCTGCTCGACTACCTGACAAGTTGCGTCACGTTCGAGGAGGACGAACGCGGCGACATCGTCAAGAAGATCGCCGGCTATCACCAGTTCCGCGCCGTGCGGAAGGCCCGCGAGCGCGTGCTCACCGCGCAGCGGACGCCCGGCGCGCCGGTGGACGACAACCCACTAGGCCAAGCCGACGGCCGCGGCGGCGTCGTCTGGCATACGCAGGGCTCGGGCAAGTCGCTCTCGATGCTGATGCTCGCTGGGGCGCTGGTGCGTCAGCCGGAGATGGCGAACCCGACCGTCGTCATCGTGACGGACCGCAACGACCTCGACGACCAGCTCTTCAGCACGTTCGCGATGGGGCGTGACCTGTTGCGGCAGGCGCCCATCCAAGCCGAGAGCCGCGAGCACCTGGCGGAGCTGCTGGACCGCGCCAGCGGCGGCGTGATCTTTACGACGGTCCACAAGTTCACCGAACGGAAGGACCCCATCAGCGAGCGGCCGAATATCGTCGTCATGGCGGACGAGGCCCACCGCAGCCAGTACGGATTCGTCGAGGGGGGCGCCCGCTGGATGCGCGACGCGCTGCCGAACGCGACGTTCGTCGGCTTCACCGGCACGCCGCTCGAGCGCGACGACAAGAACACGATCCACGTCTTCGGCGAGTACGCCGACGTTTACGACATCCGCCAAGCGGTGCTCGACGGCGCCACCAAGCCGCTCTATTACGAATCGCGGCTGGTGAAGCTCAAGATTGACGACGCCGAGGCGGACGCCGCCGAGAAGCTCGTCGATGACCTCGCCGAAGCTGACGCCAGCGGCGCGGAGCCCGCGGGGACGGTGCGGGTGCGTCTCGAGCAGTTGGTCGGCGCGCCCGACCGGATCAAGGACGTGGCGAAGTTCGTCGTCGAGCACTGGGAGGCCCGCCGCTCCGCGATGGAAGGCAAGGCGATGCTCGTGACGATGAGCCGTATGATCGCCGCGCGACTCTACGAGGCGATCCGCGAGCTGCGGCCCGAGTGGCACAGCGACGACGACAAGCTCGGCGCGATGAAGGTGATCGTCACCGGCATGGCCAGCGACGAGGCGCCCCTCGCGCAGCACGGCCGCACCAAGGCGGCGCGGAAGGCGCTGGCGGCGCGGTTCAAGGACCCGGCCGACGAGTTCCGGTTGGCGATCGTCTGCGATATGTGGCTGACGGGTTTTGACTGCCCGCCGGCGCATACGATGTACCTTGACAAGACGCTCGCCGGCCACAACCTGATGCAAGCGATCGCGCGAGTGAACCGCGTCTTCGGCGACAAGCCGGGCGGCCTGATCGTCGATATGCTCGGGCTCGTGGACCAGCTCGCCGACGCGCTGGAGACCTACACGCGCGAAGGGGGCACCGGCGACGCCGTCCAGAAGGTTCAAGACCGCGCCGTCCCGGTGATGAAGGACGCCTTCGAGACGTTGCAAAAGTTCCTGCATGGTAGCCGTTACGAGGAGGCCCTCAACCCGGGTTCGCAGTTCCTGCCGATCGCTCTGCGGGTGATCGACCATATCTTCGGCGCCGACGACGGCTGGAAGCGATACCAGCGCGAGCTAAAGAAGCTCTCGACCGCCTATGCGCTGGTCGTTCCGCGCGAGGAGGCGGAGGCGATCGTCGATCACCTGCGGTTCTTCCAGCAAGTCGCGGCGATGATCCGCAAGCGACTCGGCGATGACCGCGGCGGCGACCGCTCGAAGCAGCGCGACATCGACGCGGCCGTACGGCAGGTGGTGGGGGGCGCGGTAGACGCCGACGAGGTGATCGACCTCTTCGCCGTCGCGGGGCTCGAGGACGCCCGGCTCGACATCCTCTCGGACGACTTCCTGAAGCGCATCTCGGCGCTCGAGCAAAAGAACCTCGCCCTCGAGACGCTCAAGAAACTCCTGGCCGACGAGATCCGCACGACCGAGCGCACGAACTTGGTCCGCAGCCGCCAGTTCCGCGAGGCTCTTGAGGACGCGATCACCAAGTACACCAACCGGGCGATCGATACGGCGGAGATGATCGCCAAGCTGATCGACCTGGCGGTGACGATTCGCGACGCCAAGGCCGAGGGGCAGGACCTGGGGCTCTCGTCCGAGGAGGTCGCCTTCTACGACGCCCTCGCCGAGAACGGCTCGGCCCGCGAGGCAATGAAGTCGGACGACCTTCGATTTATGGCGCGCGAGTTAACGGAGATGGTCAAGAAAATGCCCAAGCTCGACTGGACCGAACGGGAGGCCGTCCGGGCGACGCTCCGCCGCAACGTAAGGCGGCTGCTGGCCAAGTACGGCTATCCCCCCGACCTCTCCGAGGACGCGACGCAGCTTGTGCTGAGGCAGGCGGAGCTATCGACGGAGGGGACGTAGGGGGCCGCCAGCGGCGTCGATGGGTCCTCCCTGGCAAGATCGGCCAAGCAGGAGCAGCAGACGAGGCAGGGGCGGTGAAGGGCGTCTCGGACCCGCCCTATCCGCGTCTCAAGCCAGGAGCGGCGTCTAGCAACGCCAGGGGGGCCGGCCTACGAGCATCCCGCCGCCCCGACCCTGGCGACGACAACCAAACTGGGGCGACGTCAGGGAGAGCCCCGCAAACTGCGTCGAATGATGTAACCGAAGTGGCTTTTGCGGATGTCGAAAGCCGCGCAGGCGTTTTAGCACCTGCGAAATATAGGGCTGCGACCGCGTTGTTCTTGTAACATCCCCAGCAGTAGCGCGACGACGGGGGCAAGCTTCTCGCTATCGATTCAACCGCTCAGTCGCAGAGGTTTTCCCCACCTCTCGCAGTTCGGCCAATGCGAAATTACCGACGAATGGTCCACCCGCAGTTCAAACGGGATCAGATCTGCATCGAGCGGTTCGGCCGACGTCGTGCAAGAGGACAGGCAAGTTCTCGAATGCTTTCGCGTCTTTCTCGCGATCTCCGCACGGCGTATCGATGCTGGCTGATGGAGTCGATTCGCTAACGGTTGAAGAACAACGGCGTCGTTTGCATCTCTCGTCCAGCCGTCGATGGCGCGTACGCCTGATCAACGCCTTGGCCAGTGTCGAGACTGCCCGATAGCAGCATGCCCTCGATCACCACTTCAGAGATTCGCAGGCGGAGAGCGGCGTCGAGGTAGTTGCTCTTGGTCTGGGCATAGGTCCGTTGCGCCGTCAGCACGTTAAGGTAGTTCGCTTCACCCGCCCCGTACATCTTTCTTGAGAGGGTAAGGGCCTCGTCGGCGGCGGGGAGGATCGTCTCCCGGTAACGTTCTACTTGGTTGCGGGCGTCGGCGTAGGTTTCATAGACGGGCGCGAGCCGTTGCTGCAGGCTCAGCTCGACTTGATCGATGGCTTGGCGAGCGGCTGCCACCTCTCGCTCGGCTTGAGCGATGGCGCCTTGGTTGCGGTTCCAGAGCGGGATCGGCACGGTGACCGCCACGCCCCCGTCGGCCTTGCCGCCAATGCCGTTGTCCTGCCAGTTCACCAGGCCCATGAAGTTGATGTTGGGGATCGGCTCGACCCGCGCCCGGTCGACGGCGAAGCGGGCTCGGTCTAACTCAGCGACCGCGGCGCTGACCTCGGGGCTGCTGCGTCGCAGCCTGGAAAGGGCGATGTCGAACTCGATCTCCTTGGCGGGCGCGGCCGGGTCGCCGCTTAGCGGCCGGATCGAGAACGTCGGGTCACCAATCACAGCGGCGAGGGAACGCCACGCCGCCTCGTGCCGGTTCCTCGCGCTCTGCAGGGCAATCTGGGCCTGCTCGGATTCGAGTTGCGCCTGAAGCATGTCGACGCGGCCCACTTCCTTCGATCGGAACAAGGCGTCGACGGTTTTCGTCCCCTCGCCGCTCACCCGGATCAACTCCTCCGCCAGCTCGATCTGGCGCTGCGCGATGAGGACTTGATAGAACGCGACGCGGACATCGGTGAGCACGCGTTGTCGCTGGGCGGCGAACTGTTGTTCGGCGACTTCGATGCGTTTCTGAGCAACGGAACGGCTGAGCCGCAACTTGCCGCCGGTGACGATCTCTTGGCCGAACGCTACGCCGTGCTGTTCGGCCAAGCCGCCGCTGCCCAGCTGCTGCCCGTCGTAGCCAAGAGACGGGTTCGGGGGCAGGCCCGCTTGGACCCAGGCGCCTTTGGCGGCCCCGACGAGGGCGTAGACGCGGGCGATCGAAGGGTTCTGCGAGAGCGCGATCGCTTCTAAGTCCTTGAGCGACAGTCCTCCCTCCGACGCCTCGGCGGATGTCAGCGCGGCGGGAGGCGGCAGTCGCTCGATCGGCGGCGAGGGATCGAGTGGGTTCCTCAATGTCCCCGCCGACTCCTGTGCGGAGACGATTGGCGGCGCCATCGCGGCGATAGCCATCATCCCAACGATAGCGACCCCCGCGAGCGAGTGGCCCGTGCGATGGGTTGTTTTCATGCGAGGGACTCCTTCCCCATGCCTCAGCTGGCGGGTTACTACAGGTTCGATCGACAACGCCATCTACCGGCGCCTATGCAAATCGCCGAGTTATGCGTCACTGCACTTGCTAGCACTTATTAACCATGTCCCGATCGTCGCCGATGCGAGCAGTAGCCCTGCGGCGAACGCGGCGTAAAAGTTCCATCCGTAGTGCGACGCCAGTGCAAGCGGGACAAAGAACGGCAGGCCCAAAGGCACCAATACGAGCGTGTCTTTCGCGAGTGTTGAGATTGACGCGAGGTCCTGGTGCTGTCGCCAGCTGAAAGCGAAGGCGAGGATGCTGGTTAGCGGGAGCGATAGCAGCAGTGCGCCGTAACGGGGTGAGCGTTTTGACAGCTCCGACACAGCGACGATGATCCCTGCCGCCACAACCACCCGGAGGAGATACGCCATCAGGTTCATGGGCCTTGGTCCTAGAAAAAGCCTCCCCCGCGACGAGTCGTCGCGGGGGAGGCACTGTGTTAAGGCGTACGCCGGAGCCGCTATTCCGCAAACTCGCCCATCGCGGGCTTGCCGTCGATCTCCCCGGAGACCGTGCCGGCGAAGTCGGCGACATTCCCGATCCCGGGGTCGGTCCCGACAAACTTCGCGGCCTTGCCGTCAACCGGGTCCACGGGCTGCATCGTGACCGTCATCGGCGCCACCACCGTGCCGTCGGCGGTCTTCGTCTCCTTGATGCGGAGCACGAACTCAGTGGCGGCGATGGGCGCCGGGGTCTTCTCGTCATCGCCGAGGAAGAGGATCATGCACAGCTTGGCGCCGTGATCGACCGTGAACTCCGCGTGATGACTGCCGAGATCGAAGACAACGCCACCGCTGGGTCCGGCGCCGTGCGCGTGCTCTTCCGTCGCCGTCGAAGTCGATGCGGCGAGGGGTGATTTCGTCGTCGGCTCGCTCTGGCCGCATCCGAGTGAGATCGCCCCCACAACTGCGATCGCTGTCAGGTTCCAAGGTGAGCGGTTCATCACAAGCTCCTAGGGTTCAGAGGTAAGGTTGAAGATTGGTTGCGTAGCCAGCTGGATAGCCGGCGTATCTAGAGCTCGTCGAGCAAGTCGGACTCGGCACCGTCGCTGAGCACCAGCCGTTGGGCGTCCTTGCCGCTGAAGCGCCAGAACAGCCCGGGGTGCAGGAAGAACTCACAGAAAGTCGACGTGGTAAGGCCGCCGAGGATCACCGTGGCGACAGGGTAGAGAATCTCCAGGCCCGGCTTGGCGCCCCCGGCGACGATCGGCGCCAGGCCGATGCCAGCGGTGAGCGCCGTCATCAGCACCGGGGAGAGCCGTTCGAGGCTGCCGCGGAGGATCGTCTCGCGTGAGAAGGGCTGGCCCTCCTCGTTCATCAGGTGGAAGTAGTGGGTAACCAGGAGGATGCCGTTGCGGACGGCGATCCCGCCCAGCGACACGAAGCCGACGAGGCTGGCGACCGTTAGCGTTTGCCCCGTCAAGACAAGCGCCAGCACGCCGCCGATGAAAGCGGTGGGGATCGCGTTCAGGATTTGCAGCGTCACGCGCGTCGAGGGGAAGAGCATCATCAGCACGACAAAAATGCCGACGATCGAGATGCCTGCCAGCCCCGTGATCATCAGCGTGGCCGATCGCTGCGCCTCGAATTGCCCGCCGAACTCGACGAAGTAGCCTTCCGGCAGGTTCAGTTTCGCACGGACGCGGCGTTCGATCTCTTCGATGGCGCTCGCCAGGTCACGGCCGCTGACGTTGCAGCGCACGACCTGTTTGCGCTGCACGTTCTCGCGGTTGATCAGGTTGGGACCGCTCGCGGCGGCTGGGAAATCGGCCACGTCCTTCAGCCGGACCTGGCCTTGCCCACTCGGCAGGTCGAGACGCAGCTCCTTGAGGAACTCGGGGTCGGAGTGATACGGCTCTTGCAGACGCACCACCAAGTCGAATCGGCGTTGCCCTTCAAGCACGCGCGAGACCGCTTCGCCTTTCAGAGCCGTCTGTACGAACTCGGCGACGTACGCGCGGCTGAGGCCGTAGACGGACAGGTCGGCGGGCCGGAGCACGACGTGCAATTCGTCCACTCGTTGCTGGGGATCGACGATCGGCGGGGTGACGCCCTCGATCAGGGACAACTCGTCGCGGGCCTCTTCGGCCAGCATCCGCAGCTTGTCGAGGTCGGCCCCAAAGATCTTTATCGCTACTTGCGCGTTGACGCCCGAGAGCATGTGGCTGATCAGGTGCGAGAGGGGCTGCTCGGCGTCGATCTCGACACCCGGCGCCTCGCTGCGGAGATCGACGATCACCTGACGGAGGAACTCGTCGCGGCCGACGCCTGATTCGGGGTTCATTGTGAGGATGTACTCGCCGACGTTCACGGGCTGGGCGTGCTCGTCGAGTTCTGCCCGGCCGGTCCGACGGGCGAAGTGGAGCACGGGGCCTTCGGGGTTGTCGGGCGACTTCTGCATGGCGATGAGTCGTCGGTCGATCACCGCCGCCACGTCGTTGGACGCCTTCAGCGACGAACCGCCCGGCAGGGCGACATTGATCTGGACGCTCCCCTCGTCAAACTTTGGGAGGAAGTCCGCGCCAAGCTGGGTCAGTTGCCAGACGCTGAAGCCGACGAGCAGCCACGTGATCGCGAGGAGCGGACCGGCGAACCGCATGCTGAAGCGGATGAGGTAGCAGGCGCCCCACTTCAGCGCCCGCAACATGGCTCCGTCGTGTTGTCGGTGCGTCGCCTGGGACTTGGGCAGCAAGTAGTAAGAGAGCACTGGTGTCACGGTCAGCGACACCAAGAGCGAGGCGAGGATTGAGACGATGTACGCCAAGCCCAACGGGATAAAGAGCCGGCCTTCGACACCCGAGAGGGCGAACAGCGGCAAGAAGGCGAGGATCACGACCGCCGTGCCGAAGACGATCGCCGAGCGGATCTCCCGGCTCGCTTCGTAGACCACGACGAGGGCGGGTCTTGGGGTCGGTCGGGCGTTGTTCTCGGTGAGCCGGCGGAAGATGTTCTCTACATCGACGATCGCGTCATCGACCAGCTCGCCCATCGCCACCGCGATGCCGCCGAGCGTCATCACGTTGATTGACAGCTCCACGCTCGAGAGGAAACTGATCAACCGAAACACCAGCGCCGTCACCACCAGCGAAAGGGGAATCGCGGTGAGGGTGATGAAAGTCGTGCGCAGGTTGAGCAGGAACAAAAACAAGACGACAACAACCAACGCCGCCCCAATCACCAGCGCTTCTTCGACGTAGTAGACACCGCGGTCGATAAAGCTCTTCAGTTGAAAGAGGTTGGTGTTGAAGACCACGTCCGCCGGCAAGGTCGCCTTGGTCTCGCGCAACGCCGCTTTCACTTGATCGGTGAGCAGCCGCGTGTCGGCGTGCGGCTGCTTGACGATCGTGACCACAACGCCCGAGTGACCGTCGATGCTGGCGTCGCCCCGCTTGGGCGCGGGTCCCTCGACCACCTCCGCGACGTGCCGCAACAGCACCGCCCGGTCGGCGTTGACCTTCACCGGGACGATCAGTAGCTCGTTGATGACCTGGCGTGGCAGCGGCCCCAGTCGCCCGATGACCCGTACGGGCCGCTCGCTCTGATCTTCTTTGAGAAAGCCGCCGCTCGTGTTGAGGTTGTTGTCCTGGATCGCCCGCTCTACCTCTTGTAGCGTGACGTCGTATTCCTGCAGACGGCGAGGGTCGATCAGCACTTGGTACTGCTTCACCTCGCCCCCCATGATGATCACCTCGGCGATCCCCGGGAGCTTCAGCAGCCGCGGCCGGATGACCCAGTCGGTCATCGTCCGCAGGTCCATCTGCGCTTCGAGCGGCGTGCGGAACGTCACCGAGTGTGGCGTGGCGCCGGTCTTGAACGTGGCGGTTGGCCGCTCTTGCGTTCCCTCCCACCGAAGGCTTTCGATGGCGGTGGGCATCCAATACTCAAAGTCATCTCGCCTCATCGGATTCCAAACGACGAGGTCGCCCCCCTCGGGCAGCTCGGCGACAAGGTCGGTCCCATCGACCGGCGCCAAGCGTCCACCGCGCGGGCCTGCGCGGTGGTGCACGCCGATGTGCAGGATCTGCCCCATGATCGAGGCGGGGGGCGTCATGATCGGGCGGATGCCCTCGGGCATCGGCACGTTCGCCAGCCGCTCCATGACGACTTGGCGGGCGTAGCGCACTTCGGTACGCCAACCGAATTCGACGTAGATGACGTTCATCCCCTGGCTCGATTGGCTCCGCACCGCTTCGACGCCCGAGGCGCCTAGGATGGCGGTCTCGATCGGGTGCGTGACAAGCGTCTCCACCTCTTCGGGAGACAGACCCGGGCACTCGGTGAGGATCACCACGCGGGGCCGGTCGAGGTCCGGGAAGACATCGATCGGGATCGTTGTCGTCAGGTAGCCGCCGTACACGAGGACGACGAGCGAGAGGACCAACACGAGGGTCCTCTGGCGGAGGGCGGCGCGGATAATGGCGTTGAGCATGCGGTTTCCTTACCGTCCCTCGTCTTCGTTCTTGTGCAGGCTTCCGTCCGCGTGGATGTGGTAGCCGGGAGGGAGCCCGTCGGACTTCGTCTTGGTCATCCGGTTGAGCTGCGCCGCCGCTGTGAGTGTCACCGCCGCGATGGTCCGCTGCTTGCCATCACGCTCGTACGTCTCCAGTGCCCCGTCGTTCGCCAGCACCACACGATCCCGGTCGCGATGCAGCACGCGGACGCTCACTCTCTGAAACGTGTTCACGTTCTGGGTGAAGACGTAGTTCTCGGCGCCTTCGGCGACGACCGCATCGGCCGGGAGGGTGAAGACGCCGTCCATCCGCTCGACGCGCACTCGCAGCAGGACCTTCTGACCGGGGCGGAAACGCCACAGCAGACGCGCGCGCCCCCCCTGCACGACGACTCGATGCTGGTTCTCAAGCGGCAGCCGGAAGCCGAAAGTCCGGGTTTCTGGGTCGATCGTGTTGTCGATGTAGCGGATCGGCAGCTCGTTCTCGGCAGTGGGCCAGCCGCTGCTCTCCCCCTCCTGGAAATCCACCTCGACGGGCCACCCTTTCTCGAGGCTCTGCTGCAGTTTCGACGTCTCGTCGCGAAACGCACGGCCCTCGATCGCGAGCAGTTGGTGGTTGGCCAGTCGGCAAAGCGGCTCTCCAGCACGGACCTGCTGCCCAAGATCCACGAGCAGCTCCTGCAGTTCGAACCCGAGCATTTCTCCGGTCGGCGACTCCTCACCGGCGAAGACGAGCGGCGGCGCCGTGACCTGCAACTCACTCAGGAGCTTGCCCCTCTCGATGCCGCCGATTTCCTCATCGGACAGCCCGCGGTTGCGTAGCTCCTGCCGGTAGCCCTGGGCCGCCACTTTCAGACGGGCGATCTCACTCTCCGCCTCAATAAGGCGGGCCTGCGGGATTCCTTCGCCGGCCTGGGCAAGTCGTTCGCGACGCGCCTCGGCAATCTTGAGGTTTTCGCCCGTCTTGAAGAGCTCAGCCTGGGACTGCTGGAGCGACTCACTGGCGAGCCGCAACGTGAAGAGCGATTCTCCCGGCTCGACGAGGTCGCCGGGCACATGCAAGATGCGGTTGATTACCCCCTCGACGCTGGCGACCACTTCCCGGTCGCTCATTCCCGGCCGGTCGACGATCATTCCGGGAACCGTCACCGCCCGCCAGAACTCGCCCGTCTCGATCGCCTTGGAGACGATCCCCAGGTTATGCTGGGCGCGGTCACCAACGATGATCTTGCCGTCCGGCGTTGCCGCCGCGGTGAGCTGCTCTTCTGCTGCCGAGGAAGTCGCTGCCGGTTCCGGCCGCAGATGCCGGTAACCGAGCCAAGCGGCAAAACCGGCAGCGCCAAGCGCGCACAGCGCAGCAAAGGTGACCAGGATGCGACGGAGCATCGCTATCTCCGAGAGTACCGCCTCAGGGGCGGATGGCCATCGCGCGGCCACGAGTAAGAAAGGCAGAACCAACACCGCCCCGGCCTAGGCGCGAGACGACATAACAAATGGCGTTGGATGCCAGCTCAGATACGCAGATTGCGTAGAGCTATGAAGAGTGCGCAGCCGCGACCCCCGTGGGGTGGACTCGTATCGAAAGTCGCGGGCCATGGCGCCAAATCCGCGACGATGATGATCGGCGGCCATGCCGTCGCGTCGCTGTAGAAACTCCGGCTCTGAACCAAGTCGGTCCCACGCGTCGCGCCGGTTGTCAGCTCCGACAGAAAGACAGCGTTGTCGTCGTGATCCGTTGGTGTACTGTGGAATGCCGGCGTCTTCGGCGCCTGATCGTGCTCACGAAACGACCGATGGCGACCCAGGGAATTGTGGCGACCGTGCGAGTGTCCACAGTGATCGTCCACGTTGTCGTCGACGTGATGGTGGCTCAGATGAACGTGAGCACCTGCCGCGTGTCGGCCCGCACCGTAGTCCCTATCACCATGCACGTGCGGCACCGCAACCCAATGGGTAAGGGCGAACGCCGCGAGCAGAAGAGTGGAGACAAATCGCCGGTACATGGCCGCCAGAGTTGAGGAGCATCGCCCAGGGCATATCAGGCAAGCGTAGCTGTGCAAATGTGTGGGGGCAATGGCAGCTAACTATTTCGGCGACGCCCCGATTCTTGTTGGAGAGAACCCCGTTCGGGATGTGTGAGGAATGGGCCAATCTGCCGAGTCCCAAAGCTACTGTACCGGTTCCGAATAGTTGTGCACGTAGGTCGGTCCAACCCGCCCGGCTCCGAGAATGAGAAGACGGCTAGGTCCGTAGGTCGATCCGTCCGAAGCAGATTGACCTTAGACCCATCCGCTCGGAGCCTTCGACCGCAGGCACCTTAGCTAGTAACGCGAACGACACTGTCGAAGGTTGGCCACACCCCTCCCGAGAAGTTCACGAGCTGGAATCCGTAGCTTGGGGCGCCGTCGCCACTTCGCAGCCAACGGTCCTCTTGAGCTGGGCGAGCGATCCGGCGAGCATTGCCTCCGCTCGTACGGCCTGCAGTTCTAGCGTGAACATTTCGGTGAAGCCGTCGGTCACTTCGCGGAAATCGACTCGACCGCCGCGGTAATCGGCTGCTGAAAGCTCGATCTGGCGCTTGGCTCGGGGCAGCATCCTCTCGGCGTAGAGGCGTCGTTGCTCTTCGGCGGCTTCAGCCGTCTGCACCGCTCGGCGGATCTGTCGCAGTGAATCGTCGTGGGCGTCGTTGTAGTCACGGTTCGAGGCGACGGCTTCCCATCGTGCCTCATTGACCCCCGCGCGGATGCGGTCGCGCCAAATCGGCAAGGTGAGGCCCACCATGAAGCTCACGTTGTCGTGGCCGTTCGCGACGGGTGAGATGGCGTCGGTCTCGGTGACCGTTTGCCAGCCAGCCCCTAGCGTGAAATCGGGGTATTTCTGTAGTTCGGCGAGCTTCACTTTCTGACGGTCTCGCGACACGGCCCACTGCCGCTCCCGCAGCCGCGGATTACACCGTTCCGCCGCGGCGACGAGAGCTCCTAATGCTGTCTCAGTGTCTTGGGGCACGAGATTCTCAGTCGTCGCGAATCCCTCGTCGCTGGGGCGTTGGATCAGGGCCGCCAAATCGGCCTCGGCCAACTCGCGACGGCGACGCAGGTCCACCAGTCGATCGTCGATGCCGTCCACCTGGAGTTGCGCACGCAGCACGTCTTGCTGACTGCCGCCCGTCGCGTTGCGGGCTTCGGCGAGCTGAACAAGCTCGGCGGCGATTTGACGATTCTTCTCCGTAATCGCGATCGACCGATCGGCGAACCAGAGCTCGTAGTACGCAAGTCGGGTGAGCTCTTCAATCTCTAGTTCAACCTGCGCCAGTTTTGCTGCGGCGATCTGGACCTCGCGACAGGCAATCGCCTCCTTTGTCCAGCGCTTTTCCGGCCAAGGATACATCTGTGACACCATGAGGCCGTTACCCACGCGACCTCCCGCCGTTTGGAGAGCTTGGTCCGAGATCGGGAAGAAGGTGTTGGTGATCGTCGGGTCTGCGAGCGAACTAGCTTGAAGTGGCCGATTGGTCGCCGCCGCCACTCTCGCCCGGGCGGCGAGTACCCGCGGATGTCCCGCCAGCGCGGTCTCAACAAAGTACGACTCGGGCTGGCGAAGGACCTCGCCCAGCGGCGCCTCCGCCTCGATTGGCTCCGGGAGGATGGTCGCGGCTGACTGCACTCTATCCGGCGGGAGTAGTCCCTCTTCCGACGCTTCAGAATAAGCGGCCTGGACCGTGGGCCCCCCACCCGACACACCGGAGGCGAATTGAGGCGCCTGCGGATGAGGGTCGCTCGTCACCGACGCCAGACGATCCCGAACACTGCGACAGCCAGCGGACCCTAGAATCAAGCACACCGTTACGAAAAAGCGGCGGCTTGCTCTGGAGATTATCACTCGGCCGGCTCCTTCCGTACTGGCTATTTCTTCGCTCCCTTCCGGTCGCAGGACCCCTTCTCAAGGGCCCGATTTCGCTTGCTGCCGTCCTGGGCGCGACGTAACCTTTATCCATGGGGTTCCCCGAATCGTCCTATCGACCCTCCCAATGCTGCTGTCCCGCTCTTCCCGATTGGCCGTTAGCCTTTGCGCGATCGGAGCACTCTTGCTCCCGCACGCACTGCCGCTAGCGGCACGCGCCTCGGCCTGCCAGCAGTCGGCGGTTGGCGTCTCCACCTGTGCTTGTTGTGGGAGCTGTCGGGTTTCGGAATCGGGCGCCCGCTGTCGTTGCTGTTGTTCAACGACTTCCAAGTCACACGACCATGAGCGACCCGTCGCCACTCGCGGCTGCTGCGGCCCCAAGGCAGTGCAGCAATCGAGTCGCTCGGCCGTGAGGGGAGCCTCACCCGTCAAGGAGTTAGAAGCAGGCGTTTGTCTGTGCGGCAAGGGCCCAACGCCGGCGCCGCCAGCACCCGATTCCCGGACCGCCGCCGAACTGCTCATCACGCTGCCAGGAAGCGCGCCCACTCTAGGAGTCGTCTCGCTTCAGCCACTAACAGGTCACCGACTTTCTTCGCGTTCGGCGCCGCTGGAGTCCATCCGGCATCCCGTTCAGCGCCTTCTCTGCATCTGGCTCATCTGATGCTCGCGCCACCGATGCGCGCCCACGGTTACTAAATACCGCTGCGCGTCTCAAACCGGTGGTAATTCCTCGTAGCCGCGCCTGGGCGTATCGATACGTCCCCTTGGCCTGAGGCCGGCGCGCCCCTGCGTCTCGTGCGAGCATGAGCCATGACTTCAGAAGAACCTGTGGAAAGAGAGCGATCGGTCAGCGGCCGACAGTGGCTGCTGCGAGTCGCTGTTCAATGCGCCGCTTTGCTGGCGACTTTGGCCCTCGCCGTCGCCCTCGTCGGCGTCGCGCAGCGGACCGGATGGCTCGCCGCCACATCCGGAACAGGGGACCGCTCAGCAGGCCCCGAATCCGCCGTACAGCCCCAGTTCACCTGTCCGATGCACCCCGAGATACGCCAAGACGCGCCGGGCAAGTGCCCCATCTGCGGGATGACGCTGGTAGAGGTCGCCGGGCGCAAGACGGCGGCGGCGGAGCCAGTGGCCGCGGGCGAGGCGGATCGCTACATCTGCCCGATGATGTGCACGCCGCCGCAGGGATCGCCTGGGAGATGCCCTGTGTGCGCGATGGAACTCGTGAAAGCGCCGAGCGGGCCCGGTAGCGGGAATGAGCGCAGCGTGGTGATCGACGCGGCGACACGCCGTATTGCCGGCATCCGCACCGCCGTGGCGACGCGAAAAACGGTCTTCCGATCGGTGCGGGCGGTCGGCGAAATCGCGTACGACCAGCAGCGGGTATCGACGATCTCCGCTTACGTCGATGGGCGCATCGAACAGATGTTCATCGACTATGAAGGCGCCGTCGTTGATGCAGGGGACGAGCTCGCCGTCGTCTACAGCCCCCAACTCTACTCGGCCCAAGTCGAGTACCTCGCCGCGCAGCGCTCGCCGGCCCTCGGGGGCGTACTAGGAGACACCGACGGGCTGCGGCGTGTCGCCGAGGACAATCTCCGCGAGCTAGGCATGACGGCGCAGCAGATCGACGAGCTGCTGACAACGGAGAAGGCGAGAAAACGATCGACCATCACTTCGCCCCAAAGCGGCACGGTCATCTCCCGGCTGAAGGTCGAAGGCGACTACGTGAAGACGGGAGACCCGATCTACCGCATCGCCGACCTATCGACCGTCTGGCTGATGCTCGAACTCTACCCGAGCGACGCCGCTCAAGTACGGTACGCTCAAGAAGTCGATGTCGAGTTGTCGTCGGAGCCCGGCGTAATCTTCCCGGGGCGCGTCGCGTTTATCGATCCGGTCGTGAGCGCAACGACGCGGACCATCCAGGTACGGGTTGAGCTGTTCAACTCGGACGGGCGCTTCAAGCCGGGAGACTACGCAACCGCGAAGCTACGCCTCCCCGCGGTACAGGGCGACACCGTCTATGACGCCGCGCTAGCGGGCGCCTGGATCAGCCCGCGCCACCCGCAGATAGTGCGAGACGAACCGGGAGAGTGCCCCCTGTGCGACACGCCGCTCGTTCCCGCCAGCGATTTTGGCTACGCAGCGAAACCCACCGCAAACTCAGGTTCGGTCACGGTACCCCGCTCGACGATCCTGCTGGCGGGCGATAACTCTGTCGCTTACGTGGAAGTCAACGAGGGGGAGTTTGAGCTTCGCAACGTCGTCGTCGCCGCGTTGACCCCGACCGAAGCGGCCCTCGCCGGAGGTATCGCCGAGGGCGAGGTGGTCGCCACCGACGGCGCTTTCCTCATCGACTCGCAGATGCAATTGGCTGGGAAGCCGTCGCTGATAGATCCGCAGCGAAGTGACCAACCGGCCACGCCATCTGCTGGGGAGACGCAACATGCTCACTAGGGCGATTCGATTCTGTGTGAGCGAGGCGTGGCTGGTGGTCGCCGTGGCCTGCGCCGTATCGGCGTTCGGTTGGTGGTGCTTCCTTTCGGTTCCGATCGACGCGATCCCAAACGTCGGCGAGAACCAGGTCATCGTCCTGACGAACTGGCCGGGGCGATCGCCCAAGGATGTCGAGGATCAGATCACCTACCCGCTCAGCGGCGTCCTGCTGGCGACACCCGGCGCCGAGAGCGTCCGCGGCAAGAGCATGTTTGGCTACTCGTTCGTCCAAGTGACGTTCGAGGACGGCGTCGATTTCTACTGGGCGAGGAGCCGTGTCTCTGAGCAGCTCGACGCGGCCCGAGCACGCCTCCCCGAGGGCGTAACGCCTCAGCTGGGGCCGGACGCCACCGGGCTCGGCCAAATCCTCTACTACGTTCTTGAACCCCCACCGGAAGGCCGCAGCCTTGCCGAGCTGCGATCCCTACAGGACTACGTCCTGAAGTACGAGCTCCAAGCCGTGGAAGGGGTGAGCGAGGTCGCGTCGATCGGCGGTTATGTGCAGCAGTATCAGATCGAGGTCGATCCCGACCGCCTTCGCTTCTATGGCGTCACGCTCGACCAGCTGCTGATGGCGGTCCGAGGGTCCAACCTCGATGTCGGAGCGAAGACAGCCGAAGCGTCGGGGATGGAGTACATCGTCCGCAGCAAGGGTTTTATAGGCGGCGGCGCCCAAGGTGACGCGCTGATCGACTTGGAACAAACGGTCGTTATCCAGCGAGATGGCGTACCCGTGAGGCTCCGGGACGTGGCCCAGGTCCAGATCGGCCCCGACTTCCGCCGGGGCGCCCTCGACTACAACGGTTCCGAAGCGGTCGGCGGGATTGTGGTGATGCGTTTCGGGGCCAACCCCCGCGCGGTTATCGACGCGGTCAAGCAGAGGATCAGCGAGTTGGCGCCATCCCTCGACGGCGTCAGAGTCACTCCCGTCTACGACCGTACCGGCCTGATCGATGAGACAGTCGCCACCCTCAGCGAGTCACTACGCGACGAGACGCTGATCACCGTGGTGGTGATCGTGCTCTTCCTCTTGCATGTGCGGGCCAGCTTCGTCGTTGCCATCACGTTGCCCTTGGCGGTCGTGATGTCGTTCATCGGCATGTGGGGCTTCGGGATCGATGCCAACATCATGTCGCTCGCTGGGATCGCGATTGCGATCGGTGAGGTGGCGGACCTCGCGATCATCGTTTCGGAGAATATCTATCAACACTTGGTGGATTGGCGCAAAAAGAAGGGCGACGACGCTAACCAAACGCGTGCGGAAGTCATCATCGCCGCCGCCGCCGAGGTCGCACCCGCGGTCGTAACCGCCGTCTCGACGACCGTCATCAGCTTCATGCCGGTTTTCTTTCTGACGGGCCGCGACTACAAGCTCTTCGCACCGCTGGCCTATACCAAGACCTTTGCGATGCTCGCCGCGCTGGTGGCGGCCGTCCTCTTGACCCCGGCGTTGTGCCGACTGCTGCTCGACTCCGGGCGGTGGTCCCGGCGGCGAAGCCTTTTCGTCGCCACCGCGGTGGGCGCTATTTCGGCGATAGTTGCGGCAGCTTTCTGGCGGGCTGGCTTCGAGCACCTGCTCCCGTGGGGTCCCGTGTGGGGTCCGATTGCCCTCGGCTTTGCCGGAGGGGCGATCACCTACATCGGCTCGCGCGAGCAACTGCGTTCGGTCGATGAGAACCCCACCAGCCGAGCGATCCTCTTCATTTACGAACCCCTGCTGCGTTTCCTGCTGAGCCACAAAGGGCTATTCGCCCTAGCGCCCGCCACGCTGATGGTGTTGGGCCTCGGCGCTTGGATCGGTTTGCCGACCGTGCTGCGACCGGCAGAGACCGTCGCGGAGTGGCTCGGGGTTCGCCCCAACGAACTGCCCGGGTATGTGGACTTGAAGCACACCTTCACGGGCCTTCGGAGCGACGACTGGATCGCCCTAGACGAGGGGAGCTGGTTCTACATGCCAACCCTCTACCCCGCGGCGGGGTTCGGGCAGGCGATGCAGGTGTTGCAGACGCAAGACGTCTTGATCCGTCAGATCCCTGAGGTGGCTGAAGTGCTCGGCAAGATCGGTCGCGCCGAGTCCGCGCTCGACCCGGCACCGGCGGAGATGATCGAGACCTACGTGATGCTGAAGCCGGTTGACGAGTGGCGAGAGGGCGTAACAGCCCGCGACGTTTGGGACGAGATCAACGCCGCAGCGACGCTCCCCGGTGTGACCCCCGCCAGCCCGCTGCAACCCATCGAGGGGCGAGTGGTGATGTTGCAGGCCGGCATCAAGGCCCCGATGGCGGTCCGCATCTATGGGGATCGCCTCTCGGACCTTGCCGACGCCGCGCTAGCGGTAGCTGATCAGCTGCGAAAGACGCCGTACGTCAATCCCACCACGGTGAATCCCGACATTGTGCTGGGCAAGCCGTACGTGGAGTTCGAGGTCGATCGCGAAGCGGCAGCGCGATACGGGATGTCGGTGGAAGAAGTCAACACTGTGGTTGAGGTCGCCCTCGGGGGCAAGAATCTTATCACCACTGTCGAAGGTCGGGAACGTTATCCCGTGCGACTCCGCTATCGACGCGACATCCGCGAGGGAATCGACGAGTTAGGTCGCCTGCCGGTCGTAGCGCCGACGGGAGAGGTGGTACCTCTAGAAGAACTAGCGACCATCGGCACTTCTTGGGGCCCGGGAGCGATTAGTAGTGAGAACGCTAGGCTCGTCGCGCACGTCGCCTTCTCACCCGGGGGGCAGACAGGAGACCTAGAGACGGTGAGAGCCGTCGAAGAATCACTTGCCGCGGCGCTCCGCTCCGACGAGCTAACGCTTCCCGCCGGCTACACGTGGGAGATGGTGGGTTCGTTCCAGAACCAGATCGAGGCGAACCGTCGCCTCCTAGTCATCATCCCGCTAGTGGTCGTCGCGAACCTGCTGCTGATCTACCTGCAATTCCGCAGCCTGCCGCTGGCGCTGATCATCTTCTCTCAGATCCCGGTCGCCTTCGCCGGAGGGATGATCGGGGTGGCGATCGCCGATGTCGAGATCAACACGGCCGTCTGGATCGGGTTCATTGCGTTGTTCGGGATTTCCGTGGACGACGGCGTGGTGATAGCGACCTACATGGAGCAACTCTTCATGCGCCGTAAAATCGAATCCGTTGCTGACCTCCGCGAGGCGACCGTTGAGGCAGGCAAGCGCCGCATCCGTCCCTGCCTGATGACAGCCTTCACCACCTTCGCGGCCCTGACGCCGGTGATGCTCGCCGATGGACGAGGGGCGGATGTCGCCCAAGCGATGGCGTTGCCGGTGTTTGCCGGCATGTTCATCGAGATGATCTCGCTGTTCGTTGTCCCCGTCTTCTACTGCGGCTTCATGGAAATGAAGCTGCGAGGCGGCTTCGCCGACACGCGTTGGCAGGCCCACCCGGAGATGGCGGCCCCTCCATGATTTCTCAAGAACGCAATCCATTCTCAAACTCAAGGAATACGTCGATGAAGATGTCACCCATTTTAACGCGGCTTCTATCCCTGGTGCTCTCGGCCGCACCGGCTGCAGGATTCGCTCAGCACGCAGGGCATGGCCCAAAGGATACCGATGCTGCGCAGGCCATTCAGGACCCAGCGAACCAAGGGTCTGCTTCGGAATCACCGGCGGCGACTGCGGAAAAGAAAACCTCCGCGCTCGGACCGCACGGCGGCGTGATGGTCGAGCAGGACGGGCTGCGAGCAGAAATCCTCGTTGAGGAAACGGGGATCAAGCTCTATTTGCTCGACATCGAGCCGATTGAGTCGAAGGGGCTGCGCGCCACCGCGGTGATGAAGATCGCCGACGACCCAAATCAGCGCCGGTTCGATTTGTTGTCACAACCGTCCGAAGAGGATGGAGTACGCCTGCTGGCCGCCCGCTACGATCTCTCGCGATATGGCGGCCAGACAGCAGAACTGAAGATCGAGGGACTCGTGTATAAATCGACTAAACAGTCGTTCCCGAATCTCGTCGCGAACGTGCAGTTTCCGCTAACGGCAGAGCAGTCGCGCGCCACCGCCATCGCCGATCAGAAAATATGCCCCGTCAGTGGCGAGCCGCTCGGCTCGATGGGAGACCCCGTCCCGGTGACGGTCGGCGATCAGACGATCTATGTCTGCTGCGATGGGTGCGTGGCGAAGGTAAAGGCTGATTTTGCCCACTACTTCCAGAAGCTTCACAAGACGACCGAGCTGATCGCAATCCCGGCCACAGAAGCCGACAGCGACGCCATCGCCAAGCAAGAAACTTGCCCGGTGATGGACGAGCCGCTTGGGTCGATGGGGACCCCCCTCAAGGTGACCGGCCTCGGGCGTGACGTCTTCCTGTGCTGCAAGGGGTGCCTGAAGTTCCTGCGAGCAGAACCCGAGAAGTACTTGGCCAAACTACCTCCGCTTCCGGCGCCCGCAGTAACCAAGGCCAGCGCTGCGGACGCCGCGCATGTCGAGGCGCAGAAGTTATGCCCCGTCATGGATGAGCCGCTCGACGCGATGGGGGGCCCGTATCGTACCGTCGTCGAAGGACGCGTCGTCTACCTGTGCTGCCCCGGATGCGCTAAGCGGCTTCATGCCGATCCGGCGAAGTATCTTGAAAAGCTGGCTTCGCAGGGGGTCGAGCCCCCAGTGGCCCGTTGAGAGACGGCGCCGCCTCGGCGCCCGAGGCGCCACTACGCCCGCAGAACGGTCCGTAGCTCGGCTTGCTGCGCACTTATCACTGCACAGCCCCTTTAGTTTCCAATCAGACCCCTGCGTGCCAGGCAACGCGGGCTTGGACTCTGGAATGTGCGGATTCAACCAACACCGCCTTGACTCCGTACCGTAGTACGGAGCCGATAATGCGTAGTGGAGGAAGCTTATGGTCGAACGAACGATTGGAAAGCTGGCTAGTGCGGCTGGCGTTAACGTCGAGACGGTCCGGTATTACCAGCGGCGGGGGCTCTTCGATTGTCCCAGCGCCGACAACGGTTTCCGAAAGTATTCCGACCGGGACGTTGAGCGGCTCCGTTCGATCCGCCGGGCGAAAGAGCTTGGCTTTACGCTTGAGGAAATCCGCGACCTTCTGAGCCTTGCCGAAGGAACGCACGGAGGGCGAAGTGAGGTCAAGGCGCTCGCTGAAGCGCGAGCCAGAACTGTGCGGGCGAAGATCAACGACCTCCTCCGCATGGAGGAGGTGCTGAAGAAGCTGACTACCGCGTGCTCAGGACGAGGCCCCGTGAGAGGCTGCCCGATTATTGAGGCATTGAACGTTCCCGAAGGAACCCAAGAGGAGTAAGGCGATGCAACAGACCTACGAGACCAATCTACGTTGCCAGAAGTGCTTGGCCACGATCAAGCCGCTCCTCGATGGCGAAGATCGAGTGCTCAACTGGTCCGTCGATCTGGACGACGCCAAGAAGCCGCTCACCGTCGAGCTGGCGGCTGCGTCTGACGGCGATCGCGTCATCGAGCTACTGGCGGGCGCTGGCTACGAGGCGACCCCCATCAATCGGCCGCATGGCCAGCCGAGCGGCGCGCCGCAACCTCTGGCAACCGACGCCCCCGAGAACTTCAAGCTGTCCAACTACAAGCCGCTGATGCTGGTGATCGCTTACGTCGTCGGCGCGACCGCCGTCGCCGAATCGATCCACGGTTCGTTCGAGTGGCCGCGAGCGATGAACTACTTCATGGGCTTTTTCTTCTTGGGATTCGCGTTCTTCAAGCTGCTCGATATCCCGGCGTTTGCCGATTCGTTTTCTAGTTACGATATCGTCGCGAAAAGATCCCGCGGCTACGCGCTGGCGTATCCCTGGATCGAACTGGCGCTGGGGGTGTTTTTCGTCAGCGGCGCTCTACCTTTCGTCGCAAATGGTGTGACGGCAGTCATTATGGGGGTTGGCCTCGTCGGAGTCGCCGGGGCCGTCTTCCGTAAGCAAACGATCCAGTGCGCCTGCCTCGGAACCGTCTTCAACTTGCCGATGTCCGTGGTCACGATCGTCGAGAACACCGTCATGATGTTGATGGCGATCGTCATGCTAGCCATGCATCTCTCGACTTGATTGCCCGGTACGCGTTCTATCGGCGTGAAGTCTGCCTGAGCCACAAACTCTAACGATTGGTGCGGTCGGTGCACCTCTGCGGAAGAGTTTCGCCGCATTGGAGACCGCCATACCGCCGACGCTGTAAGGAGAGTCGACAAAATATCTCTCTCAGCGGGTAGGACACGGAATGCCTCGCTTTCTCCACGTCGCGAAGCTCGCCCTTTTCGCCACCGCTGCTGGCGCCGCGGCGCAAGAGCAGCTCGCGCCGCCGGCCGCCTTACGTCCTTCGGCGCCAGGAAAGTCGTTCACTGCGCCGCCTGCCATTCCGCCTGCCCCCGGCGAGGAACTGAAGATCGACGTGCCTCAAGAAGGGGATGCTGTTGGGCCGGTCTACGCGCTAGACGAGCTGCTTACCCTCGCCGCGCAGAACAACCCAACCCTCCGGCAGGCGCAGCTGCACATCTCGGCCGACCTAGCCAAAGCACAGCAGGCCGGGCTCTACCCCAACCCCGTCTTCACGTACCAGGCCGAGCAGATCGGTGTCGATTCCGAGACCGACACCGACACCCCAGGAGAGTTCCATGGAGGCGTCCTCGAACAGCGGTTCGTGACGGCCGGCAAGTTGCGACTGAGCCGTGAGAAGTATTTGCGACGTGCGCATGTCTCCGAGCACCTCGCTACCGCGCAGCAGTTCCGCGTCTGCAACGACGTGCGGCTGCATTTCTATCGAGCCTTGGCCGCCGGCGAAACCTTGGCGGTCCGCCGAGAGTTGCTCAAGAGCGCCGAGGATGCTGCGGTTACGTCGCAAGAGGCGTACAACATGGGCCAAGCGCGCCGACCCGAGGTCCGCCGCGCGAACATCACGCTCCAGCGCGCCCGCCTCGACCTGTTGAGCGCCGAGAACGCCCAGCGTGAAAGCTTCCGCGCGCTTACCTCACTGGTCGGCGTCACCCTGGCGGAGGGGCGTGTCAAAGGAAGCCTTACGCCCGAGCGTGAACCAGCGTCGTTCGACGCCGAGTTGGGACGCCTGCTTGCCAACAGCCCCGAAGTCGCCGCCGCCCGCGCCAAGCTGGCCGTCGACCGGATGACGGTCCAGCGCGAGCGGGTGGAGTGGACCCCCGACATCGTCGCGCGCGGCGGCGCCGGGTACAATTTTGAAAGTGGAGAAACGGTTGCCGTTGCCGGTGTCGCCTTGGAAGTGCCCATCTACGATCGCAACCAAGGAACGATCCGCCAGGCGCAGGCCGACTACGCCCGCCAACAGCAGGAGGTCCGACGGATCGAATTCCAGTTGCAGAATCGGTTGGCGACGGCCTACCAGCAGTACTTGACGGCTCTGCAGCACGCCCACGAGTACGAGCGGGTAATCCTGCCCGAGTCAAAAGCGGCGTACGCTGAATTGTTGGAGAGCTACAAGCGAGACCGGGTCGATTGGTCCGATGTGCTGATGGCGCAGCACGACTATTTCGACGCCAAGCTGACGCAAGTTGAGAACTTGCTCGAAGCCCGCACCCACGAGGTCCTGATCGCCGGTTACCTGCTCCACGACGGCCTGATGGCGGCCGAAGACGCCACACCGCCCGGCCACATCGACGCAACGCCCCGCCCGCGCTGATTCGCCCACCGACAACCCGCTAACTCGACAGTCGATCATGAGCACGCCTCAGAACTCGAACCGTCCGCCGCGTCGTGAGTTCTTCCGTACGTCGGCGCTGGCCGCGGGCGGCGCCTTGGCCGCCACTTCGGCGGGGATGGCACAGCACAGCGGTCATGGGATGCCGGACGATGGTGAGAGGCGGCACGAGCTGCCGAAACCTGTAGGCGACCCCTCGGCGGGCCGGCCCGCCGGCGCTCAGGACGAGTACGAGGGCTTCCATCGCTTCGCGCCGAGTCGCGGCAACAGCCCCGACAGCGACTTCTATCTCGGCAAGCTCGTGCCGGGCCTCCGCGATCCCGCAGCAGGCCGGGCGCCGTTCGTCGCGCCCGACGTGCCATCGCTCCCCTACGAGATCAAGGACGGCGTCAAGGAGTTTCACCTCCACGCGACGCCCGTCGAGGCCGACTTCTTACCCGGCTACAAGATGAACGTCTACGGCTACAACGGCAGCCTGCCGGGGCCGACGATCGAGGTCACACAAGGCGATCGGGTGCGGGTCATCGTCACCAACGATTTGCCCGAAGAGACCTTCATGCACTGGCACGGCTTCGAGTGCGGCATTCAATACGACGGCGCTGCTTCACTGGTGCAGAACCCGATCAAGCCGGGTGAAAGCTTCCGCTACGAGTTCACCTTCCACGAAGAAGGGACGTTCTTCTACCACTCGCATGTCGCGATGCAGGAGGCGTTCGGCATGGTGGGCTGGTTCATCGTCCATCCGAGGAGCGACTGGGACCCGCCGGTCGACCGCGACTTTGGGTTGATCTTCCAGAACTTCTTCATCGAGCCGACCCAGACGGTGGCCGACTCCTGGAGGATGGACTGGAACTGGCACACCATCAACGGTCGCAGCGCGCCGTACATTTCGCCGCTGGTGGTCAAGCACGGCGAGCGGGTGCGGATCCGCATCCTCAACTTCTCGCCGATGCAGCACCACCCGATCCACCTCCACGGGCATACGTTCTGGGTCACCGGCCACGAAGGCGCGCGGACGCCCAAGTCCGCTTGGATTCCGCGGAACACCGAGTTGATCGCGGTCGCCCAGGCGGCCGAGCTGGAGTTCATCGCTAACAACCCGGGCGACTGGATGATGCACTGCCATATGGTGCATCACATGATGAACCACATGACCAAGCAGGTCGGTCCTCGCGTCCGTCCCGGGCAATCGGTCGACGCCTATCTGAAGGACCTCGACCGCGTTCCCGAAGCAGCGCTACGGAATACCGATCCCGGCTTCGCGGTGCCCGGTTACCCCCAAGACATGCAGGGGATGAACATGGGCATGATGATGAGCGACGCGATCGTCGGCCGCCGCGAGACGCTCGGCATGCGCAAGGGCTGGCCGATGGCACTAATGGGCCTGATGCTCGCCGTGCGGGTGCTGCCCGAGGACCTGTACCACCTCGTGATGGAGACCGACGAGCACGTGGAGCCAGGCTCGGTCTTCGAGGAGATCGTCCGTCGCTTCGGCGATCCTTCCGATTACACACCGGCGATAAGAATGTCGCACGGCTAGTGCGCCGCCACGACATTTCGTGAGGGATGAGTCATTATATCTACGTCGATCCGCCCACCGACAGCAGTCTAGGCATTTTTTTGCTACAGCGGTTGCATCCACCTCGCGGACTTCAGGCTCGGGCGAACTCGCCGAGGGTGCGTCAGCCGCCCGCACGAAGCCGTCTCGCGAAGCCGCTGAGGTGTCAAATCTCGGACAAGAACTCTGCACTTAGCTTGGCAAGCTAAGTCGCTGGAGCTGGTCCACCCAACGGGATTTTGGAATAGCGAAGCCTGGGTGCCCCTGGCCGGCTTGTCCAGCAGTGGCGCCCGGCGGGGGTGAGCCGGGCGACGCTCCTCCCAGGAAGGTCACTCCGTGTATACTTGCAGGAGCTCCGATCGTCTGCGTAGATCCACGAACCGCGAATCGGTTTGGGCAATCACTGACTCGCCCATGTGATGTCCATCGATCTCTGACAACGCTGCGATCTTGAATCGCTAGTGCCAACAATTGCGAGGGTTTGTGCTGCATACCCTCTTCATCCTATAGCTCGATATGCCTTCGCTAACGAACTACAACGGCTCGCGCCTGCTGCTCTGCGTTCCGCTCCTTTACGCCTTGCCGCTCATCCTCGTCGCGCCCGCCATCGCCAGTGACCTCCGGACGATCGCCGTCACCAATCAGCCCGCATCGGGGGGACCGGCGGGATCACGGTATTCGCGGTTTTCAACCTTTTTCCGGGCGCTCGACACGACGATCAACGCCGCGGGGCAGACCGCCTTTCAAGGCGAGATGTCTACCTTTTATGGGGGCGTCACCAATGACGACAACGCTGCGATCTGGTCGGATGCGAGCGGCGCACTCGACATCCTCGTTCGCGAAGGGAACCAGGCCCCCGCGGCAGCCAGTGGCGCCGTGTTTGGGAGTTTTGGCGGAACGGTCGTCATCAACGATCAAGGCCGCGTCGCGTTTAGCGGAGGGCTGCGGATAGGTTCGGGAGGCGTGACAGTCGACAACCAGTCAGGTATTTGGACGGCGGGCCCGGGAGGACTCCGCCAGGTGATGCGCGAAGGGGACCAGGCTCCGAGTTCGCCGCCGGGCGTGGTGTTCTCCGGCTTATCGAGCGCGATCGACAACTTGATCTTCAACGACGCCGGGCACACGGCGTTCTATGCCTCGGTGCGCGACGCCGGCGGGTCGGTCGATGCGACCAACAACAGCGGCTTTTGGCTCGATGGCCCGAGTGGGTTGCAACTCTTGGCGCGAGAAGGGACGCAGGCCCCGGGGCTAGTGGCCGGCGCCGTGTTTGAGAGCCTCTCCACCAACGGGGTGACCGGGACGCTCAACAACAATGGGCAGGTCGCTTTTCGCGCGTTCCTCCGTCAAGGGGAAGGGGGCGTCAATAGTTATAACGATGCGGCTCTGTGGACGACGCTCGACGGGCCCGTGTCGCTCTTGCTGCGCGAAGGGGACCAGGCGCCCGGCTTGCCGAACGGCGCCTTCTTCGATTCCTTTGGCGAACCGCCACGGCTTAACGACTCAGGACACATCTTGTTTCGAGGTTTCATGCGTCCCGGGTTCGGCGGCGTGACCTACGACAGCGACGAAGGGCTTTATTCCAATCGCGGGGGGCAACTCTCACTGATTTACCAAACTGGCGACTTCGCTCCCGGGGCTCCGGGGGCCAACTTTGGCGCCTTTGATGACTACGTGTTGAACAACCAGAGCAATCTCGCCATCCGCGGTCGTCTGCAGGAGGGCGTAGGGGGCGTCACCGCGGATGACGATTCAGCGTTGTGGGTCGAGAAGGGCCAGGACCTCCAACTCGTCGCTCGGGAAGGTTCGCCAGCCCCGGGTGTGTCGGGAGCGATCTTTGACAGCATTAGTGGCCTCCCATTACTCAACCACCGCGACCAAGTGGCGTTTAGCGGTTCCTTGCGTGTTGGCTTCGGTGGCGTCACCGAGAACGACAACGACGGCATCTGGGCGACCGACTCGAATGGCGTGTTGCAGCTCATCGCCCGCGAAGGAGACTCGGTCGAAGTCGCCCCGGGCGATTTTCGCACCTTCACTGAATTCCGCTTCTTCAGTAACACGGGCAACGCCGACGGCGTCCGCAGCCCCTTTAGCGATAACGGCGAGTTGGTGTTCTGGGCGAATCTCGACAGTTTCGATGGCGTCTTCGTGTCGAGCCGCGTCGCGGCAGCCGGTCTGGCCGGCGACTACAACAACGACGGCGTGGTCAACGCCGCCGACTACACCGTGTGGCGAGACAACGTGGGTGCCCCGGCCGGCACGCTGGCGAACGACGCCGCCGGCGGCGTCGTCGGGCCCGCACAGTACGACGTGTGGCGAGACAACTACGGCATGATGGTCCCCGCTTCAGCCGTCGTCCCAGAGCCCGCCACTATGGCGATATTGATGGCCGGCATCGTGACGGGAGTCCGCCGCCGCTGATCCCCATCAGAGGCCGCTGTCCGGCTTCTTTGGAACGTGCGGTCCGTTGCCTCACCCGAGGTGCCGAACGACAAAGCCGAATCTGCTGAGGTCATCTTCGCCTACCACAGATCGGTCCAATCCGACAGTAGTGGATTCGAAGCTGCAGACTGGCCGAGAACGAGCGCCGGATCGAGTTCCTTCGACGGCCTTGGCGTCCAACACAGTGTAGGTCCGACACGCCGAGGGGAGTTGTCGATGCGGCCAAGTCTGCGGACAAGTGAAACGCTAGAGGCACGAAGCGAGTGTCGCAACCAAGGGCCAGCACCGCTCCTTGGTGGATGGTCGCGACAGTGGCGACAGTAGCGCCAAAGTCCCCTCGGGTCGATGAAGCCCAGACAGCATTGGCGTCTCCGCGAGCGGGTCCACGAGCAGACGGGTCATTCGCTCAAGCCACCCGCCGCGGCGGTGCGCGACAGCCGGACCTTAAGGACGACCGAGCGAGGCGGGTAAGACTCCAATCCTCCCGTTACGGGACCAACTGACAAGTAGGCTGGCGCAAAACGCACGTCGAACGATCTCAATCGTTCTCTATCGCCATCTCCCAAAATTCTTCGCCGTAAGCCTGCCGCACCACGTCCATCCGCATCACATCGGTCGTCCCGTCGGCGATCCGCAGCCCCATCAAGTCGCGGACGCGGTCGCCCAGATCGACCTCGTCGGAATATCCCATCCCGCCGTGGGCACGCATCGCGGCGTCGGCTGCGCGGAGCGCCGCTTCGACGCCCTCGGCTTTGAGCCCGGAGATCATTGCGCGCGCTCCGCGATAGTCGCCACGGTCGAGTTGGTCGGCCGCGTCGCAGGCGAGGGCGTACGCCATCCTCAGTTCCGTCGTCGATTGGCCGAGGGCTTGCTGTAGGTGCGTGAACCGTCCGATCGGCGCCCCAAATGCCTCTCGCGTCGCGATCCGCGCCGCCATCTTTTCCAACGCCTTTTCACCCGTACCGATCGCGGCGGCGACCTGCATCAATCGCCAGTACGGGAAGTGCTCGAAGAAGAGCTTCGAGCCGTCGCCCTGGTCGCCGATACGCATCGCTTCGGAAACAAACACCCCATCAAAAACGGCGCCGCCGTAGGAGTTGCCCGCCAGCCCGTGCGCCTCGAGCGTCTTGATAGCGACGCCTTGGGCGTCGCTCGGCAGCAAGAATGCCGTCAGCCAACCAGGCGGGTCTTCGGGGACCTGGGCGAAGACGAGCATATGGCTTGCCTGCGCCAGCCGGGCGTTGTACCGCTTCTCACCGGTGATGCGATAACCGCCGTCCACTTTCACCGCCTCGGTGGCGAGCGCTTTGAGGTCGCTGCCAGCGGAGGGCTCGGTAAGAAGGATCGCTACGTAGCCATCGCCCCGCGCAACCTGCCGCACTACCTCCAAGACAGCCGGGTCATCGGAGTTGAGAAGAGGACGCGAATGGGCGCCCCCGACGACGTCGCGGAAGTTGAGGTTATATCGGCCCGCGTGCCGGAAGATGTCGAGCACTTGCCTAGCCGACCAGCCGCTGCCGCCGCAAGCTGGCGGCAGATCGAGCCCTGGCAAGCCAAACGCCGCGGTCTCCTTCCGCCACCGCCTCGGGTTGAGGAAGTCGTCCGTACCCTTAAGCAGACGATCTGTTTTGTCGATCTGCGACTTGACGTGCTCAATTGCCGCGGCCGTGGGTCGGAGCGTAACGTTACCGCTCTGCTCGGCGTTGACGGTTACGCGGAAGAGGGTGTCGAGCTCGTAGATGTCCGTCGTCACCGGCACGCCGACCGGTCTCAGCAGGTAGACCCGGGTCGGCCCCCCCTTGGGGTCTTCTTGGTACTCCAGCACATAGCTTGAGTCTTTGTGAGGACGGAACGGGTCGAGTACGTCGATCTTGTTGCCAACGACGCGACGTAGCACGACGAAGTGGCGGCCCAACACCTTGCCCGCCTCCGTCCGCACCTCGTAAGTCAGTAGTGTCAACTCGCGCGGCTTGACGGCCAACTTGGGACCGGCGGCGTCCCATCTCTCGTAGCCCGCGCCGAGCGGTGAATGTGAACCAACCAGTACCGATACATCGACGCCACGATCTGGCAGCCACTCCTGGCAGCGCCCAATCAGCTCGGTGAGCCCCTCGTTGGTCACCCGCCCCTCGAGCAACTGCGGCTGGTCGCTGAGCAACTTGAGCAGGGCTTGGTGGGGATTGGCCAGAGGCTCTTCGCCCGCGATGGCCCGCAAGCACTGCAGCACATTGATCCCGGTCGCAACGGCGCAGCCGCCGCCGCCATCCGGGTTAACGAACAGCACCAGCCGATCGACCTCCCTTTGCACCACAAACACACCATCGCCGTCCGCTTGCTGCTGCTGCAGGCTTGCGATTGCCGCCGACGGGCAGAGGTCCGAAAGCAGTTGTGGCTTGGGAAGTTCCTTCGCAGCGAGCCGCGCGGGCTGGAGGACGAGAACGACGAGTACGCCGCCAACTAGACGCAGAGCGCGTGCCCGGCGTGAAGAGGTCATCGACGCCATCATAGGGTTCCGTTTTCGTCTGCTGGCTATGCGGCTCGTGGGCTTGCCATCGTGAAGTGAAGCAAGCCGGCGGAGAAAGACGCAATTGTATCACAACACAGGTTTGTCCCGCGCACGGCAGGATGGGAGCCAAGAAAAAGCAGGCAAGGTCGCGGCGTGTTGATCCTCAACAGCCCACAGCGAATGCAGGACAGAAGGCGTGCGTGAGGCGCCGAATCTCGTGGGTCCAGATGGCGCTGAATTGCATGACCAGCGATGGGCAATAACTGGTCGTGCGCGGGGCCCGCGAAACGCCTGGGGTAGCTGCGAATGTCCGCCTGAAAGCGCCCCAAGCACAACACATCCGCCAAAGCGTCGAATGGTCCTTCTGGCGAAATAAACTGTGTCTTCAACTGCCCCTCGTTCGCGGCGTGGACCCCGGCCGAACCCCGCCGGAGGACCCTAGTTTGACCGCTGAGCGGCAGTACACGTCCATCGGACGGCCCCCACCGTCGCGACCACCCCTCACACGCAAACGAGAGCACTTACTCGCGTGGTCACATGCGGCGGAATGCGCGCGCCGTGCTGAGCGCGGACCGCGGGGAACTAAGGGGCGAGAATCCCGTAAACAACGCGGGAATATCGCTTGCCACATCGGCACTCTGCCGATATAATAGAAGCACGCGGCGCCCATTGGGGCGCCGACCTACTTCGGATTCGGCCAGATGTCTAATTCCCGAGAATGGCTCGGCGCCTACAAGGCGCCCGCATCGGCACTACTCTGCGCTGTTCGTGCGGCGCTCGTCGCTCACGCAGCAGACGGCGCCCCGGTGACGCTTGAGGCTACCGAGCGTGGCGCCCGCATCGGCGCTCGCGACGTCGCCGAGGCGCCCGACGCGTTGGCGTTCGGCGCCGTTGTCCTGCCCTATGCAGCGGCGCAGGCGCTGGCGCTGTGGCTGGCCGGCCGCGGCGCCGACCTGGTCAGCGTCGCGCGCCTGGCCGGCGCCGTTCAACTCAGCGCCCACGGCGCCGACGCTTGGCTTGTGGTCGCTTGCGACGCCGCGGCCGCGGCCGAGCCCCCCCGCGGCCGCTTGCAGGCGCTGCAGGCCGAGGCGCGGCGCCTTGGCGTCCGCTGGTCGGACGTCCGCGCGCTGGCGGCCGAGCTTGCCGAGCGCGACGGCGCCGCAGAACTGGACGCACTGCGGCGCCGCGTCGCCGAGCTTTTCGGGCGCCAGCGCAGCGCCTGGCGCCGTAACGTCCGCCTAATGGCGCAGCGCCTCGACCGCTCCGACCTAGACTCGGCCGCGCTGGCTGGCTGGGACTGTGCGGCCGCGACGCTCCGCGAGGAGTTCCCGCAGTATGCGGGCCTCGATTCGGCCGCGCTCTTCGATCTGGCCACGTCCGACAACGCCCCCCCGAGCGCCTGCGACTATCTGGCGGAGGCGCTGGGCTGGATTGAGGCGCACGCCGCGCTTGCCGCGGCGGCCGACGATTTGGACGCCGTTCCGTTCTAACCCCACCACGAGCACCACGAGCACCCACCATGGCCAACGACAACCAGCCCCGCCACGCACCCCAGCGCGGCGCCTACGAGCCCCACGCCCACCACGACATGGCCGAGCATGACGCGGCGGCCGCGTTCGTGCTCACGAACCACGAGCCAAAGCGCAAGCAGGCTGCGTTCTGCTCGGCGCCCGCCACGCAACGCAAGCTACTGGATGGGCTCGATTGCCTGCCCGGCCAACATGATCTGTTTTGATACGCGGCGCCCACTAGGGCGCCGACCTACAACCCCAAGAGGTAAGCAATGGCTAAGTCGACACTCTACATGATCGGCGAGCCGCACTGCTGGGTCGGCTCCGTTCACCACCAAACCCGCAAGCTTCTGCGCTGGACGGGAGAGCGCAGGAGCGCGGCTCGCTTTACGCGCGAACAGGGCGCCGCGGTGCTCGAGGTGATTCGCGCCGATCTTCGCGCCCACTCGCCCGAGGCGGCCGCCTGCGCGAAGCGATTGCGTATGTACCCCACGACCGGCGGCCACCCCGCGGAGGTCTGACAACTTCCGCGGAAATTCGCTTGCCGTATCGGCACAGTGCCGATAAAATCAAGCGACGCGGCGCCCATTGGGGCGCCGACCTTCACGGCCTGATGGCCATAACCCCAAGAGGTTTCCCATGGCTACCGCGCACCGTTCGCCGGGCACCGCTTCCACCGCAACTTATCAAACGGAGAGTCCGGCTGAGGCGCTAGCCCGCATCCGTTCTGGCGCCAGCCGCAACGACCTGGCCGCAGTGTTCGCGTTCGCCGACTGTGGCATCGATCCGTTCGACGTCCGGCCACGGCAAAACGTCCTAACGTTCCGGGCGTGGCAAGCGCTTGGGCGCCGCGTCGCCAAGGGCGCCACCAGCGTCCGCGTCGAGGTCTGGATTCCGACCCGCGGCAAGTCGACTGATGACGATTCGAGTCGCGGCAGCGACGCTTCGATCGGCGGCGCGGCGGCCCGCGACGGCCTGCGCCTTAAAACGGCTTTCCTGTTCCACGAGTCGCAGACGGTCCCAGCCGACGCACCCGCCGGCGCTCGCCCCTCCGCGTGGAACAACCCGCGACTGGTGAAGCCCGGCACACACGACGCTGCCTGACGCGTTCCTGGTCGCCGCTTGCGACGCGGCTTCCCCACACCCCCGGCCGTTGCGTTATCGCGGGATGTCGCATCCCCGCCGGCCGCTTCGCTGCTTTCCGGCGCCCACAGGGGCGCCGACCTTCATCCCGAGGCCGCCATGCCATGAGCACGAATGCCCCTGCCGCCCTGTTCGACGTCACCCCCACGCAGACGACGCCGCCCACTGTTTACGAGCGATTTGCTGTTCTGGCCGGGCCGATCGTCAAGCACTACCGCAAAGACCTTACGAAGCACGACCGCGAGACAGGGACGCACCTTTGGCTGACTCCCTACCGCCGACGACCTGCCCGCCCCGGGCGAGCGCGTGCCGTATCTGTTCGGCGACGTAGACCGCCGCGGATGGCTGGAAAACTTCGTCATCGACGTCGAGGCCGCGGCGGGCGATTCCTGCCGCCTGTGCCTGTGGTTCGACGGGCACCGCTTCCGCATCGTCGAGCCGGCCCGCACCGTGCAGATCGCCACCGAGTCCGCCAAACGGCTCCGCCCCTAGCAACTGTGCGGGCGATGCGTCTCCTCCTTCCATCGCTTCACTTCGCGCAGATCGACCAGCGGCAGCCCGTCGCCCAGCGTATAGGACGCGACGTAACCCAGCCCAACGGCCGAATGGAGCGTCTGCCGGCTTACCTGGACGGCCGCCGCCGCCGGGGTAATCCGGTAAAGGTGCTTGAGAGGGGGGACGGCGGCGGGTTTGCTCTTGGCCATTACTCGCAGAGTACCGTCAGCAAGACTTTCAGACAATCGCCGATACGACGCAACCCGTCCACACACGCTCATCTCGCAACGCTTGCTTAACTTCGGCACTGTGCCGAATGATCCGCCACACGGCGCCCACTGGGGCGCCGGCCTTCACTCCGGCCGTAACTCTGGCCGACAACCCCACGAGGTTTCCCCGTGTACCTGATCGACGAAGACCGCGCCCGCCACGCCGCCGCGCTCGCCGATAGCGGCCCCATCGACGGCGCCAGCGCCACCTACTGCCCCGAAGACGACAAGCTCCGCCTCTACGTCGGCTACGTGAGCCGGCCCGTGTACGACGCCCTACGGGCCCACGGCTGGACCGCCACGCCCAAGCAAGACTGCGACTTCGCCGCGGTCTGGACCGTCTACCGCGAAGACATGGCGCTCGCTCTCTTGCCCGAGGGGCTCGACATCGAAGACGAAGACACGCCCCCCGAGGAGCGGGCCGCCGACCGCGCCGAGCGCTTCGGCGGCTACCGCGACAAGCGGCTCGGCGAGGCGATCGGCCACGCCGACGCCTTCGACGAGGGGCCGCAGGCGATCGGCTGTCAGTCCGCGGCGCGGGCCGAGCGGATCGCCCGCCGGCACGACCGCACCCGCGGCCGCGCCGTCACCCAGTGGAGCAAAGCCGAGTACTGGACCCGCCGCACGGCAGGCGTCATCGGCCACGCGCTCTACAAGTCATCGGCGCACGTCCGCCGCGGCCGGATCGCCAAGCTAGAGAGCGACCTGCGGAAGATCGAGGCGGGCATCGAGGAGGCGCAGACGCGAATCGACGCCTGGCGGAAGGTCGCCGGCTGGGCTCTGGTCGAGGGCACGGCCGAGCAGGCCCACCGCTGGGCCGTCAAGCTGGCCAACATCGGCTACGGCTCGCGCGACTACACCCACCCCCGCACGGGCGAGACGGGCCCGCTGTGGCGGCTCTTGGATAGCGAGCTGACGCCCGACCCGCTGACCGCCGCCGAGGCGGCCGCGCTGTGGCTGGAGAACCGGGCCGATCCCGCGGCGGGCGGCTACGGGCGCCACCGCGACCACCTCCGCAACCGCATCGCCTACGAACGGCAGATGCTCGCCGCTCAAGGCGGCAGCGCCAAGGAGGTCGAGATCGAGCCGGGCGGCTACATCCACGCCGGCCGCTCTTGGTATCAGGGCCGGGCGATCCACCACGACGCCGACGGGCGGATTCGCGTTGAGAAGGTCAACAAGGGGCGCGACGGCCTCGTGTCGTCGGTGGGCGTGCTCTGCGTCGATCGCTGGGGCAACGGCGACGCTAAGCAGTTCGTGTCGGTGATGAAGGTCGAGCGGCTGGGGGAAGACGCCTACCGGCCGCCGACCGACGAGGAGCGCGCCCGCTTCGCCGCGGAGAAGAAGCGCAAGCCCAAGGCGCCGCCGCTCATCAACCCCACCGACGAAGACGCCCAGCGCCTGCAAGACTTGGCGAACGCGGCGGCGGCCCTGGCCAAATACCCCGGCAAGCCCGCCGAGGTCAAGCGGATGACGCAGGCCGAATACTCCCGTTTTAGCGGTGAGGATCGCCCTTACAACGTGTGGTCCGTCACCACCGCGGCGCCGCTGAGCTGGCGCAACTGGACGAAGAACGGGGCGCAGGTGCTGGCCCGCGTCCGCGCCGCTCAGGGCGCCATCTGCACGAGCAACGCCCCGGCCGTGATCGTGCTCACCGACAAGCCGCAGAAGCCGCTACCGGCCGCCGTGTTCGAGCGGGCCGCCCAACCCCCAACTGTCAAGCAATCCTTGACCGCTCAGGAGGTCGCCTAGCATGACGCCGCAAAATCCCACCAACCCAGCCCACCGGCGCCTCCTCGCCCTGCGGGCCGAGAACGAGGCCGCCCGCGAAGACATGGCCGCCCAGGCCCCCCGGTTCCGCCATCTGGCGGAGCCGGGGGCGGCGCCCCGCGTGATCGTCTCGGACAACCTGTTCCAGACGCCGCCGGTGATCGCCGAGCTGATGGTCAAGCTACTGGCCCCGCGGGCCGGCTGGCGGGTGCTAGAGCCCTCCGTGGGGCTCGGCCGGCTGGTGACGGCGCTGCACGGCTACAACGTCGAGGTGACCGCCGTCGATGTTTCGCAAGAGTGCTGCGATGAGGTTTTGCACCTGCGCTGGATTCCCGGCCGGCTGACGGTCTGCCGCGAAGACTTCTTGACCGTCCCCGTCACCCGCTGGCCCGCGTTCGACGCGGTGCTGATGAATCCCCCCTTCCGCCGCGGCGCCGACATCAAGCACACCAGGCACGCCCTGGCGATGCTCAAGCCCGGGGGGCGGCTGGTGGGCCTCTGCTACGGCGGGACGCGGCAGGAGGCCGCTCTGCGGCCCCTGGCGGCCACCTGGCGGCGTCTCCCCGCGGCGAGCTTCGCCAGCGAGGGCACGCGGGCCGATGTTGTGCTTTTTTCGATCGGCTGAGCCTCTTGGGAACGCTTGCGACGCGGCTTCCCGGTGACCGGCTCGGGCGATCACGGCCGAACCGCGGCCCTGCCCCGCCGGCAAATCGGATCGAATCGACTCGCCACCACATTTCCTCTTCTCGTGCCCCCTGCCCACTTTCATGAACTTTTCCGACCCCAACCTCTGGGCGCTGCTCGCCTGGCTCTTCTGGTGCTACTGCTTCCTGGACTTCAAGGCGCACCGCTACGACCGCATCCCCGACGATCGGCTACGCGTTGCCCTGGCCGAGCACGAGGCGGCGTTGCGGAAGGAGGCGGCCGGCAAGGGCGACCCGGGCCGCGTCAATCGGGCCAAGCGGGACGTCGTCCGCCGGCAGAAGGCGGCCAGCGCCAACCGCCGGGCGCACCAGCGGCTCCACCAAGAGGTCGCCGCCGCCAACTGGCCGGTCCTGGGCCGCGTGGCGTGCGCTTTGGTGGCGTCCTTTCTGTGGTGCCATATACTGGCGTCCGTCTTGGAGTGTGCCCGCCAGACTCTCCCCCGCCCCGTTGCCCCATGCGTATCGACCCGTCCTCCCGTTTCGGACCCCTCTACGCAAAGTACGGCAAGGGATCGGAAAAGCCCCGCGCTCTGCTCCAGCGAGCGATTCGCGCAGAGGCGCCGGGGGGCGCCGATTTGATGGCGGCCCTCGTACTGATCAACGACATCAACACTTGGTACGACCCGGCCGCACGACGTCAAGCGCTCGATCTAGCAGAGACGGCGGCCGCCGAGGCCGATAGAGCGGCGGTCTCGTGGGCCGAACTGGCCAAGGCGGCCCACTCACGGATCGCTAGCGGCAGCGACACCAAGGACGACTGGGCCCAAACCTTCGACCTGCTCACCGCATGCCGTGACGCGGCGGGAGACTGGGTTCTCGCGCGGTTGGCGGAGGAATGAGAGGCTGAGACTTGAGACCAATGGTGTTTGAGAGATGGGCGGAATGGCCCACCTTTTTGCGCCAGCGTAGGCGAGAGTATCGAGCAGCGATCGGATCCTGTTACCCGCGACGACACCGCAGACGTCTTGGACGTTGACCTCCATTCTCGGCGCCTCGCTCCCTTCGCCACCAGCCGCAGCCGTTATTGACCAGTTCGACTGCGGACTCGCGATGACGGCCAGCCTTACGGAGGTTGGCGACGCCTTGAGGGAAGAGGCACACCTCCATCGAGACCATGCAGGGCACTGCGAATCGGATGTGGTAGTGGCGCAAGTCGATACGACGGTGGCCGCGGGAGAGGCGACTGGCGTCACGGCATGGGCGGTCACCCTAGATGCCCACTCACTGCACATGACCCACGGCTCACTACGGGTGACCTCGACCGTGCGTCTCAACTTATCGCCGAGGAGGGCGGTCAGGGGGTAAGAGAAACCCTCGGGAGCAACCCGCAAAGATGAACGGTACTACCGTTTTGCTGCTGACTAAATCTACCCGCGTACCGCTAATCAGTGCGTCCACTCAATTCACGGCGCCTATTCTTGCGACAGCACGCCTGCTTGCTAGAATACCCTGAAATCAAGCGGGAAACGTTGATACTCATTGATTTGGCAGCGGTTTTCACACGGCAGAGGTCACAGATTCGAGTTCTGTATCGCCCACTGCTTTTAACTCCTCTCGGCGTGGCGCCTTACGGCCCAACCCTCTGATGGCCAGAGCTGCTGTCGGCGAGCCAAGCACCGTTACACCGTAACGGTTGGACTTAGCCCCAGCCCTCCAATGCCCGTCAAAGTCCCGAAGTTCTGCCACTTCAAGCCCTGCAATCTGGCCTGCGTCTGGATCATCCCAGAGCGGCGCATCTACCTCGGGCAGTGGCGCTCGGCCGAAGCCCAAGAGCGTTACGTCGAAGTCATGCTTCGTCTCCTGCTTGGCATAGAGGTTACCGAAGCACCGACGCTTGGCGGCGCCAACTCTTTACCGGCGCCAATGGTCACCGTCCGCCAGTTGGCCGACCGGCTTATTGCCGACGCCCGTGACTACTACGTCCGCGACGGTGTAGCCGTGTAGAGGTACGGATAGCATGAAGAACCGTTGACGAGGGCGGCTCCGTCCTCGAAGGCGGCAACCCAGGTAGAAGACGAAGGAGCCCTGGGGGCCCATAGATGAACGACATCTGGGCAAGAATGCTTACCCGCAACGAGTTTTGCGACCGCCCGGGCATAATGTAGCGACGTACGGCCCGAGCGATCACGGTAAGCAGCCCTGGGGGAACCCGTGCGGGGGCGGGAAAGCATGGGCGTAAGCGGCGGTGAAGGGCCGACTGCGAGAACAGCTCATGTCCCCTAGTGATCGTCGGTCTGGCGCGAGGCTCGCAGCTCTCTCAGCGGCCAACACTCGCAGATTGCCGACCGTGATCGAGAACACGAACGCTGGCGTAGCGTCGACGATAGCCAGCGGCGTGCAGGGCGACTTCCAATTCAGCACAAGCGGTCGGCGCGCGGATCCTGATTGACTTGACGAGTTCATGGACCATGGCCATCGGCAAGTTGCTCCCCGGCGTTCGCGCCATCGTCTCATAGCGATCCGTGGGTAGGTGATGGCGGTCACCCAGGCGCTCCAGCCGTCTTTGGCGTGCTGACTATGTGCAACAGCGGCATCGGTGACGTTCGGCAGCCAATCTACCTGAACACCCAATAGCAGCAGCCACGTTCGGCCTCGACGTTCGCAAAGTAGCCAACGCGCGCCCAGTCGAGACCCAGAGCGTCACTGTTCACGACGCCGAAGGCTCGGCCTGTGGCGGCTTCTCCTCGCGCGCTGGCGGCGGCCATCCCAAGGTCGTTGGTCTCCCGCTCAGCGAAAGCCACTCGACTGCTTCATAGTTATCACCCCCGGCGGTGAAAACCTTCAGACATCCCGACCTCGCACAGCGATTGGCGCCGTCATTCAAGGGGGGGGAAGCGGCTCTGTTAGACGAAGTCGAGTTCCGCCACTCGAAAATGGCCAAGATTTTTCAAATTAGTGCGAAAGGCCTACTGCGACGCCAATCATATCCCTGGGATGAGATGGCTATCGTTCGCTTACCGGGCATGAACAAGGGAATAGAACTTCCTTTTTTGTTGACGCCGTCCATTTGAAACTGCGTACAATAAGCGACTAATTCACCGGAGCTTGCCAACGCCTTTCTACAGTCACCCGACTTCAACGAGCCCCCTATCGAACCGACGCGGTAGGGACATGCCTGTGGCGCCAGCCTTCCTCGCTTAGACCTCGGGGTTTGAGACGCAAGCCTATGATTAAGACGTCTGATGATTACTCGTTGACGGATTCGGCGCCCCAGTCGCTTAGTGACGACGACGTACAGGCAGTCGATCATCTTCGGGCCGCTTATTCCCGTCTGTGCGACGAACTGGGACGCGTGATTGTCGGTCAGCAGCAGGTCATCGAATTGCTGTCGATCTGCCTCTTCGCACGTGGCCACTCACTTCTCATGGGCGTTCCCGGGCTGGCGAAGACGCTCCTGGTGAGCAAGCTGGCGGAGACGATGTCGCTCCGCTTCAGCCGCATCCAGTTCACGCCTGACCTGATGCCGATGGACATTACCGGCACCGACATCCTGCAGGACGTCGGCGACGGACGTCGGGCGTTCGAGTTCGTCCACGGGCCGGTGTTTGCAAACGTCGTGCTGGCGGACGAGATCAACCGCGCCCCGCCGAAAACGCAGGCGGCGATGCTCGAAGCGATGCAGGAGAGTCGGGTCACCGCCGTTGGCCATACGTTCCCGCTCGACCCGCCGTTCTTGGTCCTCGCGACGCAAAACCCGGTCGAGCAAGAGGGGACCTACCCGCTCCCCGAGGCGCAACTCGACCGCTTTATGTTCCTGATTGAACTGGACTACCCGACGACCGAGCAGGAAGAGATCGAGATCGCACGCAGCACGACGGGCGACCCGCTGCCAACGCTCGACCCGTTGATGGACGCCGACGAGATCATCCGGCATCAAAACCTCGTTCGCCGGATTCCCACGCCGGACCACATCTACGCCTACGCGGCGCGGCTGGTCCGCAAAACACGGCCGAACCACGCCGACGCCCCCGACTGGCTGCGGCCGTTGGTGGCATGGGGCGCGGGACCGCGGGCGGTGCAGAACCTGATCCTCGGCGCCAAAGCGCGGGCCGCGCTACATGGGAGTTATATGGTGCGGCTGGAGGACCTTGAAGCCGTCACGGATCCCGTCCTCACCCATCGCATCATCACCACGTTCGCCGCCCAGGCAGAGGGGATCGACGCGAAGGGGGTCGTACGACGGCTCGTTGAAGAGGCCGACAGCGATCGTTAAAGTCTCAACGCGGAGGGCTCCTGTGTTTCATGGCTGTCGATGATTCATCGCGATCGTTCCTGGAACCTGAGGTGCTTGCTCGCCTTGCGAGCGTGCCGCTGTTCGCGCGTCGCCCAATGCATGGAAACGTCTCGGGCAAGCACCGCAGCCCCCACCGGGGATCCAGCGTTGAGTTTGCCGAGTACCGGAAGTACGTCCCCGGCGATGACCTGCGTCGATTGCACTGGCGGGCGCTGGCGAGGACGGGCCGGCAGTACGTCAAGGAGTTCGAGGCCGACACGAATCTGCGGTGCTGTTTCGTCGTGGACACCAGTGGTTCGATGCGTTTCGGCTCGGGCTACGAGGGGGGCCTCTCGAAGATCGACTACGCACGCCGCTTAGCCGGCGCACTCGGTTACCTGGCGGTGCAGCAGGGCGACGCCGTCGGGCTGACGTGCGTTTCGGACACGGTCGTCACCAGCATCCCTGCACGCCGGAACCCCGCTCACCTCCGGCACGTCTTCGACACGCTTGAGAAGGCGAAGCCGGCCGGGGGGACCCGACTTGTGCCGGTCCTGCACGAACTGGCCGAAACGATTCGGCAGCGCGCGCTCGTGGTGATCGTCTCGGACTTTTTCGTACAGCCAGACGAGCTGCGAGAGTGCTTCGAGCACTTCCGATTCCGGAACCACGACCTGGCGGCATTCCACCTGCTAGACCAGCAGGAGTTGGAGTTTGATTTCAAACGCCCGATGCGGTTCGTCGATCTGGAAGGGGGAACGAGCATCCTCGCCGAGCCGACCGAGATCGCTAGCCTGTACCACAAAGCGCTCCAGTCTTACCTGACGGCGATCAAACAAGCCGTCCTGGAGACGGGCGTCGACTACCACGCTGTGCAGGTCGACGAGCCTTACGACAAGGCGCTGATGCGGTTCCTCGTGGGACGCACTCAGAGGGTCGGAGTCCGATGAGTTTCCTCCAGCCATGGCTGCTCTGGGCGTTGCCGATCGCCGGGCTGCCGATCCTCATTCACCTGATCAACCAGCGACGCTACCGGACCGTCGAGTGGGGCGCCATGCAGTTCTTGCTGGCGGCTAACCAGATGTCTCGCGGCTTTGCTCGGGTCCGCCAGTGGCTGATCCTGGCGATGCGTGTGCTGGCGATCGCGGGGCTGCTCTTCGCGATCAGCCGCCCTCTGGCCAGCGGTTGGCTTGGTCTGGCGGCTGGCAGCAAGACCGACACTACCGTGGTCTTGCTGGATTGTTCGCCCAGCATGCAGAGGCAGGAGGCCGGAGTCTCGAAGCTTGACACGGCCCGTCGGCACCTGGCCGACGTCCTTTCGACGCTAAGCTCCAACCGCTGGGTGCTGATCGACAGCGCCTCGGAAACGCCTCTCGAACTAGAAGCGTCAACCGACTTGCTCGAGTCGCCCCACGCGACCGGCGTCAGCGCCTCGGCCGACCTGCCCGCGATGATGCAGTCGCTATACGACTACATCAAGGCCAACAACCCGGGCCACACCGAGGTGTGGATCGCTTCGGACCTCCGTGAGAGCGACTGGCAGAGTGACAGCGGCCGTTGGACGTCGCTGCGTGAGGCGCTGCTGGAGTTCCCTCAAGAGGTCCGGTTTCATCTGCTTAACTACGGCGATAACGCCGCCAACCCCAACTCCCCTCCCAACTTGTCGGTCCGCGTGACCGAAGCCCGACGGGTCGAGGTTGGGAGCGACGCGGAGTTGCTCGTGTCGGTCCTGGTGACGCGTGACGCTGAAGGCCCCGACGACCTCCAGAAAATCAGTCTGCCGATTCAATTCGAGGTCGACGGCGCGCGGACGCAGATGCGTGTCGAGCTGTCGGGGGTCCGTTTTGAGCTCAAAGACCAACGCATCCCACTGGCGGGAGGCGCAGTTCGTGGTTGGGGCCGCGTGAGCCTGCCGGCCGACATCAACCCGGCGGACGACAACGCCTATTTCGTATTCGACAAGCCAGCGCCGCGACGGACCGTGGTGATCGCCGACAACGCCGACACGGTCCGCCCTCTGAGCCTAGCGGCGTCGATCGCGCCCGACGCGGCGGCGTGCCCGTCGGATGCCTTCGCGCCCGACGCGCTGCAGACACTGGCTTGGGAAGAGCTGGCTCTGGTGCTGTGGACATCCGACATCCCCACCGGCAAAACCGCCGACGCCTTGAGGGCTTACGTTGACCGTGGCGGGCAGGTCATGTTCTTCCCCTCCAAGGAACCGACCAGTCGGCAGTTCTTAGGGGTTGGTTGGGAAGCTTGGCAACCGCTAGCGCGACCGGCTACTCCAGACAATTGGCGCGGCGACCAGGACCTGCTGGCGAACACCGCTAGCGGCGCTTCGCTGCCGGTGGGCCGATGGGAAGTGAGTCGAAGTTGCTCGTTGGCGGGTGAGTTCAACACATTGGCGAGCCTGCCGGAGGGCAAGCCGCTGCTCGCCCGTGTCCCAACCAACGCCGGTGGGGTTTACTTCCTTGCGACGACCGTATCCCCTAGCGACTCGACTCTCGCCGCCGACGGGGTGGTGCTCTACGTCGCCATGCAACGGGCGATCGAAGCCGGGCTCGCCGTTCTGGGTGACGCCCGCAGCCAGTCGGCCGGCACGCCGCTGCCAGCAACGGGCGAGCCTTGGCTTCGCCGTGCCGGGGACCCTTCTCCCCATGACGAAGAGGCCTTGTCCACCTCGTATGCCTACCGCCAGGGCGTGTACAGCAGCGGCGAGAAGCTATTAGCGATCAACCGGCCGGTCGCGGAGGACCAAACCTTGCAGGCGCCGAGCGAACAGGTACAGCAGCTGTTCACTGGCCTCGACTTCGATCAGGTCGATACAAGCCCTGGCGCTGACTCGACCCTGGTGCAAGAGGTCTGGCGGATCTTCTTGGGCGCCATGATGCTCGCCATGGCATTAGAAGCCGGCATCAGCCTGCCGCGGGTTCCGCAGCAGGTCCAGGCGTTCGCCCCGAGAGTCGGCAGCCCGCGGGGCGCGCCGCCTCGGGCGTTAGAGGAGGTCGCATGAACTCCACCAACACCCTGATCTTCCAGACCGGGCCATTCATTATCGCCCTGTCGGTGCTGTCGGTGATTGCCACGCTGACGTTCAGCCTCATCACGTGCCGGCGCAGCGGGTGGCGCCGTTCCATGGTGCTGCTCGAACTCTTGCGACTCGGCGTCGTGGCGTTGGCGGCGTTGCTCTTCAATCAGCCAGAGTGGATTGAGGAGTTCCGGCCGAAAGACAAGCCGGTCGTGGTGGTGCTGTGGGACGACTCCGTCAGCATGCAGACCCGCGACGTGATCTCGGCCGACCTGCCCAACGGCCCCGTGAAACGCAGCGACGGGGTCTTGCCGCTAACCGAGCCTGAGTATTGGGATTCGCTCGCCGAACGGTACGAGGTGGTGTTGACCCCCTTCTCCTCGGCCGAAGGCGAATCCGCAAGCGACCTGCACTCCCCTCTAGCAGACGCCCTCTCCCAGCACAGCCAACTGAGGGCCGTGGTGCTGGCCTCGGACGGGGACTGGAACGCGGGCAAGCCGCCCGTCGACGCCGCGACACGTTTGCGTCTGCGCGACATCCCGGTCTTCGCAATCCCGGTCGGAAGTCCGACTCGTTTGCCCGACGTCGAGTTGGTGAGCGTTGACGCCCCCACCTTCGGAGTGGCCGGCAAGCCGCTGCAGGTCCCAATAACGATCGACAGCTCGCTGCCGAGAGACTTCGCGGCGACGGCGCAGCTCAAGACCTCCTCGGGAGAGACCATCGAAAAGCAGGTCCGCGTCGAGGCGATGAGCCGTTCGACCAACTCCTTCATCTGGATACCAGCGCAGACTGGCGACTACACCCTGACGGTCAGCATCCCGACGCACGCCGAGGAACTGATCCTTACGAACAACGAGCGATCGGTTCCGATCGCCGTCCGCGAAGAAAAACTGCGAGTGCTGGTTGTCGAGTCTTACCCTCGCTGGGAGTACCGCTACCTGCGAAACGCGCTCTCCCGCGACCCCGGTGTGCAGGTGTCATGCCTGCTGTTCCAACCGGGGCTGTCAAAACCCGGCGGCGGCAACGCGGACTACATCAAAGACTTCCCCGAAGGACTCGACCAGCTCTCTACCTACGACGTGGTCTTCCTCGGCGACGTGGGCTGCTCAGCCGAACAACTGACGGCCGAGCAGTGCCGGCTGTTGAAGGGGCTCGTCGAGCATCAGGCGTCCGGATTGGTGCTGATGCCCGGCTGGCAGGGACGGCAGATCAGCCTTCTCGACACGGAGCTGGCGATCCTCTACCCGGTGCAGCTCGATCCGAGTCAGCCCGAGGGCTGGGGGTCGCGAACGCCCAGTCACTTCGAGCTGACCGAGGCCGGCCGACGAAGCCTGCTCACGAAGCTGGCCGACACCCGCGACGAAAACGTTGAGGTCTGGGTAAACCTACCCGGCTTCCAGTGGTACGCCCCGGTGCTCAAAGCTCGCGCCGGCAGCGAGGTGCTTTGCGTCCACGAGTCGGCCTCGAATCAATACGGCCGACTGCCGATGCTGGCCACCCGGACTTTCGGAGCGGGGAAGGTCCTGTTCATGGGGACCGACGGCGCCTGGCGTTGGCGGAAGGGTGTCGAGGACAAGTACCACTACCGGTTCTGGGGGCAGGTGGTGCGTTGGATGGCATACCAGCGCAACATGGCTCGTGGCGAGTCGATGCGTCTGTACTACGCGCCCGACCAGCCCCAGCTCAACCAGACGCTGACGATCAACGCCAACGTGATGGACAACTCGGGGGAACCCCTAGCGGAGGGGGAGGTCGTCGCCCGCATCACTGCGCCTTCTGGGAAGGCCCAGACCGTACGCTTCCAATCGGCCGGCCAAGAGTGGGGCGCCTTCTCGGGGCGTTTCACCAGCAACGAACCCGGCAAGCATGCGGTGACCCTCTCGGTGAAGCAGACCGGGGCTCTGCTGGAGACCTCCTTCTACGTCCAGGGCGAGCTATCGGAAAAAACCGGGCAGCCCGCCCGGGTTGAGGTTCTCGACGAAATCGCCCGCGTAAGTCGCGGCAATACGATTACGATCGACCGTGCCGACGAAGCGATCCGCCAGCTGTCGTCGCTGGCCGAACCGCCGCCGACCCTGCGCCGGCTCCAGCTTTGGAGCAGCCCGCTGGTCGCCACGGGCATGGTCACGATGCTTGGCGTCTTTTGGGTTCTGAGAAAGGCGGTCGGATTGTTGTGAGGCGCTCGGGCGCCCTCTCACATAGCAGGCGAATACAACCTCCGAAGGCTACGCGGATGCGATCGGCCAAGAAAAGAGTACCCGTTCATTCTCGAAGGACGCCATAATGACCACGGACGATAGCAAGCTGCATGTGCCGGAGTCGCTAAGGGTACAGCTGCGCGGCTACCGACGTCGGGTTTGGGCGATCAAGGTCACCGAGGCTGTCGCGATCTGTCTGTTCAGCATCGGTATCGCCTACGCGACGGTGTTCGTACTCGACCGGTTGTTCGACACCCCAAGGCCCGTGCGGACCCTCGCGCTCGTCGCCGCCATGTTGGGGTGCGCCGTCTTCCCATGGTTCCTGCACCGCTGGGTGTGGCGCCGCCGGACGCCTTCGCAACTGGCCCGACTGGTCGCTCAGCGCATGCCGCGGCTCGGCGATCAGTTGCTGGGCGTCATCGAGCTCGCGGAGAACCAATCGGAACAGACACGCTCCCGCAGGCTCGTACAGGCGGCGATCGAGCAGGCGGCGAACGACGCCGCGCGGAGCGATCTTGCCCCGGCGGCGCCCGCTTCACGTCGACCGTTGTGGGGGGGGCTCGCGGCGTCGTTCCTTGGTCTAGCGGTGGGGCTCGGCATCGTTTTTCCCGCCGCGGCGCAAAACGCGTGGTCCAGGTTTCTGCGCCCTTGGGGTTCGACCGAGCGATACACCTTCACGGCTGTTGAGCCGATCCCCAAGAAGTTGGTTGTCGCTCACGGCGAGCCTTTCGACTTCGACGTCCGACTCGCTGCGATGTCCGAGTGGCGCCCGGACGACGCCGAAGCCCGAATCGGCCGCCAGCGGCCCGTCCAGGCAACACTGGAAGGCGACCAGTATAAGTTCGCCCTCCCCGCCCAGATCGGCGAGGACCGCCTGCAGATAAAGGTAGGTGACGCAACGCGCCAGGTGCAGGTCTTGCCGACGGTTCGGTCCGAACTCGTGAGTCTCTCTGCGCGGGTGCGCCTGCCAGAGTATTTAGGCCGCGTCGAGACCGTTGAGAAAGAGGTCCGCGGGGGAGCCGTCGCGGTCGTAAAGGGGAGCCGCGCCGTGATCGAGGCGACCGCTAGCCGACCTCTTAAATCGGCGACAGTCGATGGCGCCGACGCGACACCGCGGGGTGAATCGTTCCAGATCCCCGAGACGCTCGTCGACGACTCAACGCAGAAAGAACTCGCTTGGCAAGACACGCTGGGGCTGTCGGGCGCCGACCCTCTGAAGCTTTCGATTCTCGCCATGGACGACGAGCCACCCACGCTGGTCGTAGAAAACCTCCCTTCGCAAAAGGTGGTCCTCGACTCGGAGGTGATCCAGTTCTCTGTGCGGGCGCGCGACGACTACGGCGTCCAGCGAATCGGGTTCGAGTGGCGTAGCCTGCCGTTCGCGTACGGCCCCCCTGTCAACGACGAGCAGATGTTGGCGGCCGGTGACCCGTACTCCGAGACGCTAGACGCCAAGGGCGTGTTCTCCGCTAACTCCCTGGGCGTCTCAGCGCAGCCGCTTGAGGTGCGTGTCTTCGTTGAGGATTACTTCCCCGAAAGGGGCCGCGTCTACTCAGCGCCGCATGTGCTCTATGTGCTGACACCCGACCAGCACGCAATCTGGATCACCGAAGAGCTCAGCAAGTGGCATCGTCAGGCGCTCGAAGTCCGTGACCGGGAGATGCAGCTGTACGAGGAGAACCACACAATCCGCGAGCTTTCCAACGAGCAACTCGACCTGGCGGAAACTCGGCAGCGTATCGAGAAACAAGCCGCCGCCGAACGGTCGAACGGGCGTCAGCTCCGCCGACTGACCGCGGCGGGAGGCGATCTGCTGCGTGAGGCCGCGCGAAACTCGGAAATCGGCGTGGGGCACATCGACCGCTGGGCCAGTATGCTCAAGGTGCTCGATGAGATTTCCGCCAACCGCATGCCCTCGGTAGCCGACCTCCTTACAGAGTTCTCCGACGCCCCCAATGTCGCCCAAAGCCAACAGCCCTCGGCGCCGCAGGCGGGCCAGAACCGCGACCCGCGGCCCGGCAAGCCGGCGGCCATGGACCCTAGCGGCAAGCCCAAACCGGCTGTGCCAACAATCGCCGACGGCGAATCGAGCCAGCGCCGCCCCGACGAGGGCGGCGACGATGGCGAGCAGCCCAAGAAGAAGCCTTCCGCGGGCAAGCTGACGCTGCCGGTGACGACCGTCGTCGGCGCCGCGAAGAAGGGTGGAGGCGACAACCCCGCAGGCCAGATATTGGAGCAGGCCGTCACCGAGCAACGCGACCTGCTGGAAGAGTTCGGCAAGATCGCCGACGAGTTGAACGAGGTCCTCGCCAACCTTGAGGGGAGCACCCTGATCAAGCGGCTGAAGGCGGCGTCGCGTGTGCAGTACCAGATCGCCGAGGGCCTGGGGACTCACCTCCCCGACTCGTTTGGTAAATCCGAGAATAGCCTCTCCAAGGAGACGCAGGAGTCGCTCGGGGGGACCGCCAAGCAGCAGGGCGAGAACGGGGTCGCCGTCTCGTACATCATGGACGACCTCCACTCGTACTACGAACGGCGCCGGATGGTCCGTTTCAAACAGGTGCTCGACGAGATGCGCGAAATGCAGGTCCTGCAAGGCCTTCGGCGCGTCGGCGTAGACATCACCGATAAGCAGGGCCTGGCGATCGCGCAGAGCGAGTTCTGGTCCGACTCGTTCGACCGCTGGGCCGACGACCTGTTCGACCCTGCCTGTTCGGGCTCATGCCCCGGCGGCGCGTCGCCCGAGAGCTTGCCGCCGTCAATCGTGTTGGAGGCGATGCGGATTCTCGAGGCGGAGGTCGGGCTCCGCGAAGAGACCCGGGTCGCCGAGCAATCCGAATCGGCTGTCGAATACGAGCAGCACGTCGAGGAAGCCAATCGGCTGAGCAAGTCACAGAACACGCTGGACGAGCGCGTCGCCGAGTTGAGCGACCGTATCCTCGAACTCGAAGACGCCGAGAAGCACTTCGGCAAAGAGCTGAGTCTGCTCGCGGCCGTCTCTCAAGTCATGGGCGAGGCGACTGGCATCCTCGCCGAGCCGGAAACGGGCGACCGAGCGATCGCCGCCGAGACCGAGGCGATCGAGCTTCTACTGCAGTCAAAGAAGCTCAACCCGAAGGGGGGCGGCGGGGGCGGATCGTCTCCCGGCGGCGGTGGCGGCGGCGACACCGAAACGCCCGCCATCGCGCTGGCTGGGAGGGGCGTCAACGAGAACGAGGTGCGAGAAGATCACCAGGTCACCCAGGTCACCGGCGAGACCGGCCGGGTGCTGCCCGAAGAGTTCCGCGTCGGCCTCGACGAGTACTTCAGCCGACTAGACGGCGCCGGAGGGAGTCGGTGATGTATGACCGTCGAATCGCCGCAGTGGGTCTCTTCGTCGCAATGGCGTCCGTTCCGACGTTTGTCGGAGCGACGGCTGCCGATGCGCAGTCCATCATTCGGGAAGTGCTCGGGATCGACGTCGACAGGCTGCTCGCCAAGAAGGCTGAGCCCGCAAACGAGGACCAGGAAGAGGACGAGAACCCGCAAATCAACGCCCTCATCCAGCAGTATCGCCCGGCCTACAAGGGCAAACTCGACGCCAGCCTCCACACGCTGCGGGAACTCTGCCATCCCAGCCGCGAGCAACAAGAGAAGCTTCTGGAAGCAGGCGACGCCGCCCTCGACGCGGCGTTACGAGTCCACGCCAAACGGATGCTGAAATTGAACCAACAGAATGGCAATATCGTCGTCAACGTCGGACGTTCACGCGGTAGCAACCCGTGGACCGCGGTGCAAATCGCCTTGAACGCGGCGGTGAGAGATCATCTTTCTCCCGAACAGTCGAAGCTCTATTTGGAGGACCTACGCGAACGTGAGAAGTTCCGTCGCCGGGCGACCGCTAGGACCTTGGTGAGCGCGCTGGACACCCAACTCAACCTCAACCAAGAGCAGCGTGAAGCGATCTTTGCGGCGTTGCTGGAGAATTGGCAGGACGAATGGGAGAACTCGGTGCGTGGGCTGATGTACGGCGCAACGTACCTTCCCAACCTGCCGAGCAAGGCCCTGACGCCCCATCTTAACGAGAAGCAAATGCAGCTCTGGAGTCAGAGCCCGCACGGCAACACGATTCACTTCGGCGACAACGAAGGTTTCCTGGGGCACGGCAAGTTGAACATCCCCCCCTTCGTGGTGCAGGACGATACCGAAAGCGGTGATGAGGCCGCCGAACCCGTGGCGGAGCAGCCGGGGGAGGAGTCCTAGCATGGCCCGAAAGCATCTCCTCCGCCGCCAAACGCTCAGCGCGGCCCTGCTGCTCTCCGCCCTTGCGACGTCGCCTACCTGGGGAGAAGACGACGGCTGGATCGAGTTCGGGGACGCCCCGCAGCAGCAAGAGCAAGGATGGATGATCCCTCCGGAGCAATTCGACCAATGGGTTTTCCAACATGCGTCTAACATCCAGGGCCAGCGCAAGGAGTTCGAGACCAAGTTGGCTCTGGCGATCGACAACGTCAACGACGTTTGCCAACTGACGGAAGAGCAACGGTTGACGCTACGCCTCGCAGGCGAAATAGAGATCAACCGCTACTTCGCGAAGTACAAGCAGGTAAAGGCCTACTACATCAAGACCAAGCCCGACCAAAACAACTTCAACGACATCTGGCAGCTGATCCAGCCGCTCCAGCAGATCGCCCAGGTTGGGCTGTTCGGCGAGGACTCGGCATTGGTGAAGGCGTCGCAAGAGATGCTCAAGGGGGAACAACGGAGCCGCCTTCGCGAGTTGGAGAAAGAACGCCGCGACTACCGCTACCGGGCGCTCGTCGAGGCGTATGTGATGCTTTTCGACGACGTCGCGCCACTGAGTTCCACTCAGCGGGAGCGGCTGGTGGCTGTTTTACTCGAGAACACTTGGCCGCCAAACGTGTTCGGCACGAACGACCAGCACTACATCATGCACCAATCGAGTCTCCTTTCCCGAAAGAAGATCGAGAAAGCGGTCGACGGCCCCCTGCTCGACTTGGTTTACGACACTTTCCAAAAGGGCAAGGGGTACAAGAGCTTCTTGGAATCCCAAGGAATCAAGCCTTATGCCGAGGAGGATGAATGATCGTTCCAGCGATCTTGCGGCGCCGCGCCGCCTACACTTCGGTCCTTGCGGTGCTCACCGTCCTTGGATGGGGCGACCGGCCTTGCTATGCACAGCTCCCGGTCACGATGCACGGGGAGGCCGTGCCCCGCGACATCCGCGAGATGTACGACCGCGGCCTCCAGTACCTGGCGGGCTCTCAGAACGAGGACGGCGACTGGGGGAACGGCGGCTACCAAGGGGCTGGCACGACCGGAATGGCGGTGATGGCGATGCTCGCCTCGGGCGAGGACCCCAACTTCGGCGTCTATAGCGTGCAGCTCCGCAAGGCGCTGCGCAGCATGATCCGCCAGCAGGACGCCTCCACCGGGTACTTCGGCAACAGCATGTACCACCACGGGTTCGCGACGCTCGCCCTTTCCGAGGCCTACGGCGCCGTCGACGACAGAGACCTCTGGCCCCAGGGGGAAGGAGACCGGCAACGGTCGATCGGCGAAGCCCTCGAGCTCGGGGTGCGCGCGTCGATCACGTCACAAAAGAACAACCCTACTTCCGCTTGGCGTTACTCACCCAACGGCAACGACGCAGACACCTCCGTGAGCGGCGCGGTGTTGATGGGCTTGCTGGCCGCTCGGAACGCGGGGATTGAGGTCCCCGACGAGTCGGTGGACAGCGCGATCAAGTATTTCGCGAACATGACCAGCGAGAACGGGATGGTCGGGTACTCGGGTGGTTTTGGGGGCGGCTTTGACGAATCGATCGCTCGCATATCCATCGCCACCCTTGTCTATGCAATCTCTCGGCAGAAGGACCTCCCAGAGTACGAGGCGACCCTCAAACATCTGTCGCGAAACCTCGAACAGACTGGGGCAGGGCATTACCAGCAGTACACCGATTACTACAAAGCGCAGGCCCTGTTCCAGGGCGACATCGAGGCCTGGGAGAAGTGGAACAAGCTGCTGGTGCGGCGGTTGCGAGACTCCCAGCAGGAGGACGGCAGCTTCAGCGGGCAACTAGGCCCAGAGACCAGCACGCAGCTCTCCCTGCTGGCGTTGGCGGTCAATTACCGCTTCCTTCCCATCTACGAACGGTGATCGCGTGCGAAGGACCAACTCTCTATTGCTGCTCGGTCTGATGGGGATCGCGATACCCATTAGCGCCACCTCGCCGACCGGAAGCCTGTTCCTCACCAACGGCGGCCAACTCTCTGGAGAGTGGCGAGACAACGCTTCCGCCGACGAAGTCTCTTGGCAGCCCCCTTTCACGAACGAGCCTTACGCCTTTCCCTGGGGTAACGTCGCCTACGCCCAATTCCCGCCGCCACGCGAGGCGGCCGCTCAGCCCGGCGCCTACCGCATCGACACGACAAGCGGCGACGTGCTCGTTGGCGATCTTGTCGACGTGAACCCGGAGTGGGTCACCCTGGCCGTTAACCTCGGCCCCCGGCGTGGCGAGGAGCCAATCAAGGTCGCACGAGCGAGCATCCGCAGCATCACACGGACCGACGGCGCCGGAGGCCGGGTCTACATGGGCCCCGACCCGTTGTCTGAATGGACAACAGGCGACGGGGACGCGTGGCGTTACTCGCAAGGCGCGCTGTCAACTTCCCGCCACGACGCCGTCGCCTACAGGGGAATGACGCTCCCCGAGAAAGCGCTGATTGAGATCGAGGTCTCCTGGAAAGTCAAAGCGGACTTCTCACTCGAATTGGGCGTTCCTCGATACCGCGGAAAAGCAATCGGCTCGCAAGTCGGCGCCGACGAGGAACTCGCCAATCTCGCGGAGAAGCTTGCACTCCCGATGCGGGGCCGCGTGCGCCAGGCGCCGAATCGAGAGAGCTCGGAAACGACGAACGCCTTCCGACTCGAAACCGTCTCCGACTACCTGGTCGCCGTGCGCGAAACCGACGAAGCGACAAACCTGACCATCATCAGGAAACTCGATAAGGGCGCCGGACGCGTCAGCCTCCTGCTCTATCTCGACCAGCCCCAGAACCGCCTGGTAGTCACTTCACTCCGCAAGGAACAGCTCGCCGAACTGAGCGTGGATTGCGGCGAAAATCCGCTGGAGAGCGGCGTGCTGCTCACCAACCGGGAGGGCGACATCCAGCTTGACAAGCTTTATGTCAGCGAGTGGAACGGAGAGTCGCCAACCACAGATCGCACCGATCAGCCTTCCGTCACGTTGACCGACGGAAAGATCGTCTACGGCGAAGTTGTCGGCTACCAACCGGATGACAAGAAGCTGCTGTTCGCCAAGCCTCCGGAACGACATGCGCCTGCCGAGAAAGATGTCGAACCCGACGCCGACGCGAGCCCCGCCGAAGAGCAACCGGAGGAAACGGAAGAAGAGGGGGCCGACGAAACGCTCACAGGTGACCAAACGCAGCCCGCTGCTGAGCCTGACTCGGAGGAGCCTGACTCGGAGGAGCCTACCTCTGAGGAGACGCCCAACGAAGTCGCCCTCGACGACATCGCTTACATCTATTTTGCCTTGCCCCAAAGCCCAAGCGCGGCCCCGGCCCGCCCCGACAATCTGCTCACCGTCGTTTCACACGAAGGTCTGAGGATCACCGGCGTTGCGAGAGGGGTTGCAAACCAAGAATTGAGTCTTTCGTCCGAGAGCCTCGAGCAGCCGCTCCACCTTCCCCTCAGCGAGATCCGCAGCGTCCGGACCTTCGCCCAGCCTCAACCGGTCGAGCAGAAATGGTCGGTCCCTCGGCTCGAAGTCGAAGGATTGCAGACGTCGGGCGAACTCACGGGCGCCGAGGCTTCGCCGGGCGGCTCTTGCCTGCTGTGGCGACCCCAGGGGAGTCGCAACGCCGTGGCGTTACGTAACGACGCCTCTGGCCGGATCGACTTTCGGCTGCCCAAAGAGTCCAAGCCCGACGACCCCACGCTCACGCCAAGGAGGCGGCAGCCGAACAATGGCATCTTCGGAGCGATCGGCGCCATCTTTTCCAGAAAGCAGGCGACGTCAACGTCAAGAGAGTCGCACCCTACGCCGTCCCAACCGGCGATGATGTACCTGCGGCTCGGCGACAAGATCCCTTGCAAGATTGACCGGATCGACGAGCAAGGCGTCTTCTTCAGTTCTCCCTACTCGAACGCCGACTTCGCAACCCATGAAAACATCAAAGCGATCGAACTCGTCATCCGCGGCGTCGATGGCCGGCTGACCTCGGATCGAAGGGACCATCTGCTCACGCTCCCCCGCATGCGAGCGCAGAATCCTCCGACGCATTTGCTGGTGTCGACACGAGGCGACTACGTCCGTTGCCGGTTGCTGAGGCTCACGGAGAAGACTGCGGACGTCGAGATTGGACTCGAGGAAACCCAGCTTGACCGATCCCGTATCGCACGGATCATCTGGCTTGATCCGCCGCCGGACGAAGACGACGAGCCAACAAGCAAGAAGGCCGAAGAGTTGGGTGCGGCAGATCAGCTCCGGGTCCAAGCGGTGCGCCGCGACGGCGTGCGTCTAACCTTCCGCCTCCAAGCGTTCGAGACCCCGTCCGAGGAGGAGCCAGCGGGAGCCTCCAAAGACGCCGCCCCCGCGCTGGTCGGCGCCAGCGACGTGCTCGCCGCTTGCGTGGTGAAGCTGGCGGATATCGACGTGTTGCTGTTCGGCGACCGCATCGAGCAGGCGGCCGCCGAGCTGTCCTACCAGCGTTGGAAGATGCGTCACGCCATCGAGCCTCGCGACGTCATCGAAGGCGAATCCGAAGACGTGTCCGCAGGGTTCCCACTCGTTGGTCTACAGGCGCCCGAGCTGCAGCTCCCCTTCTTCAACCAAGGCGACCGGAAGCAAAGGAAAGAGTTCAAGGTCGTCGACTACAAGGGGGACGTCCTGATTCTCGACTTCTGGGCCAGTTGGTGCGGCCCCTGCATGCAGGCGATGCCGAAGCTACAGCAAATAGGCAACGATTACGCGGACAAGGGCGTTCATGTCGTCGCCGTCAACTTGCAGGACAGCGCGGAGGAGATCCGCGCCGCGTTGCTCCGATTGAAGATCGAGCCAACTATCGCGTTGGACCGTGACGGCGTCGCCGCCCAACGCTACCAGGTGACGGGCATCCCTCAGACCGTACTGATCGACCGCGAGGGAAACGTGGCGAACGTCTTCGTCGGCGGGAACTTTGAAGAGAAACTCCGCAACGCCATCGATGCCGCCCTGGCAGAAGCTGAGGACGCCCCTTGAGCGCTGATAGGCCTTGGAGGCGAATTCGGAAGATACGAAGAAGCGCAGCGGTATTGGTCGCTTCGTCGGCTTCGATGTATCGGGCGAATGGCGCGTATTTCGGCGCAAGTCAATTCTAAGAAGCTCTGACAAACCCTAAGTTTAAGAGCTATAGCGTACTTTATTTTGCCGTAGCGTCTCGCACAGAGACGCGGAGACGTAGAGGGTAGGCAGCGAAGACTCACGCCAAGCCGCCAAGGCGCAAAGACAAAGTCGTTGAGAAATCGCAAACGATCGCGCAGCAACGCGTTCTTTGCGGCTTAGCGCCTTTGCGTGAGTCTTGAAGGCATCCAACTCTGCGTCTGTGCGCGAGACTTCCACGTCGCTCCGTGGATCAGAGCGAGGCTAGAAACGCTACGGCCAAGTGAAGCACGCTCTAATCTATCTTCTTTTCGGTGGCGTTAGTCCTCCTCGCCGGGGTCGGCTGTTCTGCGGCCGAGGTTGCCGTAGCGGTGGTAGTCGTGCGAGATGCTCTGCTCCGCAACGCACCACAGCAGTTCAAGCCGGCCGCAAGCGCTGACGGGGGCGTCGGCGAGGTACGCCAGCGATTCGGCTGCCCGTTGACGGATCGAAGAGGGCGCCCGGTCGGGCGCGGCGTAGCGTAACCTCACGCCTTGGTGTTCGAGCTTCGCGGCGAGGGCGCCGTCTCCTTCCATGAGGAACTCGACGTCGGCGCCCCAGCTGTCGGTTGCGACGTCGAGCGACTCGACGAGCCGCACCAGCGGCGTCGGCAGGTCGGGTGGCGAACTGATGACCGTCCGGCAACCGAGCGTCCGCGCCGCGACGACGCGGGCGACGACCTCGCAAGGCGTGTCGTCGGAATGGAGGCGGACGACGACTTGGTTCAAGGGCAAGTAACGCCGCACGTTGTCTTGCCCGACGAGGTTGAAGTGGTCATGTTCGCTGAGGAACTCTTCGTCGGCGGCCGCGGCGTAGCTCGCCACCGCGCCGTGGAGCCAAGTCGCTTCTTCGGCATGGATCACTTCGGCGGCGAGGAGGTCTTCGACGAGCGTCGACAACTCGGCGTCATCGACGGGAGAGATGTCGGCGTCGCCGCCCTTTGGCGCGTCTTCGAGCCGCATCAACGGGGCGACGTAGTTGGGACCGCCCGCCTTCACGCCCGGCCCGACCGAAGAGAAACCGAGGCCGCCGAACGGCTGTCGCAAGACGATCGCGCCGGTGGTCGGGCGGTTGATGTAGAGATTGCCGGCGCGGATGCGTTCGCGCCAGAGGGCGTGTTCGCGGTCGTCGAGGCTTTCGATTCCCGACGTGAGGCCGTAGCCGGTCGCATTCACAAGATCGATCGCTTCGTTCAGGTTGCGGGCGCGCATCACGCCGAGGAGCGGTCCGAAGAACTCGGTTGTGTGCGCCGTCGATCCGGGCCGCACGCCCCATTTCACTCCGGGCGAAACGAGGCATGGGTTACCGTCGAGGGACATTCGCGGCTCGACGGCCCACGTTTCGCCTTCTTCGAGCTCGGTGAGGCCGCGTCGCAGATCTCCCGAGGGCGCATCGATCAGCGGCGCGACGCGCGTCGGCAACTCCCAGGCGCTGCCGACTTGCAGACTCGTCACCGCATCGATCAGCGTGTCGCGGAACGACGGGTCGTGATAGACCTCGTCTTCGAGGATCAGCAGCGATGTCGCCGAGCACTTCTGCCCGGCATGACTGAACGCCGAGTGTAGCACGTGGGCGATCGCCAGTTCGCGGTCGCATAAGGCGGTGATGATGGTGGCGTTCTTGCCGCCGGTCTCGGCCGAGAGCCGCATGTCGTGGCGGGCGGCGAGCATCCGCCGGGCGGTCTCGGTGCCGCCGGTGAGGATGACTTGATCGACGGCCGGGTGCGTCACGAGTCGCTCGCCGGGGCCGCTCCCGGAGCACGGCGCGAACTGCAACGCCTCGCGCGGCACGCCGGCGTCCCAGAACGCGCGGCAGAGGTGGTGCGCCGTCAGCACCGTGTGGCTGGCGGGTTTGAGGATCACCGTGTTGCCGGCCGCCAGAGCCGCCGCGACGCCGCCGCAGGGGATCGCCAGCGGGAAGTTCCACGGCGAGACGACCGCAACGACACCCGCCGCTTGAGCCCGCAGGCCCGGCGTACGCGCCCAATCGACGGCCGACGCGCCGTAGAAGCGGCAGAAGTCGATCGCCTCGGAGACCTCGGGGTCGCCTTCGGTGAGCAGCTTGCCCCCTTCGGCGAGCATCACGCCCAAGAGGTCGCCGCGGCGTTGGGCTAGCAAGTCGGCGACACGGCCGAGCACGTCGCGCCGTTCTTCGGGCGATCGCCGACGCCAGCCGCTCGGGTCTTCCGTTGCGCAGGCGACGGCGCGGTCGATGTCGTCGTCGCTCGCCAACTGAAAGGTAGCGACGAGGACGTCTGGACGCGACGGGTCGTGCGACGGCTTGGTGGACCGGCCGCTGATTTCTTCGCCCGCGATGACGAGCGGGACGGCTTCGGCGCGCTCGCCGCAACGTGGGGCCCACTCGGCGAGGATCAACTCGGCCCACTCGCTGTGGCGCGGCAGTGTCCAGTCGGTGTCGGGCTCGTTAACGAACTCGTCGATCGTCGTCGGCGCCGCGATCGTCGATGCTGGCGACGTGCGACGGTCTTGCGTGCGGCGCGGACTGTCGTCGAGTTGATCCACCAGTTGGAGCGACTCAAGAAACTGCGCTTCTAGCCGCCGCCAGTCGTCGCTGTCGGGCCGGATGTTGAAGGCGTGACGCAAGAAGTTATCCGGGCCGGTGTTCTCGTCGAGGCGCCGGACGAGGTAACCGATCGCATGCAAGAACTCTTCGTGCCGGCAGGCCGGCGCGTAGAGGAGCATGTCGGGGGCGATCTCCGTGAGCGCGCGGCGTTGGTGGTTCGCCATGCCTTCGAGCATCTCGAACTGCACGTGACCGAAAGCGTCGGCTTCGGCGACCTTGACGAGGGCGTGCGCCACCGTGAAGAGGTTGTGCGACGCCACGCCGAGCCGCACGGCGGTAATGTTCTCCGGACGCAATCCCTCGTGCAGCATTCGCAGGTAGTTGGCGTCGGTCTCGGCCTTGTTGGTGAACGGCGCCTGGCGCCAGCCGCGGTGGCTCGCTTCGACGCGTTCCATCTCCATGTTGGCGCCTTTGACGATCCGCAGGGTGATCGGCGCGCCGCCCTCCGCGACGCGGCGCCGCGCCCATTCGTTGAGCTCTTGTTGCACGGCGAACGAGTCGGGGAGGTAGGCTTGCAGCACGATGCCCGTGGACGCCTGCTCCAGCCCCGGGCGGTCGAGCGCCATCGTGTACGCCTCGAACGTGAGCCGCATGTCGCGGTACTCTTCCATATCGACGTAGACAAACTTCGGCGTCACGGCGCCGTCGCTGCGGACGAAGCGGCCCGCCTTGGCGGCGCGGAAGAGCTTCTCGAGCCGGTCGGCGAGCAGGCCAACGGTGTGCTTTCGCGCGACCGACATGATCTGCGAAGAAAGCGTCGAGGCCTTGACGCTGATCACCTCGATCTCGTCCCGCTCAAGCATCGACAGATAACCACGCATCCGTCGCGCGGCCTCGGCTTCGCCCAGGAGCGATTCGCCGAGGTGGTTGACGTTCATCCGCAGCCCCTCTCGGCGACGGGCGTCGAGGTGCTTGCGCAGGTGCTCCGGCTCGGCGGGGAGGATGACGTTGGCGGTCTCACGCTGCATCTGCTCTTTGACGAGCGGCATCGCGACGCCCGGCAGGTAGCCGCCGAAGGTCTGGAAGCCGGTGAGCATGCCGCGCTCGATGGGGCTGAAGAAGCGCGGCACGCCCTGCACGTCGAGGACGTGAATCAACTGGTCGGCGGCCCTGGACGCGGTGTGCGAGCGGAACGCCTGGTCGGTCATCTCGACGAGCGTCGCTTTGTCGCCGGGGTTCTGCAGCATGCGGTCGAGCTCCGCTTGTTGGCGGCGTTCTTGCGGCGTCTGGAGCTCGGCGGCGCGCTGTTGCAGGCGTTTCGCTAGCGCGAGCGCCAGCTGTGTCGAGGGCGTATGGGCCGAGGAGGGATCGACCGGCAGACGCTGGAGGAACTCGGGCAGGCCTGAGCTAGGGGAAGTCGCTTGAAGGGGCATATCGATCGGGTACCGTCCGGCAGAAGTGATGAATCAACCTGCGGTAACTCTACGCACCTTGGCTTCCGCAGGCAGTTTGGGGCCCTCCCGGCCGGGGGTTTGGCCCCGGGATTTTCCTAGGGAATAGCCACTGGCACTGATATACTCTCGCCTACACGGCCTCGAAGTGGGGCCTGGCCCCGCCGGGACAGGCATTCGACTGTCCCTCGGGCTCCCCGCCCGCGGCTGAGTGGTGTTGGTTAGTCTCGAGTAAGTTTCTGCCGCACGCATCCCGTCACTGCATCCCTTGGAGCGTCTCATGAAGAAAGCTGTGGTCACTAGCGGCCTGATGGCCGTTGCCCTCTGCGCTGTCGGCGCGTCTAGCGCGACGGCGATGGACTTCTTCTATGTCGGCCCCGCTGGGGGCAGCTTCTTCGACACGATGAACTGGAACGACGCCCCGGACGGCTCTGGTTCGTTCCTCGCCACGCCGGTGATCGATGGCGGGACGAATCTGGTTGAGCATTCGCTGGTGATCGACGGGGACTCGGTTCTCGCTGGAATGGGCCTGTCGTTCGGCATGGGCTCGCTGTCGCTCGGTACGGGCTCTGCCCTCACCGTGAGCGGCGACGACTTGGTCTTTGGTTCGGGCAGCTCGCTCACCTCGAGCGGAGCGTCGCTGATCGTCGATGGCGCGGGCGACGCCGGCCAGGTCCAGTTCAACTCGGGCTCCACCGTCTCGCTCACCGACACAACTCTCACGGCGTCCGACGACATCTTCTTTCGCGGTTCGATCTCCATCACGGATTCGATACTCGAGAGCCTGGGAGATGACATCGAGTTCCAGTCGAGCGCTTCAATCGTTTCGATCTCAGGGTCCGACTTCCTTGCGTCGGGGACGGGCTCCGGCGGCGGGTTGAACCAGGTGATCTACGTGCGGACTTCGACCGATCAAATCTTCGACTCGTCGTTCCGCGCCGGACGCTTTGGCGTGGTGACGGATGGGGTCGGGACCACGACCGACGTGAAGATGACCGACTCGTTCATCCACGTGGACGGCGACATCGACAACGTCTTTGCCTCGTCTAACGGCGGCGTTCACCGGCTGACGCTTGCCGGCGATACGGAAGTCATCGCGGACCAGCTGCAGATCGTCGCGATGTTCCTGGATGACTCGTCTAGCGCGACGTTTACGGATGACGCCGACGACGACGGCGGCACCTGGCTCGCCGACAACGCGTTGGTTCGACTCGACTCGGTAGACGCGTCGGTGACGTTCGAGCAGAGCCAGCCGAACGACGCCCGCTCGCGCGTTTTCGACGGCGTCAACCTTACGACCTACGCCCTCTCGCCCGGCAACTTCTCGCCGAGTGACTGGGACGGGATGTCGGCCGCCACGATCCGGCTGGTCCCCGAGCCGACGACGCTCGCGCTCGTGGCGCTTGGCTGCGGGTTGCTGGTGGGCGGGCGTCGTCTCGCTTGATGACGGCTTCATTCGTTTAGCAATGGTGGGCGTGCGGGGCCGAGCCCCGCACGCCCTTCCCTGTTTCGACCCCTCCTAGGATGACCCGCCTTGAACTCTCGTGTATGGATGTGGCGAGAAGTCGCCGTCCGGGCAGCGCTCGTTGTGACGCTCGCCTCGGTGGGCGTCTCGGCCGACGCGGTGAAGATCGTGATCCCCGGCATCAGCACGTCGGCGACCGACAACCCGTTGCGGAGTGTCGATACGATCGGCATCAGCCCGGACGGGACAACGCTCGCCTTCGTCGCCAACCTCGGCGGCACAACAGCGGACCGGCTCTATACGATTCCGATCACGGGCGGGACGCCGACGCAAGCGGTCAGCAGCTCCGAGGTCGATGACATCCCGTTCTACACGCCCGATGGGCAGACGCTGGTCTATGTCGATTCGGATGGCGGCGTCGACAAGGTGCACCGCGTCTCGACCGCGGGCGGCGCTGGCATGGTCATCAACGATGTGGACGTGAGCTTCGGCTTCCGGCTCAGCCCCGACGGGCAAACGGTCGTCGTCGCCACGAGGGATGGCTCGGACGACGTGCTGCGGGCGTTCCCGACCTTCGGCAACGGCCCGGTGGTGAATCTCTCGTCCTCCGCGGTCGAAGGGGACGTCGATACCGAGACATTCAACTTCAGCGCCGACGGGACGGAGGTCTACTTCGCCACCGACAGCCGTTTCCGTGGCGCCAATGAGTCGTCGCTCTACCGTGTGCCGATCACCGGCGGGCCGGCGGTCGAGATCCCGATCGCCGGGACCATCCCCACGAGCTTCGACATCGACCACGTCTTCTTTGTTGACGATACGGTCTACTTCAAGGGCGACTACGCCGTGAATGGCGAGAACCAGATCAACACCCTCCCCGTCACGGGAGGTGTGCCACAGGTGCTCCCGATTAGTAACCTGTCGTCGTCGTCCGACGTGGACAACTTTGCGATCTCTCCCGACGGCAAGACCATCGCGTTCAGCGCCGACCTCCAAACGATCGGCGTCTTTGAGTTGTTCGTCGTGCCGATCGAAGGGGGTGAAGCCATTAAGGTGAACGATCCGTTCTCGGCCGAAGCGATCGACCTCGACATCACCGGCGACGGCGTGCCGGATATCTCCGACGGCGACATTGATAGCGACGTGCTCCGCGAGCCGCTGGGGCTCGGCATCGTTTGGTCGGCGGATAGCCGAAAGATCGTTTACTTGGCGGATGGGGAGGTGGATGGGGTGTTCGAGCCATACGTGGTTGAAAATCCATTGTTCGAGGCGGTCCCGGGAGACTACAACTCGGACGGCCTGGTCAATGCGGCCGACTACACGGTGTGGCGTGACACCTTGAACTCGACCACCGACCTTCGCGCCGACGGCGACGAGAGCGGTCAGGTGGGGCCGGAAGACTACGCGATTTGGGCGGGAGGTTACGGCGGCCCGGCTGACGCCGAGGGCGTCGCGGTCCCCGAGCCATCGACGTGCTTGGCACTGGCGTCGTGCCTGTTGGCGTCGATGGGCTGGCGGCGGCGGTGAACGGCGTTGCGTGAGTTTGCGGAGCTACTAAGTCGTTGTGATATCGGCCCTTGTGTCGGAGACCGTAAGCGTGCCTACCCTTCTGTGCCAACGATTGGCGTCGCGTCGCGAGCGTGCGTTCACGCTTGTCGAGTTATTGGTGGTGATCGCCATCATTGGGATCCTCGTGGCGCTGTTGCTGCCGGCGGTGCAGGCGGCGCGCGAGTCGGCCCGGCGGATGCAGTGCAGCAGCAATCTCAAGCAGCTCGCCTTGGCGGTGCTCAACTACGAGGGATCGAAGAAGCGGCTGCCGCCGGGCGGATCGTTCGGACCGAAGCCATCGTCACCGACGGCGACGGTCAACGAGATCAGCGGCCTCAACCACAGCTGGATCGTGCACATCCTCAATGAATTCGAGGAGCGTTCGCTGTACGACCAGTTCGACCTCAAGGCCACAAACGTCGCGATGACGCCGGGATCGCCGGCGGCGAATCAGCCGGCCTCGTTGCTGTGCCCCTCGGACGGCGCGGTGGGGCGTCGGTACGAGCATCGTCTGATCAAGGCGCCCGACGGCTCGCCGTCGTACTTCGGTAAGGGGAACTACGCTGCGTTCGCCAGCGCCTACCACCTCGACCGACTCGGATACCCTGGAGCGATCCCGCTTTTCGGCCAGGAGTTGCGGAAGATTTCGGACGGCACGTCGTCGACGCTGTTGATGTCGGAAGTCCGCACGCGCGACAACGAGAAGGATTCGCGCGGCGCCTGGGCGCTACCGTGGGCCGGGTCCGCACTGCTCGCCTACGATATGCATAACATCAACGGGCCGACGGCGATCGATAACTTCGAGCCCGACCCGATCTGGCTCGAAGAAGAGTTGGCTCGGACGCCGAACGGGCTAATCTACGACTCGATCGACCGCTGCGACGACGGCGAGGGGGCGTTGTTCGAGGGGATGCCATGCTCGGGAGACAGCCGCGAAGGGTCGGCTTCGTTCCGGTCGGCAGCGCCGCGTTCGCTTCACGCCGGCGGTGTCAACACGGCGTTCCTCGACGGGCACGTTCAGTTCCTGCAAGAGGGCGTCGATCCCCGCGTCATGACGTACCTGGTCTACATCCAAGACGGCTTGGTCTTCGAGAAGCCGTAACTCCCCTGCCCCCAAGTGCTGCGCTTTAACTTATGAAAACGTATGCGACCGGCCTCGGCGCCGCGCTGGTGGTCTTGGGAATGGCGGCGCTGGTCTGGGGGATCGTCGGCCCGTCGATGGCGGGCGGCCCGAGTGCGGCGCAGCGCGACAAGGCCAAGGAGTTCCTCTCCGCCGCCGCCGACATGGAGGCCGCCGCCAGCAAAGGGAACCGCGCCGAACGCGACGCGGCGGTCGCGGGAGCCCGCGATTCGTATCGGGCGAATCGCGAAGCGGTTGAGGCGATGCAGGCCGCTCAGAAGAGCCGGCAATTCTGGCTGAAGGCCGGCGGTGGGGCGATCGCCGCCCTCGGGGTCGGGCTGCTGCTGATGAATCGGCCCAAGTAATTCCCCGAATGGGCCGGAGCCCGGCGATGATCCGTCGTTTTCTGATGCTAGTGGTGGCAGGCGTCGCGCTCGCCCCCGGTCGCGCCTCCGCGATCGATATTGTCCTGGACTACACGCTCGACGAGCAGAACTGGAATTGGTTCTCGGGTACGGCGGCGGGGCTCGAGCGCCGCGCCGCGCTCGACGCCGCGGCGGGGTTCTTGTCGGCGATCCTTACCGACGACGATTGGGACGCCGTCGCGATCGACTCGACAGCGATCGGCCTCTACGACTTGTTCCAGTCGAGCATCAACGGCTTCGACGGCTTGCCGGTCAGCGGGACGGCGGAGTCGGACGGCGCCGGGTACTCGTACAACCTGCCGATCTCGAACCGCTCGACGGTCGGCGCGAACGAGTTCGTCGTCTACGTGACGGCGTTCGCGTTCGACAACCGATCGACGGCTCACGCCAAGGCGAGCGCCAACGGCGCCGCGCGGCGCAACGCGGCGGGCGCGGCGGGAGCCGAGTTCAGCACGTGGGGGGGCGACGTGCTGTTCGACCTCAGCGACACGTGGTACGCGGGGCAGAACCCGGGGATCGACCCGACCGATGACTACGGCGTGCAGGACCCGGACAAGACGCCGGCGAGCGACATTACGACCGACAACTGGGACTTCTCGACCTCGTCGTTCACCTGGAAGGGTTACGACCTCGAGAAGACCGACCCGGCGGCCGACGGGCGGCTCGACTTGTACGCGACGGCGCTGCACGAGTTGGTGCATACGCTCGGCATGACGACCGCGAACGTGCCGATCTATATCGGGACCAACGCGCAAGGCGAGCTCATCGGCGAGAACGTGACGGCGGTCTACGGCGGCCCCGTGCCGGCCTCCGGCGGTCACGTGGCGCAGAACGTCGAGTCGGTCGTGTGGGGCTCGGACGGGATCGTCTCGGAGGCGCTGCTCGACCCGAACTCCTTGCGCGGCGTGCGGAAGTACCTGACGGAGCTCGACGCCGCCCTGCTGCGTGACCTGGGCTACACGGTCGCGACCGGCTTCGCCACGCCGCTGCCGGGCGACTACAACGACGACGGCCTGGTGGACGCGGCGGACTACACGGTGTGGCGCGACGGCGGTTCGCCCGACGATTCGGTCGAGGGTTACAACGTGTGGGCGGGCAACTACGGCGCGACGGCGCCGGCGAGCCGTGCATCGGCGGAGGGCTCGGCGGTTCCCGAGCCGGGGGCGATCGTGTTGCTCGGCTCGCTGCTGACGTTGACGGCGCTGGAGCGGCGTGGTCGCTAAAGCTTTTCTTGGGGCGACTCCGGGCGCTGACGGGCATTGGCGATCGAGAGGTTCTGTTACACGATCGGCGAAGAACCGGGGGCTACCAACAGGCGTTCAAGTACTGAGAACGGTTGTCTCCGGGTCGCCCGCGGTATCCGCCGCGGCTCGTCGGTCCGACGCAGATTTGATCGGCGAGCCGAAGCCGTGGAAGAAGACGATTCCAAAATCGTTCTTGGCCCCCTGCGCCGTCAGATGGACCGCGGCCGATTTTGACCGAGGTGTGCACAGCGAAGGACGACCTCGGCGAGTTAGCTCGCCGCCGAACTGGGGCCGGGCGATGCAACCTCAGCGAATTGCGAGCGGGGATTCTGACGCATGTGGCCAATCGGCTTCTGATATAATGGGGTCCTCGCAGCGGGTGCTTGAGTGGGCGACCACCGGATTCGCGCGCACCCCCGAATCTTGTGTGCCGCCATGAAACGCCGCCGGTTCTTGCCGACGTTGCTACTGGTGTCTCTGGCCGTGCCTTTCGTCGGCTCCGTGTCAGCCCAGCCGCTCGATCCGTTCGACTACGCGTCGCTCGGCACGCTTAATCTGTCGGTGGGCGACTACACGATCGACACCGACACGCTGACGATCTTCGACAACACGGTGCCCGGCGAGCCGCTCTTCACCGGTGTCGTCGATAACCAGAACGGGCAGGCCGACACGTTCGGCGGTGTCTGGGACCAGATCGCCAACCCGGGCCAGCTCGGCATCCCCGAGATCGCCGTATTTGCGTTTGACGACATCGCCCTCCAGCCGACGGCCAACATCACGATCACCGGGACGCGGGCGATCGCTCTCCTGTCGCGCGGCGACGCAACCATCGGAACCGCACTTTCGGTCGACGGTTTCGACGGCGATCAGCTCAACACGATCGGACTCGGCGGGGCAGGCGGGGCAGGCGGCTTCGCCGGGGGCGAGCTCGTGGAGCCCGCGTCCTCTATCTTCGAAGGCCTCGCCGGCCACGGACCGGGAGGCGGAGCGGGCACGGGAGCGATCGCGGGAAGCTTCGAGTTCACCGGGCCGCCCGGCGCGGGCGCCTTCGGGGGCCGCGGGTCCGACGGGTCCGGCGGAGCGCCGGGGGGATCGGCGTACGGCGACCTGACCGACGTACTGCAAGGCGGAAGCGGGGGCGGCGGAGCGGGGAATGTCGGATTCGGGCGCACCGGCAGCGGGGGCGGGGGCGCCATCGAACTCTCCGCGAGCGGTATCCTCGACATCGACGCCGACATCACGGCCCGCGGCGGCGAGTTGTTTGGACCCGGTTCCGGGGGCGGTATCCGGCTCTCGGCCAGCCGCATTCGACTCGACGCATCGCTGCTGGCTCACGCCGGCTCGACTTCCAGCGGAGCGGGGACCGCCGGTGGAGGCCGGGTCTACCTCGCCGGACAGGTGGCCAACGACTTCATCTATACCGTCGGCCAACCCTCGGACGCGCTCGGACTGGCCGACTTTTCGACTATCAACGTGGCGTCGAGCAGCGGCAGTTCAGCGGAAACCGGTCCAGAGTTCTTCGGCGTGATCACGCTCAGCCCCGCCCTGACCATCGTCCCCAGCGCGCAGTCCCTCGATCTGTCCAAGCCGATCGACGCAAGCAACCCCGCTGAATCGCTTAACTTGTTCCTCGTGCCCCTCAACGTGCAGGTCCATCGCAGCGGCACGATCGACATCGCCGAAGGCGTGGAGATCGCGCCGGCCCAAGAGATCACGCTCGCCGCCGCCGACGCGCGTGTTCTCAGCTCCACGACCGCAACCGCCATCCTATCCAACGATGGCTCGATCTCAGGCACGGGCCGCGTCGAAACCCTCTTCAACAACCGCGACGGCGGCGCCGTTAATGCCGTCAACGACACGCTCACGTTCACTCGCCAAGCGTCAGCCGCCGGTGGGTCGGAGATCAACGCGATCAACTCGACGCTCGCTTTCGAGCAGGGCCTCAACCTCGCCGGCGATCTCAACCTCATCAACACTACCTTCGAGGGAGACCTCGTCAACAACGGCAGTGTCTCCCTCGCCGGCGTAAACACCTTCACGGGCGCCGTGTCGGGCACGGGCACGTTCACCGGCACCGGGACTGGCGCGTTCGCGGGCACGCTCGCTCCGGGTAACAGCCCCGGCCTCGTATCCTTTGAGGGCGATTTCGAGCTCGGGCCAACCGGGACCCTCAAGATCGAGATCGCCGGCACGACGCCCGGCGCCGAGCACGATCGGGTCGAAGTCGGCGGCTTCGCGACGCTGGAAGGCGCGCTCGACGTGACGTTGCTCGACGGCTTCGTCCCCCAGCTCGGCGACAGCTTTGCGTTCTTGTTCGCCAGTGGTGCGTTCGACGCGAGCTTCGCCGCGATCAACCTGCCCGACCTGTCGGCCTCGGGCCTCGCCTGGGAACTCAACCCGGGCGGGTCGACGCTCTTTCTCGAAGCCGTTCCGGCGCTCGACGGCGACTTCAACCTCGACGGCACGGTCGACGCCGCCGACTACACCGTCTGGCGTGACGGCCTCGGCACGATGTTCACGCCCGGCGAATACGACGTATGGTCAGCCAACTTTGGGGCGACCGCCCCGGCATCGTCGATATCGGTACCCGAACCGACCGCTGGCCTTCTGCTGATAATCGCTGTCACCGCAGGACAACAACGGCGACGGAACTGAAGGCGGTTGGACCAACACCAGCAAGTTGGCGGCTTGTCCAACTGAAGGCGGTGGCGAAGACCTCCGAGGCAGGGCTGTCGATTTGAACGCGGCCGTACGGCGTCAATAGACGAGCCGCCGCGGGCTGGTCGATCGTCGCAATGCGGCCCGGTCCGAACCTGCGCAGGCCGTAAACACCGACGCCGTTCGGGAGAGACGTAATATTCTTTGGTACTTGTCCTAGATGTAGTCCGCCTGTGCGCGACGAAGCCCTCGCCAAGATCACCGGCGGTCTCCGCGCCATTTATCACACGCTCGGCCTCCCCGGCAAGCATCCGCTCATGGACGCGCACGCCACGCTCGACGCCGTCGTGCTGAAGGCCTACGGCTTCTCGGCGAAGAAGGACCTGCTGAAGCAACTGCTCGACCTCAACCACGAGGTGGCCGCGCGCGAGGCGAAGGGCCAGAGCGTCACGGCGCCTGGCGTGTCGAAGGGTTATCCCAAGCCGGCGAAGCTCGTCACCGATGATTGCATTCGGCCGGCGGAATGAGGGCGATTGCGGGTTGGGGATTGCGGGTTGGGGATTGCGGATTGGAAGCCGTGCTGAACCGGACGCAAAGGCGTCCCCCGTCCCTCAGACCCTCCGTGGCGGCGCCCGCGGCTAGCGCCGACGGCTCATGGTCGGCTGAGTTCGGGCGCCTGATTTTGTCGCGAATCGTGGCTTTATTGATTCGAAAATTGGCCGGTGATGCGGTACAATAGGGGTTCACTTGTTCACCATAACGAACCCGCCGTGGAAGCCGACCGGGAGACCGCGTTGAATCGGGTGTTGCCGATCTTTGTTTGCTTGTTCGCCGTGCTGCTAACCGGCGCGCTGGGCGCCGCGCAGACGGTCGCTTGGCCCGAGCCGACCCAATCCGCGCGGCCGTGGACGCGGTGGTGGCAGCATGGGTCGGCGGTGGACGAGGCGAACCTGACGCGGCTCTTGGAAGAGTACCATCGCGTCGGCCTCGGCGGCGTGGAGATCACGTGCATCTACGGCGTGAAGGGCGAGCCGCACCCGAATCGTGTGTACCGTTCGGACGCGTGGCGCGAGGCGATCCGCCATGCGATCGACGAGGCGACGCGGCTCGGCATGGGCGTCGATCTGCCGGCGGGGTCGGGCTGGCGGATGGGGGACCCCGAGCTGCCGATGGAGTTGGCGAACAATCGCTTGGTGCTCGGCCACGAGGACGTGACCGGGCCGCGAGAGGTAACGATCACGTTCGACGGCAGGCTGACGCCGCAAGCGGCGAAGGCGACCTCGGCCGGCGGCGAGTCGGTCGACCTGACGGACTTCATCGAAAGCGACGGGCTCAATGGCAGTCGGCTCGTGTGGTCGGCGCCCGCGGGCGAGTGGCGGATCGATACGGCCGCGTATCGCTGGGCGGGGGACAGGGTGAAGCGTCCCGGACCCGGCGGCGAGGGGATGAACATCAACCCGTTCTGGCGGGATTCGGTCGAGGATTTCTTAACCCGCTTCGCGAAGGACATGCCGGGCTTCGAGGGGGTCCGCGCGCAGTTCCACGACTCGTTCGAGTACGAGGGGGACTGGCAGCCGGAGTTCTTTGCGGAGTTCGCCGAGCGCCGCGGCTACCGACTCGAAGAGCATCTGGCCGAGCTTGCTGGCGAGGGGGACGCCGAGCGGGTTGGCCGCGTCAAAGCCGACTATCGGTTGACGCTCGATGACCTCGTGCGTGAGGACTTGATCGGCACGTGGAACGAGTGGTCGCACGGCCACGGGATGCTCACCCGCAATCAGTCGCACGGCTCGCCGGCGAACTGGCTTGATCTGTACGCGGCGGTGGATATCCCGGAGATCGAGAGTTTTGGGCGGCTCACCGGCGGCGACGCCGACCCACTAGTGCTGAAGTTCGCCTCGTCCGCGGCGAACGTGGCGGGCAAGAAGCACGTCTCGGCGGAGACCGCGACGTGGCTCGACGAGCACTTCAACGTGACGCTCGCGCAGGTAAAGCAAAACGTCGATCGGCTGCTGCTCGCGGGCGTGAACCACGTCGTCTACCATGGGACGGCCTACTCGCCCGACGACGCGGCGTGGCCGGGCTGGTTGTTCTACGCGTCGACGCAGTTCAACCCGCAGAACCCGATCTGGCGCGACTTCCCGGCGCTGAACGATTACGTCACGCGCGTGCAGTCGGTGCTGCAAGCGACGCGGCCCGACAGCGATGTGCTGTTGTACTGGCCGATCAGCAACCTGCGGCACGACCCGAACGGCTTGCGGCAAGACTTCCGTGTTCACAACAGCCACCGCTGGTTCACCGACCAGCCGATCGGCGCCGCCGCGGAGGCGATGCAAGAACGCGGCATGTCATTCGACTATGTGTCGGATCGGTTGCTCGCCAGGTGCGAAGCGAGCGACGAAGGGGGCGTCAGCGCGCCGAGCGGCGCCGTGTATCGGGCGGTCGTGGTTCCGCAGGCGGAACACATGCCGCTAGAGACGATCCGCAAGCTGGCGGAGCTCGCCGAAGCGGGTTGCCCAGTGCTGTTCTGGGGCGGGCTGCCGCGGAGCTTGCCGGGGCTCGAGGGCGCCGCCGACGCGCAGCGCTGGAGCAACGTGAGGAAGCGTTTCGGGGCGGCGGCGAAGCGGCTGGAGGAGAAGGCGCTACGGGGCGCGGACCTGCCTGCCCTGCTCTCTCAAGCGGCCATGCGCAGCGAACGCTGGGCGGCGGCCAACGGCGTCGGCTTCCTGCGTCGGCAGCGCGACGACGGCGTCGTGTATTTGCTTTGCAACCAGCGCGACGAAGCGCTCGATACGTGGATCGAGCCCGAGGTCGAGTCGGACGGCGCCGTCTTGATGGACCCCGCGACGGGTCGCGTCGGCGCCGCGGCGCAGCAGATGACCGGCGAGCACCACCGCCGCGTGCGCGTGCAGCTCGAGCCCCATGAGACGGTGCTGCTGGTGATGACGGCCGACCCTGTGAAGGCAGAGCCTTGGCGTTATCACGACGCAGAAGGCAAAGCCCAGACGCTTACTGGTTGGACAGTCACTTTTATCGATGGCGGGCCGACGAAGCCGGCGCCGTATACGTCGGAGGAGCCGCGGGCGTGGACCGAATCGGATGACCCGGCGGCCGAGTCGTTCGCGGGCACGGCGCGATACGCCTGCGAGTTCGACGCGCCGGGCGACACCGGGCGTTATCGGCTCGAGCTTGGCGACGTGCTCGGCAGCGCGGCGGTGCGGATCAACGGCGAGGAGATCGGCACGCTCATTGGCCCCTCGTTCGCCATCGACGTCGCGGGGCTGAAGCCCTCTGGCAATCGATTGGAGATCGACGTCACGGGCGTCGCCGCCAACCGCCTCCGCGACCTCGATCGCCGCGGCGTGGATTGGCGTCTCTTTGAAGACATCAACATCGTCGGCATCGATTACAAGCCGCTCGATGCGTCGGCCTGGCCGGTGCGGCCACTGGGGCTGCGCGGCCCCGTCATGCTGACGCCGTTGCGGGGCGATTGACGAGGGGTGATGGCGTCTGCGTGTCAGTGAAATCGTCGGCGTCGCTGGATGAATCGTGGCGCAGCGTACTTCATTTTGCCGTTGCGTCTCGCGCTGAGACGCTGAGGGTAGGCAGCGAAGACTCACGCAAAGCCGCCAAGGCGCAAAGATAAAGTCTCTTAGAAAGCATCGCGGCCGCATACGACCGCGCAGGAGCGTGTTCTTGGCGGCTTGGCGCCTTGGCGTGAGTCTCGAAGGCATCCAACTCTGTACCTCTGCCTCTCTGCGCGAGACATCCCCACGTTGCTCCGTGGATCAGCGCGAGGTTAGATACGCTACGACGAGATGAGGCATGCTCTAAGCCCAGAGCGTCATCAGGCGAAGTGTCCTTCGACGCCGAATCTTCATCGAAAGCGGTTCCGTCCGCTCCATGCCGACGTCATCGCCCGCGCGCTTGAACTTCGAGGGCTGACACGATCGCCACAGTCGCGTACGGTCCGGAGATACCCCCGGGCGCCATCCACCGCGGCACGGACCGTGTGGCATGGATTGTGCTCCCGCGGTTAGCGAACTCTCCTTTCACGTCACGTGCTCCTTTCACGACGGCTCATCCCCGACGGCGAGGCCCCGATGTCGATCGCTCTTACGCCCTTCACGGGCTCCGCTGCCGCACGCTTCCTCCACGATGTCCGCGCCGGCTTGCGTCAGCCGCAGAAGCGGTTGCCGTGCAAGTATCTGTATGACCAACGCGGTTCGGAGCTGTTCGATCAGATCTGCGACCTTGATGAGTACTATCCGACGCGCACCGAACTGGCGATCACGCGGCGGTACGCGGGCGAGATCGCCGATCAGATCGGCGCGGGCGCGGCGCTGGTGGAGTATGGCAGCGGCAGCAGCGTGAAGACGCGGCTGCTGCTTGACGAGCTATCGGACGCGCGGGCCTATGTGCCGGTGGACATCTCGCGCGAGCACCTGGCGTCGGCGGCGGGGCGGATCGCGACGGCGTATCCCTCGCTCGACGTGCTGCCAGTCTGCGCGGATTTCACCCAGGAGCTGGTGCTGCCGGTGTTCCCCAGGCAGCCAACGCACTCGGCCGTTTACTTCCCCGGATCGACAATCGGCAACTTCCCGCCGTCCGCCGCTCAAGAACTGCTGCGGTCGATTCGTGGGACGGTCGGCGTCGGCGGCGGGGCGATCCTCGGAATCGACTTGCAGAAGCCCGTCGAGGTGGTGACCGCCGCTTACAACGACGCCGAGGGGGTCACCGCGGCCTTCAATCTCAACTTGCTCGAGCGGATCAACCGCGAGCTCGGCGCCGATTTCTGCGTCGATGACTTCGAGCACCGCGCGGATTACAACGCCAAGCACGGCCGCATCGACATGCTGCTGGTGGCGCAGCGCGACCAGGTCGTCGAGATCGCCGGCGAGCAGGTCGAGTTCCAAGCGGGCGAGACGATCCACACCGAGCACTCGCACAAGTACACGCTCGACGGCTTCGCCGAACTCGCCGCCGAGGCGGGGCTCACGATGCACAAGGCATGGACCGACGCGAAACGCTGGTTTGCGGTCGTGCACTTGGTTGCCGAGTGATCCGTGCGTGGCCGAGTGATCTGCGCGAATGATCCGTGATTGGGCGCCCCCACCAACTTGTTCGAGGTCTCAAGCATGACGCTGCTAACCGAAACCGCTACCGAGCGACCGGCCACGCTGCTTGACGACTATCGGCGCGTGCGGCGTTTCAGCGAGCGGCTCGCCGAGACGCTCTCTCCCGAGGACGCAACGCTTCAGTCGATGACCAGCGCGAGCCCGACGAAGTGGCACCTCGCGCACACGACGTGGTTCTTCGAGACGTTCTTGCTGCGGGAGTCAATCGACTACGCTCCTTTCGATCCGGTCTTCCAGACCCTCTTCAACTCCTACTACAACACGGTCGGCGTCCCCTACCCGCGCGACAAGCGGGGTCTCTTGTCGCGGCCTTCGCTGGAGATGACGCTCGACTATCGGCGGAGCGTCGACGAACACGTCGAGCGGTTGCTGTCCGCGGACGACCTGAGCGACGAGCAGCGGCGCGTGATGGTGCTAGGGCTGCACCACGAGCAGCAGCACCAGGAATTGATCGTCACCGACATCAAGCACGCCCTCGCGCACAACCCGCTCGACCCGATCTATCGCGAAGGGGCGTTTCGACTTGGCGTCGCGCCGAAGCTTGAGTGGCTCGAGCGCGACGGAGGCGTCCGGCCGATCGGTCACGACGGCGAGGGGTTCGGTTTCGACTGCGAAGGGCCGCGGCACGACGCGTTGCTGCGGCCGCATCGGCTAGCGACTCGGCCCGTCAGTTGTGGCGAGTATCTCGAGTTCATGAAGGACCGCGGTTACGAAACGCCGCAGCTGTGGCTCTCCGACGGCTGGCACGCGGTGCAGACCGAGGGCTGGCGGGCGCCGCTGTACTGGCGTGACGAAGGGGACGGCGAGTGGACGGCGTTCACCGCCGCCGGCCGGCAGACGATCGACCCCGCAGCGCCGGTGTGCCACGTGAGTTACTTCGAGGCCGACGCCTACGCCCGCTGGGCCGGAGCGCGGCTGCCTCTTGAGGAAGAACTGGAGACGGCGACCGAGTCGTTGCCGATGGAAGGCGACTTCGCCGACACGCTGATCGACGCCGGCTGGGCGCTGCACCCGCAACCGCTCGCCGCCGCGGAGCGCGGCCTCGCGCAACCGTTTGGCGCCGTGTGGGAATGGACCGCGAGCCCCTTCACGGCCTATCCCGGCTACCGCCCGCCCGACGGCGCGCTGGGCGAGTACAACGGCAAGTTCATGTGCAACCAGTTCGTGTTGCGCGGCGGCTCGGTCGCGACGCCGAGCGGACACCTGCGGGCGACTTATCGGAACTTCTTTCCGGCGACGGCGCGGTGGCAGTTTAGTGGGGTGCGGTTGGCGCGATAAAGGCGTCGTAGTAACTCAACGCTGATTCCGCACGGCAGCTGGGTTAGAAGAGACGGCCGCCTTCGGGATGTCACGCACGAAAACTTCGCCGATATCTTGAGGCTTCGCCTCTTCATCGTCTGGCAATGTCCTGACCGAAAAATTCTTTCCACCGAGTCGTGTGGTAGTCCTTCTGCCCCGTCGCTCTACCGTCAACTGATAGTGTTCTGGGCGAACGCCATCAAACTGAAAGCTGCCGTCCACGGCAACAGGAACTGGTGGACTCCGATAGAGCTTGCCTACTTTAGACTTCATAAAAAGTTCGTAAGCAGTTGAGCCGTCGTGCCCATTGACTGCATATCGAACCGTGATATTCGCGTAGTCGAGCCCCGCTGGGAGATGACCGACGATCGACGTGCTACGCCCTAGAGTAAATCGGGTTGGCGCCCGCTCCGCCTCGACAAGTACCGACTGATAGGGATGGCCATACCAGTTGTGCGACGCTTCTGAAACTTGGTGAGAGAAGCTGGAGTAGCCGGGCGGAACCTTGTCGATGACGAACGCGCCGCTGGCGTCCGTCGTCAGGTATTCTTTCTGATACCTGATAAGCGGCGCAGCCTCGTTCAAATACTGAACGCAGAGCCTCACACCTGCATTCGGCAGGACGCCCCAATCAAGTTTACCCTCAATTCTCCCCCAAGGATGGAGCTTGAGATCGTCGCCCGCCTTGTACTCAGCCAAGGGCTTGGTGACGAACCCGGATGCATGGGCAACGACGATCCCCGCCGGCGGGAGATCATCAGGCAAAGCAAACCGGCCTTCGTCGTCGGTTTGGACAAGCGGCGGTGGATCCCAGATATCTTGTCCGTTGTCGTACTGCCAAAACGTCGTGTTGGATAACTGCCCCTCTTTTAACGTGATAGAACGGCAGTCTTGCGTTATGCCGACTTGAGCCGAACGAGCAGGCTCACCATCAGGCGTCAGGACGCGTCCAACGATCCCCAAGTCGAGCTGCAACTTGATGGTCAACTTAACCGGCTGACCCGGCGTCACGACGGTGGCTGTATCGGGGATTCGTTCTGCATGATTTCGGGCAATCGGGACCGTCACAAACGGTTTGTAACCAGGCGATTCAATTCGTATGCACTGCACGTCGTACCCTTGCCTGCCATCACGTGGCCACTGCAACTTGCCGGCAGTACACTTGGTTATCGTATGATCCTGCCACGAGTAGCCTTTGCTTGCTTCGAGCCACCCCACGCCGACAAAGAATCGGGCGTCTTCGATTGGCTCGCCGGTCTCCGCATCGACGATTTCAGCGACGACGAGCGTGTGCTGGTCGATCGCTGAGGACATGTTTGCGATGGAGCACCACAATACTACCAGTTGCCAGCAAGGGCGAGACATTCCGGAATCTCCGTAAGCTAACCAATAGGTCAAATGAGCCGCCGAACTTGTTGTACGCGGACTGTGTCTCCCCGGATACGCCAGCGGCCGAGCTTTCGGCTGCGTTGATCGAATCGCCGCGGCCGAAGGTAGCTTCCCCCGCCGCCCTCGCCGGCTTACGCTGAGGGGTCGTTTTTGGCGGCTTTCCGCCGTCCCTTGCCCCTGTCCCCGCGTCCCTCCCTCCACGTCCGTCCCTCCATCATGCCCAGCTGCGTCCTCGCTTATTCTGGTGGCCTCGACACGTCCGTTATCCTTGGTTGGCTTCAGGACCAGGGGTACGACTGCCACTGCGTCTATGTCGATGTCGGGCAGCCGTGCGAAGACCGCCAGGCGATCCTGAAGAAGGCTCACGACTGCGGCGCCAAGAGCGCGCGGATTGTGGACGTGCAGGAGGAGATGATCCGCGACTTTGCCTTCCCGGTCCTCCAGTACCAAGCGAAGTACGAGGGGATCTACCTGCTCGGCACGTCGATCGCCCGGCCGATCATCGCCAAGGCGTGTCTGCAAGTGGCGCGTGAGGTTGGCGCCGAGGCGTTCGCCCACGGCGCGACCGGCAAGGGGAACGACCAGTGCCGCTTCCAGTTGGCGGCCGAGGCGCTCGACCCGACGGTGAAGATCATCGCGCCGTGGCGGATGAAGGAGTTCCGCGATTTGTTCCCGGGCCGCACCGAGATGATCGCCTACTGCGCCGAGAAGAACATCCCGGTGAAGGCGTCGACCTCGAAGCCGTACAGCTCGGACGAGAACTGCCTGCACATCAGCTACGAGGCGGGCGAGCTCGAAGAGGTTGATAACTGCGGCGTGAGCGTCCCCGACTTCGGCATGACCGTCTCGCCGCAAGAGGCGCCGGACAAGGTTGAAGAGGTGTCGGTCGGCTTCGAGTCGGGTGTGCCGGTGAGCGTCAACGGCAAGAAGCTGTCGGCACTAGAGGTGGTGCAAGAGTTGAACACGATCGCCGGGCGTAACGGCGTCGGGCGGATCGACATCGTCGAGAACCGCTTCGTCGGCATGAAGAGCCGTGGCGTCTACGAGGCGCCGGGCATGACCGTTCTCTACGCGGCCCACTTGCAGCTCGAGCAACTGACGCTTGACCGCGACTTGGTGAACCTGCGTGACCGGATCGCGCCGGAAGTGGCGCGCGACGTTTACTATGGCTTCTGGTACACGGCGAAGATGGACGCGCTCTTGGCGTTCATCAAGGAAGCCCAGCAGCCGGTAACGGGCGAGATCAAGCTCGGCCTCTACAAAGGAACGATCGAAGTCCACGGCCGCACCAGCCCACAGAGCCTCTACGACGCGGCGGTGGCGAGCATGGAAGGGGGCGGCAGCTACGACCAAACCGACGCCGAAGGCTTCCTGCGTTTGCAAGGCCTACCGGGCCGCGTCCAGGGCACCGTGCGGCCTCGTGCTTATTGAGTCGATTTAGGTGAAGGAGATAGGGGGATGTTGGTGATAGGGGGGATCGCAAGCGGGTAGGACGCGAGGATGTACTTCGCTACGCCTTCATGTTGGCAAACTAGTTCATTATGGAGATGAGCAGGCAATCGCAGAGCGATTGCTATTTATCTCCACAAAGCTTTGCTATCGACTCACTCCTTCAAGCAACGCTGCCGGCTGGAACGCGCAATCCCTCCGCTTGCGATCCCCCCTATCACCAACATCCCCCTTATCTCCTTCCTCAATAGCGACCCGTGTACCTAACGCAGAATCCCGTCCTGCAGCATGAGTTGTTGGCGAATTTGCGCCGGCCGCGGGCGTTTTTGTTGTTGGCGGCTTATGTGGCGTTGCTGGGGGGGATCGTGCTGCTGGCTTGGCCGCAGCAGCGGGTTATTGATATGGCGCAGCCGGCCGAGGCGCAGCGGCTGGTGAATCTGTTCTTCTTGGGGCAGTACCTGCTGGCTTCGCTGATGGCGCCGAGCTTTGCGGCGGGGGCGATCACCGGTGAGAAGGAGCGGCTGTCGTTCGAGCAGCTGGTGGCGTCGCCGCTGCGGCCCGGGGCGGTGGTGCTCGGCAAGCTGCTGGCGTCGCTGACGCACTTGGCGGTGCTCGTGTTCTGCTCGCTGCCGATTGTGATGCTGTGTCTGCCGCTGGGTGGCGTCGGCTTCTACGACGTGGCGGCGGCTTATGTGGCGATGTTGTCGTCGATCGTGCTCTTCGGCATGGTGAGCTTGTGGGCGAGCAGCCTGTTTGGCCGGACCGCTGCGGCGCTGGTGGTGTCGTACCTGATGATCCTGCCGTTGGCTTTGGTGGGCGTGCTGGTGTGGATCGAGTTGCAGTCGCTCGGCGAAGCGCGGCTGTTAGTGGCGACGACCTTCGTGCCGGCCTTCTGCCTGGCGGGGTCGGTGGTGTTGTGGGACATGGCGCGGAAGCGGCTGCTTTACCCGCCCGACCTTGGCGCCGGCGGGCAGGACGTCGTTGACGTCGAGAGCGAATCGACCAAGGCGATCGGCCTGTACATCGACCGCGACGCGTTCCCCGACCGGCTCTTTGCGCCGCCGAAGCGGACTGACTTTCTGCCGGAGGGCGCCAACCCGATCTACGACAAGGAGATGCGTAGCGAGATCTTCAGCGGCGGGACGCTGATGCTGCGGATCGTGATCCAGATCTCGATGGTGCTGGCGATCCCGATCATGGGCTACTGCCTGTACGTCGCGCCGTGGCTGGCGCCGTGGCACATCGCCTACGTGCTGCTGTTCAACATGCTGTGCGGGCCCGTCTTCTCGGCGGGGAGCGTCGCCAGCGAGCGCGAACGACAGACGCTCGACCTGTTGCTGACGACGCTGATCACGCCGTGGCAGATCCTCTGGGGCAAGCTGCTCGCGGGGCTGCGCGTCTCGACGGTGTTGACGGGCTTCTTGATGTGGCCCGTGCTGCTGGCGTGCATCATCCCGATCTACACCTTCCAGAACCCGCTCAATCTGCTGACGCTTGGCGGCTACTTCGTGATCTTCTTATTGGCGTGCCTGACGACATCGCTGACGGGGCTGGTGTGCTCGACGATGTCGGCCAAGACGTCGACCGCGCTCGTGGCGAGTTATCTGGTGATCATCACGTTGTTCCTGGCGCCACTCGCCGGCAAGTACTTCGCCGACACGTTCTACCGCGGAACGCCGGCGGGCGAGGCCATGGCGGCGGCGAGCGCGGTGAGCCCGTTTGCGGCGGCTTTCGCGTTGCCGCTCGACTACGACCGCGAAAAAGCCGCCGACAACCCCGCCGCCGAAGCGGCCCAGGCAAAGGGTGAGCCGGTGCTGTTCTTCGCCCACGTGGGTTGGTCGGTGGTCTACAACACGGCGCTGTTGGGCCTGTTGATGTGGCTCTTCAAGACGCGTTGGCGCGTCGCGGATTGAACCTTTCTGCACGGATTGCCCGAATGGGCAAGGGTCTAAAATGCCCTCGGTGTAGCGGCAAAACCGCCAATCCCATCCGTGGCATCCGTGTAATCCGTGGTTCCTCGTAACCAAACCGCGATAGACGGTATTAAATAGCGGCGACCCCCTACCCTCGCGACGATCCCTCGAAACCTCGCGGTCTGTTTGACGGCCCTGGCAGCCCAGGGCAAACTACGCGGAGCGGCGTCTCGCCCGACGCTCCCGAATGGCGCCCGCGGCGGCAGCTCTTCACCACGCAACTCTTGCAGCCGAGTCGACCTCCATGCCTACGAGCCGCCGCCCCCTCCCCAGCGCTCAGGGGGCGCTGTCTGTCGGTATTTTTGCCGTCATTGTTTTGTACGCCGCCGTTGTCTCGGGCGCATGCGGCTGTTATTCGTGCATGTCCGGTCTGGCTTGCGCTTTCCGCTCGGAGCCCTATGTCGGCGACGCTACGGACAGCCTCGGTTCGTCGCTCGACGAGGAAGAGGTCCCGTATGGCGAGTTCCGCATCACCAATCGCTGGAGTTCGACTTCCTACAACCCGTCGACCAGTAGCCGCGGCACCCCGATCACATTGTCTTGGGGCATCGTCGCTGACGGCACGCCGATCCCAGGCGACGGTGGCGATTCGAGCAGCCTGATTTCGATGCTCAACGGTCAGTACGGCGCGGGCCCGGGAGGGATCGAGAATGCCCCGTGGTTCCGACTTTTTGAGGACGCGTTCAACCGATGGTCCGAGGTCGCCGGCATCACCTACGTCTATGAACCGAACGACGGCGGCGCCGCGATCGATGGCACCACCACTCCCGCTGGACAGCGCGGCGTGTACGCCGACGCGCGGATCGGCGGCCATTCGATCGACGGGTCGACGGGTGGCAACACGCTTGCCTACAACTATTACCCGAACCATGCGGACATGGTGATCGACACCGACAACTTTTCTTTTTACGGCAATCGCGCGAACGACTCCCGGGCGATGCGTAATACGTTGATGCACGAGGCCGGTCACGGGCTCGGGCTGAACCACGTTGACTCCAACAACTCGGGCCAGTTGATGGAGCCGTTCATCCAGAGCGAGTTCGACGGTCCGCAGATCGACGACATCCGCGCCGCCCACCGCAACTACGGCGACGCGTTGGAGAAGAATGGAGGCAACGACACGCAACCCCGGGCGACGCCGATCGGCGTCATTAACGCCGGCGATCGCTGGTCACTCGGCATCCATGGCGGCGCGCAGGTGGTCTCCCGAGATATGACCGATTTCATCAGCATCGATGGTCTCAACGACCGTGACTTCTACAGCTTCTCCGTCAGTTCTCCGGTGGACGCTCAGATCGTCATCACTCAGCTCGGTCGCACCTACAACGAAGGCCCGCAAGACGGCGATCAGTCTCCTCTGGTGACTTCGCAGTTGAACCCGCTCGACTTGTCGCTTTACAGCAGCTCGGCGACGCAGGGGATCGCTCTGCTTGCCGACGCCGACCCGCGGACCCTCACGCGGAAGTCCATCGTATCCGTGAACCTCGTTCCGGGACTCGATTACTCGCTCTTCGTGCGGGGCACGGTGGACGACATTCAGCTGTATCGGCTCGACATGTTGTTCACGGCGCTGGCGGTTCCCGAGCCGGCGACGCTCGCGATGCTGTTGATTGGCTTTGCGGCCGTAGCGCCGCGGCGTTCCGCGGCTTGACGCTCGGCTTTCGGCTGTGCCATAACCGGAGCTTGCGGGCGGCAGGAGGGTCGCCCGTGCGCGGGGCGCCCCAGGCGGGCCCCGCGGACGCCCCGACCCGCATCCCGGACGCCCCGTCCGGATAGGATGGCCATGACCGAACCGACGGTCCCGCCGACACGCGACGAACTCGATCTACGCGCCTACGAGAGCCGCCTCACCCGCCCCGTGCGGGAGAAGGCCGCCGAGCTGCAAGAGGGCGTGCGGCTGAAGCACGTGATCTTCGCCGGGCAGCTCTGGCCGCAGTTGCTGGAGAACCTCGCCGACACCGCGGACCAGATCCGCGTGATGTCGAAGTCACGGCCCGGGCAAGATTTTCTGCGCGACCTGCTCGCCAACAAGCGGGCCATGCTGTACTTCACGCAGCCTTCGACGCGGACCTTCCTGTCGTTCACTGCGGCATGCCAGATCCTCGGCATGGTCTGCAATGAAGTCCGCGACGCGAGCACCTCGAGCGAAGCGAAGGGCGAGACGCGGTTCGACTCGATTCGTATGTTCTCGAGCTACTTCGATCTGATCATCATGCGCTCGCCGCTGGCCCGCTTGGCGGAGTCGTGCGCGTACCTGATGAACGATCTCGAGCGGAGCGGCCAGCGGAGCGTGCCGATCGTCAACGCCGGGTCGGGCGCGGACGAGCACCCGACGCAGGCGCTGCTCGACATCTACACCTTGCAGCGGACGTTCCAGTTCGAGAACCCGATGGACTCGCCCGTAAGCCGTCTCGACGAGCTGCGCAGCTCTTACGGCTACAGCGACTTGGCGAAGGGCCTCTCGGACAAGACCTACTGCTTCTGCGGCGACATCGGCCGCGGGCGCACGGTGCGTTCGTTGGCAATGCTGCTGGCGGAATATCCGGGCGTGCGGCTAGTGTTCGTGACACCCGACCACGAGAAGCTGCGGATGCGCGACGACCTGAGGCAGCGACTGATGCAGAAGGGCGTGCCGATCTTCGAGGTCGATTCACTCGAGGCGTCCGTGAATGGCAAGCCGGTCATCGAGACGCTCGACGCCCTCTACATGACACGGGTGCAGAAGGAACACGACACGGCCGACGACGCCGCGGCGATGGCACAGCTCGACCTGACGCCCTACAAATTAACAACAACCCTGGTGCGACGTATGAAAGCGTACGCTCCGATATTGCACCCATTCCCCCGCGACCAACATTTCGGCGAGATCCCCGCCGAGATCGACGCCGACCCCCGGGCGATGTATTTTCGCCAGGCCCGTAACGGGATGTGGGTCCGCGCGGCGTTGCTCGCCCATCTGATGGACGCCGACGGTCAAATCGACCGCTACTACCACCGCAAGTTCCACGAGAGGCACGAGTACAGCAGTTAGGGGCCTGACGGCCCCAGGGGCTAGGGACGAGGGGTTAGGGACGAGGGATTGGATGGTTTACCGTCCTAGATTGCTCACCTTTTCTCTCCCTCGTGCCCTGTCCCTCGCCCCAAACCCCTGGGCCGTCAGGCCCCGCCATGCGTCTCTTGATTGACGGCTACAACCTGCTGCACGCCACCGACTTGTTCGGCGCGGGTGAGTTGGCGGGGACGCTGCGGGGGTCGCGGGAGGCGCTGGTCGCGTTTTTGGCGCAGCGGCTTTCGGCTGTGGAGCGGCGGGCAACGGTGATCGTCTTCGACGCCGCCGAGGCCCCGCCGGGGCTGCCCGACCGAGTGGAGTGCGACGGGATTGACCTACGGTTCGCCCGTGGCTTTCCCAACGCCGACGAGATGATCGAGGCGATCCTCGAGCCGATGCACCGGGCAAAACACCTCACGGTGGTCTCGGGCGACCGTCGCGTGCAACGCGCGGCGCGCTCTAGTGGCGCTAGGTGGGTCGATAGCGACGCGTGGTTCGCCGATTTGTGTCGGCGGCCAGTGATTGCAGACGAGGCGTCTAGCGCCAAGCCGATAGGTCCGGTTGGAACCACCGCCGATTGGGTGGCCGAGTTTTCCGATCCCGAAGCGCTCGCGGAGATCGAACGTCAGGCGGCCGCCGCGGCGCCGCCGAAGCGATTGCCGCCGCGGCATGCCGAAGACGCGCCCGCGCCGTCGGGACCGGCCGCTGAGAAGCCCAAGAAACGGCGGCGCCCGCCGCTCGACCCCACTGGCGACAAGCCCGCCGGCGCGTTTGGCGCGGGGATCGACGATCTCTTTCCGCCTGGATACGGCGAGGACCTTCTTGACGGCGACGACAACGGCGACAACCGAGCCGATCACAGGCCCAGACGCTGACCGCGGCGCAGGGCTACGCCACTCTGACCGTCCCAATCCGCAAAGCCGGAACTCGCAGGGGACGAGATTCCGACATTCCCGCGACATTTTTGCGCGTTCTTGCCGTGGGTTGCCACTGCGCAGGAGGGAACACCAATTCGTGACTTACGTTTGGCGGACCGCGTTTCCCTAGCGAAAGCGTGTGAACTGGTCGCCCACCATCCAAGCGCCGAGTCCGCAGGATCCCTTCAGGAGTTCCCCGTGGAAGACAATGAGCTGCTCGTCGATTTTGTCGTCGAGGCAAACGAACACCTAGCCGGAATCGAGAACCAGTTTCTCGCGATTGAAGAGGCGGCGCCAAGCGTCGATGTCGCCCTCGTCAACGAAGTCTTTCGTGCCATTCACTCGATCAAGGGCGCCGCGGGCTTCCTCGGTTTGCGGACGGTCAATGACCTGGCGCACAACCTCGAGAACGTCCTCAACATGATGCGTAACGAGGAGCTGACGCCAACGTCGGCGATCGTTGACGACATGCTCAAGGGCGCCGACGCGCTGAAGCATTTGATCGAGGACGTCGAGAACTCCAACGGAGTCGATGTCAGCGACCACATCGCGGCGCTCGAACGCATCGCTGCCGCGGCGCTGGATATCGGCAACGAGCCCGCCCCGCAGCCGGCTGTGCAGCCCGTTACGCCAGTCGCGGTTGAGCCTGAGCCCGCCCCGGCGGCGCCACCCGCCCAGCTTCCGTCCGGCGTGCCGACCGACGAGGAACTCGAAGCCGTCATCAACGCCAAGCTAGCCGCCAAGAAGGCCGCTAAAGCCGCCGCGCTGAAGCCGCCATCCGCCACGCAAGAGCCGACGCCCGGCTCCGAAGGCGACTCGAAAGAGAACGCGCCGGGCAAGACGGTTCCCGAGGCGCAGATCCGCGTCGCGGTCGGCGTGCTCGATAGCCTAATGAATCTTGCCGGCGAGCTGGTGCTCAGCCGCAACCAGCTACTGCAAGCGGTGTCGACCACCGAGCGGACGGGCCTGGAGGCGATTTCGGCCCGGCTGGACCAGATCACCAGCGAGCTGCAAGAAGCGATCATGCAGACGCGGATGCAGCAGATCGGCACCGTGTTCAGCCGCTTCCCGCGAGTCGTCCGCGACCTGTCGAGCAAGCTCGGCAAGCAATGCGATATCGTCATCGAGGGCAAGGAGGTCGAGGTCGACAAGACGATCGTCGAGGCGATTGGCGACCCGCTCACGCACCTCGTGCGCAACTCGTGCGATCACGGCGTCGAATCTCCCGAGACGCGTCTCGGCGCCGGCAAGCCCGCCAAGGGGACCATCCAGCTCAAGGCCTGCTACCAAGCCGGCAAGGTGCGGATCGAGATCAAGGACGACGGTGGCGGCATCTGCCCCAACAAGCTCCGCGCGAAGGCGGTGCAGAAGGGCGTCATTACCGCCGAGCAAGCCGAGTCGATGAACGACCGCGATGCTTTGCGGCTGATCTTCGCCCCGGGCTTTTCCACCGCAGCCGAGGTGACCGACGTTTCGGGCCGTGGCGTCGGCATGGACGTGGTCCGTACGAACATCTCCAAGCTGGGCGGCACGGTTGACGTTGAGTCGGAACCGGGCGTCGGTACGAGCATCATCGTTACGCTGCCGCTGACGCTCGCCATTATCCCGTCGCTGATTGTCCAGGTCGGCTGCGACCGCTTCGCGATCCCGCAGGTCAACATCGCCGAACTGGTCCGCGTCCGCGAAAGCGAGCGTGGCTCGAAGCTGGGCCGTGTCAAGGACGCCGAGGTCCTCCGCCTCCGTGGTCAACTCTTGCCGCTGGTGCGGTTGCGTGAGACGCTCGATTGTGCCCCGGCCGAGGGCCCGATCCAAGGGAACGCCACGGGCGCCACGAACGTCATCGTCGTTGACACGGGGCAGACCCGCTTCGGCCTGGTCGTTGACGCGCTGCACGACTCGGAAGAGATCGTCGTCAAGCCACTCGGGCGCCACCACAAGAACTGCCGGAAGCTCGCCGGGGCGACGATTCTGGGCGATGGTCATGTCGCCTTGATCCTCGATATCGCTGGGATCGCTGGCGACCTCAACCTGCGTGGCGAAGAAGAGCTCCGCGATAAGGACGCCGACGCCCTGTCCTCTAGCACGAAGGACGAGGACCGCCAGTCGTTGTTGTTCTTCAAGAACAATCCGAAGGACTCGTTTGTGGTCCCGATGGATATCATCGCCCGCATCGAAAGGGTCCGGGTCGATCAGATCGACTCCGTCGGTGGGCGCGAGGTGCTTCAGTACCGCAACGCCACCCTTCCGCTGATGCGGCTCGAATCTTGCATCTCGACCGGCGCCGGCGACTTCGCCGAGAGCGTGTCGGTCGTGGTCTATGAGGCACGCGGCCGCGAGGTGGGACTCATTGCCCCGATCCTCGAAGACATCCGCGACGTCCCGGTCAACATCGACACGGTCACGTTCCGCGAGCCGGGCGTTATCGGTTCATTGGTCTACAACGAGCGGACGCTGCGGCTCATCGACCTCTTCGAGCTGACGCAGATGTGTCACCCCGAGTGGTTCGCCAATGACCCCGAGCCCGAGCTGAACGAGGAGTCGCTGGCGCCGATGATTCTGCTCGCCGAGGACTCGGGGTTCTTCCGCACCCAGGTGAAGAACATCTTCGAAGAGAAAGGCTATCGCGTCGTTGACTGTGAAGACGGCCAGCTCGCATGGGAAGAGCTCGACTCGGAGCGCGAGCGATTCGATCTGCTCGTTACCGACATCGAGATGCCGAACATGAACGGCTTTCAGCTCTGCGAACGCCTGAAGAATGACCCGCGTTTCGCTTCGATACCGGTCATCGCGTTGACGTCGCTGGCCGGTTCGGCCGACATCCAACACGGCATGGAAGTGGGCATCGACGACTACCAGATCAAGATGGATCGCGACAAGCTGCTGACCGCTGTTCAGAACTTCGCCGGCCAAGCCCAGCGCGGCCGCACTGTAGGGAGCTACGCATGAACGCCATCGCGACATCCAAAGAGACTTCGACTTCCAACGACCGGGTACAATTCGCGACGTTCTACGTCGGCGAGCTACTGATGGGAGTCGATATCCGCCTGGTCCAGGAGATCAACCGTCAACTCGAGATGACCCCGGTGCCGAATGCGCCGCGTCATGTCCGGGGGGTGATCAACCTGCGTGGCGAGGTCGCGACCGTGATCGACCTGCGAACCGTGCTCGGCCTGCCCCCTGCGGAGCAGACCCGCGACACCCGGAACCTCATCGTTCACTCGCAAGGCGAGGCGATAGGCCTGCTGGTCGATCGGATCTCGGACATCCTGACCGTCCGTCCCGACCAGATCAGCGAACCCCCTTCGAACGTCGATGGCGTCGACGGGAAGTTCTTCTTAGGGGTTCACACGTTAGAGAAAGACATCTGCGTACTGCTGGATGTCGAAGAAGTGCTGTCCGACCGCGATTAACAATCAACTCGCAACCGATCCCCACCACGGGGTTAGCCGTCCTGCTGCCCCTCCTGACTAGATACCTCCGATGAAGATCAGCACTCGTCTCGCTCTCGGCTTCCTCGCTTGTGGAGTCGCGCCGCTACTCGTCGCGGGGATTGTCAGCTACCGATCGTCGATTGGTGGCGTCGCCCAATTGCGTGAGCACGCCGCCAACGACATCCGCACCCGCGCGGTATCGCTGCTCGAACAGCAACGCGGATTGAAGACCCAGCAGATCGAGGAGTACTTCGCGCGGATTGGCGACCAGGCCGTCACCTTTGCCGAAGACCGTATGGTCGTCGAGGCAATGCGACACTTGCCGGGCTTCTTCACTGGCTACGCGGACGCTATCGCTAACGATGACGCGTCGATCGAGACGCTCCGCAACGAGTTGCGTGAGTTCTACGCCAACGACTTCGCGAAGCGGTACACCGATCTGAATGACGGCCAGACACCCGACTATGAGGCATGGATCGATGGGCTCGACGACGAGTCGGTGGCCCTCCAGCACGCCTACCTTCTGAAGAATGAGAATCCGCTCGGATCAAAGCACCTGCTGGACACAGCGGACGAGCGGACCGACTACGGCCGGCTCCACGCCGTCATCCACCCTGTCATCCGCAACTATCTCGACAAGTTTGGGTACTACGACATCTTCCTGATCGACAACGAATCGGGCGACGTCGTCTACTCGGTCTTCAAGGAACTCGACTTCACCACTTCGCTGACGGATGGCGCCTACGCGTCGTCGAACTTCGGCGCCGCGTTCCGTAAAGCTCAAACGCTCAACAAGGGTGAAGTGACGCTCGTCGATTTCGAGCAGTATGCCCCCTCGTACGAGGCGCCGGCGAGCTTCATCGCGACGCCGATCTTCGACGGTGACGAGCGGCTGGGAGTCTTGTGCTTCCAGATGCCCGTCGATCGCATCAAGGCGATCATGGCTTACCGGGAAGGGCTCGGCGAAACCGGCGAGGCGATCCTCGTCGGCGCCGACAAGAAGATGCGGAGCGACTCGCACCTAGAGCCCGAGACGCACAGCCTCGACGCGTCGTTCCGTCGTGGCGACTCCGGCCGCGTTGATACGCCGGCCATCGCGGCCGCTCTCAAAGGTGAAAAGGGATCGGATGTCGCTGACGATTATCGCGGCGTCGAAACGCTCAGCGCGTACGGCCCGGTCGATTTGCTCGGCCTGCGATGGGCGATCGTCTCGAAGATGGACGCTGCGGAAGCATTCGCAGCCATGACCTCGATGGAAGAAACGGCCGATTCAATCGCGTCGAGCCTGCTGTGGACGAGCGTCGGCGTACTGATCGCCGCAACTACAGCTGTTCTGGCCCTCGCTTGGCTGGTCGGTCGATCGATCCTGGGACCGATCCGTTCGTTGGGGAGCCGTATCCAGGACATCGCTGAGGGCGAGGCCGACCTCACCCGCCGTGTCGATGAGTCGAGTGACGAACTCGGCGAGCTTGCCCACTGGTTCAATGTGTTCATTGAGCGGGTCCAGAAGATCCTGCAACAGGTGTCTCAGACCAGCCTGTCGCTGTCGGGCGCCTCAGAACAACTGGCGATGACCGCCGTCTCTCTCGCCGCCGGCGCCGAGCAGACGGGGCAGCAGTCCACTAAAGTCAGCTACGCCGCCGAACAGATGTCGCACAGCATCGGCGAGATCGCCTCGACGAGCGAGCAGATGGCCGCCAATGTCCGGAGCGTTGCGGCGGCGACCGAAGAGATGACCTCGACGATCAACGAGATCGCCAAGAACGCCGAACAGTCCGCCAATGTCGCCGACCGGGCGGCGCGTCTCGCCGAAGTGAGCAATGATCGCGTCGGCGGGCTCGGGCAAGCCGCCAACGAGATTGGCAAGGTCATCGAGGTGATCCAAGACATCGCCGAACAAACGAACCTCCTGGCGCTCAACGCCACGATCGAAGCGGCCCGCGCAGGCGAGGCCGGCAAGGGCTTCGCCGTGGTCGCCTCGGAGGTTAAGGACCTTGCCAAGCAGACCGCATCGGCCACCGATGACATCCGCAAGCGGATCGAAGGGATCCAGAACTCGACCGGCGATGCCGTCGAATCGATCCGGGAGATCACCTCGGTCATCACCAACGTGAACGATGTCGCCCGCACGATCGCCGCGGCGGTCGAAGAGCAGAGCATCACGACGCGCGAGATTTCACAGAACGTCTCGCAGGCCGCTTCGGCGACCGAAGTGGTCGTATGCGGCGTTTCGCAATCGGCGACCGCCAGCCGCGGCATCACCGACAACATCACCGGCGTTGACGACGGCGCCCGGCAAACGGCGGTCGCCGCTAACGACACCAAGTCGGCCGGCGCCGAAGTGGCCCGACTCGCCACCGAGCTGAATGGCATGGTCTCGCAGTTCCGGCTGTGAGTCGTCGACGCGACTGCTTTAAGCCTCCCCCGATTGACCCCACCCTGAAACCGCTTCCAATGTCCCGCCCCTTGCGATGCCTGGTAGTCGATGACTCGGCCTTGTACCGCAAGGTCGTCCGCGATGTGCTCGCGGCGATCCCGGGGGTCGAGGTCGTTGGGATCGCTACCGATGGGGCTCGGGCCGTCGAGCAGATCGAGGCGTTGCGTCCCGATCTCGTGACGCTCGACCTGGAGATGCCCCGCCTCGACGGGATCGGCGTACTCAAGGAACTGCAGAGGAAGCAGATCGACGTCGCGGCGATCATGGTCAGCGCGTTCACCGCCAGCGGTGCGAAGACGACGACCGAAGCCCTCAGCCTGGGGGCGTTCGATTTTATTCTCAAGCCGACGACCAACTCACTCGACGAGAGCATCTTGCAACTCCGTCACGACCTCGCGCCGAAAGTCAACGCGGCCCGCCTCCGTGGGTTGGCGGCGCCGTCGGCGCGAACCGCACCTGCCCTGCGGACCGCCATCCCGGCTCGGCCGGCAGCGTCCAAGCCGAGGCTGCCCAACCTGCGGCCCGAGATCGTCGCCATCGGCGTCTCGACCGGCGGGCCGCAGGCGCTCACCCAACTTCTGCCGAAACTGCCGGCGAACTTCCCGACGCCGATCGTCGTCGTGCAGCACATGCCGCCGATGTTCACCAAGAGCCTCGCCGACGACCTCGATAAGCGTTGCCAACTCCGGGTTTCGGAAGGGACCCAAGGCCAACCGCTGCGGCGCGGTGAGATCATCATCGCCCCGGGTGGCCGCATGATGCGGGTCGTGAAGCAGCCCGCCGGCGCCACCATCCAACTCACCGACGATCCGCCGGAACGCAACTGCAAGCCATCGGCCGACTTCTTGTTCCGCTCGGTGGCGAGCGGCTACGGCGCCCGTGCGCTGGCGGTTGTCCTCACCGGCATGGGGGACGACGGCACGCTTGGCGCCAAGCAGATCAAGTCCGCTGGCGGGATGGTGCTAGCGCAGGACGAGGCGTCTTGCGTCGTCTACGGCATGCCCAAGAGCATTGTCGAGAACAACCTAGCCGACGAAGTGCTCCCGTTGAATCAGATCGCCGATCACCTGGGCGCGATTGCGGCCGGGAGGGTGCTGGTATGAAACCAAACGGAGCCGACATCGACGCGATCTGCGACCTGGTCAACGAGCTTTGCGGGATTTATCTCGATACCAGTAAGGACTATTTGATCGAAGGCAGGCTCGCCAAGCTCGTTAAGCAAGCGGGCTGCGCGAGCTACGTCGACTTCGCCCGCAAGGTGCGGGTCGACGCGCGGCTCAAGAACGACGTGGTGGACGCCATCACGACCAACGAGACGCTGTGGTTCCGTGACAACACGCCGTTTGACGCCCTGCGATACAAGATCTTCCCGGAGTTAATCGACGCCAAGGCTGGGTCGCTGTTTCCAAAGAAGTTCCGCGTTTGGTCCGCGGCGTGCAGCACGGGCCAAGAAGCATATAGCATCGCGATGGCGTTCGCCGACGTCGTGCCCGACTTCGAGAGCTGGGACCTGCAGATCTACGGCACCGACATCTCGCCGGCCGCTGTCGCCCAAGCGCAACGCGGCGTCTACAACGAACTCGAAGTCAATCGCGGGCTCGATCAGAAGTACCGCGGCGCCTATTTTGTGAAGTCGGCCGGCGGCTGGGGGGTGAACGACGTGCTGAAACGTCGCTGCCGGTTCGAGGTTCGCAACTTGCTCAAGCCCTTTACGAATGTGGGCACGTTCGACCTGATCTTCTGCCGCAACGTGGCGATTTACTTCACGCCTACGGACCGCAAGTCGCTGTTCCAGCGTCTCGGACAGACGCTCAATCGTGGCGGCTGGCTGTTTACCGGCTCGGGCGAGTCGCTGATGGACCTTGGCCCCAACTGGGCGCCCAAGCAACACTGCCGCGCGGTGTGCTATCAACCCAACGGCTGCAACGGCGTCGCGACGCTGAAGCGCTAGCGCGGCCGGCGGTGTTAGTCGTCGGTGGGTGCCTGATACCCGCTACTCACCGACGACTAACGTCGCGCGCCTCGCCTTTACGACGCTTGGACAATCCTTGCGAGGGTTTGAGCAGCGTTCTCGACACAGCGGGCGTTCGCCCCGTCGCTCGATTGGCCCTTCAAGAACCGACCGAGGTAAGCGCCCGCTTCGCGCGCGAGTGTGCGCCGGCGTGATGGAGGCGGTTGCACGATTTCCGAGGCGGAAGTCGCGGTCACGACGGCGACAATCAGCGTGGGCTCGCCGTCTTCCACGCCTGCACGAGCCGTCACGGCGGCCCAATCGGTCGTCGCCGCAACTGCAGACGCCTTGGATAGTTCACCGTCTCCTAATGGAGTGTGGGCTATGCGATCACAGCAAATGCTTGATTCGATGGCGATGCGTACAGCGCTGGCATGGACTTCGCTTGCGAGAACAACATCGCCGACAGCGGCGCGGCCGGTGATTGCTGTCGCCGGGCCGATCACGACACGGTGATTGGCCGGATTGCCGAGGGACATCGCCCGCAGGCAGCCGCTGAGCGTCGCCGCACGCGCGGCGGTGACGCGTTGAGGATAGCCCACCGCGATGCGGCGGCCATGCCACAGACCCGACTCGACGGCGATCTGCGGTCCGTCGTGGCGGGTGACGCGCGTCATCTGGCGAAGCATTCCAGCGGTTAGCTCACCGTTCACGTCCCAGATGGCGACGTCGCAGCGCTCGGGGCCTACCATGGCGTTCACCCCTTCGGCAGCGTGATCGTGACCGTGACGCCCCGCCCCGGCTCGCTATCGAGCCGCACAGCGCCGCCATGGTCCGTGATGATCCGCCAACACTTGGAGAGCCCGAAACCCAAGCCGCGGCCCGCTTCGCGGCCGCTGAAGAAGGGATCGAACACGTGCGGTTGGATCTCGGCAGGCACGCCGGGGCCGTTATCGATGACGCGGATCACGGCGTCGCCGTGGCTTTCGTCCACGGAGACACGGACCTCGCCCCCCTGCCCTAGCGCGTCGAGGCTGTTGTCGACCACCGCACGGACGGCGACAGCGAGTTGCGCCCTATCCGCCTTGGCGATGACGGGCGATGTCGCGTCCGCCATCAGCAGGAGCGTCTCCGCCGAATCCGCCCGCGGCGCCAACTCAGCGACGACCGCTTTGGCGACGGCGCCTAAATCGATCGGCGCCTTCACCAACTGCGGCGGCCGCGCGAAGAGCATCAGGTCGGAAATCATCTCATGGGCGCGCATCGCCGCGCGGTGCATCGCCTCGAGCGCCTTCCGCTTGTCGGCGTCGTCCTCGCGTTTGAGCATCGTCTGCGCGCGGAGGGCGATGTTCGCCAGCGGGTTGTTGATCTCATGACTCGCGCCGTAGGCCAGCTCCTTCATTGCGTCGAGCTTCGCGCGCCGCAGCTCGTCCGCAAACCACCGCCGTAGCTCATCAGAAATCGGCTCTGGTGGATCGAACATTTCCTCATCTCAACTAACCGCCAAGACGCCAAGAGCGCCAAGGATCGCCAAAAAACTGAACCAGTTTCTGACTTTCCTTGGCGCTCTTGGCGCTCTTGGCGTCTTGGCGGTTCCGATTGTCCCGTCAGCCCGCCGAGGCGGGTTCCATGTCGAGGAGCTGGCAGACGCGGCTCATCAGGGTGTCGACGTCAAACGGCTTCTTCATGAAGTCGTCGGCGCCGGCGCCGCGGAGCTTTTGAATGCGGTCCTCTTCGACCATGCCACTGATGCAAATGATCCGCACGTCGTCCATCGACTTGTCGCTGCGGACCAGCTGACAGACTTCCATGCCGTTGATGTCTGGCAGCATCACGTCGAGCACCACCAGGTCGGGGCGGAACTCCTTGATCATCATGCCGGCGCCGAAGCCGTTGTTGACGCTGCGGACATCGAAGCGGCCGTCGCGCTCGAAGTGATCGACCAGCAGGTCCACCAGATCGACGTCGTCGTCAACGACGAGCAGCTTGCGGCGCCCGCTGTCGAGGGCGTCGGTCGGGATGCCGTTGTCCCGCATGAAGGAGTACAGCTGGTCGCGCGGGATGCGGCGGAATCGGCTGCCAGGGACGCGGAAGCCCTTGAGCTGTCCCGAGTCGAAGCAGCGGATAATCGTCTGCTGGCTGACCTTACAGATCTTCGCGGCTTCGCCGGTCGTGAAGACAGTTTTCATGGACGAACCACCCCTCTCCCTAGTTGATGGCTGTGCGTCAGGCCGGGCGATTCGGCGGCCGGCCCTTCCCTCTTAAGGGTCAGGGCCAGAGCCGAGCGGCTCCGTCCACGCTCGATTTTCGTTTTGCTTCCGCGGCGGTCGCGCCCCATAAGGCGGCGACCGACGCGACCGATGGTTCTGAACTTCGCCTCGTTCGCCCGCAGCGCCCGAAGGACGCTTCGAACTATGCGACGCGGATCGCCCAGACCTGCTAGTCGAAGCCTGACCTGCAGCCCAGGGGGCCCGCAGGGCGCCTTCTTTCCGTAGCTTTGCAAACTATCGCGATCGTGCAAACGTCATTTGCGACGCAAACGCCACCGGTATCGCAAAGCCCCACGGAGACCGCAGAACACTGGCCTCACCGCATTCGCCGAGGTTGCCTCAATTACCCTCGTCGCCGGATTATAAGGGGCGAGGGCCCCCCGTCAACACGAGTCGCATCGCTGTAAGCGATTGCAGGAAAAGCACTTAACCGTAAATCGTTGCATGAAAATGCGGGCAGTGAACTTCGTCAGCTTCGTGCGTAAGGTCACGCCTGAGGCTGAGAATCGCTGCGCCGCTTGCCGCCGTCGAGGTGCGCCATGAGCAGTGCGATGTCCGCCGGGGTTACCCCGCTGATGCGGCTTGCCTGGGCGAGGTTCGTCGGCTGCACGCGAGACAGCTTCTCGCGCGCCTCGTGTCGCAGGTGCGTCAGACGCGCGTAGTCGAACGCCGCGGGGATCCGCTTCTCGGCGAGCCGGTGCTGGCGATCGATCTCCGTCTGCTGTCGGGCGACGTAGCCCGAGTAACGGGCGTCGAACAGCGCCTGCTCGATCACGTCGCTCGGCGCGCTGGCGAGCTCGGCGGCGGGTTCGGCGGGCGCCATCGCGACGATAGCTTGCCAGTCGATCTCGGGGCGCCTGAGGTGCTCGCCCAAGTTGCGGCCTTGATAGCGGACGCTCTCCAGGAGGCCCGCAATGCGATCCACGAGGCCCAGCTTCCGCCGCAGGCGTTCTTCACGTTCGGCCGTCACGAGCCCGCAGCGGGCCCCCAGGGGCGTTAGACGGCGGTCCGCGTTGTCTTGGCGGAGCGAGAGTCGGTACTCGGCCCGGCTCGTAAACATGCGGTAGGGCTCGTCCACGCCGCACGTCACGAGGTCGTCCACCAAGACGCCGATGTACGCTTCGTCCCGTGCCAGCACCAACGGCTCGCGGTTGGCGACCTGCAGTGCGGCGTTGGCGCCAGCAATGAGGCCCTGGGCGGCCGCTTCTTCGTAGCCGGTGGTGCCGTTGATCTGTCCGGCGAAGAACAAGCCCGCGACGTGCTTCGACTCGAGCGTCGGCGTCAACTGATCGGGCGGGGCGTAATCGTACTCGACGGCGTAGCCATAGCGCATGATCTTCGCCCTCTCGCAGCCGGGGATGTGGCGGAGCATGGCGTCCTGCACGTCGCGCGGCAGGCTTGTGGAAACGCCGTTGACGTAAACTTCGAGCGTCTGCCGCCCTTCGGGTTCGAGGAACAGTTGGTGCTGCTCCTTCTCGGCGAAGCGAACGACCTTGTCCTCGATCGACGGGCAGTAGCGTGGGCCGCTCGTGTTGATCTGCCCGCTATACATCGGCGCGCGGTGCAGGTTAGCGCGGATCAGGTCGTGGACGGCGGGCGTCGTGTACGTGATGTGGCAGGGGACCTGCTCCTGTGTCAGCCGATCGGTGAGAAACGAAAACGGTTGCGGCTCGGCGTCGCCGGGTTGCATTTCGCACTTCGAGTAGTCGATCGTCCGCGCATTAAGCCGCGGCGGCGTCCCGGTCTTGAAGCGCTCGAGCCGCACGCCAAGCCGCTCAAGCGACGCGCTAATACCGCACGAAGTCCCCTCGCCGCCCCGCCCCCCGGGAGTCTTCGCCTCACCGGTATGCATGAGGGCTTGGAGGAAGGTGCCGGTGGTGAGGACGACGGCATGCGCTTGGTAAGTGGCGCCGCCTCGGACACGGACACCATAGATCGAATGACGAAGATCGTTATCGTCATTCGTCATTCGTGCTTCGTCATTCTCCGTCAGGAGTTCTTCTACTCCCTCCTGCCGCAGATCCAAATTCTCTTGCTCTTCGACGAGTCGCTTGATCTCGGCTTGATAGGCGCGCTTGTCGGCTTGGGCGCGGGGGCTGTGCATCGCCGGGCCCTTGCTGCGGTTGAGCATCCGGAACTGGATGCCGGTAGCGTCGATCGCCCGGCCCATCGCGCCGCCGAGGGCGTCGATTTCGCGGACGATCTGCCCCTTGCCGACGCCGCCGATGGCCGGGTTGCAGCTCATCTGGCCGACCGTGTCGAGGTTCGTCGTCAGCAGGGCCGTCCGTGCCCCCATCCGCGCAGCGGCCAGCGCCGCTTCGGTACCGGCGTGGCCGGCGCCGATGACGATCACGTCGTATTCGTAGGTGGTTTCGCTCATAGCCAACTCATTGTATTCGGCCGGAAGGCCGCAGACGACGGGCCAGATACGGGCTACATTTTCGAGCATGCCAACCATGCGCTGCCCGTGGGCCGAGGGCTCCGACGCCGAACGCGATTACCACGATGCGGAGTGGGGTGTTCCGCTGCGCGACGACAATAGGCTGTTCGAGATGATCACGCTCGAAGGCGCGCAGGCGGGGCTCTCGTGGCGCACCGTGCTGCTCAAGCGCGAGGGCTACCGCCGAGCGTTTGCCGACTTCGAACCCGGGGTCGTCGCCCGCTACACGCCCAAGCGTGTCGAGAAGCTGCTGCTGGACGCGTCGATCATCCGCCATCGCGGCAAGATCGAATCGACGATCTCCAACGCTCGCGCGTTGCTAACGCTGCAAGAGGCGGGCGAGACGCTCTCAGGCCTCGTCTGGTCGTTCGTCGATGACAAGCCGGTCGTTAATCGTTGGAAGCAGATGGGCGACATCCCGTCCGAGACGACCGCCTCGAAAGCGATGAGCAAAGAACTCAAGAGCCGCGGCTTCCGCTTCGTCGGCCCCACCACCTGCTATGCCTTCATGCAGGCGGCGGGGTTAGTGAATGATCACCTCGTTTCATGCTTCCGCATGAAGCAAGTCGACGGTGAGCAGTAGGCAGTGGGCAGGATGCGGTCTCTCCCTTCGGGAGAGAGAAGACTTACAGCCCACTGCCTACTGCCCACTCAGCGCTAGCGTCGATACTCGATGCCGGCGAACCAGCCGTGCAGGAAGAGCTCGTCGCTCTCCGCGGTGATCGGCGGCGGGGCGGTCCAGAGGTTCTCGGCCAGCTCGACGCCGCCGAGGAACTGCGCCTGGTAACCGCCGCGTAACGCGGTGGTGTTGCTGAGACGCCAGGTCGCGGCGAGCGAGGCCTCGGTCGTGAAGGCGATACGGGTGCCGTCGGCCGAGGTAGCCACGTTGGTCGTCAGCGAGTTCGTTGTGGTGTCGATACTCCGCGTGTCGTCGTTCGGGTCGAGTGGCGTGTTGTTGTCGTCATCGACCACGGTCTCTTTGGTGGTAACGGTCACCGTGCTACTCGAGACGCGGTCGCGATCAATGAAGTTGCAATAGACACCCGCCGAAACGAAGCCGGTCAGATGGAGCCGCCGGGTCGGACGCCACATGTCCAGCCGCAGACCGCTCTGGAAGCCGATCAAGTTGTTATCGACTTCGACGCCATTGCTCTGCTGAGCAAGGATCGAGGAGAGCGAATCACCCGGCACCGTGATGTCGGGGTCGGGCAGAATGACGTTTGTGTACTGTTTGTTGATGTCCGAGACCGACTCGCCAAAGGCAATGTACCGAACACCGGCGAATGGCTTGAGATAGCCCGGCGTCATCTTCTGGAAGTTGATCTCACCCGAGTGGAAGCGTGAGTCGTAGACGAGCTGGCGACGCTGCATACCGGCGATGTCGCCGGCTGTGATGGGTTCTTCTTCCCAATACGCGTTAGCGGTCCACTTCTCAGCGCCGAGGTACCCCACCTGCAGTTCATAACCTGCAAACTGCGGGTACTCGCTCGTCAGCAGCACCCTGGCGCCGGCGGCGTGATCGAAATTGTTGTAGAACTCGAGCGGGGGCAGTGCGACCGCCGGCGCAATCGGCTCGACTTCAGCGAGGATCGCGGCGAGGTCGGCTTCGCCACGCGACAGCACCACGCCGTCCACCGTGACGCGCCAGTGCGGCCCCACGAGCCAGTCGTCACGACGCCCAGCGCCGGGGCGATAGCCCGGACCGCCGACGGGATAGTCGGCCGGTCCGCTCGCGGCTGAGAGCTGTTCACCGAACGTGCCGTTGGGATAAGCAGTCGATTCGCCCGGCATCGCGAGCAGCGTCGGCGCGCCGACGTCAGGCTCTTGCGCACGGACTTCGCCCTGCGATAGGCAGGTTCCTACCGTCATGACGGCGGCGACGAAACGACAAGCCGAAGCAGCCCAGTGGGCCATGCGATTTCCCCCCTTGGGGCCTTTGCGTCGCTCGGCATGAGCGGGCGCAGGCCCTCCCCGTGGGGACTATCGGCGCCCGGGCGACCGTCACAACACGCATTCCCGGCATCGGCGGAAATGTTGAGGGGCGTCTCTCGGGCACTGACATCGCTATGAGGTCAACATGTCGCTAGCAGCGAAAGCAGCACGTCGGTTTGCTCCGGCGTGCCAACCGAGAAGCGGAGGCCGTCGTCGCCGCCGGCCCAGCCGTGGTGCTTGATCCAGCGGACCAAGACGCCCGACTCCTTAAGACTCTCGTAGATCGCTTGGTGCTGGCCCGAGGGGTGCGTCGCCCAGACGAAGTTGGCGCTGGACGGCGTCGTGACGAAGCCCGCCGCTTGCAGGCCGGCGTCGAGCCGTTGCCGCTCGGCGAGTACCTTGGCGACGTTGTCGGCGAGCCACGCTTGGTCGTCGATCGCGGCGGTGGCGCCGGCGATCGACAGGGTGTCGCAGTTGTAGCTGTCCTTCACCTTGGCGAGCTGCGCGATCACGTCGGGTTGCGCAACGACGTACCCGAACCGCAGCCCCGCCAAGCCATAACTCTTGCTGAGCGTACGGCTCACGAGCACCCGCTCGTTGGTCCGCACGAGGTCGAGGCAGTTCGTCTCGGCGAAATCGACATACGCCTCGTCCACCAACACGGGGCACTCCAGCGCGTCGGCGATCGCCGCCACCTCGCCGGGCGCCAGCAACGTGCCGCTGGGGCTGTTGGGATTCGCTAGGTACACAAGCTGCAAGTCGGGCGACGGCGCCGTCAGCTCGTAGCCGATCGTCCAGTCGGGCTCACACGGCACGGCCTCGTGGCGGACGCCCTGAATCTCGGCGAGCGTCTTGTAGAGCATGTAGGTCGGCCACGGGTAGCGGACCGACTTGCCTTGATCGACGAACGTGCGGGTGACGATCGTCAGGATGTCGTCGCTGCCGTTGCCGCAGAGGATCCAGTCGGGCGTGATCTCGGCGTTGTGCGTCTTGAGCACTTCGGCCGCACGCATCCGGAAGGCGGTCGCCTGCGGGTCCGGGTAGCGCTGCAATCCGCTGTCGGCGGCGGCGCGGATCGCGGCCACGACCTTCGGCGAAGGCGGGTAAGGATTCTCGTTGGTGTTGAGCTTCACCAGCTTCGTCCCGCGCGGCTGCTCGCCGGGGACATAGCCGGTCATCTGCTGGATCGACTCACGGAACATCGTTGCCTTCTCTAGTTCTTTTTGGAACCACGGATGGAACGGATAGAACCATAGTGCTTGCCATGTCTGTAGGAGGCGTCTCCTACAAATTCTTATCCGTGGTATCCGTGAAATCTGTGGTTAAACAGTCTTTGTCCTCAAAAGCCGGCGCCCGTCGTTGTGGTCTGGATACGGCAGAGCCATGTGTCGGCGGTCATGTAGAGCGCCCGGCCGTCGGCGCCGCCGAAGCAACAGTTGGCGGTTAGCTCGCCGGTGAGGATGCGGCCGAGCAACTTCCCCTCGGGCGAGACGACCAGCACGCCACCGGGGCCGGTCGTCCAGACGTTGCCGTTCTGATCGATTGCAAGTCCGTCCGGCAGACCGCGGTGGTCCTTGGCGAGCTCGGTCGCGTCGAAGAAGAGCGATCCTTCGCCGACCGATCCGTCCTCGGCAACCGGGTACTTACGCACGATCGCGGCGCTCGACTCCGACTGGGCGACGTAGAGTGTCTGGCCG